>CACYMJ010000006.1 GCA_902775485.1 uncultured Lachnospiraceae bacterium
TACTCTCGAGGATGCTATCTACGTGAGTATGAAAAACGATATCTCATTTGTCTTCTGCGACAGTTTGAACCTTTACGAACACCAGTCAACATTAAATCCTAATCTTCCGCTTCGGAATCTGTTCTATGTATCAGATCTGTTACAGGAGATGACAGCAGAGATGAACCTATATGGGAGCAGGCGGCTGGAGATCGCAACACCGAGGTTTATCATGTTTTATAACGGTGAGGATGATCCGGGAGATGTAAGCGAGTACCGCTTGTCTGAGATGTTTGTAAAGGCCGAGGAAGAACCGCAGCTGGAACTGATTGTAAAGATAGTAAATATCAATGATGGGCAGAACAACAGAGTACTCAATAACTGTAAGACTCTTCGGGAGTATTCGCAGTTTGTAGCCATGATCCGTACTAATCGTAAGACAATGGGTATTGAGGACGCCGTCAGAAGAACAGTTGATGATTGTATCAGACAGGACATACTGCGTGAGTTCCTGCTTAAGCACAAGACGAGGGTTATAAAGATGAGCATACTATACGAATATGATGAGAAGAAACAGAGAAGGCTTGATCGGGAAGAAGGTCGGGAAGAAGGCCGTGAAGAAGGCCGTGAAGAAGGTCTGATCGAACTGGTTCAAATTAAGGTCGCAAAGAATAAATCGATCGAGACCATAGCGGATGAACTTGAGACTACGGTAGACGAGATTAGGCCTATTTATGAAGCAGTGAAAGCTGCAGCGGTAGATGCCGATCCAATGGAGGTTTATTCTAAACTTTGAAGTGTGTCAAAGGGACGGTTCTTTTGACACATACTGCGTGAGTTCCTGCTTAAGCACAAGACGAGGGTTATAGAGATGAGCATATTATATGAATATGATGAGAAGAAACAGAGAAGGCTCGATCGGGAAGAAGGTCGCGAAATCGCGATGGTTCAACTTGTTCAAAAGAAAATCGCTAAGAACAAAACAATCGAGACCATAGCGGATGAACTTGAAACAACCGTCGACGAGATTAGGCCGATATATGATACTGTAAAGAACTTCCCGGCTGATGCCAATCCAATGGAGGTTTATTCTCATCTTTGATAGTAGTGGATAAATATTCCGAATGCGTTTTGCCGGATGTATGTGAGAATTGTTTCTCATACATCCGGTTTTATATTTCAAAGGTCTCAAATACTTGAATTTCTTGACATACGTTATATGGTGATATAAAGTTTTAGTTGATTTTTTGCATTTTAATTACAAAGTGACTTGACAGATATGACATGGGGGTAAACACTTTGACAGACAGACAGACAGACAGACAGACAGACAGACAGACAGACAGACAGACAGGATATCCATCGGTTGATAAGCCCTGGCTTAAGTTTTACAGCGAAGAGGCTATAAATGCCCCTTTGCCGGAATGTACTATCTATGAGTACATGTATGAGAACAACAAGAACTATCCGTCGGATATAGCAATCTTATATCTTGGCCGGAAGATAACATATAAAGAATTATTTGATAATATAGACAGGACCGCAGCGGCTTTTCTTAAAGCCGGCGTAAAAGAGAAAGATATAGTGACTATAGCGCTGCCGAGCATTCCGGAAGCGCTATATTGCGTTTATGCGCTGAATAAGATCGGGGCCGTAGCAAATGTGATCCACCCGCTTGCGGGAAAGGAAGAGACATTGAACTATTTCAACGAGGTTCAGAGTAAGATCGCCGTGATCTTTGATGGGGCATATGATGCTATAGCAAATGACATGGATAAGACAATGGTAGAAAAGGTTATTGTTGCATCTCCGGCAGATTCGCTTCCGATAACACTCAAAATCGCTTACAGACTGAAAGTGAAGCAACCTTCTCTCGATGGCAAAGTATTTGTAAGCTGGAAATCTTTTATTCGGGAAGGCCGGGAGACAGCGGTTACAGCTGCAAGGAAAGACTGTCATGAGATGGCGATCATATCCCATACCGGAGGGACAACAGGTGAACCGAAAGGGGTTATGTGCTCTGATGTTGGATTGAATGCGTTGATGTATCAGATTGTCTGCAGATTCACTTATCAACGACAGGGTTGTTCACTGTCGGTATTGCCACCATTCGTGAACTATAGCTTAGTTGAATCGATGATGGCTATGCTTGTAATAGGTTACAAAGTTGCTCTTATTCCAAAATATGAACGTGAGAAATTTGGTTCATATATCTGTAAATACCGCCCGAATATCATACTATCAATACCGTCTTATTGGGAAGCTTTGATCGAAGATGATAACATAAAGAAAGTTGATATGTCCTGTATAGAGCAAGCCTATTATGGAGGCGAGGGTATGACAACGGATAACGAAGAAAAGATCAGCAGTATCATGAAAAAATGCGGATCGAAAACCGAGTTGTGCAAGGGGCTCGGATCAACAGAAATGGGAGCAGGAGCAACACAGACATATAGTGACTGCAATCATTCGGGGAGCGTAGGGATACCGCTTGTGTGGGTAAACTGTAAGATAGCAGATACGGAAACAAACGAAGAGGTCACCTATGATCATAAAGGTGAGATCTGTTTTACAGGACCTTCACTGATGTTGGGTTATTATAATAACGAAGATGCAACTAACGAAATTGTCATGACTCATTCGGATGGGATACGCTGGCTACACACGGGTGATATTGGATATATAAACGGGGAAGGAATCCTGTATGTAACGGGAAGGATAAAAAGGATCGTCATGACTAAAGGGCGTGACGGTCAGGTGACAAAACTGTTTCCTGACAGGATAGAGAGAACTATCAGTTCCTGCAACTGTGTTGAACTATGCTGTGTGATAGGTGTTCCTGATGAGGCGAGAATCCACTATCCAAAGGCATTTGTAATTGTTAATGAAGACGTGGATACTGAATCAGCCAAAAAAGAGATAATGGAAAGTTGCATTCAAAATCTGCCTGAATATATGGTTCCGGAGGAGATAGAGTTTGTGGATGATCTTCCGAGAACCTCAAGAGGTAAAATAGATTACCGTGCTCTGGAAGATAGGTAGAGAATGATAAATTGACTGTTGACGAAACAGTTTGCATAGTTTATCCTATACACGAACTAAATAGTTGTTCTCTTATTCAGAGTGGTGGAGATACATAGGATCTGTGAAGCCACGGCAACCCCTTCGGGAAGGTGCCAACCTGAGCGAGCAATCGAACAATAAGAGGATTTAAAACAATAAGAGGATTTAATTGAAACCTAAGTCCGCTTATTCCTATGATGAGCGGATTTTTTATGGCTCTTTAAGAGCACGGAAAGGAGACTAAATGGAAAAGTTTTTATTCACGTCCGAGTCCGTAACCGAGGGACATCCCGACAAGGTCTGTGATGCGATCTCAGATGCGATCCTTGATGCATGCATGCAGCAGGATCCCATGAGCCGTGTTGCATGTGAGACTGCATGCTGCACAGGTTTTGTACTGATCACAGGTGAGATCACAACAAACGCATATGTTGATATGCAGAAGGTTGTCAGAGACACGGTTAAGGAGATAGGTTACACAAAGAGCGAATACGGATTCGACGGAAATACCTGTGCGGTATTTGTTGCTATCGATGAGCAGTCAGCCGATATCGCAATGGGAGTTGATAAGGCTCTCGAGGCAAAGAAGGGTGATCTTAAGGATGATCTTGATACAGGTGCCGGCGACCAGGGTATGATGTTCGGTTTTGCAACGAATGAGACGGAAGAGTATATGCCTTATCCCATCTCACTTGCACACAAGCTGGCTCTTCAGCTTACCAAGGTTCGTAAGGACGGAACGCTTAAATACCTTCGCCCCGACGGAAAGAGCCAGGTTTCTGTTGAGTATGATGAGAACGGCAAGCCCCTTCGTCTTGAAGCGGTTGTTCTTTCAACTCAGCATGACGATGATGTGACTCAGGAGCAGATCCATGAGGATATCAAGAAGTACGTATTCGATCCGGTTCTTCCCAAGGAGCTGATCGATGACAATACAAAGTTCTTCATCAATCCCACGGGGCGTTTTGTTATCGGTGGACCTCACGGTGATGCAGGTCTTACGGGACGTAAGATCATTGTTGACACATACGGCGGATACGCAAGACACGGCGGCGGTGCATTTTCCGGTAAGGACTGCACAAAGGTTGACCGTTCGGGAGCATACGCTGCAAGATACGTTGCAAAGAACATTGTTGCAGCAGGCCTTGCAGACAAGTGCGAGATACAGCTGTCATACGCGATCGGTGTTGCACAGCCCACATCCATCATGGTTGATACATTCGGTACCGGCAAGATTTCCGATGAGAAGCTTGTTGCCATAGTAAGAGAGAACTTCGACCTTCGTCCGGCGGGTATCATCAAGATGCTCAACCTGCGTCGTCCGATCTACAAGCAGACTGCAGCATACGGTCACTTCGGACGTAATGACCTTGATCTTCCCTGGGAAGCACTTGATAAGGTTGACGCACTCAAGAAGTATCTGTAAAAAGTGTTTTAAGCAGTTAATGCACCATATAAAGAACAGGCAGAGGATAGTTTCTGCCTGTTTTTTTGTGTATAATAAATGGTGCAGTCGGGGGATTTACAAAACGGAGGATGCCATGAACATTGAAGAGATCTTTGCCGAAATTGACAGATTATACAGCCAAAATGAAGGCGGTAAGGTAGAGGAATATATACTTGAGAAGTTAAGTGAGGCGGCAAAGTTGTCGGATGAGAGTGTGATGATACAGCTTCTCAACGAGCTGATAGGGCACTACCGTGAGACCGGAGAGTTTGACAAGCTTAAGGTTTTTTCGCAGAAACTTCTCGATATTCTTGAAGGAAGTTCCATCAAGGGGTCGCAGGCACATGCGACATCACTTCTTAATGTTGCAAATGCATATCGTGCGGCAGGTCTTCTGAAAGAATCAAACAGACTGTATCAGGAGGTAAAATCGTACTATGATGCAAACGTTGCCCCTGATTCAATGTTATATGCCTCGCTTCTTAACAACATGTCACTGCTGTTTCAGGAGATGGGAGACTATGAGAGTGCCGCTGACTGTCAGGAAAGAGCGCTTGGCATATCGCTGCTGTATCCTGAGTGTCGTATAGAACAGGCAAGCACATATGCAAATCTGGCAACCTCGCTTATAAAGCTGGATCGCCTTGATGAGGCCGAGGATGATCTTTCAAAGGCTTTTGAACTGTTCGAGGAGGACGAGGAGCCGGACTACCACTACAGTGCCGCGCTTTCCGCAATGGCGGAGGTAAAGTACATTCGCGGCGAATTCGATGCATCGGTCGGGTATTACGAGAAAGCTCTTGATGAGATCGAAAAGTGCGTCGGAAAGAGCAACGCATACATGATAACAAAACAGAACATGGAAGCGGCGATGCGCAAGGCACAGCAGAAAAAATCTTCACAGGGCAGACCGGCTGACGGCATATCGGGACTGGATATATCGCGTAAGTATTATGAGCAGTATGGCAAACCCATGATCCACGGAATGTTTCCCGAATACGAGGACAGGATCGCGGTCGGTCTTGTCGGGGAAGGGAGCGAGTGCTTCGGATTTGATGATGAGATAAGCCGTGATCATGACTATGGTCCGGGATTTGTCATGTGGCTTAATAAAAAAGACTATAAAAAGATCGGAAAGGATCTGCAGAAGGAATATGACATGCTCCCCAAGGAGTATATGGGATATAAGAGGCTTGAGACCCCGGAGGCCGGAAAGAGAGTCGGAGTATTTACGATCAACCGGTTCTGTAAAAAACATCTGGGGATTAAGAGCGTACCCGAAACAGACGAGGAATGGCTTTCGATCGGTGATGAGAGCTTTGCGCATATGGTAAACGGAGAGGTATTTACCGATGAGCCCGGTGTCATCTCGGCGATCCGGACAGAGCTTATGAAATATTATCCGGACAGGGTATGGCGCTGCAAGATCGCACGCTGTGCGGCCGCAATGTCACAGACAGGGCAGTATAATTATGCGCGTATGTTAAGGCGCGGCGACAGGGTTACGGCATCGGTATGCCTCGCCGAATTCATCAGACAGACAATGCAGATGATGTATTATATTAACCGTAGTTACGCTCCGTATTACAAATGGATGTACAGGGGACTTGAACGGTTTGAGAATGCCGGGGCGGTCAGGGAAAGGATAGCATCTCTTGCCGATGCCGGCTGTGCAGGAGAAAACACTGTCGATATCATTGAAGACATATGTACAATGATACTCCATGAATTGGCAGGGATGGGCCTTGTAAGGGATGAAGACAATTACCTTGATCATCATGTTCATGAGATAATGAACGGCATTAAAAGCGATGATGGCAATAAGAGCAGAGACATGAACATGATCCTGAAGGATGATCTTATCGACAAGATCATAGATCTTGAGTGGAATGCATTTGATAAGGTTGAGAATGCGGGCGGAAGAGCAAGCTGTCAGGATGATCACGAAACGTTTTATATTATGAGAAAGTCTCAGTACATGCTCTGGGATGAACAGATGCTTGCATCATTTATAAATGATTTTGAACAGGCAAATGCAAGAGGATGGAATCTTATCACGGAAAAATACGGCCGTATGGAAGAGAGTACGGCCCCGGAAGAGTATGCGAAGATAAGGGACAGCCTTCCTGAAATATCCGATGAAAAGAAACAGATCATAGAAGCGATCGTTGCCGTACAGGTCGGAATGATGGAAGAGTTTGCAGGTGAGTATCCGAAGGCAGCAGGCGAGGCCAGAAGCATTCACACGTCGGAGGATGGTCCGTTTAATACTTCATACGAGACATATCTTCGCGGAGAGATATCGACCTATTCCGATGAAACACTCGCACTTTACGGTCGCTTTGTTGCAGCGATGGCACAGTCCGGCCGCAACATAGCAAAGGAGACCATCGGAAACTCCGCACTCCTGTACGGTTATTCATCACTTGACGATATGGAGTCAAAGCTTTGAAGTTAACGATAGAAGACGATTTCGATCTTGATAAGATAATTGACAGCGGACAATGCTTCAGACCACGCAGGATCTCAGAGGGAGCATATGTGTTTGTAACGGGCGATCATCGTGTTGAGATCGTGGATGAGACTCTTCTGTCAGGACAAAAGAATAAAAAAGGATGGGACGGCGTTACCGAACTGACCGTCTCGTGCACAAAAAAAGAATGGGATATCTGGCATTCGTACTTTGACCTTGATACGGACTATAAAAAGATCAGAAGAAGCATCCCCAAGGACGAGGTGTTTCTGAAAAGAGCAGCAGACGCCGGTGCAGGTATCAGGATACTTAAGCAGGACAAGTTTGAGATGCTCATCAGTTTTATCATCTCCCAGAGAAAGAGCATTCCGGCCATCAGGACAAGCGTGGAAAGACTGGTTGATATGTACGGACATGACGGGTTCTTTCCGAAACCGTCGGATATGCTTCGTGCAACGGATGAGGAGCTTGCATCATGCGGACTCGGTTACCGCCTGCCCTATATCCGCAAAGCCGTTGAGCGCATCGCACTGCAGGATACAGATCTTAACGCGCTCGACAATCTGCCGGATGAGGAACTGTTTGAGGAGTTAAAAACGTTTGCCGGTGTCGGAGACAAGGTGGCAAACTGTGTGGAGCTGTTTGCATACCACAGGACGGGACGTGCTCCGGTCGATACATGGATCGCCCGCATAATAAACGAGCAGTATGACGGCATCAATCCATTTCCGCGCTACGGAAATGTTGCCGGCATCATGCAGCAGTATATGTTCTATTATGTACTTAGGAAATGAGCGGGAGCGCGTTTTTGAGGAATATGTTATGATCCGTACACGTATTACTTTAGTATAAACTCAATACCAATTGTATTGTCTGCTGCCTTTACATTTGCGTATGCTCCGGATATGATCGGCATTTGCGGAAACTGATGTCCGATATCAAGATCCATCAGTATGGGAACATTATATTTTCCGAGTATCCCGAGCACTGCATCATAGTGGTCAAATTCACCGAACGTATCATCAAATCTCAGAGGCCGTCCGATAAGAAATCCGTTTACATGATCAAACCAACCGGCGTTTTCCATCTGCCATAGTGCACGCCGTATCGACATTACGGACAGATCGCAGCTTTCCAGGAACCATATGATCCCGTCCTCTTTATATCTGTCGGTAAATTCCGAGACCCTATCAAACTTTGTACCTGCAAGATTTACCAGACAGTCCATGCATCCTCCGATGAGCCTTCCCGAAACAGAGACGGAGCTTACGGGAGCAGGGCCTTCGTACAGGAACTGTTTATATGCGTAAACGTCGAAGGTATCCCCTGTTTTTTCATTGGTCCATTTTCCTATCGGAGCATCTTTTTTTGACGCGGTATCATCAGTATCTTCGACATCGCCGCCCCAAACGTCTTTGTACCATTTATCGTAATTTGTTACGGACAGTTTGCTGCCGCATAATATATCAAACGCATCATCGACACAGCGATGGTGATCGTTTGTAAACTTTGATGCGCAAACGGAGTAAACGGATGCCGTATCGGTAAGCGTGTTCAAAAGAAACGTAAGGTTTGTGTTGTCGGAGTATCCCATAAACCATTTGGGAGGGGCATTTTTGATCCCGTCAAAATCAACGAAAGGCAGTATCTCGCACATCAGCTCTCCGCCGCCGCACGATATGATCACATCACTCTTATCGTTTTTGAAAAAATCGTTAACCTCATCCGCACATTTTTGCGGATGATTACTGATACCGGTACCTTCATCGCAAAAGCAGTTCGGTCCCGTTACGGTTTTGTAACCAAGATCCGAAAACCGGCGAAGAGATTCCTCAAAATCTGACCGGTAAGGCTCGGTTGCACATCCGAAACTTGGAGCTATAAAACCGATACGGCCACCTTTGCTTAAAAACCGCGGGTATCTCATGCTTTTTCTCCTTTATCAAACACTGCCGACATGAAAACATATCATCCGAAACGTATCAGAAGCTTTCCCACTGACACCGTGTATATGTTATAATATACGATATTGTTTGTTAAGTAAATTCACCGTTTGACAAGGAGGGTTTGTATGTTCTACGAGGATAAGATCTGGATCGGAACCGCAGGAGATAAAAAGGTTTCAATACTTCCTAAAATGGCCAACAGGCACGGACTCATCGCGGGTGCTACCGGTACCGGTAAGACGGTCACGCTGAAGGTTTTGGCAGAGAGTTTTTCGGATGCGGGTGTTCCTGTTTTTCTGGTTGATATAAAGGGCGATCTTTCGGGAATGTGCAAGGCTGGTGTCGACAGCGAGGACATGAGCAAGAGGATCAGTTATTTCGGACTTGAAGAAGCCGGTTTTTCATTCAAGGAATATCCGACCACTTTCTGGGACATATACTGTGAATCCGGTATCCCTCTTCGGACAACGGTTTCCGAGATGGGCCCCATACTGCTCGCAAAGCTTATGAATCTTAACGACACGCAGGCCGATATTCTTACATGCCTGTTCAAGATGGCAGATGATGAGGAACTTCTTCTTGTTGATATCAAGGACCTGAAGGCGATGCTCCAGTATGCGAGTGACAATGCATCGGAGCTGTCAAAGCAGTACGGTAACATTACGAAACAGAGTGTTGCCGCTATCATAAGAGGTGTTGTTGCGCTTGAAGCGGCAGGCGGTGATATGTACTTTACGGAGCCGGGTATCAATATCAGAGACTTCTTCAAAACGGGACTTGACGGAAGAGGTACGATCAATGTTCTTGATGCCAGAAAGCTTGTAAAGGACCAGACGCTTTATTCGGCATTCCTGTTATATCTTCTGTCCGAATTGTTTGAGACTCTGCCTGAGGTGGGAGATATGGAAAAACCGAGGATGATCTTCTTCTTTGATGAGGCCCATCTTCTGTTTGATGATATTTCAAAGGTACTTCGACAGAAGATCGAGCAGATAGTAAAGCTTATCAGAAGTAAGGGAGTAGGTGTTTACTTCTGCACCCAGAACCCGAGGGATATTCCCGATGAGGTTCTTGCACAGCTCGGTAACAAGATAGAGCATGCACTTCATGCATATACACCTGCGGAGGAACGTGCAGTCAAGACCGCAGCGGATTCATTCCGCGCAAATCCCGAGTTTGACACTAAAAAGGCAATAATGGAGCTTGGAGTCGGCGAAGCACTCGTATCCGTACTTGACGAGGAAGGTGTGCCCACGATGGTTGAAAGATGCAGGATCCTGCCTCCCAGATCGTTCATGGGTGCCATAGACGAATCCGAAAAGGAGAGTATCTACAAGGCTGATAATCTCTATATAACATATAAGGATACGGTAGATCCGGACAGCGCATTCGAATTTCTTGAAAGATTAAAGAGCCAGCAGGAATTTGCCGCAAAGGAAGCCGAAGAGGCGGCTCTGGCTCAGAAGGAAGCTGACAAACAGGCCGCACTTGAAGCCAAGGAAGCGGAAAAGGCTGCAAAGGAAAAAGAGCGTGCGGAGGCAGCAAAGAAGCGCAAGGTAAAGAGCGCGGCGGGTTCCGTCGCAAGTTCAGCGGCAGGAACTATCGGAAGGGAATTCGGTAAGAGCATCGGAGGCAAGGTCGGCGGAAAGTTCGGAAAGACGCTCGGCGGTAATCTTGCCGCACAGCTTGGCCGGAGCATCATGGGTACTTTCTTTAAATGATGCACCCTGTACTGGTAAAACATGACAGACCACAGATTTTATGAAGACGAAATAAGATGTGATTTTATCGTGCCGTCGATGATAAAGCGTACATGGGCGGCGCAGCTTGAGATACTCACGGAAGTTGACAGGGCATGTGCTGAGCATGGCCTGTCATACTTTGCGGAGTGGGGAACCCTTCTCGGTACGATACGGCACGGCGGGTTCATTCCCTGGGATGATGATCTGGACATATGCATGAAGAGGAAGGATTATGACCGGTTCGTGAAAAACATCGGCAGCATCATTCCCGAAGGGTGCTCGATAGTCAATTACAGATCGAACCCTGATTTTAAGCAGATGCTCTCGCGTATTGTTTCGAGTGACCATTACAGGTTCGATCCGGAATATATGAGGAAGTATTCAGGTCTTCCGTTTGCTCTCGGGATAGATATTTTTCCGCTTGATTTTATGACGGATGATGAGGATTACGAGAGAGACAGGGAGGCAAGGATCAAGCTCGTATATGATGCAGTAAATGAGATCGCCCATTTCGGAACGGACCCTTCCGACATAAAGCATCACCTGAGTAAAGTGGAAAAGGCCTGCAATATAAGGATCGACTACTCGAACGATGTACTCAGACAGCTTCGTGAACTGCTAGAGGTATTGTTTGCGGAGGTTGATGAGAAGGATGCAAAATATATCACACTCTACCCTCTGTGGATGAACGTTCACCGGTACCGTTTTCCGAAGGAATACTACGACCGATCGGTCCGGATGATGTTTGAGAACACATCGATCCCTGTGCCGGTCTGTTATGATGACATATTAAAGCTTAAGTACGGAAACAACTATATGACTCCGGTAAGAAGCGGAGGCGCACATGAATACCCGTATTATGAGATGCATGAGAAGATCCTGAAGGACAGCTTCGGTTTTGAGTGGCCGTCATATAAATTTTGCGCAAATGACCTTGCATCTCCGCGCGAAAGAGCAGAAACATTCGACGGCGGAACGGCTGTATTTGTAACGTATTTGCCGGCCGCTTTTGAAAATATGAGGCGTATCGTAAAGCAGTATCTTCGAAAAGGCTATGACGTTACGATCCTTCCGGCAAAACGTTATGATATTGCACCGGATATGTCAGGCATTGTTCCGGCAGCAGAAGATGCCTCTGACGAATTTTATCTGACAGGACTTGAGGGAGCTGTGATTTCGCATGATCCCGGCATACTCGGATCGCATCCCGATGAGATCATAACCGATTTTCCGTACGATGAATACAACCTTATAACGACGGTCGATAAGGAGTATTATTCGACAGCGCTTCGAAGGTGCTGCAGCAGGCTTATTTATGTACCGCCGTTTGAAGCAAAGTCAATGAAAGCGGATGACGAGCGTGCAAAAAAACTCATGCCGCAATATGTCTGTACACCGATGTTCGCAGCCTGCGATGAGATAATCCTCGGAAGTGTCGAGATGAAGGAAAGATATGTCGAATGTCTGACCGGTTTCTCGGGTGAAAAATATAAAGATTACTGGCGGGGGAAGATAAGCGTATCAAAGGATAATACCGCTGACATCGTTAAATCTCCGGCTGCCGGTAAAAAGAAAAAGATCCTTTTCTATGTCGGACTTGCGACCTTTGCACAATACAAAATGAATGCGATCGAAAAGATCGAAAGAGCGTTTCGCATTTTCGATGAAAACAGCGACAGCGTTGAGGCGGTTTATCTGTTGCAGGAAGGACTTCTTGAAAACCTGTGCGGGATGTTTCCCGAACTGTATAAAGAATACATGGCACGTGATTTTCGCCCTGAGGCGGATTATGTGGATACGGATATGATAGATGCGTATTACGGTGAGGCATCGATGTTTGCGACCGAGTTCGTAAATACAAGGAAACCCGTTATGATAATGGATGTGAATATATAGAAAAGAGGTAGTAAAAATGGCTCCTGATAACAGACCCAGAAGCAGGGAAAAGAAAATAGCCGAAGGAGAGGCAAGCGTAAAAAGACGTGGAAGCGGGCTTGACTCAAAGCCGGTCACAAGCAGCGGACATTCGTCCGGATCAAGACCCGGTGGAGGAGTTCGTTTCGGCGGTGGTATTGGAATAGGTACGATCATTATAATCGCGATCGTATACTTTCTGTTCGGGGGAGGCGCATCTTCGGACGGATATGATACAACGGTTCCGTCTTCGGGGCAAAGTACGGAAACGCCGGCCGAAACAGGTATGGGCGGCAGCTCGGTTTCAGATGTTCTGGGAAGCCTTATCGGAGGCTATACCACATCCGAGAGTGATTACACATCGTACTCGCAGGATATGTCTGAAAGCGCGGCATCCCTTCCCCAGCTCGATACGAGCGTGAATCCTGCGGCAAGACAGAAGTTTACATCGATAATCGGACAGGGCGCGGATATGGTCACGATAATGGTATATCTGTGCGGTACCGATCTTGAATCAAAGAGCGGAATGGGAACAGCCGATCTGCAGGAGATGGCGGCATCGACTCTTTCCGATAATGTCAGGGTTATCGTATATACGGGCGGCTGCAAAAAGTGGAAGAACAATCTTGTAAGCAGTAAGGTAAATCAGATCTATCAGGTTAAGGGCGGAGGAGTCAAACTTCTGGAAGATAACATGGGACAGGCTTCCATGTCAGAACCCGCAACGCTTACGACATTTATCAAGTATTGCAATGACAACTTCCCGGCCAACAGGAACGAGCTTATTCTCTGGGATCACGGAAGCGGATCTTTGTCGGGATACGCCTATGACGAGAAGTTCCCGACAAGCGGATCCATGAGTCTGTCCGGGATCAAAAAAGCGATAGCCGATTCCGGGGTTAAGTTTGATTTTGTCGGATTCGACGCTTGTCTTATGGCAACGGTCGAGACTGCGCTGATGTTGTCTGATTATGCGGATTACATGATCGCATCAGAAGAGACCGAGCCGGGTGTGGGCTGGTACTATACCAACTGGCTAAGTAAGCTTTCGGCCGACACAAGCATGCCGACGGCTGAGATCGGTAAGAATATAGTAGATGATTTTGTAAACGTATGCGGCAGGAAATGTCCCGGTCAGAAGGCAACGTTGTCGGTTACCGACCTTGCCGAGGTAGCGGCGACGGTTCCGGATAAACTGAACAGTTTCTCAAAGAACACGAGCGATCTTATCGCCGATATAAACGGATACATGAAGGTTTCCGATGCAAGGAACAATGCCAAGGAATTTGCCGTATCATCCAAGATAGACCAGATCGATTTCATCCACTTTGCAAATCTTCTTGATACGCCGCAGAGCAGGGAACTGTCGGATGCACTGTCGGGATGCGTAAAATATAACAGGTGCGAGCGCTCCATCGCAAATGCGAACGGACTGTCCGTATATTTCCCGTATAAGAAGGCTTCAAAGGCCGGAGCAATGGCCAAAACATATGAACAGATCGGAATGGACAGCGCCTATGCCGACTGTATCAGAGCGTTTGCGGCAAATGAGCAGTCGGGACAGTCGACAGCCGACGGTGAAGGCTCACCGCTGGGCTCGCTGTTCGGAAGCCTCTATGGAAGCCATTATGCGGATGCGTCGGGAGACAGCTACGCGGGATATTCGGATGCACTCGGCGGACTGATGTCGGCGCTTCTTACCGGAAGAGGACCCGCGCAGGATGAGATAGGACAGAACAAACTGACACCTGTTGATAACGGCAGGGGACAGAAGGTGTTCAGATTTTCCGAACAGGAATGGTCGGAGGTTTCGATGGTGGATCTTGGCGTGTTCGTTGATGACGGAGAGGGATTTATCGATCTCGGTCTTGATAATACGTTTGAGTTCGATCAGGATAATAACCTTATCGCAGGCTTTGACGGGACATGGATGTCGATAGACGGACATATAGTCGCTTATTATCACACCGGTAACAGGGATGACGGGGTTCACTACAGTTTTGACGGATATGTGCCGGCACTTCTTAACGGAGAAAGAGTAGAGCTTCTCATCACTTTCACGGATGAATTCCCGGACGGTATCATAAGCGGAGCAAGATATGTTTATGATAACGCCGAGACGGAGACGGTTGCAAAAAATACGATAGCGTTATCGCCCGGCGACCGGATCGATTTCGTATGCAGGTATTATGATTATGACGGTAAATATCTTGATTCGTACAAGTTCGGAGAGCCGCTCATCCTCGACTCGACGGATGTGGATATCAGGAACATTAAGATAGCTGACGGAGAGCCGCTGGCTGCATACAAGTTTACCGATATGTACCAGCAGCAGTACTGGTCTCCCGTTGTTAACAAATGATCGATAAGATATAAATTGAATGTCAACTTCAGAAAGTAAAAGATCATATAAGATCGATATGTGCACGGGGCCGATCGTGCCGAGACTCCTTCTTTTTGCGGTGCCCCTGATACTCTCGTCCAACTTGCAGCTCCTGTTTAACGCGGCTGATGTGGTTGTTGTCGGTAAATATGCGGGTGACAATTCGCTTGGAGCCGTAGGTTCGGTAGGACCGCTCATCAATCTCATGGTCGCCGCGTCCATGGGACTGTCAATAGGAAGCAATGTTGTTGCATCGAGGTATTACGGAAGCGGAAATGAGAAGCAGCTTTCAAAAACCGTACATACGTCCATGCTCGTTGCTCTTATCAGCGGAGTCATACTGGCTGTTGTGGGGTTTGCTTTTGCGCATACGATCCTTGTATGGATGAACTCGCCGGATGAGACACTTCCGCTTGCAAGTCTGTATCTTAAGATATATTTCCTCGGCATGCCCGCTTCGATGATCTATAACTTCGGAAGTGCGATACTCAGGGCGGTAGGGGATACGAGGCGGCCGCTCTATTATCTGACTGCTGCCGGAGTCGTAAATGTAATACTGAACCTGATCTTTGTCATAAACTTTCATATGGATGTTGCAGGTGTGGGTCTTGCAACCGTAATAGCCCAGATCATATCGGCAGGCCTTGTTATAAGATGTCTGATGAAGGAGGAGGGTGCGCTGAGACTTGTTATCGGGAATCTTTCGATAGATAAGGACATCTTCGCAAAGATCATCCGTATCGGACTTCCCGCAAGTTTTCAGGGAATGCTGTTCTCATTTTCAAATGTGATAATACAGTCGTCGGTGAACAGTTTCGGAGCAACGATCGTTGCCGGTAATTCGGCCGCGCAGAACATAGAAGGATTTGTGTATATATCCATGAACTCGTTCTATCAGGCATGTATTTCATTTGTGAGTACAAATGTCGGAGCACGGAAATACGACCGGATCAATAAAGTACTGATCCGTGCCGAGATCTGTGTTGTTGTTACCGGAATGATACTCGGGGGACTGGTATACCTGTTCGGATATCAGCTTTTATCGATATATACCGATTCGGAAGCTGTTGTCGCGGCCGGACTGATAAGGCTGATGTATATCTCGCTACCGTATTTTCTGTGCGGGATGATGGATGTGATGGTCGGAGGACTTCGCGGACTCGGATATGCGATCCTGCCGATGGTCGTATCACTTGTCGGAGCCTGCGGGCTGCGTCTGTTATGGATATTTACGTTCTTCAGACTTGACCGATTTCATGAACCAAAATATCTGTACATAACGTATCCGGTTTCCTGGACGGTGACATTTCTGGCACATGTCGTGTGTTATATAATAGTTAAACGCAGATTCGACAGGGCGCATATGTGATCGACGGAATAATGGATGGCGGAATACTGAAAAAAATGGAGATTTGATCATGAAGGAATATTATATTGATTGTGACGGGATAAAACTTCACGCTAAGCTTGAAAGGCCGGAGGGCGTGGATAAATGTCCGCTCGTGATAGTTGTGCACGGGTTTACGGGGCATATGGAAGAGCAGCATATAGTTGCGGTTTCGGATGCGATCGGCGAGATCGGTTTTGCGACCCTTCGCGTGGAAATGTACGGACACGGAAAGAGCGGCGGGACCTTCAAGGATCATACCTTATATAAATGGATCACAAACATGCTTGCCGTTGTCGATCATGTAAAGAGTCTTGATTTTGTTACGGACATATATCTGTGCGGACATTCACAGGGGGGACTGCTCGTTATGATGATAGCGGGCATGTGTCCCGACCGTTTCAAGGCGATAATCCCGATGTCTCCGGCGTGGATGATCCCTGAATACGCAAGGCGCGGGGAGATACTTGATACAGCGATCGATCCTGTGAACATCCCGGATGAGTTTTTGCAAAACGGAGAAAACCTGCTGTCGGGAAATTATGTAAGGGTAGCCCAGACACTGCACGTGGAAGATGAGATAGAGCGTTACAGAGGACCTGTCCTTATCATACACGGCGAAAACGATGAATCGGTCCCGTTCGAGTACGGCCAAAAGGCAGCGAAGTTGTATAAAGACGCAAAGCTTGCAGCCATAAGCGGTGATGATCATTGTTATGACTACCATCTTGATAAGGTTATCGAAGCCGTAAAGGAATTTCTGATACAGTTTAAATAATGATGAAACATAAGATATATGTGTTGATCGCGGGACCGGAACAGGTCCCGTTTTTGTTTTGTACACGGTCACAAACAATTCACATTTACTTATTGACAATGAAATAGGTCGGTGGTATGTTATGTATTGGGTGTTAGCACTCTAGCGAGTCGAGTGCTAACAAAACGGAACCGAAGCTCGGAAAGGACGATTTTCTTGGATCTTGATGACAGAAAGAAAAAGATACTGCTTGCCATAATCAAGACTTATCTGGACACAGGTGAGCCTGTTGGATCCCGGACGATCTCAAAGATCGATGGATTGTCCTTAAGTTCAGCTACGATCAGAAATGAAATGGCGGATCTGGTTGATATGGGATATATCCTGCAGCCCCACACATCCGCGGGACGTATTCCGTCGGATAAGGGATACAGGTTCTATGTAGACCAGCTGATGGCCGAAAAAGAGCAGGAGATCGTAGAGAGGGAACGCGAGACCGATGAGATGAAGGATATGCTCATCGAAAAAGCGGACAAGATGGAGCGGCTCTTAAAACAGGTGGCAAAGAGCCTGTCGGTAAACACCAATTATGCCGCGATGATCTCAGCGCCCCAGTATCATATGAACAGGCTCAAGTTCATACAGCTCTCGAGAATGGAGCAAAACCGTATTGTGGCAGTCATCGTTGTCGAGGGAAATATGATCAAGAACCAGATCATAGATGTGGAAGAACCGATCGATGATGAGACGCTTTTAAAGCTGAACATGCTGCTGAACACAACACTTAACGGTATGGCAATAGAGGACATAAACCTCTCGATCATAGCCAGGATGAAGCAGCAGGCAGGTGAGCAGGCGGGTATAATCGCCGAGGTCATAGATGCGGTAGCCGAATCGATAAAGGCCGATGAGGACCTTGAGATATACACAAGCGGTGCAAACAACATCTTCAAATATCCCGAACTTGCCGATAATCAGAAGGCCAGTGAGATCATTACGGCATTTGAAGAGAAGAAGCAGTTGACAGATCTCGTGTATGAGACGCTGTCGCATTCAGACGAGCACGGAATACAGGTATATATCGGCGAGGAGTCGCCGGTACCGAACATGAAAGACTGCAGCGTTGTCACCGCAACATACGAACTCGATGAGGGAATACACGGAACGATCGGTATCATAGGACCGAAGCGAATGGATTATGACAAGGTGCTGTCAACGATCAAGAAACTGACGAATGAGCTTGACAGTATGTTCAAGAAAGGATAAAGGACAGGGAATTGAGCAGCGAAGAAGGAATAAAGATAGACATAGAATCCCCCGAGCAGTTTGAAAAGGATGTGGAAGCTATAATGGAAGAGTCAGAAGAGAAAAAAGAAAAAAAAGAAGAAAAGATGCCGGAAGAGACGGGCGAAAATGCCGGTGAACAGGTAAGCGAAGAAGCACCCCGGGAAGATTCTGAAGCACAGGCGGAATCGAAAGAGAGTGCTGAAGAAACCGGTGATAATGATAAGAAGAAGCACCACGGCAAGAAGGATAAAAAGGATAAAAAAGATCCCAGAGACGAGAAGATAGCCGATCTTGAAGACAGAGTAAAGCGTCAGATGGCTGAATTCGAGAACTTCAGAAAGAGAACCGACAGGGAAAAATCCCAGATGTTCGATATGGGTGCAAAAAGCGTCATAGAAAAGATCCTGCCCGTGATCGATAACTTTGAAAGAGGTCTTTCAAATATCCCCGAAGGATCGGATGAGGCATTCGTAAGCGGGATGCAGATGATATACAAACAGATGACTGATGAGCTCGATAAGATCGGGGTCAAGCCGATTGAAGCGGTAGGTCAGCCGTTTGACCCAAACTTTCATAACGCTGTAATGCAGGTTGAGAGCGAGGAGTACGAAAGCGGAACTGTGGCACAGGAATTACAGAAGGGATACATGTACAGGGATACGCTTGTAAGACCTTCAATGGTAGGAGTTGTACAGTAACTTAAGCAGTTACGATCCAAATACAGACAGTTATTCTCATAAAATACGTATATACAGGAGGTAAATATTATGAGTAAAATAATCGGAATCGACTTAGGAACAACAAACAGCTGCGTAGCAGTAATGGAAGGCGGTAAGCCTACCGTCATCACAAACACGGAAGGAGCAAGAACAACACCTTCGATCGTTGCGTTCACAAAGACGGGCGAGAGACTTGTCGGTGAGGCCGCAAAGCGTCAGGCGGTAACAAATGCCGAGAATACGGTATCTTCCATCAAGAGAGAGATGGGAAGCGACTACAAGGTCAATATTGAGGACAAGAAATACAGCCCTCAGGAGATCTCGGCGATGATCCTTCAGAAGCTGAAAGCTGATGCTGAAGGATATCTGGGCGAGAAGGTTACCGAAGCGGTAATTACCGTTCCTGCATACTTTAACGACTCACAGCGTCAGGCTACAAAGGACGCGGGTAAGATCGCCGGACTTGATGTAAAGCGTATCATCAACGAGCCTACGGCTGCAGCACTTGCATACGGTCTTGATAATGAAAAGGAACAGAAGATCATGGTATACGACCTCGGCGGCGGTACATTTGATGTATCAGTTATCGAGATCGGCGACGGTGTTATCGAAGTTCTTGCAACAAGCGGTAACAACAGGCTCGGCGGTGATGATTTTGATAACCGCGTTACACAGTGGATGCTTGATGAGTTCAAGAAGGCAGAAGGCGTTGATCTTTCAAACGATAAGATGGCAATGCAGAGACTGAAGGAAGCAGCTGAGAAGGCCAAGAAAGAGCTTTCATCCGCAACGACGACCAACATCAATCTTCCTTTCATCACTGCAACTAACGAAGGTCCCAAGCACTTTGATATGAACCTTACGAGAGCAAAGTTCGATGAACTGACACATGATCTTGTTGAGATGACTGCAGAACCTGTTCGTACCGCACTCAAGGATGCCGGCATTACAGCGTCCGATCTCGGACAGGTACTTCTGGTCGGAGGTTCCACAAGAATACCGGCAGTTCAGGATAAGGTTAAACAGCTTACGGGCAAGGAGCCTTCCAAGTCGCTTAATCCCGATGAGTGTGTAGCACTTGGTGCTTCCATCCAGGGCGGTAAGCTTGCAGGCGATGCGGGTGCAGGTGAGATACTTCTTCTTGATGTAACTCCTCTTACTCTTTCGATCGAGACAATGGGCGGTGTTGCTACTCATCTTATCGAGAGAAACACAACCATACCTACGAAGAAGAGCCAGATATTCTCTACGGCTGCAGATAACCAGACAGCGGTTGATATCAACGTTGTACAGGGTGAGAGACAGTTTGCAAAGGATAACAAGTCACTCGGACAGTTCCGTCTCGACGGTATACCTCCGGCAAGACGTGGTATCCCTCAGATAGAGGTTACATTCGATATCGATGCAAACGGTATCGTTAACGTATCGGCCAAGGATCTCGGAACCGGTAAGGAACAGCACATCACGATAACATCAGGAACATCGATGAGTGATGATGAGATTGAAAAGGCCGTTAAGGAAGCTGCACAATACGAGGCAGAGGATAAGAAGCGTAAGGAAGCCGTTGATGCAAAGAATGATGCCGATTCATTCGTATTCCAGACCGAGAAGGCAATGGAAGAGGTTGGCGACAAGCTTGATGCATCCGATAAGGAGAACGTTGAGGCAGAGCTTAAGACTCTTAAGGAACTTGCCGAGAAGGCCGATCCCGAGAACATGACGGAGGATCAGGTTGCGGAACTTAAGGCACAGCAGGAGAAGGCCATGAGTGCTGCCCAGAAGCTGTTCGAGAAGATGTATGAGCAGAGCCAGGCAGGAGGCGCAGCAGGTGCAGGTCCCGATATGAGTCAGTTTACGGGAGCAGGAGCAGGTGCCGGTGATGCCGCTTCCGGTTCCGATAATTCATCGGACGATGTTGTTGATGGAGATTTTAAGGAAGTTTGATAAAGAAAAATGGCAGAGAGTAAAAGAGATTACTATGAGGTCCTCGGCGTCGACAAGAATGCCGATGACAGCGCGATAAAAAGTGCATATCGTAAGCTCGCCAAGAAATACCATCCGGATATGAATCCCGGCGATAAGAACGCGGAGGCCAAGTTTAAAGAGGCCTCCGAGGCTTATGCCGTGCTTTCCGATCCCGATAAGAGACGCCAGTACGATCAGTACGGACATGCCGCATTTGAACAGGGCGGTCCGGGAGGATACGGCGGATTCGATTTCGGATCGATGGATTTCGGAGACATATTCGGCGATATATTCGGAGATCTGTTCGGCGGCGGAAGGTCGCGCGGAGGCAGGACAAGCAACGGACCGATGAAGGGACAGAACCTGCGCGCAAGCGTAAGGATCACTTTCGAGGAAGCGGTCTTCGGATGCGAGAAGGAGATAGAGCCCCTTCAGAAGGATGAGTGTAAGACCTGCCACGGTACGGGTGCAAAACCGGGGTCAAGCCCTGTAACATGCAGCAAGTGCGGAGGAAGAGGACAGGTAGTGTTCACTTCACAGTCGCTGTTCGGAACGGTCCGTAACGTACAGACGTGTCCGGATTGTAACGGTTCGGGTAAGATCATAAAAGATAAGTGTCCCGACTGCCACGGTATGGGATATATCTCAAGCCGTAAAAAGCTTGCGGTTTCCATTCCGGCAGGTATAGACAGCGGGCAGGCCGTACGTCTTCGTGATAAGGGAGAACCGGGAGTTAACGGAGGTCCGAGAGGAGATCTACTTGTAGAGGTAGTAGTGGCTCCGCATCCTATTTTCCAGAGACAGGATATGGATATATTCTCAACAGCGCCGGTATCATTTGCAGTAGCCGCACTGGGCGGAGATATTCTGATAGATACGGTTGACGGAAAGGTTGCGTACACCGTCAAGCCCGGCACACAGACCGATACAAAGGTAAGACTGAAGGGCAAGGGTGTGCCTTCGCTCAGATCGGCAAATGTCAGGGGCGATCATTACGTTACGCTTGTGGTACAAACTCCTGCAAAGCTGTCTAATGATGCAAAGCGGCTGATAAGGGAATTCGATGCGGCGACTGACGATTCGCTGACTGCTGTTGAGCGGTATAAAGCGTCAAAAGCAGGCGGAGATGCCGAAAAGAGTGATAAGAAGCGCCACGGCTTCAAAAAATAAGACGGTAAATATATAAAACAAAGGGTCCGGATACATTTGAACGATATCCGGGCCCTTTATTTTTCAGGCGTTTCGCTCCTTTGCCCCTCCCCTTGAATTGTGGATATAAATAACGTATAATGTCTTGTGTTTACGCAACATATCAGGTATGGACATTGTCCCGAAGGGGATTATGAATATGAGAAAAAATAAGATAGCAACCGTGGCGGCAACACTTGTATGTGCGCTCGTCCTGTCATCCTGTTCGGGATGTTCAAAAGAGCCGGAACCCGCAAGTGTAGCTCCTGCACAGGATAATATCACAGAGCCGGAGAGTGATCCCAAGGACGGCAGCGATAAAGAGGAGACCGTACAGGAGGAAGATCCGAACGCACTTCCTGAAGGACAGATGAGAAGTTTTCTGTCAGGTCTTCCGGTTGATGAGAAGATCGGAAACCGTCGTCCTGTGGCGATAATGCTCAACAACCTCAAGCCCGCACAGCCGATGAGCGGCGTGTCATATGCGGACGTCGTATATGAGTATGTGGTTGAGGGAGCGATCACGAGACTGATGGGAGTGTTCGAGAATTACGACAGTCTCGAGAAGATCGGATCGGTCAGGAGCTGCCGTGAATATTTTGTATATACGGCTCTCGAATTTGATGCAATATACTGCCACTTCGGACAGGCATCCTATGCGGTCGAGCTTCTCGATCAGGATTATGTCGATAATATCAACGGCCTTGGACCCGCAGGCGATGTTACATATTACAGGACCACGGACCGCCAGGCACCGCACAATGTGTATACGAGCAAAAAGGGTATAGATGCCGGCATAGACATGCTCGGATACCGCAGGGATCATTACGACGGTTATAAAGGGAAGTTCAAATTCTGCGATCTGGACAAAGAGGTCACGAACGAAGGCGGATACAGCGCTAAGCATATAGAACCCAAATACAAGATCAACAAACCGTGGTTCGATTATAACGAGAAGACGGGCAAGTACGACAGGTTCCAGTATGACGGACCGCAGATCGACGATCTTAACGGCGAGCAGCTTTCATATGACAATGTCATACTCCAGTATAATTTCTGGGTACAGCTCGATGACAAGGATTATCTGGCATTTGACTGTCATCAGGGAGGAGCGATCCAGTACTGTACAAAGGGAAAATGCGTTCCCGGAACATGGAAGCGTGAGATCAATGAAGAGAATTACAATCTTTCCGCCATACGGTACTACGATATGGATGGCAACGAGCTGGAGATCAACAACGGTAAGACGTTCGTATGCGTCATCCAGAACGACTTAGTTGACGAAGTAGTGATTGAATGATATTCAGGACCTTTGATCTTACCAAAGGTCCTGTTTTATATACCGCATCATCAATGCAGGGAGAGAAATGAAATACATACGATATACCATTGAAACAACAACAGTTGCGGAAGATCTGATCATCAGCATGCTTGACGATCTCGGAGTATGGGGAGCCCAGATAGAGGATGGGATACCTCTTACGGAGGATGAACTTCGGGGCATGTTTGTGGATATCATGCCGCAGCAGAAGGAAGATGACGGCAGTGCACTTGTCTCGTTTTACCTTGAGGCCGGCAGCGATCATGAGCAGCTGCTTTCGGATATCAGGGCCGAACTTGAAGACATGAAGACTTACCTGAATGTCGGAAGCTGTACGATAACAAAGTCGGAAACAGAGGATGAGGATTATCTTAATAACTGGAAAAAGTATTTTCATCAGTTCTATGTTGACGATATTTTATTCATTCCATCCTGGGAGGATACAAGGGAAGGCGAGGATGCAAAGCTTGTGATCCACATAGATCCCGGAACGGCATTCGGGACTGGAATGCATGAGACAACGCAGCTGTGTATCCGTGCACTCAGAAAATATGTAACACCCGATTGCAGGGTTCTTGATGTCGGAACAGGCAGCGGTGTTCTGTCGATACTTGCATATAAGTTCGGTGCCGGAGAGATCACGGGAACTGACCTTGATATATGCGCAGAGACCGCGGTAGCCGACAACATGGCGGCAAACGGTCTGGCCGATGCCGGATTCAGACTGATCATCGGAAACCTCATAGATGACGAATCGGTCCGGCAGCAGGTAGGGGACGGTTATGACATAGTGGTCGCGAATATCCTTGCCGAAGTTCTGATACCTCTGATGCCGGAGGGGATCAAGTGCTTAAAGCCCGGCGGGATATATATCATGTCGGGGATCATAGACGATAAGGAAGATGCCGTTGTAAACGCATGCCGCAGCAACGGCCTTGAAGTTATTGAAGTAAACAGACAGGGTGAATGGGTCGGAGTTACGGCCAGGAAAAGATCGTGACAGGCCATGTACAGATTTTTCGTTGACAGGGATCAGATAGATACCGAGGGAAAAAGAGTATATATCACCGGCGAAGACAGGAATCATATTAAAAATGTCCTGAGGATGAAAACCGGTGAGGAAGCGGCCGTTATGGTGCCCGGAGATGATAATGAATATCGCTGCGCCGTAAGTGCATATACAGATGATGCCGTTTGGCTTGAACTGCTGTTTGTTAAGGAGTGCGATGTCGAACTGCCCTGTAAGGTTGTGATCTGCCAGGGACTTCCCAAAGCGGACAAGATGGAGACGGTCATAACCAAATCGGTTGAACTCGGAGCTTCCGAAATAATCCCCGTTGCCACATCACGTGCCGTTGTAAAGCTTGACGGCGCAAGGGAAGATAAAAAGATAACAAGGTGGAATGCGATCTCGGAAGCTGCTGCCAAGCAGTCAAAGAGGGCAGTCATTCCCGAAGTCCTCCCCGTTATGTCGATGTCTGAAGCCATCGACAGATGCAGGGATTTTGATGTAAAACTGATACCGTATGAGCTTTCGGACCATGATGCAATGGACGATACGAGGAAGGCGGTAGAGCGTATAAAAGCAGGCTCAAATGTGGCTGTTTTTATCGGGCCCGAGGGCGGATTTTCCGAGGAAGAGGTCAGGGAGGCGATAGAGGCCGGATTTGTCCCGATCACGCTCGGGCACAGGATTCTGCGTACTGAAACCGCGGCAATGGTAGTGCTGTCGTGGATCATATATAACACCGAAGGAAAAAGATGAGAGCATATCTTGATAACAGCGCGACGACGCGCACGTTTGATGAAGTAACGGAATATATGTCGCATGTGATGAAGGATGTGTTCGGAAATCCCTCGAGCATGCATATGTGCGGAGTAAATGCCGAACGCGAGATAAGGACGGCAAAAGAGGCATTATCGCGCATTTTTAAAGCCCGTGAAAAGGAGATCGTCTTCACTTCGGGCGGTACGGAATCGGATAATCTTGCACTTATCGGCTGTGCAAATGCATACAGACGTGACGGAATGCACCTCATAACCACAAAGGTCGAACACCCGGCGGTCCTCGAGACCATGAAACATCTTGAAGAATCCGGTTTTACAGTCACGTATCTTGATGTTGCAAAGGACGGAAGGGTCGATCCGAAGACGCTGGAGGCGGCGCTTACGGAAGATACGATACTTGTATCGATAATGCATGTAAATAATGAGATCGGCGCGGTAAATAATGTGGAGATGCTGGCACAGACGGTCAAATCGTATAAACCGTCGATCCTGTTTCATACGGATGCCGTGCAGTCGTTCGGAAAGTATAATATATATCCGGAAAGATCGAAGATAGATCTTG
Source organism: uncultured Lachnospiraceae bacterium (assembly GCA_902775485.1). Classification (GTDB taxonomy): domain Bacteria; phylum Bacillota; class Clostridia; order Lachnospirales; family Lachnospiraceae; genus UBA2868. The sequence goes on from CACYMJ010000006.1 coordinate 25,922, forward strand.
TTTCGGTCAGCGCCCATAAGATCCACGGACCGAAGGGCGTGGGTGCGCTGTATGTCAACGAAAAGGTTAAGATAAAACCGGTAATATTCGGAGGCGGGCAGCAGAAAGGCCTGCGGTCGGGTACGGAAAATGTTCCGGGTATCGCGGGACTCGGACTTGCTGCCGGCATCATATACAAGGACCTTGAGGCAAAGACAGTCAGGCTTTATGAACTGAAGGAATACTTTGTAAATGCTCTTTGCGGTATGGAAGGTGTATTTGTAAACGGCATACCCGAAGCTGATGACCGTTCCGCGGCAATAAGGATGAGCGCTCCGCATATAGTAAGCGCCTCGTTTACCGGAGTACGTGCCGAGGTTCTGCTGCATGCGCTTGAAGAAAAAGAGATATATGTATCCTCGGGAAGTGCATGCGCCACGAACAAGCCTTCAATAAGCGCAACTCTTTCGGCTATAGGTCTTGACAGGAACCTCCTGGACAGTACGCTCCGATTTTCTTTCTCAGTCGAAACGACAAAGGAAGAACTGGAGTATACTCTTTCGGTAATTGATGATATACTTCCGATGCTCCGAAAATATACGAGAGGCTGAAACGGTGAAGAAATGAAATATTCGACTTATCTTATAAAATATGCCGAGATCGCGATAAAGGGCAAGAACCGCTATGTGTTCGAAGATGCCCTGATGCATCGTATGAGGCTTGCCCTTAAATATGTGGACGGAGAATTTGCTGTGTCAAAGACCCAGGGCAGGATGTACGTTGACTGCAGGAGTGAGCATGATACCGAAGAGGTCATTCGCGCACTCGGCAGGGTATTTGGCATCAACTGGATATGCCCTGTTGTAAGGGTTGAAAAATCGGATCTTGAAACACTCAAGCAGGACGTGGTCCGGTACATCGGAGAGGAATACCCCGAGGGAGAGGGCACGTTCAAGGTGTTTGCAAGGCGTGCCGACAAATCATTCCCGGTAAGATCGACAGAGCTTAACTGCCTGCTCGGAGATGCCGTTCTTGACGCATATCCCGGGATGAAGGTTGATGTTCACAAGCCTCAGATAGAGTTAAACGTTGAGGTTCGTGAGGATATCTGCATTTATTCGAAACAGATCGCAGGCCCCGGCGGAATGCCGATCGGGACGAACGGCAAGGCGATGCTGCTGTTGTCCGGCGGGATAGATTCGCCTGTTGCGGGCTATATGATCGCAAAGCGCGGAGTCAAGATCGACGCCGTATATTTTCACGCGCCCCCGTATACGAGTGAAAGGGCAAAACAGAAGGTTATCGATCTTGCAAAACAGGTGGCATCATATACAGGTACCATCTGCCTTCATGTGATCAACTTTACGGACATTCAGCTTGCGATATACGAAAAATGTCCGCATGATGAACTTACAATAATCATGCGAAGATATATGATGAGGATCGCGGAGCATATAGCGAAGGAGAATGAAGCCCTGGCGCTGATAACAGGTGAGAGCATCGGTCAGGTTGCCAGCCAGACAGTTCAGTCGCTGTCTGTTACAAATGAGGTATGCACACTTCCCGTGTTCCGTCCCCTTATAGGTTTTGACAAGCAGGAGATCATAGAGATATCAGAGAAGATCGGAACTTTTGAGACATCCATTCTTCCGTATGAGGACTGCTGTACGATATTTGTTGCCAAGCATCCGGTAACAAAACCCAATCTTAATGTGATCAAAAGATCCGAGGAAAAACTTGCAGACTGCATTGACGAACTTGTCGCAAAGGCAATTGAAACCGACGAAGTAATCAATGTCATATAGGTATATACCAGATGTTTGATCCCGCAGATTCCAAAAGAATATCACCGGCTCTTCTGTTTACGCTGTGCGCGATAGCGGGCGCACTGTGTTTTGTCGGCATATATTCGTTCAGGGTTCTTGATTTTACAAACACAGGATGGTTGTTCAACAATGACCATGACCTTCGGCAGCATTATCTGGGGTGGTGCGCGTTCAGACGTGATCCCTGGACATTTCCCATCGGACTGATAGAATCGCTTTCCTACCCCGACAGCATGTCTGTCATATACACGGACTCGATACCGCTTTTTGCGGTGATCTTTAAACTGTTCGCACCGTATCTTCCGGTTGATTTCCAGTATTTCGGACTGTTTGGTATTATCTGTTTCATGCTGATGGGAGGGATCTCGGGAATCCTTCTTCGCAGGTTCATCGCCGATGACATACAGTGCATGATAGGATCCGTGTTCTACGTGATCAGTTCGGGAGTCATTCACAGGATGTATTATCATACGGCTCTTGCGGCACAGTGGATCGTCGTCCTCGCTCTGGCGGTGTGGGTATATGACGGAGTTATCTCATCGAACGTAAGGAAGGTCGTATACTGGGGGCTGATCTCCTTTTTGTGTGTAGTGATACACTCGTATTTTCTGCCGATGACGGGAATGATCCTTGCGGCGCTTATGATCACGCAGTTTTTTAACGGAAAAAAGGTGCTTCTTCCGCTGGCGGAATTTGCATCGTTTTGTGCGGTTGGTCTTATAAGTCTGTATGTGCTTGGCGCGTTCTACGGCGGGACGAGTCCGTCAGGTCCGGGACTCGGAACATTTGTCAGCAATCTCAATACATTCATCAATCCGTGGGAGATCGGACAGCTCCTGCCGCGGCTGCCTCTTTTATATGATTTCCAATATGAGGGAATGGCATATCTTGGAGCCGGAATACTGCTATTGTACGCTATCGTAGCGGCCGGACTCGTTATCAGGCGCGCACGGGGCATTCCCGAGGAGGCATTCCATACCCGTAAGGTCTACGGAAGAGTATCGGCGGCTCTTGTACTTGTATCATTTTTTGCTGCCGTGCTCCCGACGATCTCATATAATGACATCAAGATAAAAATGATCCCCTACCCACGCATGGTGGAGAAGGTCCTGTCGGTTTTCAGATCGAACGGGCGGCTCATATGGCCTGCAATGTATATACTCATAACGGCAGCCATCGCATTTACGGCATATACTTTCAGGCACTATCGTCAGATAGCGATAATAACGCTTGCCGCGGCACTGGTGATCCAGATATGTGATATGTCCCGGGCATTCGCGCTTCGATACGAGCTGTATACAACCGATTTTACCCTGAACCTGTTCTGGGACGAACCTGAGATATCGTCTTTTATCGACGGAAAGAGCGAGTTCATATTCCTGTATCCGGAAAACGATATCACCATGTCGAGTGCGTATTACGGATATCTGCACGGAATGAGACAGAATAATTTTTATTTTGCCAGGGATATAGATGAGAAGGTCCTCAGACAGATCGATCATTATTATTCGGAACTGATGGGAGGCAATGTAAGAGAAACGGCGGTTTATGTGATAAAAGAGGAAGATTATGAGATCAACAGGCAGTTTTACGACAGGCTTCCTGTCGATATCATGGAGTGTTTCGGACATGTGCTCTTAAAGGCCAGGTGACGGGCAAAAAAAATCGCCTGACTGCTGTCAGGCGATGTAAAGCTTGAATATATCAGATGATGTACTGTGAAAGTACTGCCATAACGTCATCGGCATTTCCGTCCGTATGGATGTTGAGGTCGATGGGCTTTGAAAGATCAAGACTGAAAATACCCATGATGGACTTTGCATCGATAACGTATCTTCCTGATACAAGGTCGAAATCGTAATCAAACTTGGTAACGTCATTTACGAAAGACTTAACCTTATCGATCGAGTTTAAAGAAATCTGTACTGTTTTCATGAAAAATACCTCCTTTTCATATTACTTTAACCTATTCTCTTTGTTTACGAGACTATCTTAATTCCGGCAGGAATAAAAGTCAATTCTCAAAAAACACCAAAAATACGGAGTTTCACAATGAAAAAGGTAGCATTTCACAACCTCGGTTGTAAAGTCAATTCATATGAGTTGGATGGAATTTCACAGATGTTCCAAAAACGAGGTTACGAAATTGTGGATTTTGCACAAAATGCAGACATATATATCGTTAACACATGTACGGTGACAAATATCGCGGACCATAAGAGCCGGCAGATGCTTAACCGCGCGAAGGCGCAAAATCCGGATGCCATAGTGGTCGCGGCAGGATGTTTTGTTCAGACTGCTCCGGATGCGGCAGAACTGCCATCGGTAGACATAGCTGTCGGAAACAACCATAAGGCCGATATCGTCGATATAGTCGAAGATTACATCCGAAATAGCGCAGGCAGCGGGCCTTCGGAAGATAAAACGGGCACAAGCTATGTCAGTGACCTGGGCGAGGGCTGCGGTTACGAGGAAATGTCAGTGGATCACACTGCCGGGCATACACGTGCGTACATGAAGATCCAGGACGGATGTAACCAGTTCTGCAGTTACTGCGCCATTCCCCTGGCAAGGGGAAGGGTCAGGAGCAGGGATATGAGCGATATAGCGGCGGAGGCGGAAAGGCTTGCCGCAAACGGATACAAAGAGATAGTAGTGACAGGGATACATATCAGTTCATACGGACTCGACAGCGCTTATAACGCTTTTACGGATGCAGGAGGTACCAATAAGGCGCTTCTTGATGCCATACGGACCATAGCATGCACAGAGGGGATAGAGCGCGTAAGGCTGGGATCATTGGAGCCAAGACTCCTGACCGATGAATTTATCGCTTCGCTTACGGATATCAAAGGACTGTGTCCTCATTTTCATCTGTCGCTCCAGAGCGGCTCAGACAGTGTCCTTAAGAGAATGAAGAGACATTACAGTACAAAAGAGTATGCCGAGAAGGTCAAAAAGCTTCGCGGTGCATTTGAGCATCCCGCGATCACGACGGATATCATAGTCGGTTTCCCGGGCGAGACGGATGATGAGTTTGCCGCAACGCGCAATTTTCTGAAAGAGTGCGAGCTGTATGAGTGCCACATATTCAAGTATTCGCGAAGAAGGGGGACCGCGGCGGATGCGATGAACGGCCAGATCACGGAAGCTGTCAAGTCGGAAAGGGCACAGATGCTCTCAGGTGATTCACAGGCGAGAAAACGCGCTTTTATGGAGTATTACCGGGGAAAACAGGTGGAGGTTCTGACTGAGGATACGACACAGCTTGACGGCAGAGAGGTAACGTGCGGTTTTACCCCCGAATATGTCAAGGTTTCCATGCCTCCCTGCGAGGGCGGAATGATAACGCAAATCTTGTGTTTTGAATACTTTTGCGATACAATGTTTGGTAAGTGTGTGGACAGATAAGACAGCATTTTACGAAAGGCGGAAATACCATGCAGAATTTAGGAAACACCCAGTTCTTTAACGTTCAGACAGAACCTGAAACGGGAGTGAAAGTGGTTCTTGAGACTGTTTATGATGCACTCAATGAGAAAGGTTATAATCCGGTGAACCAGATCGTAGGTTATATCATGTCGGGTGACCCTACTTATATCACGAGCCATAACGGCGCAAGAAGCATGATCATGAAGGTCGAAAGAGACGAACTGGTTGACGAGCTTCTGACTTCATATATTAAGAGCAACGGATGGCATTGACATGCGAATACTCGGTCTTGACTTCGGCAGCAAAACCGTGGGTGTCGCGATCAGCGATCCGCTTTTGATCACGGCGCAGGGAGTCGAGATCATACGCAGGGAGCAGGAGAACAAGCTTCGACGGACTTACGCAAGGATCGAGGAGATCATTAGCGGTTACGGCGATGTTGACCGCATAGTGCTGGGCTATCCGAAGAACATGAACAGCACCATAGGAGAGCGTGCGGTCAAAACAGAGGAATTCAAGGCTGCTCTTGAGAGAAGGTGCAAACTGCCGGTCATACTCTGGGATGAGAGACTGACGACGGTAGCGGCGGAAAATGCCATGATGGAAGCGGGTATCAGGAGAGAAGAGCGAAAAGAGTATGTCGACGAGATCGCGGCAATGCTCATACTGCAGGGATACCTTGACCGGTTAAAAAATACTGATGGAAAAGATCAAATTTGAAACTGATGACGGCGTACAGGAATTCTATGTCATAGACGAGACGCGCATCAGCAACCGTAATTACATATTGGTGGCGGACTCGCTTGAAGACGGCGCCGAAGGCATGATACTGAAGGATATTTCGGCCGAGGACGATGCCGAAGCCATATATGTTCCGGTGGATGACGAGACGGAGCATGAAGCAGTGGCCGGCGTTTTTGCCGAGAGTCTGGGAGACATAGATCTTGAATGACGGAAAAATGCGCATAATACCCCTGGGCGGACTCGACCAGATCGGTATGAACATAACTGCGTTTGAATATGATGAAGATATAGTCGTGGTCGATTGCGGCTTGGCGTTTCCAGAAGACGACATGCTCGGAATCGACCTTGTAATTCCCGACACAACATATCTTGAAGACAACATCGACAGGGTCAGAGCGCTTGTGATAACTCACGGGCATGAGGATCATATCGGCGCCATTCCGTATGTCCTTCGGAAGATACCGATCCCGGTATACGGAACCAGACTTACGATGGCACTTGTCGATAACAAGCTGGAAGAACACGAGCTGCTCGATACGACCGTCAGACATGTCGTATCATTCGGAGACAGGATCAGGCTGGGTAAGATAGAGGTTGAATTTATCAGGACCAATCACAGCATTTCCGATGCCTGTGCGCTTGCCATAACTTCTCCGGTTGGAACGATAGTGCATACGGGAGATTTTAAGATCGATTACACACCTGTGTTCGGAGATCCGATCGATCTTACAAGATTTGCGGAACTGGGAAAGCAGGGTGTTCTTGCCCTCATGTGCGATTCCACAAATGCCGAAAGAAGCGGATTTACCAATTCCGAAAGGACCGTAGGACGTGCTCTTGATACGATCTTTTCGGATCATGCGTCATCCCGTATACTGGTCGCGACCTTTTCGTCAAATGTTGACAGGGTGCAGCAGATAATCAATACCGCACAGCGTTACGGCAGAAAAGTCGTCCTTGAAGGACGCAGCATGAGAAACATCATAAAGACTGCGATAGATATCGGTTATGTGAAGATCCCCGAAGGTATACTGATCGACATAGCCCAGATCAAGGATTATCCGGATGAGAAGACCGTGATAATAACAACGGGAAGCCAGGGAGAGTCCATGGCGGCTCTGTCAAGGATCGCCACGAACATGCATAAGATGGTATCCATCAGACAGGGTGATGTTGTTGTTTTTTCATCAAATCCGATCCCCGGAAACGAAAAGGCGGTTTTCAAGATCATCAATGAACTGAGCCTTAAGGGCGCAGAGGTAATATTCCAGGATACACATGTCAGCGGACATGCATGCCAGGAAGAGATAAAGCTGATATACACATTGACGAAGCCGAAGTTTGCAATCCCGGTACACGGTGAACACAGACATCTGATGGCGCAGAGAAAAACCGCCATAGACGTCGGGGTTGACAAGGACAATGTCATAATACTTTCCAACGGAGCGGTACTTGAGCTTGACAGGGACAGCGCCAGGATAAACGGAGAGGTTCAAAACGGTGCCGTATTTGTGGACGGACTCGGAGTAGGTGATGTCGGAAACGTTGTGCTGCGTGACAGGCAGAGGCTGGCAGAGGACGGCATAGTGATAGTCTGCATGACTCTTGAGCCGGGAACGAACATAATGGTATCCGGTCCGCTGGTAATGTCCAGAGGATTTGTATATATCAAGGAATCCGATGAGTTCATGGAAGAAGCAAGAGATGTGGTCATCGGCGCGATGGAAAAGATCCGTGACAGGAATATCACCAGCAGGAACAAGATCAGGGATAACATCAAGGATGCCCTTTCCGGATTTATATGGAAACGCATCAAGAGAAGCCCGATGATCCTGTCCATAATTATGGAAAACGGGGAGTAACAGCGAAGGTCATGCTTAATTCAAATCTGTCAAAATCAGTGGAATCCGTTATTGCACAGCTTCGGCAGTCGCAGGAGTTTATTGATTACAGGGAACAGAAAAGGATAGCCAATTCAAACAGGGAAACAGCTTCTCTTATCGAGAGGGCCAGGAGCCTTCAGAACAGACTGATGGAGATACCCGAGGATGAGCGTAACAGCGATTATGCGGAGTCGCTCCAGAACGAATATGAGGAGATAACAGAGAACACGGCCGTTTATGAATTTGCCAGGTGTGAAGCGATCTATATGACCATGCTTCAGGAGGTACTCGGCAGCATTATCGAACAGGCTGATATAGATATCTGATCGGGAGTTTAAGATGAATGTAAAAAGTATTGCCCTCGGATTTATGGGGTTCATAGTAAGAGCATCGATCCTTGCCGTACTGATACTTGTTGTGGCAAGAGTCGGAAAGGCGGCATATGATTTCGGTTTCAGGATATTCACGGAGGAAGCCATGAGTCCAGAGCCCGGGCGCGATGTGGCGGTTACCATTGTTGCCGGCGATTCGACGATGGATGTCGGAAAGATGCTTGAGGAAAAGGGACTGATAAGAGACTACAAGCTTTTCTATGTCCAGAAGAAATGCTCCGTATATGACGATGATATCAAGCCCGGTTTTTACACACTGAACACTTCGATGACGGCGGATGACATGTTTTCGATCATTGCGGGCAAAAAGGATTCCGAAGGCGAAGAGGAAGAGATCGATCAGACCGATGAAGGCCTGATGCCGGCCCAGCCGTCCGAAGAAGGAGAAAGTGCTCTTGATAAGGTATCGGGCGAATGGGAAGGTACGGAAGAAAATCAGGAAGAAGCCACGCATGATCCGTACGACGAAGGCGGAACGGATGACGGCGACGGCGAAGAGGCACCTGCGGAAGACGGCGGTGAAGGCCAGTGATAACCGATGAGAGGACCGCTTCGTTCATAGAATCGCTTTCCGGTCCGAACACACCGTTTCTCGAGCAGCTGGAACAAAGAGCCATTGCAGACGGGATACCGGTGATCAGACCGTCGACACAGGGTGTGCTTAAGTATATTCTCGCATCATCCTGTCCCGAAAGGATATTGGAGATCGGTACGGCGGTCGGATTTTCGGCCATATTCATGGCAACATACGGGAGTAAAAATCTCCATATAGATACAATAGAGAACTATGAAAAGCGTATAGGACCTGCCGGACAGAATATAAAAGAGGCGGGCATGGAAGACAGGATCGATCTGATCGAAGGCGATGCACAGATGCAGATCGAAAGACTTGCCGATGAGGGTAAGGTGTATGACATGATCTTCATGGATGCAGCCAAGGCCCAGTACATCAGTTATCTCCCGGTGTGTAAGAGGCTTCTTAAATGCGGCGGGATACTCGTGGCTGACAACGTTCTGTTCGACGGAGATATAGTCCAGTCGAGATTTGCGGTACGCCGCAGGGACAGGACGATCCATTCGAGGATGAGGGAATTCCTTCGTGCCGTATCCGAAGATGAGGATATGGTAACGACTATCCTTCCGGTCGGAGACGGTATGACGCTCAGCGTTGTAAGGTGCGTGGAAAATGAACAGTAAACCGGAACTGCTGGTCCCTGCCGGCAGTCTTGAAGTATTAAAGACAGCGGTAAGATACGGTGCAGATGCCGTTTATATCGGCGGAGAGGCATTCAGTCTCAGGGCAAAGGCAAAGAACTTCTCTTTGGAGGAGATGGCTGAGGGGGTTGAATATGCCCACCTGCACGGCGTTAAGGTATATGTCACCGCAAATATCTATGCACATAATGATGACATGGATGAAGCGGCAAGATACTTTGAACAGCTGCGGGCAATAAGGCCCGATGCGATACTTATCGCGGATCCGGGTATCTTTCTTACCGAAAGGGAAGTCTGTCCCGAGATACCGGTACATATCAGCACCCAGTCCAATAATACAAACTGGCGTACATTTGAATTCTGGCACAGACAGGGAGTTGAGAGGGTCGTCTGCGCAAGGGAACTGTCCCTTGATGAGATAGCCGGTCTGAGAGAGAAGATCCCTTCGGACATGGAGATAGAGTGCTTCGTTCACGGAGCAATGTGCATATCATATTCCGGAAGATGCCTGCTGTCCGCATACATGACGGGAAGAAGCGCCAATACCGGCGAATGTACCCATCCCTGCAGATGGAAGTATTCGGTTGTCGAGGAAAAACGTCCCGGCGAGTACATGAACGTTGAAGAAACGGATCGGGGAACGTTTATATTCAATTCCAAGGATCTGTGCATGATAGAACACATCCCGGAGATGATCGATGCCGGGATAAACAGTTTCAAGATAGAAGGACGCATGAAGACGGCACTGTATGTTGCGACCGTTGCCAGAACGTACCGAAAGGCGATAGACGATTATTTTACGGATCCGAAGCTTTATGAGCGGAATCTTGAATGGTACCGGCAGGAGATAGGCAAGTGCACATACAGGCAGTTCACTACCGGTTTTTATTTCGGAAAACCGGATGAGAACGCGCAGATATACGATAACAGCACGTATATAGTCGAGAGCGTATTTCTCGGGATCATTGAGGAAACACTGCCTGACGGCAGGATAAAGATCACTCAGAAAAACAAGTTCTGCGTGGGTGATGAGATAGAAGTTATGAAACCGGATCTTTCTAACATCCGGGTCAGGGTCGCAAAGATAGAAAGCGAGGACGGACAGTCCCAGGAATCCGCTCCGCATGCCTGCCAGGTCATATTCGTAACACTTGAGAAGACGGATGACCGGGATGGCAGCTGGAGTGAAGGGAATCTGCTTAGGATCGTTTTATAGATGACGTGGCTCTTATGAAATTTGACAAGGAGAAAAGATGAGTCTGCTATCGGTCATAGTTCCGTGTTATAACGAGGAAGCCGCCATTCCGTTTTTCTATGAAGAGATGAAAAAGACGGAAGAGCAGTTTGCTGCGCGCTTTTCGGGCGTTGAATTCGAATATGTTTTTATTGATGACGGATCAAAAGATGCGACTGTTGAGGTCATAAAGAAACTTCGCGAAGAGGACAAAAGGATCCATTTTGTTTCATTTTCGCGGAATTTCGGAAAGGAAGCGGCATTGTATGCCGGCCTTTCCAAAGCGGCGGGAGATTATGTCGTATGTATGGATGCGGATCTTCAGGATCCGCCGCAACTGCTTGCGGATATGTATGCGGCCGTGACGCAGGAAGGATATGACTCTGCGGCAACAAGGCGTGTGACCAGAAAGGGTGAACCAAAGATCCGGTCGTTCTTTGCAAGGATGTTCTACAGGATCATGAACAGGATAAGCGACATCGAGTTTGTGGACGGCGCAAGGGATTACCGGATAATGTCACGAAAGATGACGGATGCCATCCTGGAACTGGGTGAGAATAACCGCTTTACAAAGGGTATATACAGCTGGGTAGGATTTTCAACGAAGTGGATAGAGTTTGAGAATGTGGAAAGAGTCGCGGGAGAGACGAAATGGTCCTTCTTCGGACTGCTGAGGTATTCATTCGAAGCGATCCTCGGTTTTTCAACGGCTCCGCTCTCATTCGTGATAACGCTCGGATTTATAGTTACGGTCTTTGCATTTGTACTGATCATTTTCATCGTGATCAAGACGCTTTTGTACGGAGATCCGACAAGCGGATGGCCTTCTATGATATGTATAGTAGTGTTCTTTGCGGGAACGCAGCTGCTTTGCACGGGTATCGTCGGAGCGTATCTGGGTAAGACATATCTCGAAACCAAGAACAGACCGATATTTATTGCCAGGGAAGAAGAATAGATGACAATATCAGGAAATTTTTATGCCGTTACAGGACTCGTAAGTGCGCTTGTGTGTGTGGCGATCCTGATCTGTAACAATACAATATATGATCGTAAAAACGTGATCAGAAGTTACTTTTCGTTTCTTCTGACCGTTTTCGTTATGTGTGATATCGTGGACTGCGTGTGGGGATTCATGAATACCAAGACCCTGAATCTCGGCAGGCTCGGATTTAATATAGTATCATATCTGATACACCTGCTTATCATATTTTCGATCAGCTGCTGGTGTATTTTCCTGACCAATTATTTCGGATTCCACGAGAGCCGTGTGGCGATGATCTTACAGTGCATACCTCTTGCTGTTGCCATGGGTATATTTGTCACACAGATCATGAACCATACGGTTTTTTATATCGATGACGAATGCAATTATTATTCGGGCCCTTACCGTCTGTATCTGTTTGCGATACAGTACGGCTATTATCTCATCACGCTGGCCAAGATCATATATTTCCTTATCAAACATCGGAAGGAACACTCTTTGCGGTACAGACTGATAGTGTTTGAATGCGCGGTGATACCGGCGTTGTTTGGCATTCTTCAGTACTACAATTCCAATGCACCGTATTCTTCCATGGGTCTGATGTTTTCAGCGATCATTGTTTTTAACGGCATGATGGTCATAGAAAAGCACAGAAGCTCACGCAATTATGAAGTTATCTCCAAGGAAATGTTCATGGGACTGGATGCATTGTCTGACAGTTTTGTGTCTGTGGTACTTATCGATCTTGAAAACAAAACAGATATGCCGATAAAGACAACTCCGCATGTCGACAGTCTGCAGAGACCGAATATGGACCTGCGCGAGAGGATCATCGTTCCGTTTGTAACGGCTGCGGCCCCCGAGTTTAAGGAAAAACTCGAAGAATTTGCAGACATAAATACGATGAACGAGCGTATGTTCAACCGCAGAAGCATAACCACCCAGTACCGTTCGGAAGAGATCGGATGGTGTGATCTGACGTTTGTGGCGGCTGAGCGTGACGAGGCCAGAAATCTTAAAAAGGTTGTCATGGCCATCCGGTCAATAGACGAGAGAAAGCGCAAAGAGCAGGAATACGAAAATGCCCTGATACGTGCATACAAAGACGATAATGCCGTGCTTGCCGAACTGATCAAGATGGAATCCACGGGAGTTGTGGCATCGATAGACCGTAAGATCATCATAGTAAATGATGCCGCACTTGAAATGTTTAATGCAGTCGGTACCGATCCTATAGGAACGGATGTGCTTGAATTCTGGAACAGTCATAACTGTGTAAAGGTATCGGATGAGGTCAAAAAGAGGACTCATGAGATCGAGTCATACGGCGGATACTATTCGTATCAGACAGTCACGTGTCCGGACGATGATGAGGAAAAAATGCGTCATCTGCGCGTGGATGTAAAACGTGTGGAACTGCTTGACGGCACTCCGGTCATGCTTACGTGCTTTACGGATATCACAGCCGCAAAGCAGCTTGAGGAAAAGCTGCGTACCCTGTCCGAGACGGATTCCCTGACGCGAATGGCGAACAGAAGATGCGGCGAATCGCAGATAAAGCTCCTTATGAGAGAAGGAGTATCCGGAATATACGGGCTGTTTGATGTTAACGGTTTCAAGACGATAAACGATACATTCGGACACCAGACCGGAGATGATACACTTGTAGCGGTCGCGAAAGCGGTCAAGTCCAGCTTCCGAAGTGATGATGTGTTCATGCGCCTCGGAGGTGATGAGTTCGCGATCTACATGAGAGGAGTGGCAACACCGGAACTTGCTCGGATCAGGATAGCAAGACTGTTTGAGAACATTGCGAGAATAGAGCTTCCGAACATCCCGAAAGGATCCGTTTCGATCAGCTTCGGTGCGGTTATAGTCGAGGCAGCGGACGATGTAACGGATATAGATGCACAGTACCGTGATGTTTACAGACGAGCAGATGCTCAGATGTATAAGTGCAAGGGCAGACCCGGAAGCAACATGTCCATAGAAGAGCCGAAAAAAACAGAGGAAGGAAGTACAGATGAAGAATCCTAAAAAAGTGGTGAACTACATCAAGGAGAACTTAAATGAGGTAAAGCATACTACGCTGAACCCCGAGGGTCCCGGCGTCGTGCGCATCCATATGGTTCCTCCGAAATATGACGGTCCCGAACCTGTCGAGAGCCTGGTCATTTTGAACGGCCAGGACATAATTCCGATAGGTGTTTCGTGGGCGGTGCTGTTGTCGATGATGATCGATGCTGTCAATGAATATCACGGACGCCCGATCAATGAAGAGGATACGAAAAAGATCATCGACAGTACGGTAATCGCAGCCAAAAGCGTGTACAGATTTCTGCCGAAGTTCATCATCAGGAAGGATATCTTCAGGATCATGAACACGTTCAAGCAGATCGCCTACGGCGAAAAACCGGACGAGGAGATCAGATATATCAATATCGGTGAGTATTCCGATAATATGAGGGCACCCCACAGGATGGATCTGATGGTATCCGCGATGAAGAAGGATAATAAGTGGAACTGTAATCAGAACTGTGTTCACTGTTATGCGGCGGGACAGGATCAGTCCGAAGAGAGCGAGCTGTCCACCGAGCAGTGGAAGGAGATACTTGATAAGTGCAGAAAAGTCTGCATTCCCCAGGTAACATTTACCGGAGGAGAGCCGACGATGAGAGAGGATCTTATCGAGCTGATCGATCATGCAAGATGGTTTGTCACAAGGCTCAACACAAACGGTATCAAACTGACGAGGGAGTATTGCGATAAGCTGTATGAGGCTTCTCTTGACAGCATGCAGATTACTTTCTATTCACATGATGCCGCAGTTCACAACGAACTTGTAGGTGCACCGATGTATGACAAAACGCTTGACGGAATAAAGAATGCACTTGCAGCGGGCATCAACATCAGCATCAACACGCCGCTTTGTACGAAGAACAGGGATTACGTTGAGACACTTAAGTTTTTAAAGGACCTCGGTGTCACATATGTCACATGCTCGGGCCTGATAACAACGGGTAATGCGGCAAAAGAGACTTCGGAGAGCCTTCAGCTGTCAAAGGATGAGATAAAGGATATACTGCAGCAGGCCATAGATTTTGCCTATGCAAACGGGATGGAGATCAGCTTTACGTCTCCGGGATGGATAGATGACGAGGAGTTCTTCGAAAAGAACGGTATAGCAACCCCGACCTGCGGAGCGTGCCTTTCAAACATGGCTATCACTCCCGGCGGAAATGTTGTTCCTTGCCAGAGCTGGCTTACGGATGCCAATCTAGGAAATTTCCTTGATGATGACTGGGAAAAGATATGGTACAGCGGTAAATGTGAGAACAGAAGATATTACTCTGCGATGATGACGGGCGCTTGCCCGTTGCAGATAGGAGGGGCCCGTGATAACGGGAAGAACCTGTCTGCACCGCGAGCCCCCATCGACGAAGTCGATTCAGACGGGCTAGCGACCGACAGTCGGGAAGGAGGTTCATATGAAAAATAAGATCACCGGGTTTATCATAGCCCTCCTTTCATTTGTAATGCTGTTTGCCGTTCCCGTAATGGCGGACACGGACGAGATATTAAACTATACGATAATGGTTGATGTCAACGATGATGCGACTCTGCATCTGCAGTACCACATAGACTGGAAGGTACTTGATTCGGGCTCGGGTATCGGGCCGCTGAGCTGGATGAAGATCGGTATACCGAACAGCCATGTCAAGGAATACAAAGGTAAAAGCTCAACCGTAGACCACATCAACCGTTCGGGCAACTATCTGGAAGTATATCTGGATCGTGATTACTACGAGGGAGATGTTGCCAGCGTTGATTTTGAAGTGGTACAGGACTATATGTACCAGGTCGATAAGTTAAAAGAAGGCGAGACCGTTTACTCATTCACACCCGGATGGTTTGACGACATCAAGGTCGATGAGCTGGTGATCCTGTGGAATAACGATAAAGCGGTTGCGTTCACTCCCGAATGTGAGATACAGGACGGATACAATGTCTGGACCGACAGTCTTTCAAGAGGTGAGAAGTTCACGGTGACAATGACCTATCCGAATGATGCTTTCGCATTTGATCTGTCAAAGAGTCAGGAGGAAGAGTCCGGTGGGAACTTTGGCGACACTTTGGCCGAGATCCTCGGTTCTTTGATGTGCGTGCTGATGACAGGAGGCTTCATTGCATTTCCAGTGCTTCTCGGATACCTTGCCAACAGAGGATTTGGCGGCAACAGTCCGACAATCAACAAGACAACGAGAACAAAGATAGTTTACTACGATTCTTGTCCCGGCTGCGGAGCTCCGAGAAAAGAAGGCGCGAAGTTCTGCGAGTATTGCGGCAAGTCCATGATAAAGAGCGAAGAGACGATCACGGAGGAGCAGCTGAAGAAGGAAGAGAAGGCTGCGGCGGCATTTACCAAGAACGGGGAATTCAGATACGGTTCAAGTCCGAACACGTTTATCCGTGTCAATTCCGTAAGGGTTCCGAACCCTCATTACCACAAACCGTCCTCGTCAGGCAGGAGCAGCGGCAGCCATCACTCGTCATGCGCCCACAGTTCATGTGCGTGTGCATGTGCCTGCGCATGTGCGGGCGGCGGAAGAGCCGGATGTACAACAAAGGATTTCTACAATACCGATCTTAAACTGACAGCCATTGCAAAGGCTACAGGTGTAAAGACCGTGCCGGAGGAGAAGAAGTGATCTCTGAGGATATAGGTAAGAAGGCAAAGATCATAGACAACATCATAGAGTCATTCCTTCCGAAGGAGGAAGGTCCTGCCAAAACGGTCATGGAGGCGATGAACTACAGCATTCACGCGGGCGGCAAGAGGCTGCGTCCTATGCTGATGATGGAGACTTTTCTCATGTTTGCGGGAGAGGATCCCGAGAAGGTTCTGTATCCGTTCATGGCAGCCATCGAGATGATACATACGTATTCACTGTGTCATGATGACCTTCCGGCGATGGATAATGACGAGTACCGCCGGGGGCAAAAGAGCACTCACGCCATGTTCGGAGAAGCCATGGGGATACTGGCAGGTGATGCGCTTCTTAACTATGCGTTTGAGACTGCGCTTTCTGCCTTTGATACGACCACGGATGCTAACAGGATGCGGCGCATCGCATATGCTCTTTCGGTACTTGCCAAAAAGGCCGGGATATACGGTATGGTAGGCGGACAGGTCGTAGATATTAAGGCCGAAGAAAAGAGTGCCGATGAAGTTACCATGGATACGATAAAGTTTATTCATGAGAACAAAACTGCGGCAATGATAGAATCCTCATTGATGATAGGAGCGATACTTGCAGGTGCGGATGACGCGGACATCAAAACCCTTGAGAGGATAGGTTCCGATGTGGGTCTTGCATTCCAGATACAGGACGATATCCTTGATGTTACCGGTGATGAGAAAGCTCTCGGCAAACCCGTGGGGAGCGACGAGGCAAACGGTAAGACCACATATGTTTCGCTGGTCGGACTTGAGAAGGCAAAAGAGGATGTGGCAGCCCTGTCATCAAATGCTCTTTCGGAACTGGCGTGCCTTGAGGGGAGCGTGAATGAACACGGTATCTTCCTGAAGGATCTTATCGCAAGTCTTACATACAGGGACAGATAGAATATTGTGAGAATCCCGTAAATATGGTATATTGACGATGATCATATGTTAAAAGACCGGGTCAAAACGAGGTAAAAACCATGGCCAGAAAGATCGCCCTGTTTTCATGCGGATGGGCCTTTGATCTGTTACATGAATATTCAAAAGGAATTGTAAAGCGTTTGCAGGGAACGGATGTTGACCTGTATATGTTCGTGTGCTATCCGCCTTATGTTGAAAGCGAGACGAAAAAGCTTGGCGAACTGAATATGTTCAATCTTCCCTATATAGAGGATTTTGACGGAGTAATCATACTTGGCAGCACCATCGATCACGAGGGTGTATATGATTCCATAATCAAAAGGTGCGAGGATGCAAATGTGCCCGTTGTTACAACGGGAAGAAAATCCGAATACGCATATTTTGTCGGAAGCGATAATTATAACGGTGCCAGGGATCTGTATACCCATCTTCTGGAAAAACATGGCGTCAAAAAACCCATGTTTTTTGCAGGTAACGATAACAATTTTGATTCGAACACAAGACTGGATACACTGCGCGAGGTAATGCGCGAACACGGTCTGTCAACGTCGGATATCGGAGTGTTTTACAGCCAGTGGGAGCCGAAACTGGTTGTTGACTATATCCATGAGAAATTTGAAAACAGAGATAATCCGCTTCCGGATGCCTTAATATGTGCAAACGATACACTGGCGATAGCGGTATGTCTTGCTCTTGAAGAGATAGGTTATGAGGTTCCGAGCGATACCATAGTCGTCGGATTTGATAACGATTATTCGGCAGAGATATATTTTCCTTCCATAACAAGTGTTGACCAGCGTTTTTCCGATCTGGGAGCATATGCCATAAGACTCCTTCTTGATGTCATAGACGGTAATAAGCGCAACAGGGAAGTATACATTGCATGTGAGCTTTTTGAGAGTGAAAGCTGTGGATGCAATTGTATGAGAGATCTCGATTATATGCGGCGGATGCAGGGTAAGAGCGTTTTCTTCGACCGCATGATGAATACGATATTTGAGAGAAAAGTATCGGCGATCGAGGCAGAGACCATCTCCTGCGTGACATATGAGGAGTTTAAGACAAACCTTGCCCGGGTGTTCATGAATGATACGACATTCATCGGAAAGACGTTTCATTTGATCTTAGAGCCGAACTTTCAAAAAGCGCTGTCAGACATTGACGTTAAGTTCCGTACAAAGGGATACAGCCGCCTGATGGATGCGGCATTCAGCCTGGAAAACGGGAAGGTCAGTCAGATCCCGGAGTTTGAGTCCAGAAAGCTTGTTCCGGTGATCGATCCGTCCAAAAAGAACAGGGTATTTGTGTTTGTGCCGCTGCATGACGGAATGGACAATTACGGTTATGTCATATTCGGAGATAACGTGGATATAGTCGGAAACGGCAAGCACCTGTTTGAGTTCATATCACGATTTGATATGGTGCTGTCCAAGGTCCGCCAGAACATAAGCCTCAGGGTACTTAACAAAAAGCTCATAGAGCTTACCGAAACGGATGTTCTGACCAAGGTCAAAAACCGTGCAGCCTATACCGCCAGGGAGGCGGAACTTAATTCCGTCATCCGTTCGGGTGGACACCGGCCGTTTGCGATAGGACTGTTTGATATCAATAATCTTAAAAAGATCAACGACAGCTACGGTCATGAAGCCGGTGACGTTTATATCGTTAACTGCTGTCAGGTACTGTGTAAGATATTCAGAAACAGCCCGGTGTTCCGTATCGGAGGAGATGAGTTTGCCATCCTGCTTCAGGGAGATGATTACAGGGACAGGGAAGAACTGTATGCGAAGCTTAAAGAGCGCATGAAAGAGATTGACGCTTCTGACCCGGCTCCGGAGGACAGGGTATCAATAGCCGGAGGCATTGGCATATTTGATAAAGGTAATGATGATAAGGTTGCGGACGTTTTTTCCAGAGCGGATGCAGCCATGTATGAAGATAAGATTAAGATGAAGGAGAAGAGACAATGAGACTTATCACAAGATCTGATTTTGACGGACTGGCATGCGGTGCACTTTTACTTGAAGCAGGCATCGTCGACAACTGGAAATTTGCGCATCCCAAGGATCTGCAGGACGGACAGGTGGAGATCACAAGTGATGACTGCCTTGCAAATGTTCCGTTTGTTGAAGGCTGCGGATTGTGGTTTGACCATCATTCGAGCGAAGAGGAGAGGAACGAGCTCGCAGGCAGATATAAGGGAAAGTGTGACAGCGCCGCTCCTTCATGTGCAAGAGTAATATATGAATACTACGGAGGAAAAGAGAAGTTCCCGCAGTTTGATGACCTTATGGTAGCAGTCGATAAGGTCGACAGCGGTAACCTTACGATAGATGAGATCCAGAATCCGAAGGGATGGATACTTGTAGGATTCCTGATGGATCCCAGGACCGGACTTGGAAGATTCCGTAATTTCACGATCAGTAACTATCAGCTGATGGAAAAGCTGCTCGTTGCCTGCAGAGAACTGACAACGGCTGAGATCCTCGAGCTTCCCGATGTTAAGGAGAGGATCGAACTTTATGAGGATCAGACAAGGAAGTTTAAAGAGATGGTGACCGAGCATACGGAAGTATTCGGCAATCTCATCGTAACGGATCTTCGAGGCGTTGAGACGATATACACGGGCAACCGTTTCCTTATATACAGCATGTATCCCGACCAGAACATCTCCGTATGGATGACACCCGGAAAGGGCGGCCAGGGACTTGCATGCGCTATAGGCTACAGTATACTTAACAAGACGGCAACGCTTGATGTCGGAAGTCTGTGCCTTAAATACGGCGGAGGCGGACACGAGAAGGTCGGAACATGTCAGTTCGAATCATACGAAGATGCGTGTGTGATGCTCGAAGAACTGAAAAAGATGGCTAACTCCTGATCTGAAGGATATATACAAGGAGAAGCAATAATGGCGGATGTTGGAAAAATGTTTCAGGTGCCTGAAGGAACGACGGTTCTTCAGGAAGGTGAACTCAGTCTTGATATGTACAAGATAGTACAGGGGTATGCCGAGGTTTATGTCGGATACGGGACAGAGACCGAGACTCTTATAGGAATGATAGGTCCGCAGAGCTGTTTCGGAGAGTTCGGACTGCTACTTGAAAAACCTGCGATCTATACGGTGATAGCATATTCTGATCTTTTGCTACTTCGTATCACAAAGGGTGAGATGGGTGATTTTGTTACGGAAAATCATAAGATCATCATCGATATAATGCAGAACATGGCAAAGACCATGATGATCATGCATTCCCAGATAGACAGGCTCGTTGAGGAGATAAAGAGCGGCATCCAGCCGGATCCGCAGACAATAAACGATATCCGTAAGGCATTCGGCAATTATACCGTATACAGGAACAAAGCGATGTCGGGCAAGTTCCATACACTTGATATGATAAGGAACAGGTGACGCTTTTGTGACGTTTCATATGTTACGATACTTGTGTATCGAAAGATACACTGTTTTGGATATGATGTAAAAGGGTCTCAAATTAAGGAGGAAAAAACAATGATCGATGACGCAAAGAAAGTTCAGGACGAGCAGCTTGGAAATATCAGCGGCGGAGAATCTGACGAAGAGAGAAGAAAACGTGAGGAGCAGGAAAGAAAGCTTCACGGACACATCACAAAGGACATGTTCGGAAATGTAACGTTTACAGACAAGACAGGCATGACAGGTAACTTCACAGCGGACGAGTGGGCAAAGCTTCGTACGAACTGGGATTACACGGGTGCCCCAGAGTATTGGATGGAAACGATCAATGTTGATGAGCTCAAGCAGAAGCTCGGTACCATGTGATCTTTCTTCATATTCAAACAACAGGTAAAATGCCGGCCCGAAAGGGCCGGTGTTTTATTGCATGTATTAAATGATACAAGAGTTACATAAATTATTATGCACTGTATAGAATCATGAAGAAGAAATACAAGATATTGTGGACTTACAGTGACCAAACCACAACAAAAAGTGGTTGTCATAACAATTATTATTGTATATAATTGCTATGTAGGTGTGTAAGTGGGTTTATACACCATATGTAGTGCATTTACCGGGTTCTGGGGAGTTCCCGAGCGCACCGCAATTTTACCGTTATCGGTTTATTACATAAAAATCTGATCATATTAAAGTAACAAAGGTTCGAATAATAAGGGGAGGACCAAAAAATGAAGGGTTTCAGGAAACTATTCTTAGGACTTATCTTTTTGACACTGATCGGTGTCGGATTCAAAGTCGATGTAAAGGCGGCCGCAGCAAAGGCGCAGGCATCATTGCAAGTACCTTCCACATGGGCTACGGGAACAAAGATGCCAATGCGTTTTTTGGGTGATTATCCGGATGTAACAAATAATGGACAAGAGGCGACCTTTACGTATACAGTACAGATCACAGACGGAGGCACTCACGCTCTAACCGGAGAGTCAGGGTCTTCAGTTACGATTGCATTAAAATCTGAAAAGGATGCGTTAGGTAATCAAACATACACATACAGTATCAATGGTGGAGCATTTCAGGCCGGCGGAACAACAGGAACGTCTGATATTCTGTTGAATGAATACACATCCAACCAGGTCAGGGGATTCGTAGAGTCTTATGGAACCGAAAGCGATTCCGGAAAGACAAAAACCGTAACGTTTGCTGCAACAACGACAGCAGCACCAGAACCAACAGGCAATGCTACAAACAATCAGATAGGCGTTGTTTCATTAAGATCCTCTGCAAGCAGTAGTATACATATGGTCACACTTGCCGCAAAGGATCCAAAGAACAACGATATCCCGGATGCAAAAGTAGGTTATGATCCTTCAAAAACATTCTTCCTGATCGAAGGTGAAAGTAAGAAAGTAACAGTAAATAAAGATATTGAAGTATATACGATCGATGACTGGTCGGATACCTTTGGAAGAGTAAACTCCCGTACAATAACAATGGGAACTTCTCCGGTCGATCTGACTGCCATATACATGCTCGATCCCAAAGCACTTTATATCCCGACTCTTAAGGGTAAGGTAGCAGCAGGAACGGAAACAAAGCATTTCCCGATCGCCGAAAAGAAATATACTGTATCAGATTGTGAAAATGCAACGGCAACTCTTGGTGGATCTCCCATACCTTTTAATTCGGACGGAACATATGTATCGTTCATTCCGAAGAAAACAATGGAAGGAACTATGCCGCTTGTTATCACCATGCCTGATGGAAATCAGTTTTCCTATACGGTCGATGTAGTTAATGTTTCAAATGTCGGAATTGCTTTTGAGAAGGAAGTATATACTCTTGGAACAAAAACAACTGTAAAGCTTATACTGAAAGCTACCGGAGGAACACCTCCCGATGATGTGGATTACAGTGTAGTATCAGGAACGGGTCTGACAATTAACAAGGAAGAGATCAGTGGCGTGACTGTAATTACGGGAGATAACAGTGCTTCAAACATAAAGATAGAGGCAGTTGCCACTTATACCGGAGATATTACCATTCCGCAAAAGACGGCTTCAACTATTGTTAATATCCAGTCCCTTAAGATGAAGGATGATCTGTTCGTCAACAAGGGACAGACGGTGTATCTTGGCGATTTTATCAGCTCGGGATCAAAGGATATGACTGTATCTTCGATCACAAACAATGCCGATTCGTATATTGAACTTTCCGGCGGAGCAGGTTCAAAGCTTAAGGATATATCTGTAAAGGGTAAGACAAAGGTAGCGGCACTTGATAAAGAGAAGTTCGTTGTTGACGGAAACCAGATGAAGGTAACGGTTTATCCCGAACCTACACTCTCGGTTGAAACAACAAGCGGTTCATCAAGCTCCGGATCGTATACATACTCATATAACGTAACGATGCCCAAGGGCGTATATTACGGAGATGATACGAGCGTATGGGTATCTGATCTGAAGAAAGCGATCCTTATCTTCAAGGGATCGGGTGATGACGGAAAGACCAAGGAAGTGGTTCTTGAAGATCTGAAAGAGGACGAGAAGAACCTGACAAATAAACAGAGTAAGAAGATCGACGTCAAGACTCTTACAGGATACCTTCGTGACATAGGTAAGAAGGACGAAGAGACGATCAGCGTTTACGCATGTGCCGTTAACGGTAAGGGCAACAATGACGACAAGATCAAAACAGAGACAAAGGAGATCAAGGCTTACAAGATCAGTCTTGATACAAACGGCGGAAAGACATCATATACCGTAAACGGTGATTCGGTATCCGATTTCTTCTACAAGATAGACGGTGTTGAATATACTGTTGTTGCAAGAGGAACAGGAACGCTTGACAAGAAGAACAGTGTGAACGCCGATAACGCTACAACATCAAGCGGAATGGCAACTATCGTTCTCGGTCCGAGCGGAGCCGGAGTTGCAGGCGAGAGAAGGATCAAGGCAGCATTCTCATCAAGCGGATCCGGCGGAACAGACGGTCCTGATGGTACAGGCGGAGACGATTATGATGATGTTCCCAAGACCGGTGAATCAAAGGCTGATATCTGGATCCTCTGGTCGGTACTCTTTATTGCGATCCTCGGAGCAGGTTTCATGATCTGGAAGAGGTTCGGGCTTGTAAGGGCCATCGCGGAAGCTGAACATCAGGAAGCTGTTATACAGCGCGAGGAACAGGTAAGAGCAGAGAAGAAAGCAAAGGAAGACAAGCTTAATATGCTCAAGGATCTGCGAAATCTTTGATCAGCGATAAACGGTAACTATGGGGAAACAAAGTATTGATTCGATAAGGGGTCGAAGACAATTCTTAGAAAACTACAGGGTGGAGCTTACGGAGTGGGCTCCACCTGTTTCGGTTGCATTTCTTGTTATCCTCATATTCTTAACTGCAATGCTGCAATACCGTATGGGCTATATGGGAAGCGCATACGTTGCAACAAGAGATAATCTGACGGAAGCGCTTCAGAACATCTCTCCGACCGTTGAGGATGATACTGTAGAGCGCGAGAGGCCTGCAGCTGATGGGAACGATGATACGGCTGTTCCCGTTCAGACTGCCGAGATGATCCCGCAGATGGAAGAAGTATATACCATAAACGATGACAGCGCCGGATGGATCAAGATCGACGGTACGGTCATAGATTATCCGGTAATGCAGACACCTTCCGATGAGCAGTATTATCTTAACCGCGATTTTAACGGAAAATACAGTGCATACGGCTGTATCATAGCGGACACCGATTCCACGATCGGTACAGGAACGGCTGCGGAAGGCTATACTGACGGAACCGCTCCGGGCACCAATATCATACTTCACGGGCATAACATGAAAAACGGCACGATGTTCGGCTCGCTTGATAAGTTCAGGGACAAGTCATACGAACAGAGTCATTCGAGGATCAAATTCTCAAGTCTTTATGAAGACAGGGAATATGAGATCTGTGCGGTTTTCCTAAGCCAGGTATATAAAAAGAATCAGACCGATGTTTTCAAATACTATCAGTTCTTCAATGCGGACACGGAAGAAGAGTTTAACGATTTTTACTCCAATATCAAGAGTATGAGCCTGTATGATACCGGAGTGGATGCCGTTTACGGTGATGAATTCATCACGCTTTCGGTCTGTGCATATCACGTCGAGAACGGAAGACTCGTTGTTGTCGGAAAACGCATAAAGTAGTAAAATCTATTTATGGATTCTCTCAAGAGGTGGTTTAAATACTTTTTCAGGGATGAGCTGTCCATCAGACACAAGCTTGTCAATGTGATACTGGGCTGTGCTCTTATGGCGCAGATTCCCGGATTCATAGTAACGATAGTGGTCGGAACGAGCTTATTGGGGATAATCACGCAGATCCTGATGGCCGTTGTCATTATCGTTGTCATTTATCTGACCAACAGATTTCCGGAGTCACCGCTTCCTCCGATCCTTATAGCTACTGTCGGTAATATCTTTGTTTTTCCCGTCATGTATTTCCTGTGCGGGGGATACGGGACCGGTATAGTCATATGGATGCTGTTTGGTGCCATTTTCACGTGGCTGTTGGTTGATGCCAAATGGGCAATCGTCATTTCGCTTGTCAATTTTGTATTGATCAGCGGATGTTTCCATATCGAGAAAGCGTATCCCGAGTATGTTTCCTATCTGGCGACGAGAAATGATGAGATAACGGATACATCAGTTGCATTTGTCTTCGTAACGCTCATATTCGGACTTATCTTTAAATATCAGACCCGTTCTTACGAGAGTCAGGCCAGGGTCCTCAAGGAAAACGACGAAAAGCTGCGTAAGCTCAACGAAGAGCTCGAAGAGGCGAATGTCAGACTTGAGAGTGCAAGCGCTGCAAAATCAAGCTTTCTTGCCAATATGTCTCACGAGATCAGAACACCCATAAATGCGGTGCTCGGCATGGATGAGATGATCCTTCGCGAGTGCACGGACAAACAGATACTTGAGTATGCAAACGACATAGACAGCGCGGGACATCAGCTTCTTTCACTGGTAAATGACATACTCGATTTTTCCAAGATAGAATCAGGCAAGATGGAACTTCATCCCGTGGAGTATGAATTGTTCTCGGTCATGAACGACTGCTATAACATGATCTTCATGAGGGCAAAGAGGAAGGACCTTGCATTTGTCGTTGAAAACGATCCGAACATACCCGCATTTCTGTATGGTGATGAGGTAAGGATACGTCAGATCATCATGAATCTTCTGACAAACGCCGTTAAGTATACAAAGGACGGAACCGTAAAGCTCATAATCGGATACGAACGTATAGATGCCGACAATATCAGACTGCTCATATCCGTCAAGGATACAGGTATAGGAATATCCGAGGAAAACAAGAAGTATCTGTTCGATTCATTCAGAAGACTGGAAGAAAAATCCAACAGGAACATAGAAGGAACCGGACTGGGACTGTCCATTACCAGGAAATTCACTGAGATGATGGGCGGAACGATAGAGGTCGAGTCTGTACTGTACGAAGGATCGACGTTTACGGTGGCTATTCCGCAAAGGGTTGCGGACACCGGAGTGATCGGACACTTTGACGAGAGGCTTAACAAGAGGAACCTTGGCGCCGGTGAGGGGCACAGTAAGGCAAAGCAGGAAAACAAAGAGAACTTTACCGCGCCGCATGCAAGGATACTGGTTGTTGATGATGTTAAGATGAACCTTAACGTGGTAAGACTGCTTCTTAAAAATACCGAAGCGCAGATAGATCTGGCATCAAGCGGTGACGAATGTCTGAAATATACGCTGATTAAACATTATGATCTTATACTGATGGATCACATGATGCCGATTATGGACGGAATACAGGCGATGCACAGGGTTAAGGAGCAGGCAGACGGACTCAATAATGATACTCCGATAGTTGCTCTTACCGCCAATGCACTCGTCGGGGCACAGGAGATGTATATTGAAGAGGGATTTGTTTCTTATCTGAGCAAACCCGTCAAGAGTACGGATCTTGAAGAGTGCCTGCTTAAGTTTCTGCCGGAAGAGAAAATAG
This sequence comes from uncultured Lachnospiraceae bacterium, assembly GCA_902775485.1. Taxonomy (GTDB): domain Bacteria; phylum Bacillota; class Clostridia; order Lachnospirales; family Lachnospiraceae; genus UBA2868. The sequence goes on from CACYMJ010000006.1 coordinate 52,729, forward strand.
AAAAGGCCGAATAGGAAGAGATGACGGTCATGAATAATGGTTTGAAATATAAACTGATGCCGGTGGCAAACATCTTATCGCTTATTGTGTTGGGACTGGTATTACAGATAGGCGGCGCTTACCTTGTAAACGCCGCTGTTGATTTGCTGGGAGGATCCGCTGCAGATGCCGCATCTGCCGGGGCGAAGGCGGCTGTGGAGTACTCTGCATACATGGAGTCGATCCGCGCCATAGAGCCGAGAAAATTTGCTCACATTCTGTTTGTCGCGCCGCTTATAGAAGAGATCGTATTCAGATTTCTGTTCCTGCGGGCCGGCAAGATGGTAATGCCGTTCTGGGCCGCCAATCTGGTGCAGGCAGTTCTGTTCGGTATATACCATACGGTGATGATCCAGAGAGTATACGGTTTTATAATGGGGCTGATGATCGGCTGCGTGTGCCATTATTGTCCGATCATATACAGAAAGGCAACGGGCAAAAACGATTTTCCCGACACCCTCTTGGGTGTAGCCATAACGTTTGTACTGCATGTCGTGATAAATGCGACGGGACTGTTTGTGGCACCGCTCCTGCCGGCTGATATAGTGATACCGCTGCAGATCTTCATAGGTTTGATCATGATGGCACTGGCAGCAGCTGCATGTTATATGCTTATGAGACAGTCAAGAAAAGAAAATATAAATATCACAATGGAACCGGACAGAAAGTGAGGAATAGAATGATCCTGAAGAAAACAACAGCAATACTGTTCGCCGCATCCATGGCATTTTGTCTGTGTGCATGCTCTGTTAAGATCAATATAGATGATAAATCAGATGATCCCGGGATACAGAAAGAATGTCCCGAGGAGGCAACAGATGAATTCCTGGGCAAGATCGCCGATGAAAACGCGCCGGACATAGATATAAGCGGCTGCGATACTTTCACGCAGATAGTCGACGCAAAACTGTCCGAAGGGATGGGCTATGCCAACGAAAAGATCGGAAGCGAGGATGTACTTCTGGTGTGCTCGCAAACATATGACAATCTTGACGGAAACATGGCATCTACGGATGCAGCGGTTTTTATGTATAAGGACAGCATGCCGTTTGAGGTCGGTAAGGTATGTTCGGGAGGAACGGCATATCCGCTTGCTGTAAAGGGCGGGATACTGTATGCGGGCAGCAATCACTGGATATGTAAATATACGATAAAGGATGATAAGCTTGTCATCACCGAGAAAGCCGCCGTCGTGTATAACGAAAACGGTGAGGGCACATATTACTGCGAATCGTTGGAAGGTGAGCAGATCAGTCCTGAAGATGCGGCAGGTTCGGAGGAGAGATTTAACTCAATGTTTGACGAGCTGTTTAATGCAAATATAGTGAATTTTTCCGTAGTGGCAAAATAGCCCTACCGGCTGAGGATATATTCAAACAGAGGATCTGTTATGTCGGTGCCGGTAGCGGCAAGAAGCCCGGTAAACTGCGCATTTGAATTGACCTCACACAGAATGGGCTCATCGTTTTTTCCAAACAGTATATCAACTCCGGCAAAATCAAGACCGAGACCCTTTACGGCGGCAACGGCAAGGCTTTCCATATCTTTTGTGATGGCAAATGCTTTGGCACTTCCGCCGTTTGTGATGTTGGAGCGGAAATCGTCCGGATTGTACCGCTCCATGGCAGCAACAACGCGATCGCCTATTACATATGCGCGAATGTCCCTGCCGCGGCTGGTTTCGATGAATTCCTGTGCAATGCAGTCTTTTCCTTCGATCTGCTTCAGTATCTGCCGTGCCTGATCGCTGTCATTTGCCAGATAAACCTGTCCGCCGTATGAACCGAGGCACTCTTTTATTACGTAGGGATACCCGAGCTGGGCACCGATAGAGGCTTCAAATGACAGATCGCCGTATCCTATCGTGTTAAATGTCATCGGAACTTTAATGGTCCTTGGCATACGGCATATGCCCTCGAGCATTTCAAATGTAAGAGCCTTGTTGTCGCATGCTTCTATTGCATCGGCACAGTTATACAATCTGTACCCCATTCTCTCAAGTGCCCGTCCCAAAAAAACATCCTTGTTCCAGAACAGTATGAAACCGGTTCCTTCCAGGTTGTTATGCTTATGCGCTTTTACAAGACCGCTGTCAAGGTGTGTAAAAAAGTCGGCATTTGTCGCAACATTCATATCGATGCCTGCACGCTTTGCTCCCATTTTGAGCATATCGTAAGTCTTGTTTACCTGGGGGGTATCAAGGAACGCATTTATGATCAGAACACCTTTTTTCATATCGACCTCCGTCTGCATACACATAATTCTACTACAAATTGCGTGGAATGGTACAATAATCCTTGCAATTATACAGGTGATACCGTATAATTCTGTTTGTGTGTAACACTTTAATTCGATAAAGTAATCAAAGTATCAGGGAGGAGTAATTAATGGACGGATTTAACAACGATAACGTTGAAACGGTTGAGAATGTTGAGACGGTAGACAGCAATAAGGGGTCGTACAGCGAAACAACCGCTTATGATACGACATATGCATCGGAGCCGAATGCAAACGGATCAAAGGTGTTTGCGATCATCTCTCTTGTATGCGGTATCCTTGCGATACTTTGCATGTGCTGTGGATGGTTCGGCATCATTCTCGGTGTGGCTGCGGTAGTTCTCGGTATTCTTTCGATCAAGAAAGAGGAAGATGCAAAGGGTATGGCTATAGCAGGTATCGTCTGCGGAGGTATCGGCCTTCTCGTAGCTATCATTGTATTGGTTACGGCAGGTGCTCTCTCATCCATGGATCCCGATGCGATCACAGATTATGTTGAACAGCTTGAAAACAGCTTATAAAAATAAACTCGGTAATACGGACAGAATATTATTTGAGTTGGGTTTAGTGGCACTGGGCATAGGTTTTGCGGCAGTGCTGCTTTACTTTATAACGGGCATTAACGTGCTTAGGATCAAGTATCCGTGCGCATTCAACCGGGTTACGCACCTGTGCTGCCCCGGATGCGGCGGGACGAGGTCACTTCGTGCACTCTTAAACGGAGAGATATTAAAGAGCATCTATGATTACCCGCCTCTTCTGTATGGCGTTATCGTTTATGTCGTGTTCATGGTCAGATGTTTTCTTCATATCTGTTTCGGAGTGAAAAAATCACCTGACGGTGCAGTCGTCAAATATATATACATTTTTGTAGCACTCATGCTGATACAGTGGGTTGTAAAACTGGTGGCCCAGCTCGCATTCGGATATTATTGGTTCGTGTAGATAGGGGGAACCGCGAAGCGGTGGGACCCTGTCTGCACCGCGAGCCCCTTCTGCGAAGCAGAATATAAATGGGCGAGCGTCATTGAAAATGTAGATAGGGGGAACCGCGTGATTCTTGCGGATAAATGGAAAGATTATGAAGTGATCGACACATGCGCCGGCGAAAAGCTTGAGCGCTGGGGCGATTATTATCTTGTACGTCCCGACCCTCAGGTCATATGGGATACTCCCAAAACGGATCCGCACTGGAGCAGGCCGAACGGACACTATCACCGCTCAAACAAAGGAGGCGGAGAGTGGGAATTTTTCAAGCTGCCTGATGAGTGGACGATCGGTTACGGCAACCTGAAATTCTGTCTGAAACCGTTTGCGTTTAAACATACCGGACTGTTTCCGGAACAGGCGGCAAACTGGGACTGGTTTTCTTCAATAATAAAAAGCGTATTGGTAGCTGATCCGGATAAAGAGATAAATGTACTGAATCTGTTTGCATATACGGGCGGCGCAACGATCGCGGCAGCCGCAGCAGGCGCAAAGGTTACACATGTGGACGCCGCAAAGGGCATGGTAGGCTGGGCAAAGGAAAATGCAAAGCACAGCGGTCTTGAAAACGCGCCGATAAGATGGCTGGTCGATGACTGTGTTAAGTTCGTGGAGCGTGAGATAAGAAGAGGGAACAAATACGATGCCATCATCATGGATCCGCCGTCATACGGAAGAGGTCCGAAGGGTGAGATCTGGAAGATCGAGGAGTGCGTGTTTTCTCTTATTGAAAAGACGGCAGATATTCTTGCAGACAAGCCGCTGTTTGTTCTTGTTAATTCATATACCACGGGGTTGCAGCCGGCTGTGCTTTCATATATGATGAACACTGTCTACGTCAGCCGTTTCGGAGGGAAAGTGTCTGCAGATGAAGTCGGACTTCCCGTGACATCCAATTCTCTTGTACTTCCGTGCGGAGCAAGCGGACGATATACAGCATCTTAAATACAATGTACTTTAAACGGAATATCATTGGCCTAATGGCATAATATAAAACCGGTATTAAGAGGAGGAATGAAAAATGACAACATCATCATTGGTATGGATCATGATAGCGATAGCAGTCTATTTGCTTATAATGATCTTCATCGGCGCTTCTTTCATGAGAAAGAACAACAATTCGGAGGATTATTTCCTTGGCGGACGTTCGCTTAACGGATTTGTAGCTGCCCTTTCCGCAGGCGCATCCGACATGAGCGGATGGATGCTGATGGGACTTCCGGGAAGTATCTATGCGCTCGGAACAGGTCAGGTGTGGATAGGTGTCGGACTGATGCTCGGTACGATAGCAAACTGGCTCATAGTTGCCGGTCCGCTTCGTAAGTACACCATCAAGGCAAATAACTCACTGACGCTTCCGGAGTTTTTTGTTAACCGTTACCGCGACGATAAGAAAGTACTGCTCGGACTGTCATCGGCAGTCATAGTCATCTTCTTCGTTGTATATACCGCATCTGCATTTTCAGCAGGCGGTAAGCTCTTTAATTCCGTATTCGGAATGGATTATCATCTTGCGCTTATAATTGGCGCACTCGTCATTCTGACATATACGTTCATGGGCGGTTTCCTTGCGGTCTGTACAACAGACTTTATACAGGGACTGCTGATGCTTTTTGCCGTTATATTTGTTCCGATGATAGCACTCATCAACATGGGCCCTTCGAACTTTACGGCCAATCTTGTTTCAACGGGTGTTGACCCCTCATCATTCCTTAATCCGATGCAGGAAGGCGGTGCAAAGATCACGGTGGTATCGATACTCTCATCGTTTGCATGGGGCCTCGGATATTTCGGAATGCCTCATATCCTTGTCAGATTTATGGCCATAAAGGATAAGGAAGAGCTTAAGAAGTCAAAATCGATCGCAATAGTATGGGTAATACTCGGTCTTGCATTTGCATGTTTTATCGGTGTGCTCGGACGTGCATACCTGGCTGCAAAGTTCGGTGCGATGGATGATTCCGAGAAGGTATTCATCGAAATGATCAAAAAGGTATTTACCGAAGATACAAATATCGCAGTGCTTGCGGGACTGTTCATAGCGGCTATTCTTGCGGCTATAATGTCAACTGCCGATTCACAGCTGCTTGTTGCATCATCAGCCGTATCGGAAGATCTGTATAAAGGTATCATCAAAAAGGATGCATCCGAATCAAGCGTGCTTAATGTGGGCCGCGGCGCTACGGTTGCCGTTGCCATAATCGCACTTCTTATCGCGTGGAATCCCGACAGCTCCGTAATGGCTCTTGTAAGTGATGCATGGGCAGGATTCGGTGCGGCATTCGGACCCCTTGTTCTGTGTTCGCTCTTCTGGAGACGCACGAACTTCGCAGGAGCATTTGCCGGGATATTTACAGGTGCACTTACCGTTATCGTATGGGACTACATCCCTCTTATGCAGGGTGCGACGATCGGAAATGCAACCGGACTGTATTCCCTTCTTCCCGGATTTATCATCAGTCTGATCGCCATAGTTGTCGTATCTCTTTGTACGAAGGCTCCTTCCGAAGAGATAACAAAAGAGTTTGATGAAGTAAAAGCTGAGCAGTAAATACAATATCTTGGGGCCGGGACAGTACCCGGCCCCATTGTACTTAAAAAAATACAATAATCAGGTCAAAAACTGTCAAATCCGTAAAAAAAGTCCTTGCCAATCCCAAAACCGTGTTATATACTCGACATTGCTGTGACATTGATAGCGGTGAACCCGAAGTTACTAAAGGTTCCGCGAGGAACACAGATAATTCGGCGGAGCGAATGTCATGTTATAAAACTGGCGACAAGTCACTGTACTAATCAGCAAGTCCTTCACAGAAAGGAAACGACGTGCGAAGTCCGGATCGGTATGTTTTTTGATCAGGACACACACGGGAGAGTGTACAGTCACCGCTTGTCTCACTTATCATTAGAAAGTGCGAAAAGGAGGCGACTTTTTTTATGGCAACACAGGTAATGAGAATCACATTGAAGGCATACGATCATGTCCTCATCGATGACGCTGCAAAGAAGATCATCGAAACTGTAAAGAAGAACGGATCCGAGGTATCAGGACCGGTACCCCTTCCCACCAAGAAGGAAGTAGTAACGATCATCCGTGCCGTACATAAGTATAAGGACAGCCGTGAACAGTTCGAGCAGAGAACACACAAGCGTCTTATTGATATCTTAACACCTACCCAGAAGACGGTAGATTCCCTGTCAAGGCTTGAGATGCCTGCAGGTGTTTATATCGACATCAAGATGAAAACAAAGTAAACCTTCAGCTTAAGAATCTTCTTTAATATTAAGAAGAGTCCGCTGAGACTAAACGAAGGAGGAAGAAAATGAAGAAAGCGATTTTGGCAACAAAAGTCGGAATGACACAGATCTTCAACGAAGACGGCGTGCTCGTTCCGGTAACCGTGCTTGAGGCAGGCCCTTGCGTGGTTACACAGATCAAGACGGAAGAAAACGATGGCTACAAGGCAGTTCAGGTAGGTTTCGTTGACAAGAAGGACCGCATCGTAAACAAGGATGCAAAGGGCAAGAAAGAGATCGTTCACAGAAACGGTGTTAACAAGCCCCTCAAAGGTCACTTCGACAAAGCAGGAGTTTCATCAAAGAGATTTGTAAGAGAGTTCCGCTTTGAGAACAGTGAAGAATATCAGGTAGCTCAGGAGATCAAGGCAGACATCTTTGAGGTTGGTGATAAGATCGATGCATCGGCTATCTCAAAGGGTAAAGGTTTCCAGGGCACGATCAAGAGACTCGGTCAGCACAGAGGACCCATGAAGCACGGTTCAAAGTTCCATCGTCATCAGGGTTCAAACGGTGCATGTTCCTCACCTTCAAGAGTATTTAAGGGAAAAGGAATGCCCGGTCATATGGGTAGCGTCAAAGTAACGGTTCAGAATCTTGAAGTTGTACGCGTTGATGCTGAAAAGAATCTGTTACTTGTAAAGGGCGCTGTTCCCGGACCTAAGAAAGCATTGATAACAGTTAAGGAAAGCGTAAAGGCCGGGAAATAACCGAACCTTAGGAAAGGAGGAACATACAGATGGCTAACGTATCTGTTTACAATATGGAAGGAAAAGAAGTTGGCAAGATGGAACTTAGCGATGCCGTATTCAATGCACCGGTTAATGAACATCTTGTACACATGGCAGTAGTACAGCAGCTTGCCAACAACCGTCAGGGTACACAGAAGGCAAAGACCCGCGGTGAGGTAAGCGGGGGCGGAAGAAAGCCCTGGAGACAGAAGGGAACCGGTCATGCAAGACAGGGATCCACAAGATCTCCTCAGTGGACAGGCGGCGGAGTTGTATTCGCACCCGTACCGAGAGATTACTCATTCAAACTTAACAAGAAGGAAAAGAGGGCAGCACTTAAGAGCGCACTTACATCCCGCGTTCAGGCAGACAAGTTCCTTGTACTTGATGAGCTTAAGTTTGATGAAGTAAAGACAAAGAAGTTTGTAGAGGTTCTTAAGAATCTTAACGTATCAAAGGCTGTTGTCGTTCTTGCTGACAACGATCAGAACGTGGTACTGTCCGCAAGGAACGTTCCCGATGTTATCACGGTCGGCATCAACACGATCAACACCTACGACATAATGAAGTATTCAACGGTCATCGCTACAAAGGATGCCGTTGCGAAGATCGAGGAGGTGTACGCATAATGGCAGCATTAAACTACTATGACGTTATCCTGAAGCCTGTTGTAACAGAAAAGAGTATGGCAGGCATGGGCGAAAAGAAGTACACGTTTTTGGTACATCCCGATGCAAACAAAACAATGATCAAGGATGCCGTTGAGAAGATGTTCGACGGTGCAAAGGTTAAGAACGTTAACACAATGAACCTTGACGGCAAGAAGAAACGTCGCGGAATGATTTACGGCAGGACCGCAAAATCAAAGAAGGCGATCGTAACGCTCACAGAGGACAGCAAGGATATCGAGCTGTTCACAGGGCTGTAGGAAGGAGGGGCCCATCGAAGATGGGAAGATTCCTTACTACACGTGGAGCGCCTATCTGCGAAGCAGATTCAGAATGCGCGACACTCCATAATATAGGTCCAAGTGACCTGATAAGTAAAAGAAAGAAAAGGAGAATCAATCATGGGAATCAAAAAATATAACCCATATACACCGTCCAGAAGACAGATGACATGTTCTGATTTTTCTGAGATCACAAAGAAAACACCTGAGAAATCACTTGTTACATCACTTAAGAAAAATGCAGGACGTAATAACCAGGGTAAGATAACGGTTCGTCATCGCGGCGGCGGAAACAGAAGAAAATACAGGATCATCGATTTCAAGAGACAGAAGGACGGAATACCCGCAACAGTAATCGGTATCGAATATGATCCGAACAGAACGGCTAACATCGCTCTTATCTGCTATGCAGACGGCGAGAAGTCATACATCCTTGCACCTGAAGGACTTACGGACGGCATGAAGGTCATGAACGGACCCGAGGCCGAGATCAGGGTAGGTAACTGCCTTCCTCTTTCAGAGATACCCGTAGGTACGATGGTTCACAACATCGAGCTTTATCCCGGAAAGGGCGGACAGCTCGTAAGAAGCGCCGGTAACGGTGCACAGCTTATGGCTAAGGAAGGTAAGTATGCAACACTTCGTCTTCCTTCGGGCGAGATGAGAATGGTTCCCATCATCGCAAGAGCATCGATCGGTGTTATCGGAAACGGAGACCACAACCTTATCAACATCGGTAAGGCAGGACGTAAGCGTCACATGGGCATCAGACCTACAGTCAGAGGTTCGGTAATGAACCCGAATGACCATCCGCACGGCGGTGGTGAAGGTAAGACAAGTATCGGTCGTCCCGGTCCCTGCACACCTTGGGGTAAGCCTGCTCTCGGTCTTAAGACGAGAAAGAAGAATCTTCGTTCAAATAAGCTCATTGTAAGACGCCGTGATGGCAGCACGATTAAGTAAGGTTATAGGAGGAAAAACACATGGCTAGATCATTAAAGAAGGGCCCGTTCGCCGATGAGAGCTTACTTAAGAAAGTAGACGCCATGAACGAGTCAAACAATAAACAGGTCATCAAGACCTGGTCACGTCGTTCCACGATCTTCCCTTCGTTTGTAGGACATACGATCGCGGTTCATGACGGAAGAAAGCATGTTCCCGTATATATCACGGAAGACATGGTAGGACACAAGCTCGGTGAGTTCGTAAGCACAAGAACTTACAGAGGACACGGAAAAGACGAAAAGAAGTCAAAGGTTAAATAAGACAGGATAGTTTGAAAGGAGGTATATCCAAATGGCAAAAGGACATAGAAGCCAGATCAAAAGAGAAAGAAACGCGAACAAGGATACCAGACCGTCAGCTAAGCTGTCATACGCAAGAGTATCAGTTCAGAAAGCATGTTTTGTTTTGGACGCCATCAGAGGAAAAGATGTCACAACAGCACTTGGCATCCTGACCTACAATCCCAGATATGCGTCTTCATTGATCAAAAAATTATTGGAATCAGCGATTGCTAATGCCGAGAACAACAACGGTATGAACCGTGACAATCTTTACATTGCAGAGTGCTTTGCAAACAAGGGACCTACAATGAAGAGAGTTCAGCCTCGTGCACAGGGCCGTGCGTATCGTATCGAAAAGCGTATGAGCCACATTACAGTCGTCCTGGATGAGAAATAAGGAGGAAGCATATGGGACAGAAAGTTAATCCCCACGGATTGAGAGTCGGTGTTATCAAAGATTGGGACAGCAGATGGTATGCCGAGAAGGATTTTGCTGATTTCCTCGTTGAGGACCACGAGATCAGGGAATTCCTTAAGAAAAAACTTTACAGCGCAGGTATCTCAAAGATCGAGATCGAGCGTGCTTCAGACCGTGTAAAGGTCATCATATTTACGGCAAAGCCCGGTGTGATTATCGGTAAGGGCGGACAGGGTATCGAAGATCTTAAGGTAGAGCTTGCAAAACTTACCGACAAGAAGCTTGTTGTGGATATCAAGGAAGTAAAGAGACCCGACCGTGAAGCTCAGCTTGTTGCAGAGAACATCGCACAGCAGCTTGAAAATCGTGTATCTTTCAGAAGAGCAATGAAGTCCACGATGGGCAGAACATTAAAGGCCGGAGCACTTGGTATCAAGACGGCCGTTTCAGGAAGACTCGGCGGTGCGGATATCGCCCGTACAGAGTTCTACAGCGAGGGAACGATCCCTCTTCAGACACTTCGTGCAGATATTGACTATGGTTTTGCGGAAGCAGATACCACATACGGAAAGCTTGGCGTTAAGGTATGGATCTACAAAGGCGAAGTTCTTCCCCAGAAAGCAAAAGAAGGGAGTGAGCAATAATGTTAATGCCGAAAAGAGTAAAGCATCGTAAGCAGTTCCGCGGAACGATGAGAGGTAAGGCACTTAGAGGAAATGTTATTTCATACGGTGAATTCGGTCTTGTGGCTTCAGAGCCCTGCTGGATCACATCAAACCAGATAGAAGCAGCCCGTATCGCGATGACGCGTTACATCAAGCGTGGCGGTAAGGTCTGGATCAAGATCTTCCCGGACAAGCCCGTAACGGCAAAGCCCGCTGAAACCCGAATGGGTTCCGGTAAAGGTGCCGTTGATTACTGGGTAGCGGTTGTAAAACCCGGACGTGTGATGTTCGAGATCGCAGGCGTTTCGGAGGAAGTTGCAAGAGAAGCATTAAGACTTGCAATGCACAAGCTTCCCTGCAAGTGTAAGATCGCTGCAAAGGCAGACCTGGAAGGCGGTGTGGCAAATGAAGAATAGTAAATACATAGAAGATCTGAAGGCTAAGTCGGTCAACGAATTAAGCGAAGACCTTGTAGCTGCAAAGAAAGAATTATTTAACTTAAGATTCCAGAACGCAACCAATCAGCTTGACAACACAGCAAGGATCAAGGATGTTCGCAGGAACATAGCAAGGATCCGCACTGTTATGACTGAGAAGTCTAAGGCTTGAGGAAGGAGTAAGGAATGGAAGAGAGAAATTTAAGAAAAACACGTACCGGTAAGGTAGTGAGCAACAAGATGGATAAGACAGTTGTTGTAGCAGTTGTTAACCACGTAAAGCATCCGCTGTATAAGAAGATCGTAAAGAGAACTTATAAGCTCAAAGCGCATGATGAGAACAACGAATGCAACATCGGCGATACAGTTAAGGTAATGGAGACAAGGAGACTTTCCAAGGATAAGAGATGGAGACTTGTCGAGATCATTGAGAAAGCGAAGTAAACTTGCGGAGGTAAACAAATGATACAGCAGGAAAGCAGACTTAAGGTTGCTGATAACACCGGCGCAAAAGAGATCCTGTGTATCCGTGTTGTCGGCGGATCCACAAGAAGATATGCAAACATCGGTGATACGATCGTTGCAACTGTTAAAGATGCAACACCCGGCGGTGTTGTAAAAAAAGGTGAAGTAGTCAGGGCTGTTGTAGTCAGAAGCGTAAAAGGCGCTCGTCGTAAGGACGGTTCCTATATCCGCTTTGACGAGAATGCGGCAGTCATAATCAAGGATGACAATACACCGAGAGGAACACGTATTTTCGGACCCGTAGCAAGAGAGCTTCGTGAGAAACAGTTCATGAAGATCGTCTCCCTCGCTCCGGAAGTATTATAGGAGGTGCGCAATATGTCAATGGCAAAGATCAGAAAAGGTGACACGGTCAAGGTCATCGCAGGAAAAGATGTTGGCGCCGAAGGGAAGGTTCTCTCGGTTGACAAGAAGAAGAACAGACTCGTTGTTGAAGGCGTGAACATTGTTAAAAAGCATACAAAGCCCTCCATGGCTAATCAGAACGGCGGGATAGTCGAGCAGGAAGCCGAGATCGACGCTTCGAACGTAATGTACGTTCATAAGGGAAAACCCACCAGGATAGGCTTTTCGGTTGAAGGCGACAAAAAGGTACGTATCGCCAAATCAACCGGTGAAGTGATCGATTAAGGAGGTGCCAGAAGTTGAGTAGATACAAAGATTTGTACAATGATCAGATAAGGGATGCGATGTCCAAGAAGTTTGGCTACAAGAACGTAATGGAGATCCCCAAGCTGAATAAGATCGTTTTGAACATGGGTGTTGGCGAAGCCAAGGAAAACGCAAAGCTTCTCGAGGCTGCCGTAAGTGATCTTGAAACGATCACCGGCCAGAAGGCTGTGATCACAAAAGCAAAGAATTCGGTTGCCAACTTCAAGATCAGGGAAGGAATGGCTATCGGTGCCAAGGTTACTCTTCGCGGCGAAAAGATGTATGAGTTCCTGGATCGTCTTGTAAACCTTGCTCTTCCCCGAGTAAGAGACTTCAGAGGCGTTAATCCCAACGCATTTGACGGAAGAGGTAACTATGCTCTCGGTATCAAGGAACAGTTGATATTCCCCGAGATCGAGTACGACAAGGTTGATAAGATCAGAGGTATGGATGTTATCATCGTAACGACAGCAAAGACTGATGAAGAGGCAAGGGAACTGCTCACACAGTTCGGTATGCCGTTCGCTAAGTAGAAGGAGGAAGCATTTCATGGCTAAAACGTCAATGAAGGTTAAACAGCAGCGTAAACCTAAATTCTCGACCAGAGAATATACACGTTGCAGGATCTGCGGTCGTCCGCATGCTTATTTGAGAAAATACGGAATTTGCAGGATATGCTTCCGTGAATTGGCATACAAAGGACAGATACCCGGTGTAAAAAAGGCATCTTGGTAAGGTAAGGAGGAATAATACAATGACAATGAGTGATCCCATTGCAGATATGCTTACGAGAATACGTAATGCAAATACTGCAAAGCACGATACGGTAGATGTTCCTTCATCAAAGATGAAACTTGCGATCGCAGAGATTCTTTTGAAAGAAGGTTACATCAAGAAATACGATATAGTAGATGACGGCTCTTTTAAGACGATCAAGATCACACTTAAGTATGGTGAGGATAAGGATGAGAAGATCATCACAGGTCTTAAGAGAATTTCAAAGCCCGGTCTTCGTGTATATGCCGGCAAGGATGAACTTCCCAGGGTTCTCGGAGGACTCGGGATCGCCATCATCTCAACAAACAACGGTGTGCTTACGGACAAGGAAGCACGCAAGGCAGGCGTCGGCGGAGAAGTTCTGGCGTTTGTATGGTAAGAACTGTAGTGTAAACATATAGGAGGTACGGGCATGTCACGTATAGGAAAAATGCCAATCGCGATACCCGCAGGTGTAACTGTGGATGTTGCAGAAAATAATAAAGTGACTGTAAAAGGTCCCAAGGGCACACTGGAGCGCGTTATGGCTCCCGAAATGGAGATCAAGGTTGAAGGCGCTGAAGTTACGGTTTCTCGTCCCAATGATCTTAAGAGAAACAAGTCGCTTCACGGACTTACAAGAACACTTATAAACAACATGGTAGTCGGTGTGACCAACGGATACGAAAAGAAACTCGAAGTAAACGGTGTCGGTTACAGAGCAGCCAAGCAGGGCAAGAAGCTGGTCCTTAACCTGGGATATTCACATCCGGTTGAGATGGAAGATCCGGAAGGCGTTGAGACTGTAGTTGAAGGAACGAACATCATCTTCGTTCGCGGCATCGATAAGGAAAAGATCGGACAATACGCAGCTGAGATCAGAGACAAGAGAAGACCCGAGCCTTACAAGGGTAAAGGTATCAAGTACGCTGAAGAGCATATCAGACGTAAAGTCGGTAAGACCGGTAAGAAATAAAGAAGGAGGGATTAAAGAATGGTTAGCAAAAAAACAAGAGCAGAAGTTCGAGCAAAAAAGCATAGCAGAATGCGTAACCGTTTTTCCGGCACCGCCGAGAGACCTCGCCTTTGTGTATTTCGCAGCAACAATCATATGTATGCGCAGGT
>CACYMJ010000007.1 GCA_902775485.1 uncultured Lachnospiraceae bacterium
GTAGATAGGGCATAGGTGTAAGTGCAGCGATGTACTCAGCTGAATGTCACTAATCGGTCGAAGGCTTTTTTAAGTCGGTGTCATATATCATTATCAGTACGTAGTTGTCAATGTACGACTTACGCCTGCCCGATCGAAGATCGGGCCAGTCCTCGATAGCTCAATGGTAGAGCATTCGGCTGTTAACCGAAGGGTTGTTGGTTCGAGCCCAACTCGGGGAGTATTTGTTGCGAGGTGTCGCGTAGCGGATATCCGCTCGGCCATTTATAGGAGTGTCGCGCCATGCAAGTCGCCTGGCGGCGAAGGCGCTCCACGTGCAGACAGGGTCCCACCGCTATCGCGGTTCCCCCTATCAACATTTGGCTCCGTGGTCAAGCGGTTAAGACATCGCCCTTTCACGGCGGTAACACGGGTTCGATTCCCGTCGGAGTCATTGTTTCGCGCATCGTCTAAGGACGCGAACTAAATATGGCGACATAGCCAAGTGGTAAGGCATGGGTCTGCAACACCCTGATCACCAGTTCAAATCTGGTTGTCGCCTCTCAAAGTCTGATGTTGTTGTTTAAGCAATGATGTCGGACTTTTTCTTTTATATCTTTTTGCGCAAAGTGATACATGGTAGAATCGATTCATATGGATGATCAGACATCAAAACAGAATAACAGATACGATCTTATCGATACCCTAAGAGGACTGGAGATCATCAGTATGATCGCATTTCATACGTGCTGGCTGTTGAACCATTTCGGACTTGGGATTTCGACAGAGATATTATTCGGAACGGCATTTACCGTGTGGGAGAGGAGTATTTGTATCGGATTCATTCTGATCGCGGGATTTTCGTTCAGGTTCGGGCACAGGCATTTAAGAAAGGGACTTCTGGTATTCGGATGCGGTGCTATAATAACGCTCGTAACGTGCCTTTTTTTACCGCAGATACGGATAGTATTCGGTGTACTGACACTTATAGGAACAGCTTCGCTTCTTATGATCCCGATCGACAGAGCTCTTGAAGATAAGGTAAACGGCTCGGTAAAGTTTGATCTAGCCGGAGCACTTATCAGCCTTCTGTTGTTTATCGCCGACTATAATATCAATAAGGGGTATATCGGGTTCATGCCGGGTGCAGCCATACAGCTGCCGGCGGCAATGTATAAGGGATATTTAATGACTTTTCTGGGCTTCATGGAGCCCGGGTTCTTCTCAACAGACTATTTCTCGCTGCTCCCGTGGATCTTTGTATATGCATGCGGATATTTCCTTCATATACCCGTGATCTCGTGGCAAAGGACCCGGGAGTATATTAAGCATGGGATACCGGGGATATCTGCGATCGGAAGGCATTCACTTCCTATATATATGGTCCATCCGATCATCATATATGCAGTCCTGTATCTGATCGCACAATACCTCCTGTAAATGCCGAAAATACAGCGTTTTGTCAATACAAACATCGAAAATACAAGGAAAAATCGTGTTATGTAAAGTGCAATATGCCTAAAATCAACGTTTTTTGCCCATTTTGCCAAAAATTACCTTGACTATTGCAGGTGTAAAGAGTATAACTTGTATAGACGCTAAATGAAACGTCACTACTTAAGACTATTAAGGAGGAGTTCAAATGAACAAAACAGAGTTAGTAGCAGCTATGGCAGCAAGTGCTGGATTATCAAAGAAGGATGCAGAGAAGGCTCTTAAGGCTTTCACAGATGCAGTTTCAAAAGAGCTTAAGAAGGGTGGCAAGGTTCAGCTCGTTGGCTTTGGTACATTCGAAGTTTCTAAGAGAGCAGCTAGAACAGGTAGAAACCCTCAGACTGGTAAGGAGATGAAGATCGCAGCTTCTAAGGCTCCTAAGTTCAAAGCTGGTAAGGCTCTTAAGGATCTTGTAAACAAGAGATAATCTAAGCTGAAACATAAAAAGAGGACTACGGTTTATTCCGTGGTCCTTTTTTTTCGAAAAAATGTAAATTTTTTTGAACCTTTTTGATCGAGCATTACGTCCTTATCTTTGTCGACAAATTTATGGCTCATTCAGAGCGTGGTGGTTTTTTGGGATTTGAACCGTTCAAATCAAATCTATCTGATTATTCCCTTTTTATTTTTGGATTTCCACAGATTTGTTCCATTCAAACAAGTCTCCCGAGGTTAGGTCTTTTACGGCTTTGTTACCGTTCAAAAACAAAGCCGAATACTAAACGTTAGGAGGTGTGTTTATTGAGCAAGAAATTGCTTGCCCTCGAACAGAGAGCGAAGCAGAAGGTCATAACCGATCTATCGGATATTGGAAGGATCACGGAATACATATTGGAGATGCCGTTTTCAGCTCTTCGTAAAGATGAGGTCAATTACCGGTGTCTTCAAAGCAAGTTATCGGAAGGCTTTCACATCAGCTGTGACAACCTTGATAACATGTCGTTCGGTGATGTTCTTATCCTTATAGGTTATGAGCCGGGTAACGCGTATTTCGACACCCCGTTGATCACAAACTGGAAATTTGGAAAAAGGTTCAACGTTGCGGGCGATGTTCGTTTTGTAGCAGCGATCCTGAACAATCTTTCCAGATGCAAGGTCATTCGCATTAAAGAGTTCATGAACATCGGACTGGTGCCTTTTATGAATTATCTTTATCGGTTTGTTGATGCGGCATTTGCGAAGAAATACGTAAAAAAAGAATATCGTTCAAGAAAGCTTCCCGAATTGGAGCGTCTTTGCAAAGAATTCTGTGAGTATGTGGAAGCAGATGATGAGAATCCTCCGGGAGAAATCACGGTGGGAGATCTTATCGAAAACGCGATCAACAGGAGCATCAGCAGCTGGGTTTGCTGTTCCGTTCCGTTAGAGGAATATGCAACTGTTATAGAAGATTCATATCGCATTTTGATCAAATTCTTCATGAACGGAATAAGGATGTCTATGTATCCGTGGCCGAGCAGAAATAAGTTTTGCGGGATACTCAAAAGGTGTGGCGAATGTCCGCAGGATGTTTACAAAAGTATTGAATTTATTCAGTGTTTTGAACCGCACAGATAGGAGGAAAAAGTATGCCGGGAGTAATATACGAAAGCGTAAGAGGTGTCCAGTCTATTCAGATAGAGGATGATTTTCTTCGCGACAGAAAGATCTTTTTGGTAGGCGAGGTCAACGATGAGTCGTGTAACGAGCTCATCAAGCAGCTGCTTTATATGGAAAGTGATGACAACACCAGACCCATCACGTTGTTTATTAACAGTCCCGGAGGGGATGTGAACAGCGGTCTTGCTGTCTATGACACTATAAGGCTTATGAAGAGCCCGGTCACGGCTGTTGTTATGGGTATCGCGGCGAGTATGGCAAGCATAATAATGCTTGCATGTGATGAAAGCAGGCGTTTTGCGCTGCCGTCCAGCAAGATCCTTATCCACGATTGCAGCTGGGGAAATCGCAATCTTGGCGGGTATAAACCCCACGAAGTCGAACAGGAGCTGAATCAGCTTAAGAACACCAATGCAAGGTTGCTCGCGATCATTGCAGAGCGCTGCAATAAGACCGTAAAGCAGGTTGCGAAGGTAACCATGCATGACCGGTATTTTGATGCCGATGAAGCTATCAGTTTCGGGCTTATCACGGCTGTTCTTGACAATGACAGCTTTGATAAGATCGCAGAGAAAGGAGCGTGATATTATGCCAAAGGGAAAGAACATCACCAAGGTGGTGAACAGAAACGGAAGGTACGGAAGAAGGTGCCTCGGCAAAGGTCTTTTTATCGACAATGATTCTTACAAAACAGGTCTTAACAATCACGATCTTATAGTTGCAGGGTCAAGAGGCGGTAAGACGGGCTGCATCGTTTATCCGCAACTCAAGATGGCGGGCGACTGCAGTCTGATCGTTACTGACAGTAAGAGGCTCCTTCACAGAATGTTCAGGGAGGAACTTGAGATGAAGGGCTACAGGGTCCGGACTCTTGATTTTGTGGATCCTGAAAACAGCTGTATGTATAATCCCTTGGATTATGTCAGAGTGAATAAGGACGGATCTTACAATGAGCTCGATATCATGAAGATATCGATGGCACTAGTTCCCGAAAGAATGGATGCAAAGGATCCGTTCTGGAGTGTCAGCGCAAGAGCATTTCTCGATTTTTTCATAGGATATTGTCTTGAAGCACTTCCCGAAGAGGACCACATAATGGATACCGTCGGAAGGCTCTACCGGACATTTACCGGCGAAATGGGCGAAGCAGGTTTCCTTGGGTGGATAGACAGGCACCAGGACTCATTTGTAGCAAAGAGATATGCCGAGATAAAGAGCATACAGAGTTCAGAGAAGACGCTCTCGAGCATTTATGCGTTCGTAAACACTGCATTGTACCCGTTTGACGTCAAACAGCTTCATAACATTTTCGGATGGCCGGTCCAATATCCCGAGCCGGATGACTACGAGGACATGGAAGATCTTGCGGAGTTATACGGAGTATATCCTGATGACGAGGATGTTCTGGAAAGCTTCCCGGCGGCGAAAGAGGATACGAACAAAGATACTGAAGCAGAAGGGAATGTCTGTGATTATCTGGACATAGCATCTCTCGGGAAAGAGAAGACCGTTCTCTTCCTTAATATATCCGATACAGATCACAGTATGGACAGTCTCGTCAACCTGTTCTATACGCAGGTGTTGCAGACACTCGTTTCAGAGGCGGATGAGCACGACAACGGCCAGCTTGAAGTACCATGCAGGATCATTTTTGACGACTTTGCGGGTGGTGCTACGATCCCCGATTTCGATAAGATAATCTCGGTTGTCGGAAGCCGAGATATCTGGCTTACGATGTGCGTTCAGTCCTTAAGCCAGCTCGAAAGCCTGTACAGTCCGGCTCAGGCGCTGACGATAAGGAATAACTGTGATCATATGGTATATATGGGTGGCAGTGACCCCGGCACGGCTGATTATATCGGACTTCGTGCAGGGAAGATCCCGGAGAGCATCCTTGCCATGCCCCGTTCAAAGGAGTATTTTATAGAGGGAGGCAAAAAGGCTCAGCTGAAGGATAAGGTCCCTCCGTACTCGTTTGTCGAGGAGGATGAGAAGCCTGATGAGATGCCCAAATTGCCTTCGTCCGTAAAATGATACGGTTAAATTGACACGACTCCCCCGAGGACGCTGTCTTAGGGGGAGTTTTTACAGGAGGAAAACAATGACTGCAGATTACAGAGGGTCCAGTTATTCGTCTGTTATCCCGAATAATAAGATCATTTCGGAACTACCGGAAGATGATAATTCGATAGAAGAACTGCTCCGGGATATGGGAGAGGAATCATGTTCCAAAACTCTGTTTAGGGATGAAGTGATACGTGAGATATGCTCGATCATTATAAGCGATAAAAAACCCAATGCTATGTTGATAGGACCTGCGGGATCCGGCAAGACAGAGATCGTTGAGGAACTTGCGAGACGTATGAAGAAGAAGGATCGCAGCGTTCCGAAGAAGTTGTATGAATATGCAGTATACTCGCTTAATCTTTCAGATCTTGTCCTGGATTGTTCTTTGCGGGGAGAACTTGAAAGAAGGGTTAAAGATCTTGTGACATATCTTGAATCTGATGAACACAAGGCGATCCTGTTTCTTGATGAGATACATATTCTGTTTGAAAGTGAGTCATACAGAAATGTAGCGCAGATGTTAAAACCTGCGCTTGGCCGCGGTAAGTTCAAGGTCATTGCTGCTACTACGACCCAGGAGGTCAAGAGGGTGGAAGATGATCCTGCTTTTAACAGAAGATTCACACGCGTACTTGTGGATGAACTTACCAAAGAGCAGACGGAGCAGGTATTAAAAAGTGCGGTCAAGGGACTCGAAGAACACCATGGTGTGAAGATAAGTTTTGGCCGGTCTGTTGCAAAAATGATAGTGGCCATTGCGGATGAGTTTTGCAGTGTTGGCTCTCACAGACCGGATAATGCGATTACTCTTATGGACAGAGCTGTCGCATCCCGTGTAATAGAGCTTCAGGAAGGGTCATCTGCGCCGGGCTCCGTAAATACGGTCGTTCTTGACGAAAAACTGGTGGAAGATACTGCATTTCGCCTTATTTCAGGCAGCAGCACCAAAAAAGAATTTGACGAGAACTCGTTCAGAAAAGCATTGAGCCGTATACGCGGACAGCAGGACATTCTTGACGACATCATAAAAGTCATAAAACTCTATGATCTTCATTTAAGACCGCATAACAAACCGCTGACGTTTATGTTTGCGGGGCCGTCGGGTGTCGGAAAAAGTGAAGTTGCGAAGATCATCGCCGGCGAGTACATAGGTGAGAAGCCGATCATCCTTAACATGGCGGAGTACAATTCATCGGCATCCATCAATAGGATCATAGGCGCTCCCGTAGGATATACCGGGTCTGACAGCAACAGGGAACTTCCTTTTGATGCTCTTGATACCAACCCTTACCAGGTAATCCTTCTTGATGAGTTTGAGAAGTGCGACAGAGCTGTACAGAGACTATTCATGTCGGCATTTGATGAGGGCGTTATGGTGACGAATTTCGGAAAGGAGATCGATTTTTCCAAGACCGTCATCATCGCGACCACGAACGCCGGATGTACGGGCAAGACAGGTAATCTCGGATTTGCCACGGATGATGTGGATATGTTATCCGTCACGGATCTATCCGAGTATTTTGATACGGAACTGATCAACCGGTTTTCTCATAAGTATACGTTTCACGGTATATCAAGGTCGGTGTATGCGCAGGTGATCAGAGACTGCATGGAAGAAGAGATATCCACACTTAAAACGGACAGAGCCGGAAACAAAGTGTCCAAAAAGTTAAGGTCAGTTATGACGGATGAAACCGTGGAGCATTTATGTAAAAGATCATATAATGAAAAACTTGGGGCAAGACCGGCAAAAACGGCAGTACAGGAGTATATTGACGAGATGGTATTGTCCTGTATGGATAACATTTAGATATACTTACAAAAGGAGAAAAAAATGCGTCTCGACAAATATCTTAAAGTTTCAAGGATAATCAAACGGCGTACGGTAGCCAACGAAGCATGCGACGCCGACAGGGTCACGATAAACGGCCGTCCGGCCAAGGCTTCTGCGCAGGTTAAGGAGGGGGATGTGCTTGAGATCATGTTCGGTACCAATCCGCTCAAAGTAGAGGTGCTGTCCGTGAAAGAGACCGTTAAGAAGGAAGAAGCAAAGGAGATGTATAAGGTCCTCTGATTTTATGTAACCCGATGTTACACTATATATTGTATTTGACAATAAAGCAGCTCTTATATATAATATATTATGTTAACAAGAGGACGGATCGGACTGAGGGGTCGGCCGGTTCTGTTATGATATGAGGGGAGATCAATATGGCCAGAAGAGTCGCGTTTCGTAAGAAGCGGCAAAACCGGCTTGGTATGGCGCTTGTTTCATTTGTGGTCCTTATGCTTATGGCGGTCATATTGTTCAAAGGCCACGAACTGAAGACCAAACAGGCGGAATACCAACAAAAAGAGGAAACGCTGCAGGCTCAGATCGATGAGGAACATGAGCGTACCCGCAAGCTGACGGACTATGAGAAGTATACGAAGACCGACAAGTTTGTGGAGGAGATCGCAAAAGAGAAGCTGGGTCTGTTATATGAAAATGAGATATTGTTCAGATCGGATATAAACAAATAGGCACGGAGAAGAAAAATCCCGTGCTTATTTGTTTATATGATATAATATTATGACCATAAAAATGCATGATGATAATGCGAGGTTTGTCATGGAGAAGGATAGCATATACGAAAAAGTAGTCGGTTATATACGGGAAAACAACCTGATAAGTCAAGGAGATACGATAGTGGAGGGAATATCGGGAGGAGCCGATTCGGTCTGCCTGTTCCTGATGCTTGAGGAGTTCAAAAAGGAACTGGATTTTAACACGGTTGCCGTACATGTTCATCACGGTATCCGCAAAAAGAGTGCCGACAAGGATCTTAAGTTTGTGGAAAAGCTCTGCGAATCAAAGGGGGTTGAACTCAAATCTTACAGGAAAGACATTCCGCTTATCTGCAAGATCACAAAAGAGTCGGAGGAAGAATGCGGACGCCGGATCAGATACGAGATTTTTGATGAGGTATGCAGATCATATGACAATGCCAAGATAGCGGTAGCACATCATATGAACGACCAGGCGGAAACCGTTATTTTCAGGATCATAAGAGGCAGCGGGATAAAAGGTCTTACCGGTATGGAAGCCAAAAGAGACAACATAATACGTCCTCTTTTGTGCCTGAAAAGAGATGAGATCGAGGACTATCTCGAGAGCATCGGCCAGGAATACAGGATAGACGAAACAAACGGGAAGCTTGAATACAGCAGGAACTATATCCGTAAAAAGGTTATTCCCAAGCTCGAAAGTGTGCGCCAGAATGCGGTTGAACATATCAACGCGCTTTCCGGAGAGGCAGCCGATATAAATGCATTCATGGAAAAGAAGGCAAATGAACTTCTTGAGGAGGCATCAAAAGAAGCCGACAGGAAGTACATTACAAAAGGCCTTACGACAAAGTACAAGGCAGACGTATTAAGCGAGGCTGAGCCGATACTGCAGAAGTTTGCGATGAGGGCGCTTATCACCGAGGCCGGTGTATCGATAAAGGATGTTACAAGAGGACATATAGATGCTCTCTGTGAGATGATAGCCAAGCCCAAGAGCGGCGAGATCAGTCTGCCGAAGGGCGTTACAGTAGTCAAGGAATCAGGGATCGTTTATATAAAACCGGGTGAAGGTTTTGACGGACAGATAACGGAACTGACTATACCGGCTGTTGAGGCTCCGGTTCTTCCGACGGCAAACCTGCCGACAGCTAATCTTCCGATGACGGCTGATGCAGTACCTGTACAGGAGAAGGGTGTAGCTGGGCAAAGACAGTTCACTCCGGCGGAGTCGGTATATAAGTTTTTCATTCCCGTTACCGGTGAAGGTAGTTACTTGCTTCCAAACGGAAACACGGTCAGCTGCAGGGTATTAAATGAGTTCGACATAAAGGATGTGCCGGAAGATACCTATACCAAATGGATGGATTATGCTAAAATGTCGGATGATCTTTGCCTTCGTACCCGCAAGACGGGAGATTATCTCGTGATCAACAAGAAGGGTAATGAGGGAAATCTCAAGAACTACATGATCAACGAAAAGATACCCAAGAGTGAGAGAGATGATATTCCGCTTCTGGCCAGCGGATCTAAGATCTACTGGGTGGTCGGGCACCGGATATCGGAAGACGTCAAGGTAACCGAAGATACAAATATCGTGATCGAATTTAAATATTTAAGGGCTGACGAAGAGTCGGAAGAAGGAGCAGAAAATGGCTGATAAGATTTCGGTGTTGTTTTCCGAAGAAGAAGTTAATTCCAGGATCAGGGAGATGGGAGAACAGATTAGCAGGGATTATGCCGGCAGATCGGTTCATCTTGTCGGGATATTAAAGGGTGCGACGTTTTTTGCGTGCGAACTCGCAAAGCGCATAACCGTTCCTGTAACACTTGATTTTATGAGCGTATCCAGTTACGGAAATTCCACGGAATCTTCAGGTGTCGTTAAGATAAACAAGGACCTTGACGAACCGCTTGACGGAAGGGATGTTCTTGTTGTTGAGGATATTGTCGATACCGGAAACACACTCAGCTATCTTCTCGATAACCTCCAAAAGAGAGGATCCGCATCCGTAAAGTTATGCACGCTGCTTAACAAGCCGGACAGAAGGATTAAGGATGTTAAGGTTGACTACACGGGATTTATCATTCCGGATGAATTTGTTGTGGGATACGGTCTTGATTATGCGCAGAAGTACAGGAATCTTCCGTACATCGGTATTGTACATCTTGATAAATAATAACAGAGAGGATAAGAAGGGAAGTTGAACAGTAAAAAAGGCATAGGGTTTTACGGCGTCATCCTGCTGATTTTTGTAGTAATGGCCATCATATGGTCGAGGATGCAGGGTTCAGTCAAACAGCCCATCAATCATGATTTGTTTGAATCGTATCTTGATTCGGATGATATAGCGGAAATAAATCTGGTACAGAATGCAGAGGTCCCCACCGGACAGGTCGTACTTGTGATGAAATCGGGAGTGACCTTTTATATGTACACATCTGACGTTGGCGCGGTCGCTAAGGAACTTGATACCAAGTTTCCTGCGTATACGATGGATGATGTAAAGCGGGAAGGATGGTTTACGGCATATGTTTTGCCGTCTCTTATCATAGTAGTCCTGATGATCGTGTTCTTTACCTATATGAACGGTTCGGCAGGCGGCGGTTCCAAGATGATGAATTTCGGGAAAAGCCATGCGAAGCTGTCAACGAACGATAACAGGATAAAGTTTAACGATGTTGCGGGACTCGATGAGGAAAAGGGCGATCTTGAAGAGATCGTGGACTTCCTTAAAAACGCAAAGAAATATGTAGAGGTAGGAGCCAGGATACCGAAGGGAGTCATTCTCGTAGGCCCTCCCGGCACCGGAAAAACGCTCCTTGCCAAGGCTATAGCAGGAGAAGCCGGAGTTCCGTTCTTTTCGATCTCGGGTTCCGATTTTGTTGAAATGTTCGTCGGAGTCGGTGCAAGCCGTGTCAGGGATCTTTTTGATGAAGCGAAAAAGAATGCACCGTGTATCGTGTTCATCGATGAGATCGATGCCGTTGCCAGAAGAAGAGGAACCGGTATGGGCGGCGGACATGATGAGAGAGAGCAGACACTCAACCAGCTGCTTGTCGAGATGGACGGTTTTGGAGTAAACGAAGGCATCATAGTCCTTGCAGCCACTAACCGAGTTGATATTCTTGATCCTGCTATCATGCGTCCCGGCCGTTTTGACAGAAAGGTAGCGGTGGGAACACCGGATATCAAGGGACGCCGCGAGATACTTGATGTTCACAGTAAAAACAAACCTCTTGCGGAAGACGTTGATCTTGATGAGATATCCAGATCCACGGCAGGCTTTACAGGTGCCGATCTTGAAAATCTCATGAACGAGGCCGCGATCAAAGCGGCAAAGAGCAACAGAAAATACATCATAATGTCGGATATAAGGGAATCCTTCTTAAAGGTCGGTGTCGGAACCGAGAAAAAGAGCAAGGTTGTATCCGAAAAAGAAAAGAGGATCACCGCTTTCCACGAAAGCGGACATGCGATACTGCATTACATCCTGCCCGATATAGATCCGGTAAATACCGTGTCCATTATACCGACGGGACTCGGTGCCGGCGGATATACAATGTCGATGCCTGAGGATGATGTGATGTACGAGACCCGTGGAAGGATGCTCAATCAGATCGTCGCGATACTCGGCGGAAGGGCGGCGGAATCCATCGTCCTTGATGATATTACGACAGGGGCTTCATCGGATATCAAGACAGCGACACATATCGCCAGAAATATGGTCACACGTTACGGTATGAGTGATTCGATCGGCGCGGTATGTTATGACGATGAGGGCGACGAAGTGTTCATCGGACGCGATCTGGCCCATGCAAGAGCCCACAGTGAGCTGATATCGTCCAAGATTGACGAGGAAGTAAAGCGCATTATAGATTCGTGCTACGAAAAGGCCGTAAAGCTCATCAACGAGAACCGTGACAAGCTGGATGCATGTGCGGCGCTTCTTCTGGAAAAGGAGAAGATAAACAGGTCGGAATTCGAAGCGCTCTTCAATATATAGTGAAAATTACCATAGAAGATCATATTCGTCCGTTATAATGCACAAATGCCGAGTCTGATATTTGTAATATTTGTGAATTTAATGGATAGATTTTGAAGGTATCCGGGACTATAATGCACTTGTAACCCCCCAATATGAGGATAGTTCTTAGAACTATCCCCCATAAGAAAGAAATACCTTCTCCAAAAACGGCTCCTTTTTAAGGAGCTGTTTTTACGTTTACCTGTTTTTACGGTCAGAATCGGTAATACTTTGTAGATGTCACAAAATATGGTATAATTATTTCCGTTGTGTACCACATGAGGGAGTATTAAATGGATTCAGGCAATATCAGTGAGATCATTCAAAAGGGAAGGTTCATAACGAATTACAAGCCGGTCCTTAACCGGAGGGCTATCTTTTCCGACTATTCAGAGGATTATATCATCCCCCTTGAACCAAATGCATACGGTGTCGTTAAGATCAGGCTGCGGGCTATACGCAATAACATAGACCATGCCATGCTGGTGTGTAACGGCGAGAAGATGCTCATGGAGATCACAGAGTCGACAGATGAGTTTGACTTCTATTCTGCGGATTACCGTCTCAGTAACGAGCTGATCAGATATCATTTTGAGGTTTCATCGGCGGGTACTGTCTGTATATATGATACAAGAGGCGTTGTTAAGGATACGAATGAGTATTTTGATTTCAGGATACGTCCCGGATTCAAGACTCCCGACTGGGCAAAAGGTGCCGTCATATATCAGATATATACCGACAGGTTCTGTAACGGTGATCCGTCAAATGACGTACTGACCGACGAATACAGATATATCGGCGAGAATGTAACCCACGTGGATGACTGGAACAAATACCCCGCGTACATGGGTGTGCGTGAATTCTACGGCGGAGATCTTGCGGGTGTTATGAGCAAGCTTGATTATCTGCAGGATCTCGGTATAGATGCAATCTATTTCAATCCCCTGTTCGTATCTCCTTCCAATCATAAATATGACATTCAGGATTATGATTATATAGATC
Source organism: uncultured Lachnospiraceae bacterium (assembly GCA_902775485.1). Classification (GTDB taxonomy): domain Bacteria; phylum Bacillota; class Clostridia; order Lachnospirales; family Lachnospiraceae; genus UBA2868. Next base: position 12,717 of record CACYMJ010000007.1, read on the forward strand.
CTCATTTCGGGAAGATCGTTGATGATAGGGGAGATCTTCTTGATAAGGACAAAACCGAGAATAAGGATGCGACAAGGTATATAAACAGGGTGACCGGCAAGGCCAATCTTGAGGCCTCGAACAGGTTTTTTGCGGATTTTGTCACCGAGGCGCATAAACGCGGGATAAAGGTCATAATAGACGGTGTTTTCAATCATTGCGGTTCATTCAACAAATGGATGGACAGAGAGAGGATCTATGAAAATCAGGAGGGCTACGAGAAGGGCGCATATGTAGACAGGAACAGCCCGTATCATGACTTCTTCAGCTTTTTTGAGGATAAGTGGCCGTATAACCATACATATGACGGATGGTGGGGACATGACACGCTTCCTAAACTTAATTATGAGGGTTCGAAGGAACTGCGTGATTACGTATTGAGAATAGCCAGGAAATGGGTATCGCCCCCGTTTAATGCGGATGGCTGGAGACTTGACGTGGCTGCCGATCTTGGACACAGTCCCGAATATAACCATCAGTTCTGGAAGGATTTCAGAAGAGCGGTAAAAGAGGCAAATCCCAATGCGATAATAATCGCCGAGCATTACGGAGATCCGTCCTCGTGGCTTGCCGGTGACGAGTGGGATACTATAATGAACTATGATGCGTTCATGGAGCCCGTCACATGGTTTTTGACCGGAATGCAGAAGCACAGCGATGATTTTCGCCAGGATCTTCTGGGAAATGCCGACGCATTTGAAGGCATGATGAGGGACGGCATTTCGAAGTTTATGGCTCCGACTCTCTTTACAACGATGAATGAACTGTCGAATCATGACCATTCAAGATTTCTGACCAGGACCAATCATGTTGTCGGACGTGTTGCCGATAAGGGATACGAGGCGGCAAACCAGGGAGTCAACAAGGCGGTCATGCGCGAGGGTGTTGTCATGCAGATGACATGGGCAGGCGCACCGACGATATATTACGGCGACGAAGCCGGTGTGTGCGGATTTACGGATCCCGACAACAGAAGGTCATACCCGTGGGGAAACGAGGATAAGGATCTCATACGTTTCCACAAAGAGATGATACGCATCCACAAGGAAAACCGGGAGCTGATCACCGGGGCGGGGATCATACTGCACAAAGACTATAATGTGATCGCATACGGCCGTTTCATCAGAGACAATGAGATAATCGTGATCGTCAACAATAACGACTGTGAAAAGCAGATCAATATGCGCGTATGGCAGACAGGCATCCCGAGGGAGTCGAAGGTGACAAGGCTCATGCTTACGGACGCCGATGGTTTTTCGACCGAGCCCGAAGAGTATGAGATCGAGAACGGAAGGCTTGGCATTACTCTTCCCAAGACCTCGGCGGTTGTTTTAAAAGGCCGCCAGATCGAAGATAAAAAAGACGAAAAAGAGGACGGGGCAGAGAGAGTCAGTCCTTTACAGAAGCTTGAATTTCTGCTACATTAAATACTGTTTTGAGGACTGGATATGCGTGAAATGGAGTTTAAAATGGAGCGTCCGGGACTGCTTGAGGCAGGAGAGGATGTTACCGTTACTGAAGGCGTTCTTCCCACGAGTTATTATTATACGATAGATCCTTCGCTTGCGATGAGTGCAAATTACGAATTCGGGCAAAGACTCAAGAGCAGGGAAGGGACCGTAAAGAGTATAGAGGAAAGACCTGCCGGCTACTATGTGGTTGTCAGCTTTCCGGAGGATCAGTAAATGTTCGGTATAGGAAAGAAAAAAGGCAGCGATCCGAAAAAGAATACCGGCAGGAAGGAAAGACAGTTCATCTCGGAGCTGTCTTATAATGTTCGCAACCCGCTGAATACGATATGCGGGATCACCCAGATCGCAAAAAAGAGTATCGAGGGCGACTGTGACAGGGACACGCTCCTTTCTTATCTGGATATCCTCGGAGACGCAGCAACGGAGCTGCAGCAGACGGTCGACCATTATTTTGAATGCTACGAATCCGGTAATTACAGTGTCGTTTACGATAATGATGAGAAAGATACGGATACGAGCATAATGAAAAATCTGCGTGTGCTCGTCGTAGAGGACAGCAGCGTCAGCCAGCTGATCGCAAAAGAGCAGCTGGAGGCTCAGGGCGCCATTGTTACGCTTTGTGACGGCGGAAGGGAAGCCGTGGATATGTTCAAAAGATCCATCACCGGAACATACGATGTTATTTTTATGGATATAAACATGCCTCAAATGGATGGATATGAGGCGACTGACGCTATCCGTTCAAGCTCGCATCCGCAGGCGAAGCAGATACCTATAATCGCAATGACCGCCGAGGCGCTTCCGACAGATATTCAGAAGGCGATGGAGGCAGGTATGAACGCTCACGTTTCCAAACCCATAAACAACTGGAAAATTGTGTCTGCGATCAAAGCTGTTTTATCATAAAAAAGAGTTGCAAAAGCATTTGATTATGTGTATAATGGCTTTTGCTGACGCAAACTATCGATTTATCCGCCCAGATAGCTCAGTTGGTAGAGCAGAGGACTGAAAATCCTCGTGTCACTGGTTCGATTCCGGTTCTGGGCACTAAAGCTTCAGGCATTGAGTATTCGGTGCTTGGGGTTTTTTTTTACCAAAATAGTATGTAATTTGTGTGAAATGAATTTACATACTGCGTGGGGCATGCTATATTTGTTTCGCTTTTTATGGAATGGGAGATGTTATGAGAAGATCATTGGGCATAAAATGTCTGCTTGTCCTGTCGCTTGCCGCGATCCTTCTGGAAGGCTGTAAGATATCGGACCTTAAGAAGTCAGATGATGAGCAGGAAATAAAAAAGATAAGCGTATCCGTCGAAAATCCGGTAAGAGCCGATCTCGAGATCACGGGCGATTTTATCGGAAGCGTGTCTGCGAATTCCACGGTCAACGTGGTTTCAAAGCTTTCCGGGGACGTTACAAATACATATTTTGAAGTGGGCGATCACGTAAACGCAGGCGATCTGATGTTTACGATAGACGATACTTCGGCACAGATATCCTTGAAGCAGGCGAAGGCAGCGCTTGATTCAAGCAGGGCTTCTCTCGGCTCTGCCAAGGCGGGACTTGAAGCGGCCAGGGAGTCAAATACTTATACGACCGCCCAGGTGACACAGCAGTGGGGAACAGCTGCGACCAATGAGATGCAACTTGCCAATGCGGTCGATTCGGCCAAATACGGATTGATGAACGCATCCGCCAATAATGATGCAGCCGCGAAGCAGCTTGATTATATCCGCAGCCAGATATCCGATATTGATGACCAGATAGGCAAGCTTGAAGATAACAAAAAGAATATGGAGAACTATGTCAGTTATCTGACAGAGATAAAGAGTATTTATCTGGCTATATCCGCATGTGAAGGTGTGGCGGATCCGCCGGGACAATTACAGCAAGTTTATACCAGGTACGGGATTGCCGGCCTGAGTCCAACCGATCCCGAAGCCGCATCCAAAACATATCTTCAGATGAACACGGGCGCATCTTCCGTTGAAGAACTTGAATCCATGATATCGGGTGCCGCCTCCGCGGCATCCGCAACAGACAGTCTCGAAGATGCCAAGGACCAGCTTCTTGTCAGTAAGGCGCAGGCCGAGGTTGCCAAGACAGCGGCATCTACCGGAGTGTGCCAGGCTCAGGAGGCTGAGGCTCTTGCACAGAGGATGCTTGATGATTACAGGAATTACACGCTTGCTACGATAATAACAGGCGGAAAAGCCCAGCTGGCCGGTGCCAATTCCCAGGTAGCAACAGCCGAGGCGGGAGTGAAGCAGGTCCAGGCAGGTGTTGCCCAGGCCGAGACAGGAGTCGAGGCGGCCCAGCTCCAGCTTGATTATGCAAATGTCAAAGCCCCGGTATCGGGAATAGTAACTTCCAAAAATATAACGGTCAATAACATGACGGCAGCGGGCTCACCTGCTTACGTCATTACGGCCGATGACACACAGTATGTGGACTTCTATGTATCCGAGGCAGTCATGGAAAGGCTCATGGTCGGCCAGGAGATCACCGTTACGAGAAACGGAAGCACATACAAGGCGAAGATCACGGAAAATGCGGGCGTGACCGATGTCACAAACGGCCTTTTCTTTGTTAAGGCACAGATCCTGCCGGGCGGGGACAGGCTCATTAACGGAACAAAGGTAAAGCTTACGCTTGCGACAGACAGCAGAAGTTCGGTAGTCACGATCCCGGTTGATTCGGTCTACTATCTTAACGAACAGGCATATGTATACCGGTATCAGAACGGCAAAGCGGTAAAAACCGATGTTACGACCGGAATATCGGATGGCGAGCGGATAGAGATAACAGAAGGACTCAGTGAGCAGGACAGCGTGATCACGACCTGGGCGAGCCAGTTAAGGGACGGAATGGACGTTACGACCGGAGACGATGATACGGACCCGGGTAAAATAGAGGTACTAAATGAGATCTCTGATTAAGACCAGCCTGAATCGTCCCGTGGCAGTGATCATCATCATAGCGGGACTTATCATCTTCGGGATCGGTTCGGTAGCCGGAATGTCCTTACAGCTTATTCCGGATATGGAAATGCCGATGGTGATGATACAGACCGTTTATCCCATGGCAGGGCCGGAGGATGTTGAAAGGCTTGTTACCAAAAAGATAGAGGACGGGTGCGGGTCTTTATCGGGACTTGATACGACCTATTCATATTCGAGGGAGAATGTGTCCATAGTTCTCCTGCAGTTCGAGTACGGCACAAATATCGATGATGCCTATATGGATGTCAGGGAAGCGCTTGATACGGTAAAGCCGAATCTTCCCGAAGAGGTAAAAGATCCCGTCGTTGCCACGATGGATTTTAATGCTGCAGCTGTCATGCAGCTGTCGGTCAATTCCTCGACCGAGGACGTAAGCGAATTCGTGGAAGAGACCTTAAGGCCCGAGCTTGACAAGATAAGTACCATCACACAGGTGGATGTCAGCGGTGGCTTGGAAGACTACATATCCATAGAACTCATTCCCGAAAATCTGAAGCAGTATAATGTCAGCGTCAACACCGTTACCCAAACGGTGGGAAGCGCAAACTTCACATATCCCGCGGGTTCGGCAAAGCATGGCGGCCAGCAGGTGGATCTGAGTTCACAGGTTGAATACAAAACCCCCGAAGAACTCCGGCAGATCCCGATAACAACGGCAACGGGACAGACCATCCATCTGTCGGATATCGCAAATGTCCACTATGCGTCAAAAAAAGCAAGTTCATACAGCCGTTTTAAGGGTTCTGACAATTTAAGCGTTGCCATATCCAAACAGCAGTCTGCATCTGCCGTAACGGTTTCCGGTCAGGTAACAAAGCTTTTGGACCGTCTTAAGACCAGATATCCCGATATTGATATAACAGTGGTTTATGACAGTGCAGATATAATAAAATCTTCGCTTAAGACTATCGCGGAAACGCTTCTTCTGGGCATTGTTATCACGATGTTCGTTCTGTTCGTGTTCTTTAGGGACATAAAGGGAAGCCTTATCGTCGGATCTTCCATGCCGGTGTCGCTTCTTCTTACATTCCTGCTCATGAGCTTCATGGGATTTTCCCTCAACATGATCACCATGGGAGCACTTGTCATAGCGATAGGAATGATGGTCGATAACTCCATAGTCGTGCTTGAGATGTGCTTCAGAAAAAGGGATGACGGACTTGATTACAAGGAAGCGGCATATGAAGGAACACGGATAGTGCTCAATTCCATCATTGCTTCGACGATCACCACGATCGTTGTATATCTGCCGCTTGCGATGATGAAGGATCTGTCGGGACAGCTGTTCGGACAGCTCGGTTATACGATAGTATTCGCACTCGCGGCTTCCCTTATATCGGCCATTACTCTTGTGCCTTTGTGCTTTTCATTTTACAAGCCGGTTGAGAAGAAAGAATCCGCGGTCAACCGTTTTCTTGACAGGTTCTCGGAAGGGTATTCGAAAGTCCTGGCAAAGTTCCTGAATCATAAGGTATTAACGGCAATCCTGGCAATTGTGATATTCGTCGTATCCATTGTGCTGATAAAGTTTATCAATACGCAGCTTTTCCCCAATACGGATGAGGGACAGATAGGGATCACGATAACTTACAGACCGGGGACGGATATCGCTACGGTTGACGAGAAGGTCAGACAGATCGAGGAATTTGTCAAAAACAGCGAGTATATAGATGATTACTCGGGAAGCGCCCGTAATACAACGGGAACGGTAAATGCATATGTTGCCGATACAGCGGATAAGACCACGGCACAGATAGTTGACGAGTTCACGCGGGAACTTGAGGTATATGCCGACAACTGCGAGATAGCGGTTGAGGCAACTTCATCGATGGGTATCACATCTCTCGGAGGCGGCAATACATATGAGGTCGCGTTTGAGGGAACGGATCTTGATGACCTTCGAAGAACGCTCATCGAGGTGGATTCCATAGTGATGAATGTGGAAGGAGTCATAAGCTCAACATCGTCAATGGGAAATACCGCATCGCGGGTGAAGATAGATATCGATCCGATCAACGCGGCAGCAAACGGACTGACTCCGGTTATGATAGGAGCATCCCTTAATACCGCCATCAACGGTTCGGATGCGATGAAGGTCACTATAGATGACAAGACATATCAGATCACGGTCGAATACCCGAGGGACGAATATGAGACCGTTAACGATGTTGAAAATATGTTCATCACAAACACAAGGGGCAGCGATGTTCCGTTAAGAGATGTGGCAACCCTCGTTTATACGGACTCGCCGCAGCAGATCACAAGGCAGAACGGCAGGTATTATGCGTCCGTTACCGCAACGGTCAGATCCGACGAGAAAGCCGAAGTTACGGAAGCGATAGAGGATGCACTTTCGGATTATGTGCCGCCAAGGACGGTCGAGAAGACCGAAAACCAGACAACCGAGATGATGAACGATGAATTCGCATCGATACTCAAGGCCATTGCAACCGCCATAATACTCGTATATATGGTCATGGCGATAGAGTTTGAAAATCTCAGATATTCCGGAATGGTAATGTTCTGTATCCCGTTTTCGCTCATAGGATCGATATTGCTGCTGCTTATAACAAGAGGACTGCTGTCAATGGTCTCCCTTATGGGATTTTTGATGCTGATAGGTATCGTTGTCAACAACGGTATCATATTTGTCGATTATACAAACCAGCTTCGCGACGGCGGCATGCCGACTGCCGATGCACTTGTTGAAACGGGAAAATCGAGGCTGCGCCCGATACTCATGACGACTCTTACAACGATCCTGTCTATGATCCCGATGGCACTCGGTCTTGGCAGAAACGGTGAACTTATGCAGGGAATGGCGCTTGTTATATGCGGGGGCTTGCTTGCATCGACCGTACTTACCCTTCTGCTGCTCCCGACCTTCTATATGATCATTCACAAGCATAATAAGGAAAGAAGAAACAGAAAAGAAAGGAAGAAGAAAAAGGCGGAAATAAAGGAACTGACAGAGGTAAAATTGTAATGACTATGTATTGTCTGCGGTGTATAATCACAATGTATGACTAAAGAGATCCGCAACATTAATTTGATATTTGCAGCGGCCGGATTTGCGATGTCCGCTCTGGGCCTTATACACACGTTCGTCGGCCGCTTTGTGGAAAAGAGGGCCAAGGCCTTTTTTATCCATCTTTTTGTCGTTCTTAATGTTTATGTACTGTCGATCCTTCTAAGGGAGCTGACATATGATCGTACGGGAGACGGATGGGTCACATTCTCACGCGCTCTCTTTTTTGCCCAGGGAATACTGGCTGCAACGATCACTATCATTATTACGGCATTTCTTCTTGACCAGTGCGGAATAAGACCATACAAAAAGAATGCTTTGTTCTGCATCTCCATTGCGTTGTATGTACTGTATGCGCTGCTTCTTATCTCCAATATCTTCACGAAAAAACTGTACTATATCGATGATTTCAACAATTATACCCGGGAAGAATGGTTTCCGATCCTTATAACCCCCACAGTGTTCATAATGATCATAAACCTGATCATTTTGTTTCAGAACAGAAATAAGATTTCCAGATGGCAAAAGAGGGCATTTTTCATTTATTCGATCGTGCCGATGATTTCAATGATGATCCAGGCATTTGTGTTCGGCGTTCATCTTATCGCACTTTCATCGGTCATAGCGGCGCTGTTTGCGCTTACATACATAATCTACGATCAGACAGAGCGCTTTTATAAGGTTGAGGGCGAGAACGAAAAGCTCAAAACAGAGATCATGCTCGCACAGATCCAGCCGCACTTCCTGTTTAATTCACTGACAACGATCAAAAATCTGTGCCGAAAGGATCCGGAAAAAGCTGAAGAGGGTATATCACAGTTTACCGAATACCTTCGCCACAACATGGATTCGCTTACGATAGAAAGGCCTATCCCGTTCAGTGAGGAATTTTGTATATCTTCCTTACAAGAACATTTATTGATATCTTGGTCAATTGTTTGCTTGACAAGAAGAGCTATTCTTGATAGAATTCGATACGTTGCAGGTGTGGTTCAATGGTAGAACACCAGCCTTCCAAGCTGGTAACGTGGGTTCGATTCCCATCACCTGCTCTTTTTTATTGCCCCAAAGCCTCTCACTGAGCGACTTTGGGGATTTCTCATTATTAGAACACACTGTGTTCTGCTATGTTCTCAGAACACACCTGACACACATACAGGCTTATTTAGGCACCTTTCTACCTTCCAAAGACCAAATTAGCCTTCTGAAGAGATTCGCTTCTCCCTCTATCCGACAAGTAAATAACAGAGCATTGAAGAACATGTCAAGTGTTTTTAGTACAAGGGGCAAGGTTCTGATGTACAATTGCTCGATTGACAATCGTCCAAACACTCGAGTATAATATAGCCAAATACTCGGATGAACAAATCTGAATGTATGATAATCACGGAAATACGGGAGAAATCATTATGAAGGAGTATTATCAGAGAATATCAGATAAAGTGCTAATAAATCACTTAGAGTCTAAAGGTGCCGTTCTTATAGAAGGGGCTAAGTGGTGTGGAAAGACAACAACCGCAAAGCACGCTGCAAAAAGCTATATTGAAATGGATAGACCGGATTTAACTGAACAATATCAGCAGATGGCAAGGATAAAACCTTCAAATCTTCTTGAGGGAGAAGTTCCGCATTTAATTGACGAATGGCAGATTGCACCAAATATTTGGAATGCGGTTAGATATGAAGTGGATCAAAGAGGGGATTTCGGCCAGTTTATACTAACCGGATCATCAGTACCCGCAAAGTTAGACGAGAGTACACATACCGGAACAGGTCGAATTGTTCGTATGAGGATGCGGCCAATGTCTTTGTATGAATCAAAAGACTCTACGGGTCAAGTGTCGCTTCAGGATTTATTTGATGGTAAAGAGATATCTGCCACGGACAGTCATTCCATAGAGGATATTGCATTTTTAATATGCAGAGGCGGTTGGCCATCTGCTTTAGATAGGCCGGAGAAAGTAGCTCTGAAGCAAGCATTTGATTATTTTGATGCCGTTGTGAATGATGATATTTCCAGAGTTGATGACGTAAAAAGGAATCCGGAAAGAACAAAGCGCTTGATGAAATCATATGGAAGGAACATAGCTACTCAAGCTGCACTTGAAACAATCCGTGAAGATATAATAAGCAATGATGTTGAAACATTCGACAAAGAGACATTATATTCATATTTGAATGCTTTGGCTAAGATTTTTGTAATAGAGGACTCTCCTGCATGGAATCCAAATTTAAGATCTAAAACAGCAATAAGAACTTCAGATACCAGATATTTTGTGGATCCATCCATTGCTGTTGCCGCATTGGGATTAGGTCCGAACGATTTGGTAAATAATTTGGAATATATGGGATTGATATTTGAAAATCTTTGTGTTCGAGATTTAAGAGTGTATGCTGATTCGTTGGATGGAAGTGTTTATCATTATAGAGATAAAACCGGGCTTGAATGTGATGCTGTCGTTCACCTGAGAAACGGAAGTTATGGATTAATAGAGGTTAAGCTCGGAGGAGATAAGTTAATAAATGAAGGAGCCCAGACTCTTATTAAACTGGCAAACAAAATAGATACGGACAAAATGAAAGTACCTTCATTTTTGATGGTTTTATGTGGTGTAGCCCCGTTTGCTTACAAACGCGAGGATGGAGTTTTTGTTGTTCCTGTTACATGCTTAAAAGATTAAAAGTTCTGAATAAAAGAATAACAGCTGATGGCTATTTTCGTTTTCGCGGCTGACAAGAGAACGTTCGTTCGATATAATCAAGATATCGAACAGTTGTTCCCATGGAGGCCTCGCATATGTCAGAACTGAAAGATGTCATAACTTCATACAACAACCTGTCATTCAGTGATCGTATTGTGTTTTATACCACCATCTCAAATGATATAGCGATCTCAGATGACACGCAATCTTTTTTGATAGAGAGCGAAGGAATGCATGTTGTAAAAAACGGAAAGAGGAAAGATGGTGTACAGCGGTTCCTGTGTCGGGACTGCCACAGGTCTTTTATCGCCAGTACTGATTCCATCACCTCCCGCACAAGAAAGTCCATTTCTGTTTGGGCGACATACTTAAAGTGTATGCTGGATCAAAAAACGCTGAAACAGTCTTCTGCGGAATGTGATATTTCTATATCCACCGCCTTTACCTGGCGGCATAAGATATTGGATACCTTAAGCGAATTGACAGAGAAAGCCTATCTGACAGGTGTTGTTGAAGCAGATGAAACGTTTTTCAACGTGTCATTTAAGGGTAACCATAATAGAAGCCGTGATTTTTCCATGCCCGCGGGAACGATGTTCATGCCAACGGATTGTCGTCAGCGAAAGTCTGTGTTCCCTGCGCAGTCAATGATGCCGGCATTTCCTATGCAAAAACCGGAAAGCTGGGAAAAATCAGTTCGGATTGCATCAAAGAGATTTTCGAAAAAAAGATCGCCCCGCATGCGGTTCTGTGCACAGACAAAGAACGTGCCTATCTGAAATTGGCAGAACTAAATGAACTGAATCTGATACAGATGGATACTGACTGCCGTACGATCTCAAAAGATGGAAGAAATTATGGGATCCAGCGGATCAACGCCTATCATAGCCGTCTGAAACTATTCATCTGCAGATTTCACGGGGTATCGACAAAGCACCTTGGCAATTATATCGTATGGAATGACCTTTTATCAAGGAACCACAGAAACAAAGAGGCTTTCTTTGGTCAGTTATTAGGTCAGCTGCTCTGTGCCAGGATCACAAGATATGGGCAAGATATCCCGCGCCGACCATCCCTGCCTGTCGCTGCATGAAAGCGATGCGCGGCAAACATAAGGAACTATTTAAAAAGATAGATGCGTACTGCTACAGAGCAAAGAACCTGTCAAACTCCGTGCAGTACCTGATCTGCCAATGCTACCGGATACATCAGAAACTGAAAAATGGCGAGATCCCGGATCAATGGGAGCAGGAATTGATCGATAACACGAATCATGCCATCACTGCATACAATGACGGGAGGGAGGAAAAGAAAAAACTAAAACACGTTGATGCAGATAATGGTTTTGTCGCAGATGCATATTTTCTCAGCTGGCACATGAAAACATGGGACGTTTATAAGGCAATGCCCTATGCAACCTGCAGCCAGATCTGTATCCAGGAAAAGTGCAGGCAGTGGAAGTCTTTTTATCAGGCAAAAAAAGAGTATCTTAAGGATCCTGATAAGTTTCTGGGAGTTCCGAGAAAACCGGGATACCTGGATCCGATGAAAGGTCGCGACAGCCTTGTGATCACAAGCCAGAACTTCTCCATCGATGAGGATGACCGGATCACTATGCCGGGATTTATAAAAGAGATCAAGCTAAAGGCAAAACACAGGTCCGTAAGACAGATCCGTATCAAGACTGATAAGAACAGCATCCGCATCATGCTCATGTATGAACAGGAAACGGAAAGTATCAGATCAGATGGAAATATCATGGGTATCGACCTTGGTGTGGATAACCTGGTCACGGCAAGCCTGTCATCAGGCGGCACTCCGTTCATCATTAACGGCCGCCCCCTGAAATCCATCAACAGATACTACAATAAGCGAAAAGGCCTCCTGCAGGAGATAGCAAAAAGAAGTAACCGCCTGGATATCACAAACAGGATGGAGCGGCTGACAGAAAAAAGGAACAACAAGGTAAAGGATTATCTCCATAAAGCAAGCCGCAAGATCATCGAACTTGCAAAAACAAGCCAGACCTTTGTATCCATCCCATACAGGATGCTGATCGATATGATACGCTATAAGGCAGAACTTATCGGCATTAAAGTAAGCGTCGTGAAAGAAAGTTATACGAGCGGGACCAGTTATCTTGATGGCGAAATCCCTGAAAAGGATTTTTATGATGCTACGCGACGGGTAAAATCAATGCCGATGTAAATGCTGCCTATCAGATCATAAAGGCCGGAGGATACAAAAATCTTCCGATCAAAGAAAAAGTCATAAGACTCAATGTAGCCTGAATTAGATCAGGTAGAGGCATCAGGCTAGTGCCATTAAAAGACCGGGGAGAAAAGCCTCGAGAATTTAAAAATATCAACCACGAGTTGGTAAATAGCCATTCATAAATAACCACGTAGACTATGCTTTGTTATAACGGAGACGGATATGGACAGACTACATGAAAAACAAAGAGATCTTGAAGAGTACCTGAAACAGCTGGGAAGTGTTGCCGTTTCATTTTCATCGGGTGTTGATTCCACCTTTCTGCTTAAGACGGCAAAAAATGTCCTCGGTGATAAAGTTATAGCCGTTACGGCAAGATCATGTTCGTTTCCGGCTCGTGAGCTTAATGAGGCAGTGGATTTCTGTAAACGTGAAGGCATAAAACACATCATCATCGAATCTGAAGAACTTGCCATTGAAGGATTCAGACATAACCCCAAAAACCGCTGCTATCTGTGCAAACGTGAACTGTTCACGAAAATAAAGGAAGTGGCAAAAGATCACGGGATAAAAAATGTTGTTGAGGGATCGAACATGGATGATAACGGGGACTACCGCCCCGGACTGACCGCCATAGAAGAACTTGGTATAAAGAGCCCTCTGCGGGAAGCGAAGCTGACAAAGGAAGATATCCGAACGCTTTCAAAAGAAATGGATCTTCCGACATGGAACAAGCCTTCGTTTGCATGTCTGGCATCACGTTTTGTTTACGGTGAGGAGATAAGCGAAGAAAAACTTGCCATGGTCGATAAGGCGGAACAGTTACTCCTGGATCTGGGATTTAACCAGGTTCGCGTAAGGATACACGGCAACATCGCCCGTATAGAAATACTGCCCGAAGAGTTTGACAAGCTTATCGGTGAAGACATCAGAACAAAAATCTTCAACTCATTTAAAGAGATCGGCTTTTCCTATGTAACGATGGACCTTAAGGGTTACAGGACGGGAAGCATGAACGAGACACTCGATGATGCTACTCTCCAACGGCGTGGATGATCTCCGGGAGGAGCTGCTTTTTACGGCTCATCACGTCAGGCATGTCAAACAGGTTTTTATCAAGCGCCTTATAAGGCAGGAATCGGTTTCCCCTGTGATCCGTACACAGCAGTGCACTGTGCTCGTGTATGACATCCGTGATCATCAGCACGGCCCAGTCAAGTCCCTGCATCGTCTTAACATCATTAAGCGTTGACTCATAAGTATCCCTGTAATCCGAAAGATCGTTAAGAGTCGTGACCTCGCACTGGCCGATACCTATCCTGACTCCGTTCTGGGTATAGGTCTTAAAGTCGGAAAGAATCGCATCCTTCGGATCTCTTTCGCTCATTCCCTCAACCTGCGAGAACATGGACAGACCGTATTTATCAAGATCGATCCTGCATATCGAAGCCAGAACGTGTGCGGCGACGACATCCTCGCCGGTAGTGGTCGGGCTCTTTAATATAAGCGTATCGGAGATAAGGCCGGTAAGCAGTACCTTTGCCGTGACGGGATCGGGTGTTCGGTTGTTCCTGATGTACTGCTGATAAACCAGGGTGCATGTGCTGCCGAGAGGCTCGGCGCATATGAAGATCGGCTGGTCGGTCTTGATGGCATCGAGTCTGTGATGATCTATGATACCGACAATGTTGGCTGTCTCTATACCGCGGATACTCTGATTGGATTCATTGTGATCCACAAGTATCACGTTATATCTCGGAATGTTAAGAAAGCATCTTCTTGTTACAAATCCCGCATAACCGTTTTCATCATATACGGCAAGCCCGCGGTTTCCGGCGCTTTGCAACATTACCTTTGCATCATCGAACAGATCATGCACATCAAGAGTCGGACCTTGTTTTGACATTATCTGCCTGACACTGGGGATAGAGGTTATCTTGTTGTCGCGGGAGAGCTCCCGCATAGTCCAGTTCGTTATATCGTCAACGGTAAGAAGTCCGTAGAAATCGTCCTTCTCATATACGGGTATGGCACTGGGAGTGTTCTTCTCGTAAATGGCGGCAACCGCCGTAAGAGGATCATCCGCGTCGATCCTGTGATCGGCACGCAGCATGACATCACTTACCTTCGGATATACATCGCGCATATATTCAGGAATGTCGATGTCGAGCTGTTCCAGTATGTTTCTTGTACTGTCGGACAGATGTCCGCATCTTACAGGGATATATTTATTGTCGGGATCCTGCAGGTTCATCAGCTGTGCATAACCGTATGCGCTGCAGACGCTGTCAAGATCCGGATTCCTGTGTCCCGTTACATATATAGTTCCCATGCTGCCTCCTTATGTGTCCGTATAGGCTTTGTTTAATTCTATCATATCAGCATATAATGAACAAAAGATTTACGGACAGTATAAAAAGCCTTATATTTATTATGATATGAAGATATACGAAAACAGATGGTTTGGTGAATTTGAATGTCTGTGCGGCGACTGCCCGCAGACATGCTGCAGAGGCTGGGTCATACCGCTTTCCGACCGCGATATGGACAGATTCGCGAATGAGCGGGGGATGCTGGGACTGCGCCTGTTTTTTGCGACGGGAGGAAGGATAAGATCAAAGTTTAATCCCGATTCCGGCAAGTGTCCTTTTCTGAGAAAAGACGGTTTGTGCCAGCTTCAGCGGGAAAAGGGACATGATTTCATCCCCTGGACGTGTCAGAGTTATCCGAGATTTTACAGAAATTACGGATCGTTTGAGGAAAGATGTCTGGACCTTTCGTGCCCGGGCGCGGCACAGCTGTTTGTCAAAAACAGGGGAGCGCTTGATGTGACGGAGTATGAGGCGGATCCCGAGACAAGACAGTGCAGCACGAATGACGATGAGGAATATCTTGAGTTTCTTATAAGGCAGCGAAAAAGGATGACACAGCTTATAAGAAAAGGCCTGACGCCTGACCTGGCGGATGCGGTATTTCTCTATGCGGTAAAGCTTCAGGATCTGTTTGCCAAGGGTATGACGGGTGATCATGAAGAGCTGTCGTTTGACGATTTTTATGAAAAGGAAACGGATCGCAAAAAACTTTCGTTTTCATATCCTTTGTCGCCTGAAGTTCTGAGGGAGTTTCTTGCTTCTTCGCTTAATCATATAAGACTTAAGAAGGTGTATCCCAGGCTGTTTTCCATGTTCAAAAGTGCATCGGAGTATCTTAATATGTACGGCGCCGGCAATGCTTCATGGAGAAAGCATACAGAGGATTTTCTTAAAGCCGAGCCGTTTGTTGCCGAGATCATGGGGTATTATCTGTCGTACTATCTGTGGCAGTATTATCTCAGGTCATATGAGACATACAGTTTTCGCAGGCAGACTGCACTGGGACTGTGCCACATGAACATGGTCCTGCTCCTGATTATGTCAGGGGGCGGGAGCGGAAAGATAACCGAAGAGAGCATCGCCGCGACGATAGCCGCTTATAACAGACGGGCGTATTTCAACGATGATATTCTGGATGAAATGTATCGTATATACGAGAAGAATTATGCTATAATCTTAAAAACGGGCCGTCGGGATAAGACGGAAGATCAAGAGGTATAAATGACGGATAAAAATCTTCAAACGGTAAACGATATCAAGATCATGAGTCTACTGCTCATAATACTGAGCCACTGCATGTTCTTTTATGATGACAATCCATTTTTTGTATATAAGGCAGATATCACTTCGCCGTCGGTCTCATTTGCGGTGGGAGTGATCGATGCCGTACTGATCGCTGCATATGTATTATGCTCCGGATTTTTGTTTGCCAGATCCCAGGAACGTCACAACAGATCTATTCCGACCGTTTTAAAGGGCAGGGCAAAAAGACTGCTCGTTCCGTATTATCTGTATGGTGCATTATGGCTTGTGCCGTTATATACGTATTTCGATATCGTCTCATTCGGACGGCCGGATCATGCCGGCTACCTTGAAGGTTACAAGGTTATGGCGCTCGGACAGTTCTCGGATCATCTCTGGTTTTTATGGATGCTGTTCGATGTCTGCGTTGTGTTCGCATTCATGAAAGTACTGATAAACAAAAACAGGCTCGTCCTGACGGGCATCATCACTCTGGCAGCGGCACTTGTTGTCAGTCTGCTGCTTCAGGATTTCCCGTATTTCAAGGTCAGTCAGATCGCACCTTATCTCATATGCTTTTATACCGGGATATGCGTTTACAAGAACGGTGAGAAGATAAGGCAGCTGTCGACGGGAATATGTATCATCATATCTGTCGTGCTGTTTGCGGTCGTTTGTGCATACGTATATTATGCGCCGGAGCATTGGGCGTATCTGTATGTCTTAAAGCCGGTCGGCGGATTGTTTGTATTCTTCCTCTTTCATTCGTTTGTGGGCTCTTCTTTCTGGGAGCGGTTCAAAAACACGGGTGTATATAAATACATGGGGGACACTCAGATGGATTTTTACCTTCTTCACATGCCCGTCCCGCTTCTGGTATTTGGCATTCTTGATCCGTATATCGGAAAGCAGCCGTGGCTGTGCGTTATCGTCAACTTCATACTCGTAATGCTGATAACGGCGGTCATTGTATATATTAAGAGAAAACTGGCGGGACTGCTGTCGGATGCGTGGAACAGATTTTTCCCGGCAGGGGAAAGATAAAGGAAGTATACAGATGGAAAAGAAGAAAAAACAGGGGACGATATTAAGACAGATAATGCAGCCTTTCGTTGTGTTCGTTCTGATACTGATCCTTGCAAACGCAATAGTGCTCATGCTCTTTTCCATGAAGTCATATCTTGACGATCAGTACAAGGAAGCATCCAGACTGGCCCGTTTTGCGGGAGATGAGTTTGAGGATTACAGATGCGTCGATTGGCTGTTTAATTTCTGGGAAAATCATTTTCAGGAAATGGAATTCATCTATTCGAATCCGGAACGTCTCAATGAACTTGAGATCGAATTCCGCGGTCTGCATCCCGAGGTCGGTGAGTTCACTTCGGTAACCGATGAAGCGGCAGAGTCATTTGACCAAAAGAGTGCGATTCTGTTTGCGGAAATAGTATACGGCAAGATATCAGATCAGTTCGATCAGTTAAAACGTACACACAAACCGCTGTATCTGTACAGTTTCCTTATACGCAACAACAATACCGAGATGTTCATATTCGCAACCGGAACGCTTGACGATGAGAAGAGGATCAGTCAGGGCGGTGATCTGTTCGAACTCGGTTTTACGATGCCATATGTTGAGGGATCGTATCCGGTCGTTGACGAGATCCTCAGTACGCAGAAGCCGGTGGCGAGGATGGAACTGTCAAGGAGTAAGGGCGCGAACCATTCGGTCATCCATGCTTTTGAACCCGTATACGATAACGGCGAACTGAAGGCACTTATCGGTGTATCGTACCAGTCGCGCGAGATGATAGAATACAGTTTAAGGATGATGAGAACGATGCTTGCGATCACCGCACTGTTCTTTGCGGTAATGTTTGTGATCGTTATCCACCATATCAGGAAAATAGTAGTCCTGCCCATAGGAGAAGAGAAGAGGATAATAGAGGCATATGAGCAGGATAAGGACAGCCTTACCGCATCGCGTGCCCTTAATAACATCAAAACGAAAAACGAGATTGAACGGCTTGCGGAAAGCTTTTCTTCCATGGTCACGGAACTTGACCGCTACATGGAGGAATACCGGGTCGTTACGGCCGAGAAGGAAAGGATAGGGGCTGAACTTAATGTAGCGACCCATATCCAGGCAGACATGCTTCCGAGGATCTTCCCGGCATTTCCCGATCATTCGGAATTCGATCTGTATGCCACAATGACGCCCGCGAAGGAAGTAGGCGGGGATTTCTATGACTTCTTCCTTGTTGATGACGATCATATCGCGCTTGTAATGGCGGATGTTTCCGGAAAGGGAGTTCCTGCGGCGCTGTTTATGGTCATCGCCAAGACTCTGATCAAGAATCGTGCGATGCTTGGGGGAGGTCCCGCCGAGATCCTCTCGTCCGTAAACGACCAGTTATGCGAAGGCAATGAATCGGAACTGTTTGTCACGGTCTGGCTGGCGATAATCGAGATATCGACCGGAAAGGGTGTTGCGGCAAATGCCGGCCATGAGCATCCCGCCATCAAACATAAGGACGGAACATGGGAGCTTGTAGTATACAGGCATTCGCCCGCCGTTGCCACAATGGAAGGCATCCCGTTCCGCGAGCACGAATTCGAGATCTCGGCAGGAGATGAACTGTTTGTTTATACGGATGGTGTTGCCGAGGCAACAGATAAGAATGACGAACTGTATGGAACCGACAGGATGCTTGAGGCTTTAAACGGCTGCGCATCGGATGATCCGAAGGAATACCTTGCCGCGGTCAAAAAGGGTATCGATGATTTTGTCGGCGATGCACCGCAGTTTGACGATATAACGATGTTGGGCTTTACATACAGGGGAGTCCAAAGCTGACCGGAATTGATTCCTGTCTGCGATGATTGATATGGTGATGTTGCATAATTTGCCGGACGATATTTGTGAGTATTTAACAATAAAGTATGACCGGCCGGCTGCCGATATATTGTGTGAAAGTATAGAAAGCGCGATGTATGCGCTGCTTCCGAAACGGACTTCGGAATTATGATCTCAACGGAATGAGAGCCCAATCATTAAGGCAGACGCTGCCTTACATTTCTGTTCAGTAATAATTCCCCTGTTTGTTAAGAATGTACTTGCCGCCACAAAATGCAGTGGTTTATTAATGCGTGGCGAATTGCTATAATTTTATATATAAGACTGAATCTGATCAGGAGGTGTTTACCATGAGTGATATGAACGTAAGTAGTGTAACTTCCGTATATACGGCTATCAACACAGGCGCAAACGCAAAGGCAGACGCGGCTGCAGGCGAAGCCCTTAAAAAGACCGAAGACAAAGTGCTTGAGAGCGGGGTTGTTTTTGAAAAGAGTTCGGAACTGTCCGAACAGAAGGCTACATATACGATCAACAAGATGAGCGCAGAGGACAGGGCAGCCCTTGTTCAGCAGCTCAAGGATGATGCCGTAGCAAGACAGAACCAGCTTGTCGACCTTGTCCGCAAGATGTTCTCCGATCAGGCGGGAGTATCAAAGCTTGCCGATCTTTTCACACCGGAGAATCTCAAGGATGTTAAGCCTGAAGATATAGAACAGGCTAAGAAGGATATCGATGAGGACGGATACTGGGGCATCAAACAGACGTCACAGAGACTCTTCGATTTTGCATCCGCTCTTGCCGGCGATGATCCCGAGAAGATGAAAGAGATGCAGGCCGCAATGGAAAAAGGCTTCAAGGAAGCTACCGGTGCATGGGGAGACGAACTTCCCGATATATGTAAGGATACCCTTGCAGCGGCCAACAAGATGTTTGATGAGTACTATGCATCAAAAAACTGAGACAGTAAGTACATAACTTTTACCTTTACCTTTACCTATACCAATACAGAACCCGGCAGAAGAACCTGTCGGGTTTTTGTATTGTACATTTTTTGAAACAGAGGCGGATATTCGTCAAATTGGTTAGCAAATTCTAACCTTTTATGTAATAATACGTATGACGGGCCCCGGGGGTCATGAAGCGATCGGGAGGTAACAGGTGGAACGGTATAACGTGACCGGAATGAGCTGTGCAGCATGTGCGGCAAGAGTTGAGAAGGCGGTCGGATCGGTCGACGGCGTAACGCAGTGCGCAGTCAATCTGCTGACGAACTCAATGACGGTCGAGGGACAGGCACGGCCGGAAGAAATAATAAAAGCGGTTGAAGATGCCGGGTACGGCGCCGCTATGAAGTCGAGGGGCAGGGCATCCGCCGGGAAAGGCGCGGATGCGGCTGAATCGGTTGATACCGGGACGTCGGCAATGAAAAAGCGTCTGGCTGCGTCGGTAGTGTTTTTGCTGATCCTGATGTATTTTTCCATGGGAGTTCACATGTTAAAGCTCCCTGTGCCTGTATTCATTGCCGGCGATCATATGATGATGTGTCTTGTCCAGTTTCTGTTGTGCATCGTCATAATGGTCATAAATCAGCGGTTTTTTATAAGCGGATTTAAAAGCCTTGCGCATCTGGCTCCGAATATGGATGCACTGATCGCGATAGGAAGCGGAGCGTCGTTTTGTTACTCGACTGTCATGCTCTTTGTCATGGTCCATGTTTCGCATATGGGAGGAGACACCGCTGCGTATATGGATGAGATGTACTTCGAATCGGCGGCGATGATACTGACACTGATCACGGTCGGTAAAACGCTTGAGGCATATTCGAAGGGAAAAACAACGGATGCACTTAACAGCCTTATGAAGCTGGCTCCTAAGAAGGCAAACGTTATCAGGGATGATAAAGAGATTACGGTTAATATAGAACAGGTCAGGGTCGGCGACATATTCGTCGTAAGACCCGGAGAGAGCATTCCGGTTGACGGTGTGGTCATTGAAGGGACATCTGCCGTCAATGAGTCGGCACTTACGGGAGAGAGCATTCCGGTTGACAAGGAAGCAGGAAGCAGCGTCAACTGTGCGACCATCAATCTGTCAGGATTCATTAAATGCCGCACAACCCGTATCGGAGAAGAGACGACGCTGTCACGCATCATTTCAATGGTAAGTGATGCGGCTGCGACAAAAGCGCCTGTTGCAAAGATTGCAGACCGGATATCCGCGGTGTTCGTTCCGGCGGTCATGGCGATCGCACTTGTTACGTTTATCGTCTGGATGGTGCTTGGCCGGACTGTCGGCTACAGCCTTGCAAGAGCCATATCGGTCCTTGTCGTATCGTGCCCGTGTGCGCTCGGGCTGGCAACACCCGTTGCGATCATGGTCGGATGCGGAGTCGGCGCAAGAAGCGGAATACTGTTTAAAACCGCTGCGGCGCTTCAGGAGACCGGAACGGTAAAGACAGTGTGCCTGGACAAGACCGGAACGCTGACAACGGGAGAGCCTGTTGTAACGGATATATATACAGACGGCTTGGCGGATGAGGAGCGATTTGTCTTGCTTGCCGCTTCCCTCGAGAATATGTCGGAGCATCCTCTTGCAAAGGCTGTTGTGGCATATGCAAAGGACAGGGGATATAAAACAGTGCCCGCGGCTGATCTTAAGGTCTATCCGGGCGGAGGTCTTGAAGGGATAGTGGACAGGAGCCGCGTGGTCGGCGGAAGCATCGATTTTGTATCGGCCGGGATCAAATTGTCCGACAAGTGCAGGGAATTGTCCGCACAGTGGGCATCTGAGGGTAAAACGCCGATTGTCTTTGCCGCGGATGAAGTGATCCTCGGAATGATGGCCATAGCGGATACGATAAAGGAAGACAGTATACAGGCGGTAAAACAGCTTAAGGATCTCGGCTGCAGGATCGTCCTTCTTACCGGAGACAACAAAAGGACTGCAGAGAGTATTGCGGCTCTGGCCGGAGTTGATGAGGTCATATCGCAGGTGCTTCCCGACGGGAAGGCGGACGTTGTGTCAAAGCTTAAAGAGACCGGAAAATGCCTGATGGTCGGTGACGGGATAAATGATGCTCCTGCGCTTGCCACTGCCGATACCGGTATCGCGATAGGAGCGGGAACGGATGTTGCCATCGATGCGGCCGATGTTGTGCTCGTAAGATCGCATCTTACGGATGTGGCCGCCGCGATAAGACTGTCACGCCTTACATATACGAACATCAAACAGAACCTGTTCTGGGCGCTTATCTACAACGTCCTGCTCATACCGCTCGCATGCGGGGCATATGTCCGTTTCGGACTTACGATGAACCCTATGTGGGGTGCGGCGGCGATGAGCTGTTCGAGCCTGTTTGTTGTAGGAAATGCACTTCGGCTCAATCTTGCGGATATTTACGGGACAGGCGCACCGGCAGGAGAAGCAGGAGCCGCCGGTATAAATACAGATCACAAGGAGGATGATATCAAAATGACAAAAACGGTAAAGATCGAAGGAATGATGTGTGCACACTGCGAAGCGAACGTTAAAAAAACGCTTGAGGCAATGGACGGCATTACGAGTGCAACGGTAAGCCACGAGAAGGGTGAGGCGGTCATCGAAATGTCAAAAGATGTTGATGAAAGTGCCGTTAAGGCCGCCATAGAGGATAAGGATTATAAGTTTATCTCTATGGAATAGTATGGTATAATCTTGGGTACAACCCGAGTTTGGATTATACGGTTAAGAGTATGATAGATGTTTTCACAGGAAGGAGATCACAGGTATGAAATGGGTATGTCAGGTATGCGGTTATGTTCATGAAGGCGATCAGCCTCCCGAGGCTTGTCCTCAGTGTAAGGCTCCCGCTTCAAAGTTTACAAAGCAGGAAGGCGAGATGACATGGGCAGCTGAACATGTTGTCGGCGTTGCACAGGGTGTTTCACAGGATATCATTGACGATCTTCGCAACAATTTTAACGGTGAGTGTTCGGAAGTCGGAATGTATCTTGCAATGGCAAGAGTTGCATTCAGGGAAGGATATCCCGAGGTCGGAATGTACTATGAGAAGGCTGCTTACGAAGAGGCTGAGCATGCTGCCAAGTTTGCCGAGCTTTTGGGAGAGGTTCTCACAGATTCGACCAAGAAGAATCTTGAGATGCGTATAGATGCGGAAAACGGTGCAACAGCAGGCAAGACCGATCTTGCAAAGCGTGCTAAGGCAGCAAACCTTGATGCGATCCATGACACAGTGCATGAAATGGCAAGGGATGAGGCAAGACACGGCAAGGCATTCAAGGGACTTTACGACCGCTATTTTGCATAATTATCAAAAAGATTAATGAATAAGTTAAGAGAGTGGCCCGGTCCACTCTCTTTTACGGTATTTACGGGACATGAAAAACGAGAGAGAAACAGACAACCGGACTCAGTTGATATACGAGACCGACGGCATGTGCGTCGCATTCGATGCCGTTGTCATACAGTCGGAAAATCTGCCGGAGGGAGCATTTGTGATACTTGACCGCACGGCTTTTTTCCCGGGTGGCGGAGGCCAGGAATGCGACAGCGGATATATCACGACGCCGGACGGAGAGGATATAAGGGTTACAAAGACCGCGATCGTTGACGGACAGGTAAGGCATTACCTGGAAAGGCCCGTTCCTGCCGGAACGGCGGTTGCCGGAAGAGTTGATGCAAAAACAAGGTATGCGCGTATGCAGAACCACGGCAGCGAGCATCTGATCAGCGGCATCATAAAGAGAGATTACGGATATGAAAATGTCGGATTTCACATGACGGATGAGGAAGTTGTGATCGATACCGGAGGCATTCTTACGGATGAGCAGATACGTCTGGTTGAAGAGCGTGCCAATGAAGCGGTGTTTAAAAACATTCCGTTCGTGATAAGCTTTCCGACCCCTGAGCAGGCAAGAAATTCACAGTACCGCAGCAAGATAGACATATACGATAACATCAGGCTTGTGTCTGTAGACGGATATGATGTCTGTGCATGCTGTGCACCGCATGTTAACTCGACAGGACAGCTAGGAGTGATCAAAATAACAAGCGCCATGCCCCACAGGGGAGGCATGAGGCTTACGGTCACCGCCGGAGCAGACGCATATCATGATTATGTAATGCTTCACGATAACAACGCCAGCATCATGGAGATACTCTCATCACCGCGCCGGGAGACGGCAGCGTTTTTGAGGGAGTATGCCGGCAAGATGAATTCGCTGCGGTCGGAAGCAACACAGCTTAAAAAGGAGCTCGCAAAGGTCGTGACCGAAACGGTTATCGATACGCTGAAGACAAAGGATGCCGATATCAAAACACCGGAGATGATCTTCACCTCCTGCCTTGACATGAAGGGCCTTCGCGATCTGGTAAATGAGTGCACGAAAGTTTACGGCGGCATGATCTGCGCTTTTTCGGGAGACGACGATAACGGTTACGGCTACATTTTTGCGGTACGTGCCGAATGTGCAAAAGAAGCTGATATCAAGGGCTTTCTTGAAGGATTTAAAACGGCCTGCGGTGCGCAGGGCGGAGGGAGCGATGTCATGGTACAGGGAACCTGCAGGGCGGCTCGAAAAGATATTGAGGAGTATTTCCGGCCGGTGCGAAATAACGCATGAATTATGTGGATAAATTGCGCAAAAAAGCGTAAAATATAAGAGTTAGTTTATTATTTTGCAAAATGAGGAGTTTTGTTATGGCAGACAAAAAACAGGTTGAGGCTATCACTTCCATGGAGGAGGATTTCGCCCAGTGGTATACGGATGTTGTAAAGAAGGCTGATCTTATCGACTATACGAGCGTTAAGGGATGTATGGTCTTCAAGCCGGCAGGCTATGCGATCTGGGAACTGATCCAGAAGCAGATGGATGAGCGGTTCAAGGCCACGGGCGTTGAGAATGTCTATCTTCCGATGTTCATTCCGGAAAGACTCCTGGAAAAAGAGAAGGATCACGTTGAGGGATTTGCGCCCGAAGTTGCATGGGTAACCCACGGCGGTCTTGCACCCCTTCAGGAGAGGATGTGCGTACGTCCCACATCGGAAACCCTGTTCTGCGATTTTTACAAAAATGAGGTCCATTCTTACAGGGATCTGCCGAAGGTATATAACCAGTGGTGTTCGGTCGTACGCTGGGAAAAAGAGACGAGACCGTTCCTGCGTTCAAGGGAATTCCTCTGGCAGGAAGGCCATACGATACATGCCACGATGGAGGAAGCCGAGCAGCGCACCATACAGATGCTCAACCTCTATGCCGATTTTGCCGAAGAGGTTCTTGCCATTCCCGTGATCAAGGGCCGCAAGACCGACAAGGAGAAGTTTGCCGGAGCGGAAGCTACATATACGATAGAGGCTCTTATGCATGACGGCAAGGCACTCCAGTCCGGAACGAGCCACAATTTCGGTGACGGATTCGCAAAGGCTTTTGACATACAGTTTACCGATAAGGACAACACATTAAAGCATCCCTTCCAGACTTCGTGGGGAACAACGACGAGACTTATCGGAGCGATCATAATGGTTCACGGAGATGACAACGGACTCGTGCTCCCGCCGAAGGTCGCACCCGTACAGGCTGTCATAGTTCCGATCAGACAGCAGCAGGAAGGTGTTCTCGAAGCTGCAGGGCGTATAAAGGAAGCGCTTACCGGAAAGGGTATCAGGGTTAAGATCGACGATACCGACAAGAGTCCGGGATGGAAGTTTGCGGAGGCCGAGATGCGCGGCATTCCTGTAAGGGTCGAGATAGGACCGAAGGATATCGAGGCAGGAAAGGCTATAATCGCAAGAAGGGATACCGGGGAAAAGACAGAGTGTGCGATCGATGCACTCGCTGACACGGCAGCGGCTCTTCTCGATACGATACAGCATGACATGCTCGAGCGTGCAAGAGCTCGCCGCGATATGCAGACATACACGGCAACGACAAAGGAAGAGTTTGAAAAGCTCTTTGCCGAGAAGTCGGGATTTGTCAGGGCTATGTGGTGCGGCGATGTTGCATGTGAGAATGAGATCAAGGAAAAACTGTCGGTAACGAGCAGATGTATGCCGTTCGAACAGGAGAAGATATCGGACGTGTGCGTATGCTGCGGAAGACCGGCCCAAAAGCTTGTTTACTGGGGAAGAGCGTATTAATACCAAACACTGAAAAGGAGAGAGATCATGAATGTCCTTGTTATCAACTGCGGAAGCAGTTCACTTAAATATCAGCTGATCGATGCGGACCGTGAAGAGGTCCTTGCAAAAGGGTTGTGCGAGAGGATCGGTATAGACGGAGGTATGCATACATACCAGCCTAAGGGATCGGACAAGATCAAAACATCGGTTGATATGCCGTCTCATACCGAGGCTGTAAAGCTTGTTCTTGATGCGCTTACCGACAGTAAGACCGGAGTGATCGGCAGTCTTTCGGAAATAGGAGCTGTAGGACATCGTATCGTACACGGTGGAGAGAAGTTCTCCAAGTCGGTCGTTATCGATGATGAGGTCATAAAGGCGATAGAGGAATGTAACGATCTTGCGCCGCTTCATAATCCCGCAAACCTTATAGGAGTCAATTCATGCGCCGAGCTTATGCCGGGCGTACCCATGGTTGCTGTGTTTGATACCGCATTCCATCAGACGATGCCGAAGAAGGCATATCTGTACGGAATACCTTATGAATATTACAGGAAGTACAAGGTCCGTCGTTACGGATTTCACGGAACGAGCCATGAGTATGTTGCCAACAGGACGGCACAGTTTCTCGGCAGGGACATAAAGGATATGAAGATCATTGTCTGCCATCTCGGAAACGGAGCATCCATAAGTGCCGTACAGTTTGGAAAATGTGTTGATACTTCAATGGGACTTACGCCTCTTGAAGGCCTTATCATGGGAACGAGAAGCGGGGATGTGGATCCTGCGATACTTGAGTTCATCTCTCAAAAGGAAGATCTGTCATTTAAGGAGATGTTGAACATACTTAACAAAAAATCAGGTGTTCTGGGGCTTTCCGACGGAGTATCAAGTGATTTCCGCGACCTCGGAGAAGCGGCGGATTCCGGTAACGAGCAGGCACAGATCGCGCTTGAGACATATGCATATCATGTTGCAAAGTATATAGGATCTTACGTTGCCGCGATGAACGGAGTCGATGCGATCACGTTCACGGCAGGCGTCGGAGAAAACAATATCTCGGCCAGGGCGATGATAGCATCTTATCTGACGTATCTCGGAACCGAAATAGATGATGAAAAGAACAAAACAAGGGGAGAAGAGATCATCATTTCTAAGGATGGATCAAAGGTACCTCTTCTTGTTATACCGACGGATGAAGAGATGTCTATCGCAAAAGCGACCATCGCTTTGGTGGGCAGGGCATAATCTGTAATGCAGATAATATATCCCAAAAACGTCAAGACCATCATAGACAAACTGCAGGATGCCGGGTATGAGGCATATGCGGTGGGCGGCTGCGTCAGGGATTCATATCTCGGTATCACCCCGAATGACTGGGATATTACGACGAACGCATTCCCCGAAGATGTAAAAAAACTGTTTCGAAGGACGATAGATATCGGGATAAAACACGGTACCGTAAAGGTTATGATCGGAGCACAGGGATACGAGATAACCACTTACCGTATCGACGGAGAGTATGAGGACAGCCGTCATCCGAAGGAAGTAACATTTACGGGTGAACTTCGCGAAGACCTTCGCCGCAGGGATTTTACCATAAACGCAATGGCCTACAGCGAGCGTACGGGTATTGTTGATCTGTTCGGCGGAGTAGATGATCTGAAAAAGGGTATCATCCGTGCAGTGGGAGATCCGAGGGAGCGGTTTTCCGAGGATGCACTCAGGATCCTCCGGGCACTGCGGTTTTCGGCAAGGTTCGGATATGATATTGATGAAGATACAGTGGCTGCGATCAGGGAACTTGCACCGAATCTTTCAAACATAAGTGCCGAGAGGATACGGGAGGAACTTGAAAAACTGATATGTTCCGACCATCCCGACAGGATGCGCATGGCATATGAATACGGTGTTACCGCAGTGATCTTTCCCGAGTGGGATACCATGATGGAGTGCGATCAGATTACGCCGCATCATTTCACGAATGTGGGCGACCATACGATAGTGGCGCTTGAATATATAGTGAAGAATTATCCGGATATAGGAGATGCCGATAACCGGCTGCTTCGGATCGCAACACTTCTTCACGATATCGCAAAGCCTGTCATGAAGACAACCGGAAGCGACGGACTTAACCACTTCAGGGGACATCCTGAGGCCGGTGTAGGGATGGCAGATGCTTTTTTAAAAAGGCTTAAATATGACAACGATACGATCGGACGCGTAAAAAGTCTGGTAAGATATCATGACGACAAGCCGGAACTTACATATCCGTCAGTTCGCAGGTTCATCGTAAGCGTCGGCGTATCGAACATGGAAGAACTGATCAGGCTCAAATATGCGGACCTGTATGCTCATACCGATTATCAGTGGGATGAGAAGATATATCAGGTGGAAACGTTTGAAAAGATGTACCGTAAGATCATTAAGGACGGTGACGTTCTGGAGATAAAGGATCTGGCGGTAAACGGACATGATCTGATGGAGTGCGGAATAAAAAACGGCCCTCAGATAGGAAGCACATTAAAGCAGCTTCTTCAGATCGTACTGGACGATCCGTCGGAGAATGAACGCGAAAAGCTCCTTGAACATCTGCATGAAATGACCGTATGAAAAGTATTGAAAAAGTTGTCATCCCCGTGATCATAATAGTCATCATAACGATGCTGGGGATATACTACATCTCAAGAGAATACGAGAAGCAGCAGGCACAGATAAAGGCCGAGGAAAAGAAGGCGGCTGCCGAGGCGGCTTCACAGGAGGAGCTTGTCAGCACGGAGGACCTTGTTTACGAAGCAACAGCCATGCTTGTCGGCAAGGACGAGGAAAACCATAAGCTCAAATTTATCACCGTCGACAGCGAGAAACTGTTTGAACTTGACTATACAGGCAAGACCGACATACGGGGAAAGCACGGTAATTCGCTGACACTTCCCGAGATCATGCTCGGAGAGATACTGGATATATCGTACAGCATTCGCACGAAGCAGCTGTATGAACTTAAGATCAGCGACAGTGCGTGGACGTTTACCGATGTAACGAAGTTTGGCATAAACGAAGCCGAGGGCAGGATGGATATAGCCGGGAGCACATATAAGCTTCCGAAGACGGCGATCGTCTCATACAAGGACCAGCTGGCAACATTCATGGATGTCACCGATGTCGATACGCTCACGGTCAAAGGATACGGACGTAAGGTATGCAGCGTCATCGTTGAAAGAGGGCACGGATATCTGCGTGTAACGAATGATTCGTATTTTGAGGGCGGATGGATAGAGATCGGCCAGGAGATAATAAAACAGGTAAGTGAGGAGATGCTGATCCCGGTTCCGGAAGGCAATTATCATGTCCGGCTTACGAACAGGGGATATGCGGCCGAGGAAGATGTTGTCATTGAAAGAGACAGGGAATCGGTCATAGATCTGTCAAAGGTTGATATCAAGGAAGTTGCGATAGGACATGTTGCATTTACGATAGTACCGGATTACGCGCAGTTGTTCATAGACGGGCAGATGACCGATTTTGAAGAAAGAGTTGCGCTCGAGTTCGGTATCCACAAGGTGCATGTAGAGCTTGCCGGATATAAAAGCGTAGATACGAATGTGCGCATAAACGATAAATATGCCAATATCGACATCACGCTTGAGGCCGAGTCGGATACATCCTCAAGCAGTACATCGTCTTCATCAACCAACAGGTCGCTCTCGGCATGGACGACCGCAACGATAAGCGGACCGACATCGACAACGGCCGAGAATTATATTGCACCGCTCACCCATGCGGCGCCTGTGGTGCCTCAGACATCGTCAAGTTCTTCGCCGGTGATCATGCCGTCTACATCATCTTCTTCAACCGCATCAACAGCGGGTGAAGTGATAAGTGATACGAGAAAGATGTATGTTGAATCTCCGGAGGGAACGGAAGTGTTCATTGACGGCATATATGTCGGGATAGCACCGATATCGTTCATCAAACCGGAAAAGGGATCGCATGTGCTGACCCTTTCAAAGAACGGTTTCATAACAAGAAGCTATACCGTATCGGTTGACGGTGATGACAGGGATGTGACACTGTCATTTTCGGAACTGCAGGCACAGTGATTAAAAGGTTTGTAATGAAAAAGATCTTTCAGGACAGGGAAAACAGAATATCCGTTATCTTCTTCGTGATCACGATGCTGGTTGCATGCAGTCCTCTTATCAGCAGGTATTGTATTAACGGACATGATCTTGATTATCATCTCCTTCGTATAGAGAGCCTGAAGGAAGCGTTCAGGGTCGGAAGGCCTTTTTTAAAGGTGAATACGTTGTTTTACGGAGGCGCGGGATATGCGAGCACGATGTTCTATTCGGACCTGTTCATGCATATACCGGCTCTTTTGAGACTGATGCATGTCAGTATAGGCAAGAGTTTCCATATTTATTCGGCGATCATCTTCATACTCTGTTATCTGTCGACTTACTACAGTGTATGGAAGATGAGCCTGTCAAAGTTCTCGGCTTCGATCGCGGCGATGCTTCTGACACTTTGTCCGTATCACATGGATGATATGCTCGTACGTACAGCGTGCGGTGAGAGCGCAGCATTCATCTTCCTGCCGCTCGCGGTATATGGGATCTTCAATGTCGTGTGTGAGGATATGGATAATCCGATGGCATTCGGACTGGGCTTTGCGGGATTGATACTCACACATCCGGCAACGTGCCTGATGGCTGTGGGCTTCGGAATAGTCGTGTTTCTTTTCAACATAAGATCATTCATGCGCAATTCGGTTCTGATGGCAAAGGTGTGCATTGTATCAACTCTTGCGCTTTTGGTAACGTCTTATCAGTGGCTGCCGATGCTGGAGCAGTTTGCGTCGGCAGAGTTTTATGTTGCGAACAACTGGACGGACCTGTTTGATGCGGCTGTCGATTTTTCCGCACTTGCGGCTTCTTCATTCCCGACAATGGGACTTATGCTCTTTGTGCTTATCATACCGAGAGCTTTTTTGACACGCAGCGATTATCCGATCCTGAAGTATGTTGATCTTATGCTTATCGCGGGGATCGTGTTTGCCGTAGGAGCGACACGCATCATGCCATGGGAAAGAGTTGCGGATCTGTTCGGATTTCTTCAGTTTCCGTGGAGACTGTTCATAATGTCATCGGTACTGCTTGCCATGGCTGATGCCATAGTACTTCGGCTGTTCCTTGAGAGGATCAGCGAAGATAAGAGAATGTTCGCACTGGATGTAGCCATGATAGTCCTGACGGCTCTTATGGCACAGGGTGCGATAACGCATCAGAATGCCGGCTCCATGGGATATTACGATTACAGCGATGATTACTATAACTACAAACCCTATACGATAAATGTCGTTGCCGGAGAATGGCTTCCGCAGACAGTGGAGGATCCCGGCACTCTTCTGGACATGAGTGAACACTTTGTATTTGATGACGGAAGCGAAAACGAATTTACAAGATACCGTGCAAAGGTGATCGCGAATATAGAAAGTGAGCACGAATATGCCGATGTACCGTTTATATACTACAAGGGTTACAGTGCCGTTATAAAGGATGCCCTGGGTAATAAGACAAAGCTGGTGATCAACGGTGAAGGCGATAACGGTATGTGCCGGGTTATGCTTGGAGGTGCGAAGGGAGAACTTACCGTAAGTTATACTGGAACACTTCTTCAGTACATTTCGTATATCGTAACCGTGTTGTTCCTGTTGCTCATATTCGATCTTGTATATCTGAAGAACAAATACAAGAAAAAGCTCAAGGCAAGAGCTGCGGCAGCCGGCGCCAATCTCGGCAAGATCGCATGTATAAGTATTGCGGTGCTTTCTGCTCTGACACTTTCCGGATGTAATGTGAACGTACAGTCCTATCAGCCGCAAAACGATTATTCGGATCCTGACAGGATGATAGATTATTTAAGGGATAAAAACGGCGAGGGAACACAAGGGGACGGGATCGATGAGAGCGAACTGATCAAGATCCGGCTATCCCAAAAGGGTTATGATACAAACGGAAGATCATATGCGGTTCTGATCGATGAATCATCGGGTGAGCAGGTCATATCCGTATTGACGTTAAAACAGGCGGAAGAGATCCTGAAAAAGGATATCGAAACAACGGATGGTCTGTATGATAAGCTTCTCGAAGAGGAAATAGCAACCGTTAAGAAGAACTATCGGTCCGACGGATTTAAAGAGCGCATAATGAATACGACGGATGCGCTTTTATGCATGGAGGTTTTTCCCGAAACTTCAAAAGGAAAGAAGATCGACGCACTTGCAGGAGAGCTTGCCGGTGATATCATAAACATTCCAAAGATCAAGATCCCGGAAACGATCGATAAATACAATTGTGCTGCTGCCCTTGCCAAGGCGGCATATATACTTCCCGACTGGGACCAGGCGGAATATGCGGCAACTCTTGCAGAGGAGTATTTCAAGGACGCCGAGAGCATAGTCGGAGAAGATGACGAGAACGTTGCATCCAGACTGTGGGCGGCTGCTGAACTGTACAGACTGACGGGACAGAAGACATACAGATCGGTTGTGGATGCCATAGCCATGGATGTAATACCGGTAGGATCAAGATATGAAGATCCCGGATACTTTGGGCTGTTTGCATATCTCATGTCTCCGTATCCGACAAATTACAATGTGTGTACGGACATGATGGATGTTGTGTTCTCGGAGGCAAACGATCTGATCAAGGAATCTGTAGATATCGAGTTCATGGATGCCAGGCTCGATGATCAGGCCAAAAGGAACGATGAGAAAACAGGGAAAAGAATGCTTGAGGAAGCATTTCTTGTTACGATGACAAATTACGTCAGTGTCAGCGTGGAATATAAAGGTTTTGTCCAGAACCGCCTCAATTTCATTTACGGTGCGAATCTGTCCGGTACGGATCTTACGCAGGATGACGAGGCATTGTGTGACATGCCGAAGATGTTCGTGCTGACAGGACTGAGTACGAACGGGAATTAATATAGCCGTTCTGATAACAGGAGGAGAATATGAAGATCACAGTGCTGGCCGGAGGATTAAGTACGGAAAGGGACGTGTCTCTTGTTTCGGGCCGAGGAGTGTATAACGCGCTTTTAAAAAGAGGACACAAGGCAGTTCTCCTTGATGTTTTTCTCGGATATGAAGGAGATGCCGACAATATTTTTGAACGTGATATCGACTGGACATCACAGATCGAATCTATAAGCGGGGAGGCTCCCGATCTTGAGAAGGTCCGTTCTATGAGAGGGACGGATGCAAAGGTGTTCTTCGGACCGAACGTCATAAAAATATGTCAGGCATCCGATATCGTGTTTATGGCTCTTCACGGGGATTGCGGAGAGAACGGAAAGATACAGGCGGCATTTGACCTGCTGGGGATAAAATATACGGGAACGGATTCGTATTCATCGGCGCTTGCAATGAACAAATCAACGTCAAAGCTTGCGTTCAGATCATACGGTGTATCCACCCCCGACAGTTACATGTTAAAGAGTGCCGATGATGACTACAAGCCCGAGTTTCCCTGCGTTGTAAAGATATGCAACGGCGGATCGTCGGTCGGAGTATATATAGTAAACAACGAAAGTGAATATCAAAGTGCCGTAACGGATGCGTTCAGATACGATTCGAAAGTCATGGTTGAACAGTACATCAAGGGAAGAGAGTTCACGTGCTGTGTTATCGACGGGATGGCACTGCCGATCGTGGAGATAGCACCAAAGGAAGGATTTTACGATTACAAAAACAAGTATCAGGCAGGCTCGACGATAGAAACATGTCCTGCCGATCTGGATGCGGTGCAGACTGCCAAGATCCAGGCGGAAGCAGTAAAGGCATACAATGCACTTGAGATACAGACATATGCAAGAATGGATTTCATAATGGATGAGACGGGTAACGTATACTGTCTCGAAGCAAACACGCTTCCGGGTATGACCCCCACAAGCCTGATACCGCAGGAAGCTGCGGCGATCGGAAAATCTTATGAGGATCTGTGCGAGTGGATCATAGAAGTGTCGCTTGCGAAAAGGTTTTGATATGCGGAACATGACTGTGGAAGCGATAGCTGCGGCTGTCGACGGAAAACTGGAAAATGCCGGAAAATGCGATCTGACAAAGGAAGCAACAAGTGTTGTCATAGACTCCAGACTTATGGAAGAGGGCGGCATATTTGTTGCGACAAAGGGAGAACGCGTTGACGGTCATACGTTTATAGAACGGGTATTTGAACTGGGCGCTCTTGCCGTGATCTGCGAGAGGCTTCCGGCAAAACCTTCGGGACCGTGCATCGTTGTCGATGACAGCTTTGTTGCGATCAGAAAGCTTGCGGCGTATTATCGCAGCCAGATGTCGCTTAAGATCGTCGGCATAGTCGGAAGTGTCGGCAAAACGAGCACCAAAGAGATAGTGGCATCGGTTCTCGGGGCGCATTACGAGGTGCTTCGTACGGAAGGAAACTTTAACAACGAGGTGGGGGTACCGCTTACGATATTTAAGATAAGGGATGCCCATGAGGTTGCGGTCGTTGAAATGGGAATAAGTGATTTCGGGGAGATGGACAGACTCGGACAGATCGTGCGTCCCGACATCGTGCTCTTTACCAATATAGGGCCCTGCCATCTCGAAAATCTCGGGGACCTTGACGGCGTATTGCGTGCAAAGAGTGAGATAATAGACAGGATGAATCCAAATGGAATACTTGTCATAAACGGCCAGGATGAGAAGTTGTCGCTTATCGACGAAAAAATGGCAAAGGGCCGCAGGATCATTAAATACGGCAAGGAATCCAAGAGGGATGATGTGTATGCGTCCAATATAGAAAATCTGGGGCTGGACGGATCGAGATTTACAGCCAATTTTCCCGATCAAAGCCATTACGAAATGAGTGTGCCTTTGCCGGGTTATCATATGGTGGACAATGCCATTGCTGCTGCTGCGGTAGGTTTTCTTATGGGACTCAATCTCGAGGAGATAAGACGCGGTATGTCTACCGTAGAGCCGTTATCCGGAAGAGGCCACATCATTCACGGACAGAAATATACTATACTTGATGACTGTTATAACGCCAATCCGAGATCCATGTATGCGGCTGTCGACACACTCGGATACGCGATTACGAGAAAGGTAGCGATCCTCGGGGATATGTTCGAACTCGGGGAAGAGACGGACAAGCTTCACGGCGAGGTCGGCGATTACGCGGCAGGATGCGGAATTGATTCTCTCATATTTGTAGGCTCGCTTGCAAAGCATATGTATGAGCGTGCGAGACTTCATGAAGGTGTAGAGATCAGATACTATCCAAACAAGGAGCTTCTGCTTAACGCATTAAAGGATACAACGAAAGAGATATTACGGCCCGGAGATACGATCCTTATCAAGGCATCTCACGGAATGGGCTTTTCCGAAGTAGTGGAGTTTTTGAATTCGTAAAGGAGAGAGGTTATGGCATTTACCATCATTTCAGACACCGGAGCAAACATTACGGATAAGGTAAGGGATCATTACGGTATAATCATAGTACCGCTGACACTGATCGCGGACGGTGAGGAACTGCAGTTTAAAAGCACGGAAGGATTTGATTATGACGGATATTATCAGAGCCTGAAGGACGGAAAAAAGGTTTCGACGTCCCAGATAAATCCCGCTCAGTTCAATGAAGTGTTCGAGCCTATACTCGAGGCAGGTGATGACATACTTTACATCGGCCTGTCCGGCGGAGTTACGGGATCTGTCAATTCCGCAAAGATAGCCGCTGCCGACCTGCTCGAGGAATTTCCGAACAGACAGATCAGGATAGTCGACTCTCTTGGAGCATCCCTCGGAGAGGGAATTCTGGTTGTTGAGGCTGCACAGTGCAGGGACAAGGGAATGTCGCTTGATGAGACAGCGGATCATATAGAATTCCAGAGATACCGCATGTATCAGATCTTCGTTGTTGATGATCTGAAGCATTTAAAGAGAACCGGCCGTGTGAGCGGAGCGCTGGCATCCCTCGGTACGATGATGGATATCAAACCTATCCTGAAAGGTGATACCGAAGGTAAGATCGTTGTTGAGTGTAAGGCAAGAGGAAGAAAACAGGCGATCAAGGCACTGGCTGAAAAATACAGGGATCTTGTTACGGATGCACAGGAGCAGATAGTCGGTATTTCATACGGTGGAAAGAGAGAGGACGCGGTTCATCTTGCCAATCTCATATCAAAGATCGCACCGCCCAAAAAGGTATGGATGGTTGCGCATGAACCTGTTACGGGCTCGCATGTCGGCCCCGGTATGCTTGCCCTGTACTTTAAAGGCAATGATGATGTGAGGGCGTTCTGATGCTCAGATTTATACTGTGCGTCACGGTCGTGGTGCTGGATTTTATACTCGTGATACCGGTTGAGATCATCGGTTTTCTTATAGGACTCATATCGCCGAAGGCAAGAGCCGCTTTCATGAAGGTCATCATGAGGATCATATTTGCGGTCATTAATTTTCTTGCCGGAGCAAAGGTAAGATATATAGGATTCGAGAAGATCCCGACAGACGTTCCGGTATTGTATGTTGCAAATCATGAAAGTTTTTTCGATGTACTGTTAACGCTTACGAATCTGCCCGGAAGGATATGTTTTGTAGCAAAGAAATCATTTCGTAAGGTCCCGATATTCGCGCAGGCTCTGATCCTTTATGATACGCTCTTTATTGACAGGGATGATATCAAACAGGGATTGCAGACAATACTGAAGGCAATAGAGAATATCAAGTCGGGAATATCGGTGTTCATATTTCCTGAAGGGACACGAAGCCGTGACGGCAGGATGAATGAATTTAAGGAAGGAAGCATGAAGATAGCGGTCAAGTCGGGATGCCCCATAGTACCGATGGCTATCACGAATACCGCAAATGTTTTTGAGAATAACTTTCCCAGGTTGTCTGCGGTTCCGGTGGTTGTAGAGATACTTGATCCGATCTATCCGGAAAACTTTGACAAAAATGAGCAGAAACATCTAGGAAAGCTGTGTAAGGACAGGATAGAAGAGACAAGAGATAAAAACTACGAATTGTACTGTGCATCATCCGCGCGATAGACAACGGATCCTGCGCAGACGGTATACATGATCTTCCCGTCAAAGCGTCTTCCGATAAACGGACTGTTTGATGAACGCGATCTCGGAGATGAGTATGTAAAGGATGCATCGGGACTAAAGAGTACGATGTCTGCGGGAGAGCCTGTGTCAAGCGTTCCGGCATTTAATCCGTACAGCTTTGCCGGATTGTAACTCATCAGCCTGAACAGATCGCCAAGGTCTATGATATCTTTTTTGTAAAGCGTGTTATACGCCAGAAGAAAAGATGTTTCCAGACCTGTCACTCCGCTCGGAGCCTTTTTGAAATCAAGAGATTTTTCCTGTGCACTGTGTGGTGCATGATCCGACGCGATGATATCTATCGTTCCGTCGGACAGACCCTCCCATATTGCTTCGCGGTCGGCGGCCGTACGCAGGGGGGGATTTATTTTTGCCAAAGTACCAAACGTTTTGACTGCCCGGTCGGTCAGCGTGAAGTGGTTCGGAGTAGCTTCGGCATGAATGTTCGGGTTGGTCTTTTTGGCTTTGCGGACAAGCTCAACACCTTCCGCGGTGCTGATATGCTGGATGTTCAGTTTGACCGTATATTTTTCGGCGATCTTAAGATCGCGCTCTATTATCGATATCTCTGCGAGCCGGTCTGCGCCGGTCAGTCCGAGCGCTTCGGCGGCACATCCGGCGTTTACTCCGTTTTCGCTGATATATTCCGGATCCTCTTCGTGGAGGGATACGGGAACTCCCAGGATGGCAGCCTCCCTGAATGCAGCGGCAAGAATATCGGTATCCATGACCGGTTTGCCGTCGTCGGTAAAGCCGACTGCACCCGCATCAAAGAGAGACTTCAGATCGCACAGTTTTTCGCCCTTCATTCCCTGCGTGATATTTGCACACGAATAAATATGAATCTTTTCCGACGTAGCACGTTTCAGAAGGTCCCGTAAGATATCCGGCTCATCAAGAGGCGGAGTCGTATTTGCCATCATGACAACCGAAGTAAATCCGCCGGCAGCGGCTGCGGCGGCACCGGTATGAATGTCCTCTTTATGGGTCTGTCCGGGATCGCGGAAGTGCACATGGATATCAACAAGCCCCGGGCCTGCGATAAGCCCCGAGGCATCTATCTCCTCTTTATCCGAAAGAGCCGCCGGATCGTTATCATCTACGATCAGGCCATTATGTATGAAGATGTCCTTAACGGTATCGGTGTTATTTGCCGGATCGATCACCCGGGCATTTCTGATTATCATCGATCTTCTTATCTCTTCTTTCCAGTGATGTGATTATGTATGTTTCATATATGAAATCAAGAACGGCAACACAGGGGATGGCAAAGAGTATGCCGATCATTCCGAACATGTTTCCGCCGACAACGACACCTATCAGTATCCATAATCCGGAAATACCCAGTGAATTGCCGAACAGGTATGGTTTGATGATGTAAGTATCGCATGTCTGTAACAGGAGACAGCAAATAATGAATATAAGCGCATGCATCGGATTGACCATGAGGATTATGAATGCCGCCAGAACGGTACCTATGATAGGGCCGAAATCGGGAATGAGATTGGCTACCGCAATGATAAATGAAATAAGTCCGATATACTCCATTCGGAATGCGGCCATAAATATCGCATTTACTCCGCCCACGATCATTGCATCGATAAGTGAAAAGACGATATAGCGGTTAAAGATATTATCGCATTTGTTGAGGATCTCGCATATCGACTGATACTTATCATCGCTTATTACAGCCTTAAGAAGCCGCTTTGTTCCCGCCTTGAGCTTTGATTTCTCACCGATCAGATAGATCGAGAGGATCAGTCCGAGAACCCATTGGATCAGTCCCTTTCCTGCGCTGGCCGAAGCGGACAGGATGCTGTCCATGTTGTCGATAATGTAATCGGATACGGTCTTGATCAGGTTCTCAGAAGAATCGATCAGACTTTCAAGGCCGAACATATTTCTTGACAAGCCCCAGCTTTCGAGCATGGAACTGAAAGAGACGACATATTCGTTAAGATTTTCGACGAAAGTCTCAACGCTTGCTATCAGCTGCGGTACAAGAAGAACAATTGCAAATCCCAGAAACAGGAATACGATGATAAAAGCAAGCGCATTGGCAATTATCCGTCTTGCCTTTTCGTTTTTGATCCTGCGAAACAGCCTGGCAAGAAAGTTTGTGAGCGGATTCACGATATAGGCTATGACACATCCGATTATCAGGGGTTTGAAGAAGCCTACAAAGGTACAGATCCCCGACCATATATCAGGGAAACGCCATAATAAGACAAACAGCACAACTCCTATGCATATTGCCACTGTATTTGAATACCATGATGATTCTCTGATCTTCTTCTTTAACAATTTATCATCCTGCCCGTTATGTATTATTATGCATTAATCCTTGATTTAAGTCGCGGGAATTGATATTATTCTGTTTGTAAAACAATAAACAATTCTTTATGGGATCATAGCTCAGCTGGGAGAGCATTCGCTTGACGTGCGAAAGGTCACAGGTTCGAGCCCTGTTGGTCCCATTTTTATGTCCGGATATAAACTACTGCTTTTTCTGCGATTTGAAAAATTTAGCCAGATTCTCCCTTAAGTGGGTGCGGCTCACCGTTTTCAACTGATATCCGACCGGCTTAAGAGAAAGCACTTTCATGATATTATCCTTATCATTCATACCGGTCAGGAACATGACAGGTATATCTGCCGTGTTTGGATCGGACCGAAGCATTTTAAGTACCTGTGGACCGCTTGTTACCGGCATCTCATAATCAAGAAGTATCAGATCGGCATGATTTTTGGCCAGCCATGTGATGGCCTGCATTCCGGAATTGGCCAGCTGGACGGTGTATTTATCCTTCAGCCATTCCATTATTATGTTCATATATGACACATCATCGTCAACGATAAGGATAGTCCTTCTTCTGTCATCGACATTTTGCGTATCCCCCCGCATGTATTTCTCGATGTCTTCCATCAGGTTTTCCATATCGAGAGGTCTTTCATAGAGTTTATAGATCAGATTGTCGGGAATGATCTCGGTTATCTTTTCGAAATCCTCCTTTGCTCCGATAACGATTATCTCTTCGTCATTCTCGGAACAGTATTTCTTGATATGGGAAAGGGAATCTGACGCCATACCGAGATTATCATCGGCAAATATGATGACAAGATCCGTG
This sequence comes from uncultured Lachnospiraceae bacterium, assembly GCA_902775485.1. Classification (GTDB taxonomy): domain Bacteria; phylum Bacillota; class Clostridia; order Lachnospirales; family Lachnospiraceae; genus UBA2868. The sequence continues at coordinate 53,031 of CACYMJ010000007.1, forward strand.
CTGCCGATCGCTGACTCAACCTCTTTAGTCTTGAATGGAGAATATACCGGAGCAATTCCGATAGCACTCAGTTTTGTCTCAAGTCCCTTGATTATGAATCCTTCTGCGGATGCGACTATCAGCATTCTGTGAAACATATTATGATCCTCCGCTCTAGTGTGTCTCTTGTATTATCTCTTTTATACCGTCCCAGTCAAGTTGGGAAACCATATCACGCAATCTGTCAAACCGGTATTCGTCTTCCGACGGCAGTTTATAATCCTGTACGGAATCAAGCACCATTTTGGCAAGACCGTAGTCCATGTTTTCTGCAAACTCCAACAGACCTTCATATGCATCCTTTAACATGTCTTCGGGTATTTCCGGACGATCCTCATCCTTCTTCAACATCGGAGCAAGGTCTTCTATGATGCTGCGATACTTATCCATCATTGTAACATGATGAGAGGTAATAAAGCCAATATTTCCTTCTTTACCCGCCATTTCAAGGGATTGTGCATCGTCTCCAAGCTCTGTGGCACCGATAAGACGTGAACTGCTCTTTAAAGCATGAACCTTGATCGTGTAGTTTGTCCAGTCCTGTGTATCATAGAATCCCTGTAACTCTTTGGATTTGTCTTCGTAGGAATCATAGTATATCTGCAGGACGGACAGGAACGTTTCCTCGTTTCCGCTGTTACGGATCGCGGCCTCGGAATCTATACCCGGTATGAGTTCGTACCATTTGGCATCATTCTTCGCATCTTCCATATCAGGGGATTCTGTCCGGTCAGGCTCAGCGATATCATCGACATCGTCAGCTTCTTCCTCATACATTGCATATTCTTCATTTGCTTTTGAGAAGATCGGTCCGAGATTATAGTTATGGTTGCCCTTTACAATGTATATGAGACCAAAGGTACCCTCACCGCAGTTGGATGAAATTCCGGCGGATGCTTTCTGGAAGATGATATTGTCAAACTTCATCTTTTCACGGACCTTTTCTTCAATCCATAACAGTTCTTCTTCCGTCATGCCTGCATAGGTGATGAACAAAAACGACCTGTCGGGATAGACGTTGGAAGGAAGGGCGTGTTTAATGTATTTTTCATAACAGCGTCTCTCACTTCCGATCATGAAGTCGCCGACTCCCAGATTATCGTTTTTCATCCTCAGTACGGGGCGGAGCCAGAGTGTGTTCAGAACAGAGTTCATGAACGGACTGATACGGTTTCGTCTTGCCATGATGTCCGTACTCTTGATGACAAAACTGCAGTTGATGAGCTTCTTTGCCGATTCAAGCTCGGATACTATCTTATCGACAGGGAGATTTTGCTGCGCAAGCCTTGCGGCGATGGCAACGAGAATTCCGGTTCCGCTTGAGACACATTCCGAATTGATTATCGTAACGTTGTCAAACGACTGTGCAGCCCTTATCGCGCGACCGTATTCCCTGCTGCTGCCGGTAGTAAGAGTGATATAGATGAGGTGATGTGCTCTCGTAAGCTCTTTGGAGAAGAAAGCGGTTAGAGCTTCTTCCGAAGGCGGCTCCGAGTCTACCATCTTGGTCTTGTCGGACATATAGCGGACAAGCTCTTCGGAATCAATATCTATGTTGTCATAGAATACTCCTTCGTTTGTGATGACGGTATAAGGGAGTATTCCGATCTGAAGATCCCTGATTATACTTGCGGGAAGATCGCTCATGGTACTTGTTGCTATCGCAACGGGCTTCTTTCTGGCATAACCGCTTGCGGTGTTCATCTGAATGCCGGCGGCATCACTGCCTGCACGGGTTTCGATCTTCTCGGCAGGAAGATGTGCAAGAAGCATGTTTTCAAGCTGAAGTCCGGATACGGGCTTTACCAGATATCCGTCAAATCCGGTATTGTTGTACAGCTCGATATTCTCGCCGCCCGCATTGGCGGTAAGAACGATTATGGGGATGTTCTGATTGAGCCCGCCCTTCTGATTCCTGATCTGTTCAAAACATTCTATTCCGTCCATTTCCGGCATCAGATGATCCATGAAGATCAGATCGTATCTGTTATGAAGCGTGAGCGTCAGAGCATCATGTCCCGAAAGGGCAAGATCAACCTGAATCCTGGTTCCGCTAAGGAGCTTCTGTTCGACCTGAAGGTTCATCTCGTTGTCATCGACTATCAGTATCCGCGCGTCTTTTGCAGTGAAACTGTGCTCATATTTGGTTCCGGCGGCTCCTTGAGCATTTGCTATATTGATATCGCCGACACGTTCATCGGATGAGATCTTTTGCCGTAACGTAACGGCAAAGGTCGATCCTTCGGTATAAACGCTGTTAACCGTTATCTCGCCGTCCATCAGTTCAACGAGCTGCTTAACAATGGACAGTCCCAGACCGGTTCCTTCTATATAACGGTTTTTCTCTTCATCGACTCTCTGGAATGTATCAAACAGATGCGGCAGGGCATCAGGCTTGATACCCATTCCGGTATCGGAGATATTTATCTTGAGCAGTACTTCGCCTTCCTGTGGGAATTCGCACTCTATATAAAGACTCACTGAGCCTTCCTTTGTGTACTTGACCGCATTGTTAAGAAGGTTTATCAGTATCTGTTTGATCCTGACCTCATCACCGAAAAGGGCGGCAGGTACATTGGGATCGATATTTACATTGAACGTAAGGCCCTTTTCCTCGGCCTTGAGCCATATCATGTTCACGATCTCGGATATAAGCGATGCCACATCGTAGTTTACGGGCACGATATCCATTTTTCCCGCTTCTATCTTTGAGATGTCCAGGATATCGTTTATAAGTGCCAGGAGCATTTTTCCGGCACCCTGTATGTTTCTGGCATCCTTTAATATCTCTTCGGAAGCATCTTCCTGACGAAGTATTATCTCGTTAAGTCCGAGGACCGTATTTATGGGAGTACGGATCTCATGACTCATGCTGGAGAAGAAGCGGTTCTGGGACCGGTTGAGCTCCTCAAGCTCAATCGATTTTTCTTCGGCACGTTTGGCTTCCTTCTGATATATCCTTGTCTGGAATGTGATCAGAATGGTCAGCATCGCCCAGTCAATGAGGAATTTTAAGAAGGAATATATATAATCCGATTCGCGCGAATAGGCAGTCACAATATCGGGCCGGACATAAGATGCGATCCAGCATGCCGAGATAATGCCCAGGTTGATCATACACATAATGACGCGGAACTTACCGTCCAATACGAGCACAAGATAGTAAGATCCGATCAGAAGAGTCATCGGGGCTCCGCAGAGTACCCCGCCTTTTGTAAAGAACATGAACGGGAGAAAACCGAAAACGACAAAATATGCCACGAGTATCTTGGCGGTTTTTATCCCGTTCCTTTTAACGGCATACGTCAGAAGTATGATGCAGATCAATATAACAACAATGGAGACTATGATCGATGAAAGCGGTTCGCGAAGTACGATACCGATTATCATGGTCACGATAAGAGCTACGGTCAGACATGCGGAATAAAGCACAAACGTTCTGTCCTTTACGTATATGGAAGAGTCAAACAGATAGTCCGCGAACCTTTTGTTAAGCCTTTTCAGATACTTCATCTATCATCCCTCCCCTCGTACGATATCATATCTTCGGGAAGGACATTTTTCATGACACGCTCAAATTCCCCGAGATTGATAGGTTTGGCGATAAATCCGTCAAAGCCTTCCTTCATGAACATTTCTCTTGCACCGCTTAATGCATTTGCGGTAAGAGCTATGATAACGGGCTTTCTGAAACTTGTATCGGCCGCCTGCCGTATGCGCCTGGCCGTTTCGACCCCGTCCATCTCCGGCATCATGTGATCCATAAATATCACATCATACTGTCCGGTTTCATATTTTTCTATCGCTTCCCTGCCACTTTCGGCGGTATCAACTGTCATACCGTAATCGCGCAGGAGTCCCGAAGCAACGACAAGGTTCATAACCTCATCATCAACAACAAGTGCGCTGACCCTGTCAAAAACAGGCTTTTGAGAATTGTCATCAGAGACGGAGACAAAGCCCTCACCGTTTAATGCCCGTACAACCGGAAATGCGTAGGGTTTTTGGACGATCACGACGCGGCTGCCCTCATCAGCCTCAAATCCCGCGTTTGCCGAAACAACGATACGGTAATCTTTTTCGGCCAATTCATTAAGCAGGTCATGGTTTGCCGCGTACTCTTCCTCGCCGGTAAAGATATATGATACATCAAGATCCTTAATCAGGCGTTCAAGCTCATTTTTTGTAACAGCTGAGTACAGCTTCAGCCGAAGACCTGTAGCCAGATTGATGGCCATGGATCTGTAGAAATCCCTGACTTCCGGAACGGTGTATTTTTCGGGTCTGAAGAAGAATACGATGTTCTCGGCAGAACTGCCCTCAATACTCAGACACGGTGTCGGATCGACGACCTGCTGCGGAATGGATATTCTGACAGTTGTGCCCTTGCCTTTGGTGCTGCTTATGTTTACGAATCCGCCCATTCTGTGAACGATGCCGTATACGATCGGAAGACCGATACCTATACCGCCGGTGCTGCGGTTACGTTTTTTATTGGCCTGATACATTCCTTTGGATACACGCGACATATCGGCTCTTGTCATTCCCATACCGGTATCGGTTATCTCTATCGTGAGGTTTATTCCGTACTGCTGTTGTATGGGGAAAACCTTGACATATATCCCCCCGCGCCTGGTAAACTTGACCGCGTTTTCGATAAGATGACGAAACAGCTTATGGAGCTTTTCAATGTCCCCGCGAAGCATTGAAGGAGTCTCGGGAGCCAGGTCGACAATAAGCTCAAGCTCATCCTTGTTTTTCATGGCTTTATAGTTTTCAACCACGTCGTTGATAAGAGAGATACACATATAGTTCTCTTCATCAAGAAGGAGCTCACCTCTCTTAAGTTCGGTATAATCCTGGATATCCTCGATCTGGTGCGCGAGCCTGATACCTGCATGCTGTATGGTCGACAGCTCATTGCAGTTGTTGTTTTTCTGCAATATGGAGGTCATACCGCTTATGACGTTAACCGGAGTGCGCAGCTCGTGGGATATGTTGGAGAGGAAATCCTCCATGTCATGGTCATTCTGGCTGACTGTGTCCATCCATTCGCGGATCTTATCTTTTTCGGTATTTCTGCGGTTTACTGTGATCCTGCTGAACACATAGAGGGTAAGAACGGTAACTACATGATATACGATCCTCATGATGTCAAACGGCTTAAGATCAGCCTGGGAATTCAGATACAGGAATCTGAACTGTATCAGCATTACGAGAATATATTCAATAAAGATCATGTTCAGGAGGTTTATCCGGTCAGACATTGTAAATGTCACCATGAACAGAACGACGGATATCGAAATATCAAACAGGCTTGTTTCATGTATCCCGTGATAGAAAAGCAGGAAAGCGGCAAACGTGAAATAGATGTATATCCTGTGGTTTGAACTGAGATTATTGGATAAATGCAGGATCCACAGTGCGAAAATTCCGGCCAGTACGACCGCGGGAACCCAGAATTCCCATTTTCCGATATAGTTTTGGATTATGCATGATATACCCGCAAGTGTGCATATGGATATCATCAAACGTTCTTTTCTGATGTCGTCCACGGCGGCCTCCTTTTGTTTCGAAAAACGTTAAAATACGCTATTTCTACTTTACCATCAAAATAGCGTCTTTTCCACAGAAAATGGATATTTGTAACATACTTTTATGCTTTGATATAATAAAAAAATGAGTGGATTGTATCTTGCTCCCATGGAGGAGCTTACGGGATATGCGTTCCGAAACACCTTAAGCAGGCATTTCGGCGGTGTTGACAAGTATTTTACACCGTTTATATCCTGTGACAACAGGATAATGAAGACCCGCAGCAGCAGGGAACTCGACCCTTCCAACAACAAGGGATTAAATGTTGTGCCGCAGCTGCTGACAAACGATAAGGATCAGTTTAACGAAGCGGCCAAACTGATCGCGGATCTCGGGTATGAGGAGATAAATATCAACTTCGGATGTCCGTCCAATACCGTTGCCTCCAAGTTTAAAGGAAGCGGGATATTACGCGCTCCCGATATCATGCAGCGTTTCCTTGACGGGGTGTTCAACGATGAAGGAAGTGCCTTAAGGGACAATCCGAATCTTCGCATATCGGTAAAAACAAGAGTCGGATACAATGACACTTCGGATTTCGAGAATGTGATAAGATTGCTGAACACATATCCTTTCAGTGAAGTCATCGTTCATCCGAGACTGAAGAAGGATCTGTATAACGGGAAGCCCAGAATGGAGATGTTCGATGCTGCATGTGAAAAGATAAGATGCAGCAGCATCGTATATAACGGGGATGTGATTTCGCCTGAAGATCATAATGCCATATTAAGCAGATATTCGGACAGGCCGCACTCAGTTGATGCCGTTATGATCGGAAGGGGAGCGATCGGATATCCCGGGTTGTTCAGGCAGATCAGAACAGGTACCAGGATGACAGTGGATGAGCTGTATGCTTTCCTGACGGATTTGTTCGAGATTTATAAGGATGATTGCGGACCGCAGCCTGCGGTTGCGAAGATGAAGGAAGTATGGTCATATACCTGCAGTCTTATAGAAGATAAGGATGAACGTGCAAGGGTGCATAAGAGCATAATAAAAGCAAAGGACGAAAACGCATACAGGGATGCGGCGGCTGTTGCCAAAAGGAGTTTTAGGCTATGAGGTTTTTACATACATCGGACTGGCATCTGGGAATGACATACAGGGGCGGGATATCATACGAACAGGATCAGAGATACGTAACCGACATGATATGCGGCATTGCTGCGGATGAAGGAGTAGACGGTATCCTGATAGCGGGAGATATATTCGACAAAAGCATCTCATCCCAGGAGGCACTCAGGATGTGTGACGGGATAATAACCCATATTTGTTCTGATCTGAAGATACCCGTATATATGATCGCAGGAAACCATGACGGTGCACAGCGGCTCTCCCAGTACAGCAGGCTGCTTAGGGGGAGCGGGCTGTATATCGCCGGATCCCTTACAAAGGACGTCTGCGTTGTAAACACAGACGACGCCGATATTTATCTTCTGCCCTGGATATCAACGGACAAGGTGAAAACAGTGTTTCCCGAAAGGTCGGAAGAGGTCGATTCGATGGAGAGCGCATACCGGATAGTGCTCGATGAGTACAGACGAAGCTTTACGCCCGGGCGGTTTAACATACTTTTGGCACATGCGTTCATCGTGGAGGCCGAGACGAGTATAAGTGACCGTGCGGCTGAAGTGGGAAGGGCAACCGCAGTAGGTTCCAAAGTATTTGAGGGCTTCGATTATGTTGCACTCGGACATCTGCATGCTCCGCAGGATATTACCGATAAGATCAGATACAGCGGATCTCCTATGGCATATGCTTTCGGAAAAGAAGAAAAACAGGTCAAGAGCGTAACGATAGTGGATACGTCCGACGGATCGCACACCATTGTTCCAATCCCCCAGCTTCATGCTCGTACTACCTTGAAAGGTACACTTGATACGATCATGAAAGCGGATTATGAAGAAGATGTTATGAAGGGATATGTCAGGCTGGAGGTTACAGATTCCTATGTCGGAATGGAAACGATGGCGGTTCTCAGGGAGAGATATGTAAATCTTCTGGAGGTTTGCGGAAGGGATCCGGAAAGAGCCGATGCAACAATAACAATGACCATGGATGAGTTTGCCGGTGCGGGTAATGATCCCGGATCGGTATTTGTACAGTACCGTAAGGATACGCTCAGCGCAGAGCCGGATGATCATCTGATCAGGCTGTTTGAGGATTCCGTAAGAAAATATGACGGGAGGATGAGTACGCTGTGAAACCGCTTAGAGTTGAATTCCAGGCATTCGGCCCATATGCCGGATGTGAAAAGGTTGATTTTGAAGCCCTCTCCTCAAACGGGTTGTTTTTGATATGCGGCAAAACCGGAAAGGGCAAGACAATGATCCTTGATGCCATAACATATGCCCTGTACGGCAGGAGCAGCGGATCGGGCCGCGACAATTTTGAGGCCATGCGGTGTACCAATGCCGATTTTAACACAACCACCTATGTAAAGTTCGAGTTTGAGAACAACGGGGATCAATACCTGTTTGAGCGAAGGCTGGAGCGTAAGATCAAAAATCTGTCCCCGTCATATAACATGATGAAAAAAGATGAGACCGGCTCCTGGCAGGTTATGGCTGAAAATCCGAAGGAGAAGGAACTAAACGCCATGGCGGCGCAGCTGATCGGGCTCGATTACGATCAGTTCTGTCAGGTCATCATACTCCCGCAGGGTAAGTTTGAAAGACTTTTGACATCCGGATCGAGTGAGAAGGAAGCGATCCTGACAAGCATATTCGGAGAGGATAAATGGCAGGAGATCGCAAAGATCTTCTATGAAGAAGCCGAAGAGCGCGCGTTAGCGATCCGGAGTATAAAAGACCGTATCGACAGCAGTCTTGCCGACGAAGAATGCGCATCGATATCTGAACTTGAGACGCTGATCGAAGATAAGAAAAAGGAACTGGATGCCCTTGAAAAGAGCTGTCAGAGTGCGGACTTTGACAGGGTGATAGAAGAAACAGATAAAGCTCTTGCACTGGCAAGACGTTTTGAAGATCTTCGCAAGGCAGAGGAAAGGATCCGCGAATATGAAGGGATGAAGGATCAGAGGGATCAGTGGGAGAAAACGCTTGAGGGAGCAAAACGTGCCGAAAATATCCGGAAGCTTTTTGATGAAGTCGAATCCGAAAAAAAGATGTTAAGCGAGCGCAGACTGGCTGAGAGGGGGGCAAAGGAAGAGGCAGAGACTGTAAAAAAACAGTCAAAGCTTGCCGCTGCGGCTCTTGAAGAGCATATAAAAGGCCGGAAGGAACAAGAAGATAAAATAGCGCTGAAGATAAAGTATGAAGGCGCCGGGAAGGTTTATGAGAATCTTGACAGGGCCGAAGCGGATCTTGACGCTAAAAAGAAGATATTGGAAAAAGCGGGATCGGAAGCGGCATCTGCAGCCAAAACACACGAAACGCTTACGGAAAATGTACTCAGACTGCGGGAGGAGTTTGCCGCACTGGACGGCGAGCACGGTACATTACTTAAAGACTATGTTGCAGGCATAACAGGCGAACTTGCCAGGAACCTCAAGGACGGAGAGGAATGTCCCGTCTGTGGCAGCAAAGATCATCCTCATAAGGCGCCCTTATCAAAAAACAGTGTCACTAAAGAGATGGTCGAACAAAAAGAGAGTGAGCGCGGAGCGAAACTGTCCGAGCTGAATGAGATGATCACGTCACAGGAAAAATCCGCCCGCGAGCTTGATGAGAAGAAAAGGGAGGTATCATCTGCCGAAAGGGATGTAACGGCAGCCGAATCGGAACTTTCCGGGCTGAAGAAAAATCTTGTTTCAGGGATAGACAGTCTTAAGAAACTAGACGAGGCGATCGGAGCGCTTGAAAGATCGATAAATGAATATGAAGAAAAGGGAAAGAAACTGGAGGATGAGAACAGATCGTTCGCCGAAGCGATAAGTGCAGCCGCCACGAAGGCTGAGGTGGCAGCTTCCGAGGTGGTAACCGCCGAAAAGAGATATATTAAGGCCGAAGAAGCTCTTAAGACCGGACTTGAACAAAACGGTTTTTCCACTGCCGAGGAGGCACGGGATATGATGGTTGGCGCCAAAGGTATAGAGGAGTTGACCCAAAAGATCTCGGAATATGATGCGGGATTAAAAGCGGCGGCCGGAAACCGGAATGCCATAGAAAACGAACTTAAGGACAAGACCGAGCCAGATGAGCAGCAGCTGCTTGAAAGGCGTAATGAAGCCATAGAAGCAAAGACTTCTTACAACAGTAAAAAGGAGATCCTGACCGGTACCGTTTTGCGTCTTACCAAAAAGGCCGAAAACCTCAAAAAAGACGGCGAGAATATAGAAGAGAGGATATGTGAGGCGGAGAATGATCTTCTGTTTGCGAAAAAGCTTCGCGGTGATACGGGAATAGGACTGCAAAGATACGTTCTGTCCATAATGTTCTCATCGGTCATTGCTGCGGCAAACACGATGCTTGAGAAGGTACACGGCGGAAGGTACAGACTGTTCCGCTCGGACGAGAGGGCCAGGGGTTCGAACAAGAAAGGCCTGGAACTTAAGGTGTCGGATAAGCAAAGTGTGGAAGGTGCCGACGGAAGATTCGTTAACACCCTTTCCGGAGGCGAGAAGTTCCTTGTATCCCTGGCATTGTCCATAGGAATGTCAACGATCGCGCAGAGAAGCGGGATAAGGATCGAGGCACTTTTTATCGATGAAGGATTCGGAACACTTGACGAGGATTCGATAAATGATGCCATGAGTGTTCTGGGAAGTATTTCCAGGTCAAACGGACTGGTGGGCATAATATCGCATGTGCGGATCCTGCAGGATCAGATCCCGAGCAAACTGATAGCCGTATCTGACGAGAGGGGAAGTCATATCATACAGACTATCGGATGATATGATCACCTGTTTTCGATCCTGAAGAAAGTGAAGTTACCGCAGTCGAGCAGTTTTTTGTTATCGTCCGTAATGTCAACGTCAACGTTTATAAGATGGGAACCGCACCGTCTGAGTCTGGCAAGACAGTATACATACTGCGTATCCCACGCCGCTTCGAGAAAACTCAGTTTCCCTTCTACGGTCATGACATTGCCTCCCATGCTGTTGGCAAGAGAACCGGCAACTGTATCCGCAAGTGAATACAGGCATCCGCCGTGCATGCTGCCGTAGGGATTGAGATACAGGCTCTTAAATGGCATCCGGCCAAGTGCATGATCATCGTCAAGCTCCGATATCTCAATACCGAGCATCTTTATGAATTCGCTTTCATCAAGGATCTTTCTGATCTTTTCCATCGGATCGTTATTCATGTTACACCCCGTTTTCGTATTATGTGTTCCCTAAACTGTATGAATGATTATAACTTAATGTTATAATCTTGCAAATGAATCGTTATTACAAAGTATGCGTTTGATGCAGCTATTATGATAAAGGGGATGAAAATGAGGACAGACCGTATCGTATTAAAAAGAACAGTGATCATGGCAGTACTGACGGCGATGATGCTTACATTATCATCGTGCAATGTCAACTTTACCCTTAACAGACAGGAGCCTCAGAATGTACAGGATATGCAGGATACGCAGGATGAAGCATACATCCTGTTTACGAGCGACGTACATTGCGGGATCGATGAAGGATTCGGATACGCGGGGTTAAAACAGATCAGAGATACTCTTGAAGCACGGGGTTATGAAACGATTCTCGTTGACGACGGGGATTTCATACAGGGAGAGACAGTCGGAACACTCACCAGGGGAGAGGCGGTCATTGATATCATGAACGACCTTCATTACGATGTTGTGATCCCGGGCAATCACGAGTTTGATTACGGGATGGATGGATTTTTTAATGTGGTAAAAAGATCGGACTTTCCGTATATAAGCTGTAATTTTACCCATAACGGCGAGCTTGTATTTGAGCCGTACATCATAAAGGAGCTGATGGGACACAGGATAGGTTTTGTCGGAGTTACAACTCCAACGACTCTTACGGAATCCGATCCGACTCATTTTCAGGATGAGGACGGTAATAACGTATACGGATTTATGCAGGATGAGAGCGGACAGATGTTATATGATGCAATCCAGAAAGCAGCAGATTCGGCACGTTCGGACGGTGCGGAACTGGTTTATCTTATAGCGCATCTCGGAAATGAGAGTCTGTGCAGCCCGTGGACATATGCGGATGTTGTCGCAAATACAACCGGAATAGACGTTGTGCTTGACGGACACAGTCACGACACCGAACAGGTCGTGATGAAAAATAAGGACGGTAAGGACGTTACAAGATCGGCGGTCGGAACAAAACTGAACTGTATCGGATACAGCATTATCAAGGTAGATGATGACAAACTTGAGGTCGATGATACGGATATATGGAGCTGGCCGAACAAAGAAGGTGCTCCGGAACTGCTTGATATACAAAACATCATAAGAAAAGACGTTGATGAGGCGCAGAACAGGCTTGCAAAGCAGACGCAGCAGGTTGTGGCAGCGACGGATTATGACCTTACCACGTATTATCCCGATATGACGGATGAGGAGGGAAATAAGATACGAATGGTAAGGCGGGCGGAAACAAATCTCGGGGATCTGTGCGCGGATGCGTACCGTGATCAGACCGGAGCCGATATTGCGTTTGTCAACGGCGGCGGGATCAGGGCGGACATCGAAAAAGGAGATATAACATTCGGAGATATAATCGATGTTCAGCCATTTGAAAACCGGCTCAGCGTCATAGAAGTCACGGGGCAGCAGATAGCGGATGCGCTTGAGTGGGGATCCCGCATGCTTCCGGATGAGGATGGCGGTTTTCTGCAGGTATCAGGTATTACATATGATATTGATACTTCCGTCCCCACTCCCTGTATAGAGGATGAAGAAGAGCTGTTCGTTGAAATTAGCGGTAAGCGAAGGGTCAGCAACATAAAGGCAGACGGCAAGCCGCTTGATATGAACGGGAAATATACTCTTGCAAGCCATGAATTCATGCTGTTTGATCACGGAGACGGGTTTACCATGTTTGACGGCGCACCTGTTTTAAAGAGTCAGGTAAAGGTCGATGATCAGGCACTTATCGACTATATCGTTCAGACTCTCGGCGGAAATGTCGGAAGTGATTATTCCGATCCGTACGGACAGGGCAGGATAACCATTAAGGAATGAGTACAAAAACTTGAAAAAAAGCGGTAAAAAGACTATACTTTTATTAAATTGGATGCTTATGTCCGTTTGCAGCATATAAATATGAAGACCAAAGAAACAGCAACGATAATATCACAGGAGTGCCTGTGCCCCGGCATTTATTCGATGCGGATGGCCGCAAATATCGCCAAAACGGCATCTCCGGGACAATTTATATCGGTATATTCAAACAACGGCGCAAGGCTGCTTCCCAGACCGATAAGCATATGCGAGACGGACGGGAGCAGTATCAGGATAGTATACAGGGTAGCCGGCGCGGGGACCGAAGAGTTTTCCCATATGTCGGAAGGTGACAGGATAGATATCCTGGGGCCAAACGGGAACGGATTTTTTAAGGCACTTCGTGAAGAGGTCACATCCGACACGAAGGCTCTTCTTATCGGAGGAGGCATAGGCATACCTCCGATGCTCGAACTTGCAAAACAGCTTTCGAAGAAGTGCTGTGTTACGGTTGTTGCGGGATATCGGAATGCTGAACAGACGTTTTTGATACAGGATCTCGAGAGATACGGCAAAGTGTATGTTGCAACGGATGACGGAAGCATGGGATACGGCGGCACGGTTATAGATGCCATAAGAGAAAACAACATCACCTGCGATTTGATGTTTGCCTGCGGACCGAAGCCGATGCTTGCCGGAGTGAAGAAGCTGTCCGAAGATATAAACCGTCCGGCATATGTTTCAATGGAAGAGAGAATGGCCTGCGGCATCGGAGCGTGCCTCGGCTGCGTATGCACAACGACGGATAAGGATGAACACTCTAAGGTGAATAACAAAAGAGTTTGTGTTGACGGCCCGGTATTTGCGGCATCGGAGGTTGTGCTTTGATGGATATGTCGGTAAATATCGCAGGCGTCAGATTGAAGAACCCGGTCATGACCGCTTCAGGAACGTTCGGTTCGGGAATGGAATACTCGGAGTTCGTAGATATCTCAAAGCTCGGCGCGATAGTGACAAAGGGCGTCAGCCTGACACCCTGGAGCGGAAATCCCACTCCTAGGATAGCGGAAACATACGGCGGGATGCTCAATGCGATAGGATTGCAGAATCCGGGAATAGATACGTTTATAGAGCGTGATCTGGAGTTTCTTAAGGGATATGACACCAAGGTGATCGTCAACGTCTGCGGAAAGAGCATCGAGGAATACGTGGGTGTTGTTGAACGGCTCGCCGATACGAATGCGGATATGCTCGAGATAAACGTCAGCTGTCCGAACGTTAAGGAAGGTGCTATAGCTTTTGGTCAGGATCCGAAGGCTCTTGAAAAGATCACAAAAGAGATCGTCAAAAAAGCAAAACAGCCTGTTATCATGAAGCTGTCGCCGAATGTTACGGATATCGCACTTATGGCAAAAGTGTGCGAGGACTGCGGTGCGGATGCCGTGTCGATGATCAATACGATCACCGGAATGAAGATAGATGTTAACAGAAGGACATTTGTCCTTGCAAACCGTACGGGCGGACTGTCAGGTCCGGCCATAAGACCGGTGGCGGTCAGGATGGTATATCAGGCAGCGCACGCCGTTAAGATCCCGATCATAGGAATGGGAGGGATCACATGTGCGGAAGATGCGCTCGAATTCATAATGGCAGGGGCTGCGGCTGTTGCCGTGGGAGCCGCTAATTTTACCGATCCGTTTGCGACCCAAAAGGTCATAAGCGGGATCGAAGAATATATGGACAATAACGGAATTGACAACATAGGAGAGTTGGTCGGGTGTGTAGGATGACACGTTAAGTTCCCGAAGCGAAAGGAGGAATCGCTATGATGCAGATCGGTGGAGTGGACAATCTTGTTCTTAAGGATGTGAAGCTGCCTTCCGAAGCGGAGTCAAATGAGAAGAAGGTCCGTCTTCAGGAAGAGACTTCAAAGGTAAAAGAGGATGCAGCCGCAAAGGCACAGACTCAGAAGGATGATAAAAAAGCCGAAGAGACGGAGCGCTCGGTTTACGGTGATATCGTCGGAAGATCATCTGACGGCGATACATCTCGTGTCAAGAAGGACACAATGGAAGCATTTGAGACCGGCATGGTCATGAAAAAGGAAGAACGTGAAGAAAACCTCATGGAGTTTAACCGTGATCAGCTGACCGTTATGGTGGACAAGGGAGATATCAGCGAGAACAGATACGATCATGAGATCACACGTCGTGACGAACTTCAGGAAAAGGATGAAAAATCTGCATTTGCAAAGACCAATGCGGAAATGATCGAAAACCAGAAGAAGGAAGCCGAGAAGAAGGCTCAGGAGAAGGCCAAGGAAAGACTCGACGAGATCCAGGGCAAGGACAAGCAGGAAGAGGAAGCCGAAAAACTTCAAAACGGAATGAACACACTTGCAGCCAGTCAGAAGGGTCTTGAGATAGAAGAAGAAGCAGTTGTTAATGCCGCGCAAAACGGCAGAAGCGAAGTGATCGACCAGATCCTCAATCCCGAAGACGGATCGTTCAGAGTGATCACAAATAACCGGTAAATGAAGATAAACGCATATGCCAAGATAAACCTCGGACTGGACGTTATCGGGAAGAGAGATGACGGATATCACGAGGTCCGTATGATAATGCAGACGATAGAGCTTCATGATGAGCTTGTCGTTGCCAGAACGGATGAGGCAGGGATAGACATCAGCACCGGCAGGGATGATCTGTCGGCAGGTAAAGACAATCTGATCCATAAGGCCGCAAGGCTGATGATGGATGAATACGGCCTGACGGGCGGGATAAAAGTGGATCTTACCAAGAACATCCCGATGGCGGCAGGACTTGCAGGCGGCAGCACGGATGCCGCCGCAACAATGATTGCGGTAAATGAACTGTACGGACTCGGCCTTTCCCCAAAGGAGTTTATGAAGATTTCGGTCAGGATAGGAGCTGATGTTCCGTATTGCATTATGGGCGGGACGGCACTTTCCGAAGGCATAGGAGAGATTCTTACGCCTTTACGTCCCTGTCCAGCATGGAAAGTTCTTATCGCAAAACCTCCGGCAGATGTATCGACGGCATATGTATATAAACATTACGATGCAGGTAAGGCAAAACACCCCGATATAGACAGACTGATAAGAGCTGTTGAAAACGCGGATCTTAACGCTGTAGCGGACAGCATGGGAAACGCCCTTGAAAGTGTGACGATACCCGAAGTTCCGTCTGTCGGTCAGATAAAGGATGTCATGACATTAAGCGGGGGATTTTCGCTTATGAGCGGCAGCGGGCCGACGGTATTCGGCCTGTTTGAGAAGGATGACGATATAAACAGGGCATATGAATGTCTGAAACAGAAGGAATATGTTTCCGATCTTTTTATAACGAGGATCATAAATGGACGAGCTTAAACTCCAGATGAATATGGATGAATATCTCCCGCTCAGGGATGTTGTGTTCAACACTCTGCGCCAGGGAATACTTACGGGTATACTAAAGCCCGGTGAGCGGCTTATGGAGATACATCTCGCGGACCGGCTCGGGGTATCGCGAACCCCCATCAGGGAAGCAATACGTATGCTCGAACTGGAGGGACTGGTCACTATGATCCCCAGAAAGGGAGCGGAAGTTTCCAGGATAAGCAGACAGGATATCAGGGATGTGCTGGAGGTCAGACTGGTCCTTGATTCTCTTGCGACGAAGCTTGCGTGCAAGAGGATAACCGAAGACCAGAAACAGGAACTTCGGGATGCTGCAGAGGGATTTGTAAAAGCTACCGCGTCCGGTGATGTTACGCTCATAGCACAGGCCGATGTGCGGTTTCATGATGTGATTCTGGCTGCGTCTCATAACAAACGGCTGATACAGATGGTAAACAATCTTGCCGAGCGGATATACAGATACAGGCTCGAATATATCAAGGATGCGACCAATCACGAAAGGCTCATTGAGGAGCATGCCAAGATCATGGACTGCGTGATCAAGGGAGACGAGGGCAGCGCATGCATAGCCGCTGAGATACATATAGTCAATCAGGAAAATAACATGCTCAGTCAGGTGGAAGCAGATGAATAAGGATGTATGGGTATCTGTCGCGGGTCTTCAGTTCGGTGAAAACCCCGAGGGAGAAAAGATAGAGATCCTCACACCCGGAAGTTACTACAGAAGGAAAGACCATCACTACGTTACATATGACGAAGTGGTGGAGGGAAGTGATGAGATCACGAAGAACATCGTCAAGTTCGACAACGACATGCTTACGATCAGCAAGCGGGGATTTACGAATGTTGAGATGATCTTCGAAGAGAACAAGAGAAACATGACCAATTACGTCACGCCTTACGGTACGCTCCTTGTCGGGATCGACACCGGCAGGATCGATATCAGGGAGGCCGACGATGTCATAAACATAGATATTGACTATGCGCTGGATGTGAATTACGAGCATCTTGCAAACTGCAGGATAAAAATGGAGATCAAGGATTCATCATCCATGAACGAAGGTATCCGGTAAATACCGTAAAGAGAAAGAGATGAAAATGAAAGTAAGAAAAGCGATTATACCTGCCGCAGGACTGGGAACAAGATTTTTACCGGCAACAAAAGCGCAGGCAAAGGAGATGTTGCCGATCGTTGACAAACCGACGATCCAGTACATCATCGAGGAAGCCGTTGCAAGCGGCATTGAAGATATCATCATAGTTACGGGGCGAAGCAAAAGATCGATAGAGGATCATTTTGATAAATCGGTTGAACTTGAACTTGAGCTTGAAAAGAATGGTAAGGAAGATCTGCTCAAGATGGTACGCGACATCTCGGAGATGGCGAACATCCATACGATCAGACAGAAGGAGCCCAGAGGACTCGGACATGCGATATATACCGCAAGACACTTTATCGGGAACGAACCGTTTGCGGTACTGCTCGGCGATGACGTTGTCGTAGCCAAAAAACCGTGTCTGGCTCAGATGCTTGAGGTATACAATGAGTATCAGACTTCGGTGCTCGGAGTTCAGAAGGTACGTCACGAAGTCGTCAGCAAATACGGTATCGTTGACTGCAAAGCGGTTGATGACAGGGTTTATAAGGTGCACGATCTTGTTGAAAAACCCGAAACCGACAAGGCACCTTCAGATATAGCGATACTCGGACGATACATTATCACACCGGATATATTCAGATATCTTGAGACGCAGGATGCAGGTACGGGCGGAGAGATCCAGCTTACGGATTCGCTTCGCAGACTGTCAAAGGATCAGGCGATGTACTGCTATGAGTTTAAGGGACACAGATATGATGTCGGAACCAAGATAGGATTTTTGCAGGCAAATATAGAGTTTGCACTCCGTAATCCCGAAGTGGCGGATGAAATGCGTCAATATCTCATAAGTCTTGCTTCAAATATGGATGAAATGATCGAATACGAATAAATAATACATACAAGGGAGATTTTTTATGACCGGAATATTACTCATATCCAAGGCTACGATCGTGATGCTCATCATACTTGTTGTACTGGCAGGCATTGCGGTTGCGCTGTATTTCCTTGGCAAGAAAGCACAGAAGAGGGAAGAGGAGCAGCGCGAACAGATCGATGCGATGAAACAGACCGTATCGATGCTGATAATCGACAAGAAGAGGATGAAGATCAAAGAATCGGGACTGCCACAGGCTGTAATTGACCAGACTCCTAAGATGATGAGATGGACAAAACTGCCGATAGTAAAGGCGAAGGTCGGACCGCAGGTTCTTTCGCTTGTGTGTGACGACAAGATATTTGACGATGTTCCGGTCAAGAAGGAAGTAAAGGCTACCGTAAGCGGTATCTATATAACGAGCGTAAAGGGAATACACGGATCCATCAAGACAGCTCAGAATACAAAAAAGAAGAGCAGATTCAAACAGTTTGTGGAAAATCTTCAGGAGAAGGCCGGGGCAAAACCGGTCAAGTGATATGTCCGTAAGAAATAAATGCAGCCTGTTTGCGGCTGCCGGCACAGTTCTTGCAATATTGCTGTGTGCCTGCACAAATTCCGGACAGCCGGATCCCGATGATTATATAAGGCTCGGTCAGTACAAGGGACTGTCGGTCA
The DNA here is from genome assembly GCA_902775485.1 of uncultured Lachnospiraceae bacterium. GTDB lineage: Bacteria > Bacillota > Clostridia > Lachnospirales > Lachnospiraceae > UBA2868. Next base: position 71,842 of record CACYMJ010000007.1, read on the forward strand.
AAAGAGCATCTTATGAAGTTACCGATGAAGAGATAGATGACGAGCTTGATATGCTCGCAAATGCGTATGCCGAACCGGACGGGACCGTACCGGAGATCACGGATGAGTTTATAAACAGGATATCCGAAGGTCAGTACAAAAATGTCGATGAGTATGAGGCGGCACTTGTCGATCAGATGAGATCTGAATACGACGAGTTCTATGAACTTCAGTATTATGAGGATATATGGAATCAGGCTGTTGACAATGCAACGGTCATCAGGGATTTTCCGAAGGAGTATCTTCAGAAGAAAACGGAGCGATCGATCATTTCCGCCCGTAAGTATGCGCAGAGCCTTAACATGTCATTCGAAGATTTTGTCCGTGAAAAAATGGGACTTACGGTTGACGAATTCAATGCGCAGGCTATAGAATATGCCGAAGTGGCCGCGAAGGAGAGCATGGTCCTTGAAGCAATAGCAAAGGCCGAAAATATCACGGTAAGTGATGAGGAGATTGAAAAAGCGATAAAGGAATATGTCGATCTCGGAGCATTTGATTCCGAAGAGGCATTCAGGAATGAAGGACCGGAGAGGATGGAGGAACTAAGGGAGTATATCCTTACATCAAAGGTTCAGGATTTTCTGGTAAAAAACGCAGATACATCCGGATTGGAGGAATAGCAGAAAATGGAGCAATTGATAACTGTCAGGGAGATCTTCAGGAACACGGAGGAGTACCTGGACAAAGAGATAAAGATCGGAGGATGGGTAAGATCCGTCAGGGATTCCAAGACTTTCGGATTTATAGTTTTAAATGACGGGACTTTTTTTGAGCCGATACAGATAGTGTATTCGGATGCGCTTGCTAATTTTGCGGACATATGCAAGACAAACGTGGGCGCCGCTCTTATCGTTACCGGCACGCTTGTAGCGACACCGTCGGCAAAACAGCCTTTTGAGATACAGGCAAAGAGCATTTATGTAGAGGGTCCTTCGACACCGGATTATCCTCTTCAGAAGAAACGTCATACACTTGAGTACTTAAGGACCATGACGCATCTGCGCGCAAGGACAAATACGTTCTCTGCGGTGTTCCGCGTCAGATCCCTTATAGCATATGCGATCCACAGATTTTTCCAGGAGAGGGATTTTGTTTATGTCCATACTCCCCTTATAACCGGATCGGATTGTGAGGGCGCCGGGGAGATGTTTCGCGTAACAACACTCGATCCTTCGGATCCTCCGAGACGTGACGACGGCAGCGTTGATTTTTCGCAGGACTTCTTCGGGCGTGAGACGAATCTTACGGTAAGCGGACAGCTGAACGGTGAGACGTATGCAATGGCATTTAAGAACATATACACGTTCGGGCCGACATTCAGGGCGGAGAATTCCAACACGACCAGACATGCTGCCGAATTCTGGATGATCGAGCCGGAGATAGCATTCGCCGATCTTGAGGACGATATGGCTCTTGCCGAGAGCATGATCAAATACATCATCAACTATGTGCTTGAGAACGCTCCGGAGGAGATGGCATTCTTCAACAACTTCGTTGACAAGGGACTGATCGACAGATTAAAGCATGTCGCATCGTCTGATTTCGGACGCGTGACATATACCGATGCGATAAAGATACTTGAGAAACATAACGATGAATTCGAATATAAGGTAAGCTGGGGCTGCGATCTTCAGACGGAACACGAACGTTACCTTACGGAAAAAGAGTTCAAGCGTCCTGTATTCGTGATCGACTATCCGAAGGAGATCAAAGCTTTCTACATGAAGCTGAATGAGGACGGCAAGACGGTAGCCGCAATGGACTGCCTTGTACCGGGAATAGGAGAGATCATCGGAGGCAGTCAGAGAGAGGACGATTACGACAAGCTTCTTGAGAGGATAAACGAACTCGGACTTAAAAAAGAGGACTATGATTTCTATCTCGATCTTCGTAAGTACGGAACAGCAAGACATGCCGGATTCGGATTGGGATTTGAAAGATGTGTCATGTACCTCACGGGCATGGGTAATATCAGGGACGTACTTCCGTTCCCGAGAACCGTGGGTACATGTGAACTGTAGACAGGAGGGGCCCACGCAAGTGGGAAGAACCTGTCTGCACCGCGAGGCCCATCGCGAAGCGATTCAGATGGCCGAGCGACCGATGAACTGTAGACAGGAGGGGCCCACGCAAGTGGGAGGAACCTGTCTGCATTAGGGGATTCAATAAGGGGATGAAAATATGGGGAGACGATCGTTTAGGGGACGATTACTTTCGGCATCACTTGTATTTGTGTTTGCATTGTGCGATCCGCTGACCGTACATACCGCAACACTTCAGGACATCCGTAACGAAAAGGCTGAAGCACAGAGCAAGAAGAAGGAAGCCGAAGGAAAACTGTCCAGTATCAACAAGGATATCGAGAGCATTTCCGAGGAACAGGAAGCCGTTGAGGCCGAGATAGAAGAGCTTGACGCGCAGCTTGTTGACCTGCTCCTGTCGGTTTCGATACTCGAATCGGATATCAGTCAGAAAGAGCAGGAGATCGAACAGACAAAGGTCGAGCTCGAACAGGCAAAACAGCAGGTTTCGATGCAGGAAACCGCAATGGCCAGACGTATTAAGTTCATGTATGAAAAGGGGAGTGAAACCTATCTGGAATTGTTCCTCGAATCAAAGAGCATGGCTGAGGCCGTCAACAAGTCAGAGTATTCCGAAAAGCTATATAAATATGACAGACTGATGCTGGAGAAATACCGCATGGCCAGGCAGGATGTCGAGAACAAGGAAAAGCAGCTTGAAGATGAGCTTGCGGAACTTGAAGAGATCAAGGACGATCTGAATGCACAGAAGGAAGAACTTGACGCACTGATCGCCGAAAAGCAGGAGAGCGCGGAAGATTTTGCAGCGCAGCTGTCCAAGGCAAAATCCAAGGCGAGCGAATACAAGAACCAGATATCGCAGCAATCGGACAACCTCAAGAAGCTGAATCAGGCCGAGGCAGAGAAGATCGCCGAGGAGGCAAGAAAGAAAGCCGAAGAGGAAGCACGTAAAAAAGCCGAGGCTGCGGCAAAGAAAAAGGCCGAAGAGGAAGCAAAAAAGAACGGTGAATCTTCTTCCGAAAGCAATGATGAGGGATCAGAGAGCAGCAGCTCCGACGGCGGAGGAGAGGAACCGCAGAGCCGGCCGACAGGCACGAGCGTTCGCGCAAGCGGTTCGGGACTCGGTGCCGATATAGCAAATTACGGACTCCAGTTTGTAGGATGCCCTTACGTTCCGGGCGGCACTTCACTGTCAAACGGATGTGACTGTTCGGGATTTACGCAGGGAGTGTTCTCGAATTTCGGAATACATATTCCCAGAAGTTCGTATGCACAGTCAGCCGGCGGACAGGAAGTCTCGTTTGATGAGGCTCAGGCCGGAGACATAATATACTACGGCGGACACGTCGGCATATACATCGGCAACAACCAGATAGTCCATGCAAGCACTGTTGCCACCGGTATTAAGATAAGCAGTGCGTTTTACAGATCCATTATCACGGTCAGGAGATACTGGTAAAAGATGACGGCCGGACAGCACTGTGAACATAAAAGGAAAAACTGATGAAGAAGACCATTATAGTAATGCCGGTCGCCAATGAAGAAGCGACGATGGGCAAAGTTATAGATGAGATACTTGCCTTGCCGTACGACAATCTGTTTTTGTATCCGGTGATAGATTCGTATTCGAAGGATGCAACGGAAGAGATAATCCGAAGTTATGAGCCGGGCGGAAGAGTAAAATGTATTTTTTATAAAGAATCCAGGGGCGTCATCTCATGCTATCTCGAAGGATACAGACAGGCGCTTGCTGACGGGGCGCAGTGTGTTTTGGAGATGGACGGCGGCGGCAGCCATCAGCCGAATGAGATACCGCAGTTCATAGAAAAACTTGAGGAAGGGTATGACTGTGTGTGGGGCTCCCGTTTTACAAAGGGCGGGGAGATGAGTCACCAGCCGCTATACAGAAGGATCTTAAGTTCAGGCGGAACCATACTTGCCAATCTCGTGCTGGGTACAAAGCTTAAGGACATGACGAGCGGGTTTGAAGGATTCCAGGCTCACGTGCTTGAGTCGATGAATCTCGACAGGTTCCTTTCCACCGGGCATATGTATCAGACGGAAATGAGGTATTACTGCAGAAAACTTAACTGTGTTGAGGTGCCTATCCATTATATCGGCGGCGATTCCTCTTTAAAGCTTAAGTCGGTCACGGAAGCGCTCAGGATATTGTTCAAACTCAAAAAACATGAATCCGTTATCTGGAAATAAAAAAGAGTGGCACTGCCACTCTTTTGTCATTTAATCTTCTTCGTCCTCTTCGGACCCCGCAACTGCGGATATCACGCTTGTAACGGCTGACACAACGACCGCTACTATTATCACCAGTAATACTATCCCGGCAAATATCACCATACCTGAATCCATATCAAACACCTCGCTTGGATGATCTTGCTACAATGAATAGTAACAGGATTTGGGCGGTTTGTCAAAATCTCGGAGATATATTGTTGTTCAGATTCCGAAACTGCGTCGGCGTACATCCGCGCACGATCTTGAACATTCGCATGAATGCGGAAATACTGTTAAATCCGCTTCTGATCGCAACCTCGGTCACGTTGATATCCGGATCGAGAAGAAGCTTTTCCGAATATGCGATCCGTCTTGTATTTAAATATTTGTAAAATGACATTCCGGCAAATTCCTTGAACAGGCGGCTGAAATGATATTTCGAAAATCCGGCCATGTCTGCCATCTCATCAAGCGTCAGATCTTCGGTACAGTGCTGTGTCAGATAAGTACACATCGACATGAATTTTTCGGTATACTCCTGCTGCTTTGTAGGCTTGATCCCGGCAAATCGGTCGGGATTTGCGGTGTACGATCTTCCGATCATGACGAGCATGCTTAAAAACTTCTGTACTATGGCAACGTTTTTGAGCGGAGCGTTCCCGAAATACTCATCATATATATCCTTCATCAGTCTGACAACTTCCGGGTGTATCTGCGGAAAATCCTCCGGAGTGATCACGATCGCAGGCTGGAGGATAGAAAAGAACGAGTCGTATTCTCCGAATGACTGTATCATGGAAAGATCCACCTGGAAGATTATCCTGCGGCCCTTATGGGCGTACAGGTGATGAAGGACTCCGGGACATATGATAATGATGTCATTGACGCGCAGTTTGAAGGGTATATCATTGCATTCCATGGAATACTCACCTTCAAGAGGCATCACGATCTCAACAGCCGGATGCCAGTGGTTCGGATATTCTTCATAATCTGTGTTGTTGTAAAGGAGAAGGGTTGAATTGTATTCAAAACTGACCGTTTCCTTTACGCCGTCAAGGATCTTTATCATTTCTTGCTACATTCCGATAAAAATTGTTTCATTTTTAACAAAGTTACGAATCCTAATTTTTGCAAAAAAATAATACAATAAATGCTGTAGCAAAGTAAAGATTCATTTGAATTTGTAGCATAATGCACAAAAACACGGACATCAGTAAGTAAATATTGAACAACTTAATCGTTTTCGTAGAAAAATGGAGTTATATAAATAGCAATTATTGATAATCAAAAAGCAATAATTGTGTAGTTAATATCCTGCCTCAGAATTAGAGTAATAACTACCAGGTTTTTCATATTTTCAAAAGGAGGAAAAATAATGAAAATGAAAAAGTTTTTGGCAGTTTGTCTTTCTGCAGCAATGACAATGAGCCTTCTTTCAGCCTGTGGCGGATCCGCAGCAGCTCCCGCAGCTCCTGCAGCTGAGCCCGCAGCAACAGAAGAAGCAGCTCCCGCAGCTACAGAAGAAGAAGCTCCCGCAGCTGAGGAAGCTTCAGGTGAGGTTCAGGAGATCACATTCATGATCTGGGATGACCTCGAGGCATCAGAAGACCTTATCACAAAAGGTTACAAGAATTCAGTTGACAGATTCAACAAGGATTTCGAAGGAAAGTATCACTGCACACCTATCACAACAAACCTTGAAGAGTACTATGACAAGCTCAATGCTCTTGTTGCAGCAGGCGATACACCTGACGTATTCATCGCTTCTCCCGGTGCTAACCTTAACGATTATGCTATGACCGGCGTAGCAGCTAAGCTGGATGATTATCTTAACGCTGACGGATGGAAGCAGACATTCACAAGCGATGCTGTATTCGCAGGCGGCACATACGGTGACGAAGGCGGCGACGGCCCCGGTATCTATGCTATTCCTCTTAACATCGCAGCAGCTTGTGTATTCTATAACACAGAGATGTTTGCAGATGCAGGCGCAGAAGTTCCCAAGACATTCAGCGAGCTCCTTGATGCATGTCAGAAGCTTCAGGACAAGGGTTACACACCTATCACGATCTCAGCAGGTACAGCTTGGTGTCTGTCAATGGTAGCAGGTTACCTTTGCGACAGAAACGGACTTAACCTTCAGGACATCAAGGATCACAAGACAGATTGGAAGGATGAGAAGGTTATCAACGCAGGTAAGCAGATCCAGGAACTTTCCAAGTACTTCCAGAAGACAGCAGCCGGTGATGACAACGATGTTGCTACAGCAGCATTCTACAACGGCGAAGCTGCTATCCTTATCCAGGGTTCATGGGCGATCGGCCAGATCAACGGTTCATGTGCAGAAGGATTCGCTGACAAGGTTGGCGTATTCGCATTCCCTGCAGTTGATGGTTCATCGGCAGATCCCAACAGAGTTATCGCTAAGTCAGACAGCCTTTGCATGAGCGCAACAACTCAGTATCCCGACGCAGCAGTTCAGCTCATCAAGTACTTTGTTGACGACGAAGCCAGCAAGTACACAGCAGAAGTCGGCGGTAAGATCCCTGTAACGAACGTTCAGTATGACGAGAAGGTTGCTCCTCCCGAGCTTAAGTATGTTATGGATGTATTCAAGGGCGCATCTTCAACATTCGGATTCTACAACGAGTCACTTGCTGACACAGAAGCAGGTTCAACATTCGATAACTGTTTCGTAGAGATATTCAAGGGTGAAGATCCGGCAACGGCTCTCGATCCCATCGAAGATTACTATGAGATGAACGTTTGGGAATAATCGGTAATATGCGATAAATCCTACGTTCCACAATCGGCCAGCACCCTATTATTGGGTGCTGACCTTTGTCTAACGGACTGATCCGAAGGATCGGGCAGCCGGAGCGGCGTTTGAGCGGGTATGGCGGATCGGACCGTTAGAAAAAGGTTTCGTATCGGAACCGATTGAACAGTACTTTCAGGGAGGTTATTTATGGACAAGTTAATGAGAAACAAAAAAGCGATAATCCTCTTTATCGCTCCGGCACTGATACTGTTTACCGCAGTACTCTTCATCCCGGTCTGCAAGGCGGTCTATTACAGTCTTTGCAACTACAAGATCAATTACCAGCCCAAGTATATCGGCATCAAGAATTATGTGATGCTCTTTACGAAGGACAAAACAATGGCGATAGCCTTCAGGAACTCCATGTTCTTCATGGTATTCTCGATCGTCACGCAGCTGGTATTCGGCCTCATACTTGCGGCACTTCTTACCAATATCAAGAAAGGCCGTAACCTCTTCAAGAATATATACTATCTGCCCTGCGTTCTTTCATCGGCAGCCCTGGGCCTTCTGTGGATGTTCGTGTTCATGCCCAGACTCGGTATCAACCAGATGCTGGCTTCCCTTGGATTTTTCAACGGCGACTGTACGCTCGGTCCCCAATGGCTGTTTGCGACAGACGGATATATCATCCTTCCGATATGGGTCATCTCGTTTGTTGCGTTATGGCAGTATGTCGGACAGTCGATGATGCTTTATATGGCCCAGATATCCGGTATCAGTTCGGATATTTATGAGGCTTCATATATCGACGGATGCAGCAAGAAGCAGTCATTCTTCTACATAACGCTCCCGCTCATCAAGCCCATGGTGGCAACGGCTATGTCTCTTAATGCCATCGGATCGCTTAAGTTCTTCGATCTTATCTACAACATGATCCCCGAAGGATTCCTAAGCCACAAGGCTGACGTTATCGCAACACATCTGTATACCCAGGCATTCAAGTTCAGTAAGCTCGGATACGGATCTGCGATAGGTGTTATCCTTCTTGTCCTTTGTCTGATAATGACGGTCATCATCAACAAGTTTGTGAAGACCGAAAGTTATGATATGTAAGGAGGACCGGAAGATGACAAATACAATGACTATCAGTAAAGAAAAGAAAGAAGCCAGGATAGTATCGGGATTTATATATACTTTCCTTGTTCTTCTTGCGATCATATACATCGTTCCGCTTTTATGGGTCGTTATCACATCCCTTAAGGACGACAGCACTCTCATGCTCTCGCCATGGGCAATGCCCGCACAGCTCGAGTGGGGCAACTATACGTTTGCATGGACAAAGGGTCATCTCGGAACAGCGATGCTCAACTCGCTGATCGTCTGCTCGATCACTCTCGTTGTATCAATGTTGTTCGGATCGATGGCGGCATATGCGATCGCAAAGCTGCGCTGGAAGCTTTCAAAGCTTGCGATGTACTACTTCCTTATCGGTATGATGATCCCGATCCATACGATACTGATCCCTCTTTTCGTTCAGTTTTCCGGATGGGGAATGTCCAATACACTCATAGGAATAATCATTCCGTATATAACGTTCTCGCTTCCGATAACCATCTACATAATGGTTGGATTCTTTGAGGGTATCCCGAACGAGCTTTTTGAGGCAGCATGTATCGACGGATGTTCGGTTTACAAGATGTTCGGTACGGTAGCCATTCCTCTTGCCAAGACCGGATTTATGGTCACGGGCCTTATGTCATTTGTTGCAAACTGGAATGAACTTCTTGTTGCCATGGTATTTATCTCAAACGAAGCGAAGAAGACACTTCCCGTTTCGCTTACAAAGTTCGTAGGTCCTTACCACACGAACTACTGCCAGATGTTCGCGGCCATTATGATCGCCATAGTTCCTACGATCATCGCGTACGTGGCATTTGCAAACCAGATCGTTGAAGGTCTTACGGCAGGTGCCGTTAAAGGTTAAGCAGGAAGGAGTAAACAGGAGAGTCTATGAGCGAACCGAGAAAACCTCTTGTGCGACACATGTTCACTGCCGATCCTTCGGCACATGTGTTTAACGACAAGATTTATATTTACCCGTCCCATGACATACCTCACGAAGGTGAGGATAATGATAACGGCGACGAATACCAGATGAGGGATTATCATGTCCTTTCGATGGACAGCCTTGAAGCGGAGTGCGTCGACAACGGTCTTGCGCTTTCAGAGGGTGATGTTCCGTGGGTCGGTAATCAGATGTGGGCACCTGATGCGGCATACGTGAACGGAAAATATTACCTGTTTTTTCCCGCAAGGGATAAGGAGGAGATATTCCGTCTCGGTGTAGCCGTATCCGACAGCCCGACAGGTCCGTTTGTTCCCGAAGATAATTATATAGAGGGAAGCTACAGCATCGATCCCGCCGTGTTTGTTGACGATGACGGAAAGGTTATCGTTTATTACGGAGGATTGTGGGGAGGACAGCTTGAAAAGTGGCAGACGGGAAAGTTCGATCCGTCGGCACCGTTCTCGCCTGAGCCTGACCCCGAAGCGGATGCACTCGGACCCATGTGTGCTGTTATGAACGATGACATGAAGAGTTTTGCCACAAAGCCCGTGATGCTTAAGATCCTTGATGAAAACGGTCAGCCTCTTAAGGCAAAGGACGAGGATAAAAGGTATTTTGAAGCACCGTGGATGCATAAATATAACGGTACATACTATCTGTCATACTCGACCGGATCGACGCATTATCTTGTATATGCCACAGCGGATAATCCGATGGGGCCGTTTACTTACCGCGGAAGACTGATGGAGCCTGTCATCGGGTGGACAACACATCACTCGATAGTGGAGTATCACGGAAAATGGTACATTTTCTATCATGACTGTGAGATGTCGGACGGTATCAACCACAGAAGATGCGTTAAGTATACGGAGTTGACGATAAATGATGACGGCACTATTGACACTATAGATCCTTATAAATAGACACTCATAAAAGGAGGAATAAAATGCTTTATATTGGCGTAGATTTGGGAACATCCGCAGTTAAGCTGCTTCTTATGAACGAAAAGGGCGGAATAGAGAATATAGTTTCAAAGGAATATCCCCTGGAATTCCCGCATCCCGGCTGGTCACAGCAAAAGCCCGAAGACTGGTGGGAGCAGACCGTTGCGGGACTTAAAGAGCTTACGGCAAATGCCGACAAGAGCAAGATCGCGGGCATAAGCTTCGGCGGTCAGATGCATGGACTCGTAGTCCTTGACAAGGATGATAACGTTATCCGTCCCGCCATACTGTGGAATGACGGACGTACGACAAAAGAGACGGATTATCTTAATAACGTCATCGGAAAGGACAAGCTGTCCGAGTATACCGCAAACATCGCTTTTGCGGGATTTACGGCACCGAAGATCCTGTGGATGAAGGAGAACGAACCTGAGAATTTTGCTAAGATAGCAAAGATCATGCTTCCGAAGGATTATATAGCATATAAGCTTTCAGGCGTGCACTGTACGGATGTATCCGATGCATCGGGAATGCTTTTGTTTGATGTTAAGAACAAATGCTGGTCAAAGGAGATGATGGAGATCTGCTCCGTCAGGGAGGACCAGCTTGCAAAGATATTTGAAAGTTATGAGGTAGTCGGAACGATAAAGAGTGATGTGGCATCAGATCTCGGATTCCCGACAGATGTTAAGATCATAGCCGGTGCAGGCGATAATGCCGCTGCCGCTATCGGAACGGGAACGGTAGGAGACGGAAGATGCAACATCTCTTTGGGAACGAGCGGAACGATCTTTATCTCAAGCAAGGATTTCTGCGTTGATGAGAATAATGCTCTTCATGCATTCGCACATTCCGACGGACATTACCATCTGATGGGCTGCATGCTTTCGGCTGCAAGCTGCAACAAGTGGTGGATGGAAGACATTATCGGAACGCAGGATTTTGCGGGCGAGCAGAAGGATATCACGAAGCTCGGCGAGAACAACGTTTTCTTCCTTCCTTATCTTATGGGAGAGAGAAGCCCTCACAACAATCCCGATGCAAGAGCAATGTTCATCGGAATGAGTATGGATACAACCAGAGCGGATATGACGCAGGCTGTTTTGGAAGGTGTTGCGTTCGGCATAAGAGATTCTTTTGAAGTGGCAAGATCACTCGGGATCAATATCACGAAGACGAAGATCTGCGGCGGCGGAGCCAAGAGTCCGCTGTGGAAGAAGATCATGGCCAACGTTTTAGGTATTACCGTTGAGGTCATTGAATCTGAAGAAGGTCCCGGATACGGCGGAGCTATCCTTGCCGCGGTCGGATGCGGTGAGTATGCGTCTGTCGAGGAAGCTGCGGATAAGCTTGTAAAGGTTGTCGGAACGGTTGAACCCGATGCGGACCTTACGGCAAAATACGAGGAAAAGTATCAAAAGTTTAAAAAGATATATCCTACGGTAAAGTGTTTGTATTAAAATAGATATATCACTGCTGATAACGCAACAGAAAAGGAGAAGATATCATGGAGATCAAAAAGGTTACGGATCCTGAATTTGCCGCATACGGCAAGGTTCTTGAAGGATATGATTTTAAGGGACTGCTTAAAGCGCTTGAAGATAAGACGCCGCTTCCTTCGGGAGTTGAGTATGTCGGAAGCTGTGCCGATCTTGAGTATACGGACGCATTCGGAGTGCTTCAGAACAATGTTTACGGCGGGATGCCGATACAGATCGGATACTGTAACGGACATAACACCAAGCTTAACTGTCTCGAGTACCATCGCGACAGCGAGATAAATCTCGGCTGTACCGATTTCATACTCCTTCTCGCAAAAGAGGATGACATCGTTGACGGTAAGCTTGATACATCAAAGGTCAAGGCTTTCCTCGCAAAGGCAGGACAGGCCGTCGAAGTATATGCAACGAGCCTTCATTATGCACCGTGCTCTGCCAAGGCAGGTGACGGCTTCAAGGTAGTTATAGTCCTTCCCAAGGGAACCAACGGCCCTGTACCCGCGCTTACGGCAAAGAATGAAGAGGACAAGTGGATGACAGCCTGCAACAAGTGGCTTCTTGCACATGCCGAATCTTCTGAGGCAAAGGATGGCGCATACGTGGGACTTACAGGCGTCAATATAGATATCGCAGGAGATATCTGAACTCATATAAGAAAAAAATCAACCTTTTGAAGTGATTTTTACTGTGTACAAAACGCTGCGCATGCAATAAAATTTAATCAGTATGAAAAGACTCGTTTCCGGATCTGAGGAGATGGGATATTACAAACAGGAGGATTACAAATGAACAACACACCCAAAATGAAGATCGGTATCGTTGGCGTTTCCCGTGACTGTTTCCCGGCTGAGCTTACGATCAGAAGAAGAAAGGCTCTCGTTGATGCATATGCCAAGAAGTATGATGCGGCTGATATCTATGAGTGTCCCGTTACCATCATTGAGAGCGAGATCCCGAGATTTCAGAGACAATGCTCGCCCAGCAGTACGACGGCCCCGTTATGTTCTGTGCTGCAGCAGAAGAAGATTATGAATCCGTAACAACAAGCGGAAGAGGAGATGCTTACTGTGGTATGCTCAACGCAAGCTACAATCTCGCTCTTCGTAACGTCAGGGCGTATATCCCCGAGTATCCCGTAGGTGATGCAGAGGATTGCGCGGACATGATCAATACTTTCATCCCCGTTGCCAGAGCCGTATATGCACTTAAGAATCTCAAGATATTCACATTCGGTCCCAGACCTCAGAACTTCTTCGCTTGTAATGCTCCCATCAAGCAGCTTTACAACATCGGAGTAGAGATCGAGGAGAATTCCGAACTTGATCTTTTCGAATCTTTCAATAAGCATGCCGGCGATGCAAGGATCGCGGATGTAGCCAAGGATATGGCAGCAGAACTCGGTGACGGAAACAAGAAGCCCGAAGTTCTCGAAAAGCTCGCTCAGTATGAGATCACACTTCTCGACTGGATCGAGGAGCATAAGGGATCCAAGACATACTTCGCTATTGCAGGTAAGTGCTGGCCCGCATTCCAGACACAGTTCGGATTCGTTCCCTGCTTTGTCAATTCAAGACTTACGGGACGCGGAATTCCCGTATCATGCGAAGTTGATATCTACGGTGCACTTTCAGAGTTCATCGGAACATGCGTAAGTGATGATATCGTAACCCTTCTTGATATCAACAACTCTGTTCCGAAGTGCATGTACAAGGATTCGATCGAAGGCAAGTTCGACTACAAGCTTACGGATACATTCATGGGATTCCATTGCGGAAATACATGCAGCAAGAAGCTTACAAAGGGCGAGATGAAGTATCAGGCCATCATGGCACGTGCTCTTCCTATCGAGGTTACAAACGGAACACTCGAAGGAGACATCGTACCCGGCGATATCACATTCTATCGTCTGCAGTCAACAAGCGACAACGTTCTTCGTGCATACGTTGCTGAAGGAGAAGTTCTTCCCGTTGCAACAAGATCGTTCGGCGGTATCGGCGTATTCGCTATTCCTGAGATGGGAAGATTCTACAGATATGCACTTATCGACGGCAATTATCCTCATCACGGAGCAGTTGCATTCGGACATCACGGCAAGGCTATTTTCGATGTATTCAAGTACATCGGTGTCTGCCCTGACGAGATCGAGTTCAACAGACCGGCAGGAAATCTTTACAAGGCAGAGAATCCTTACAAGTAATAAGATCATCATCTGGAGACAGTCCGGTTTCGGGCTGTCTCCTTTTTTTAAACGGATCAGCCCGGCAGATACGAAGTGTTTTCATGGGTACGGCAGGTCTGTGTAATGCTTTGACACATATAAGGGGATTGCTGTATAATTTCGGTTATGGAAACAAAAATACTGATAAACACAATAATCGGGAGCTTGATAATCGGGTATTTTATCGGGTGTGTCAATCTCTCATATATAATTTCGAAAATAAAGGGTTTTGATATAAGGCATGTCGGTTCCGGAAACGCCGGAGCTTCCAACCTTGTTATTGTTGTAGGCAAGAAGATAGGACTGCTCGTTGCGGTGCTTGAGATACTCAAATCGTTTCTTGCTTTCAGACTTGCCGAATATCTGTTTCCCAATGCTTTTGCGGGTCCGATAAGCTGGGCGGGCACATTGGCCGGAGTAGCCGCTGTGTTCGGACATGTTTTTCCGTTTTACATGGGTTTTAAAGGCGGAAAGGGACTGGCATGTTTCGGCGGGATAGTGCTTGCCATAAATTATAAATTGTTTGTGATACTGTTCATTGCGGCATTTCTTATTGCGATGATAACGGATTACATATGTTTTGCGCCGATAACCATGGCATTTATCGTGCCTGTTACCGTCGGATTTTTATACAAAACGTGGATCCCGCCGGCGCTGATATCGATCGCGTCAGTGCTTCTTTTGTTAAAGCACAGACAAAATCTGGAACGAATAAGAGCCGGAGAGGAACTGCGTTTTCATTTCCTGTGGCGGCGTAAGGATGAATCCGAAAGATTCGGCATCGTAGATGACGGAAAAGAGATATTTAACAGAAAGGTTTGAGGAGAATTATGGAAGACAGTACAGTCAGCAAGAGTAAGCAGAAGAGAGAAGAGAGGGCTAAAAGCGTCGAGAAGAAGAAAAAGGAAGCCCTTATATGGAAGATCGTCGGGATCTGTCTGGGCGTTACCGCGCTCGGCCTTATAATATGGGGAATAGTTTCGATGGTCATCAGAGAGTCCAACAAGGTTGAGCCGAGCGGAGATTATTCGGCATATCTTGAGGACAACGGTTTTGTTAAGGGTATTAAGGCTACCGATTATGTGACGCTTTGCGATTATAAGAACATAGTCGTTCCGAGTTCCGAGGTAGTATACTCGGATGAGGAGTTTAAGGATGTCATCAACCAGGCCCTTTCGGCGCATCAGGTGCTAAAGGAAGAGGGAACCGTTGCTGATGGCGACAAGGTCAATATCGATTATGTCGGAACGATCGACGGAGTTGAATTTGAAGGCGGTAATTCCGGGGGTGAGGGATATGACCTTACCATAGGAAGCGGAACATTTATAGACGGTTTTGAGAGCCAGCTTATAGGACATAAGGCAGGCGATGACGTTACGGTCAAGGTTACGTTCCCGGAAGATTACGGTAAGGCCGAACTGGCAGGAAAGCCGGCTGAATTTGCCGTTAAGATCCACGGTATATATGTTGATCCCGAATATAACGATGATTTTGTAAAAGAATTCTATCCCGATATGGGTTCAACGGTTGCGGAGTATGAAAAGACCCTTCGCGACGAGCATTATGACGGCGCGCTCAGGGATTATGTTACTACTTTCCTGACGGACAGCTCTACTATCAACAGTTATCCCGCCAAGTATCTCAAAAACGTTAAGCAGACTACCAAGTTCTCGGACGTTCAGTCGTATGAGTACATGAATCAGATGTATTCGCAGTACGGAATGCAGAGCGGAACATTCGAAGATTTCATCGGGATGAGCGATTCGGAATATGAGACGGATGTAACGGATCGTGCCGAGAAGTTTGTAAAAGCTGACCTTGTTTATCAGGCGGTTATTGAGACGGAAGGTGTTGACTTTACTGCTGCAGAGGCTGAGTCGATGGTCAAGGAGATGTTCGGCGGAGACGATTATTACAATTCATCCGTTGAGACATACGGAAAAGGCTATACTATGAAAAATGCGGTCAAGAATAAGGCCGTGGATATAGCAGTCGGCTACGCGACGGTAAAATAAGGTCGGGAATAGAATGTCTGAATACATAAAACTGCGGGATCTGGCCGCACATCTCGGTCTGAATAAGGGTGACAGGGTATACGTTACAAGTGATGTCAAGGGACTTCTGTACGGCTGTATGCATCATGATGACGATACCGATCTTAACATTCTTATAGACGGTATAATAAACATAATAGGCGAAGAGGGTTCCCTCGTTCTGCCGACTTTCAACTGGAGCTTCTGTTCGGGAGCTCCGTTTGATTACTATAAGACACCCGCCAAAACGGGGTCTTTGTGCAAGATCGCAATGGAGCGAAAAGATTTTCGCCGTACAAAACACCCGATCTATTCGTTCACATGCTGGGGTGCCGATACGGACGATCTGTGCGCCCTTGAGAACAAAAGCTCATTCGGTTCCGATTCGCCGTTTGCGTATATGGTAGAAAAGGGATACCGGAATCTGTTCATAGACAAGGATCTTGAGCATTCGTTCGTGTTTGTTCACTATGCCGAGCAGTCGGTCGGAAATCTTCACGGCAATTACCGGTATCTGAAGGATTTTACCGGAGAATATACGGACGAGAACGGCATTACGACGACAAGAACTTACGATATGAACGTAAGGGCGCTCGATAAGGACGTTACGAATGTTATATATGCGTTCGAGGACGAGTTTATCGAAAAGGGGATAATGAAGCGGTTTTATATCAATGACCTTGAATATAAGATCATTGAGTTGGCCGCATCTCATCCGATACTTCAGGAAGACGTGCGCCATAACAGAAGCCGCAGGATATGTTCTTTCACAGGCCAGGATAATGCATATCTTGATGACGGCAGGGACATGTTCGCACTTGCGAGTGAGATTTTTCCGATATGCAGGAGCATTATGGGAGAAGGTGTCAGACAGACGTTTGATATCCTGCTTCGGGAAATGCCCGATATGAAGCTTTATGAAGTACCGACCGGGACAAAAGTATTTGACTGGACCATTCCGAATGAATGGGCTATAAGAGATGCATATATAGAAAACGAAAACGGTGAGAAGATCGTTGACATGAAGGTCAACAATCTCCATGTAATGGGCTATTCCACACCGGTAGACGAGTGGATGAGCCTTGATGATCTTAAGGAGCACATTTATACGCTTAAGGATCAGCCGGATCTTATACCGTACTGTACTTCCTACTATAAGGAGCGCTGGGGATTCTGCATGAGCGAGGATCAGCTGGTCTCCCTTCCCGACGGAAGATATCACGCGTATATAGATTCCGACCTGTTTGAGGGATCGTTAACGTACGGTGAACTCCTGATTCCGGGTGAGAGCCGTGAGGAGATATTCTTCAGTTCGTATATATGTCATCCGTCAATGGCCAACAATGAATGTTCCGGCCCGGTAGTGATGACAAAACTTGCAAAATACATCGCGGCGATGCCGAAAAGAAGATACTCATACAGGCTGGTTCTTCTCCCCGAGACAATAGGCGCGATCACATATATCTCGAGAAATCTGGAAACACTGAAGAAAAACGTGATCGCCGGATTCAACATTACGTGCGTCGGTGATGACAGGGCATATTCGATAGTACATTCCAGATATGCCAATACACTTGCCGACAGAGTCCTGATGAATGTGCTTGCCGGAATGGACCCGGATTTTAAGGAATACTCTTATCTCGAAAGAGGAAGTGATGAGAGACAGTATCAGGCTCCGGGAGTTGACATTCCGCTCGTATGTTTCTGCAGATCAAAATACCATGTTTATCCGGAATATCATACAAGCGGTGATAATCTTGATATCATATCCGCCGACGGACTTGCGGGCAGTCTTGAAGTACTGCTGAAATGTACGGAGGCGCTTGAGAACAACTACAAGTACAGGATCAAATGCCTGTGTGAACCCCAGCTCGGACGGCGCGGACTGATGCCGACTACGAGCAACAAGGAAAGTTACAAGGATACGCTCATACTCAAGGATATCTCGGCGTATGCGGACGGTACGAATGACATATTTGAACTGAGCGATCATATAGGCCATGCAGTTTGCGACATGCTGCCCACCCTTAAGAAGATGGTTGAGGCGGGACTGCTTGAGGCCGTAAAATAATGCTGGAAGGTAAATACAATGACACATGAACAGATAATGGAAAAAGTTCAGCAGATCTTTCGTGAGGTTTTTGATGATGACTCTCTTGTTATCACAGATTCGACCAATTCTTCCGACATAGAAGACTGGGACTCGCTTGAACACATAGCACTTGTTGTTTCAATGGAAAAGGAATTTGATCTGAAGTTCGATCTGAAAGAAGTAAACGAACTTGCAAATGTCGGAGAGATGGTTGATCTGATCGCGTCTAAACTGTAGGTGATGAAGATGAACGAATACAGATATGAGGATATCCGGATCGGACATAAAGAGAGTTTTACCGTTACCCTTACCGAAGAGATGATGGCATCATTTAAGGATATCACGAAAGATGTCAACCCTCTTCACAACGATGAGGAGTACGCAAGGTCAAAGGGCCATAGAGGCCGCGTGGCATTCGGGATGTTGACGGCATCTTTTTTGTCAACGCTTGCAGGAGTTTATCTTCCGGGAAAAAGAAGCCTCATTCATGAGGTGAAGATCAAATTTGCGAAACCCGTTTATATCGGTGATACACTTACCGTCGAAGGTATTGTTGAGGAAAAGAATGACACGTACAGCCTGCTGATGGTAAAGGTTACGATACGAAACGGCGACGGCGACAAAGTGTGCAGGGCAAAGATGCAGATCGGAGTCGATTCATAAGCTTTATTATAATAAGGAGGACAGACATGAGTGCACAGGAAACATTGCAGCAATGGATAAGCGCATCGGACAATATCGTTTTTTTCGGCGGAGCCGGAGTTTCGACGGAAAGCGGAATACCGGATTTTCGAAGTGTGGACGGACTGTACAATCAGAAGTATGACTATCCTCCGGAAACGATACTGTCTCATACTTTTTACAGGAGTAAGCCCGAGGAATTCTACAGATTCTATCGTGACAAAATGCTGTGTACGACAGCAAAGCCCAACAAAGCCCATCTGAAACTGGCCGAACTTGAGAGGGCGGGCAAGCTCAAAGCGGTAGTTACGCAGAACATAGACGGCCTGCATCAGGCGGCGGGCAGCAGGGAAGTTCTCGAACTACACGGAAGCGTACTTCGCAATTACTGTGAATCCTGCAAAAAAGCATTTGATGTCGATTACATCATAAACAGCGAGGGCGTTCCCAAATGCGACAAGTGCGGCGGACCGATAAAGCCGGATGTTGTTCTTTATGAAGAGGGACTTGACAGCAATACAATGTCAAAATCGATAAAATACATTTCCGAAGCGGATATCCTCATCATAGGAGGAACATCTCTTGCGGTGTATCCGGCTGCCGGACTTATTGATTATTACAGGGGAAACAAGCTGGTTTTGATCAATAAGTCAAAAACACCCATGGACTCAAGAGCCGATCTTGTGATAAATGACAGTATAGGAGAGGTTTTGGGGGCGATCACAGTCTGATTTTTGTTACCGAAAACCCTTGAAAACGTGTGTGGTATGTGTTATCATACCATCTCGTGATACAATTTTTTCCTTGCTCCCGGAAGGGTTCGGGGGCCAAAGAGCGGTCACATGTATCATCGAAGTGACGCTCAAAGACCAGAAGGAGGTACAGGCATGAGCAAATATGAATTATGCGTTGTTCTTAATGCTAAGATCGAAGACGATGAGAGAGCTGCCATAATCGAAAAGATCAAGAGTTACGTTGATCGTTTCGGTGGTGCGGTTACGAACGTTGACGAGTGGGGCAAGAAGAGACTTGCTTATGAAGTCCAGAAAATGAGAGAAGGCTTCTACTACTTTGTCCAGTTCGATGCAGAGCCGTCCACGCCGCTTGAGATCGAAAATCGTGTCCGCATTATGGATAACGTTCTTCGTTATCTCTGCGTTAAGGCAGAAGCGTAATAGAAAGTGAGTTTATATGAACAAGGTAATATTAGTAGGAAGATTAACCCGTGATCCCAATGTCAGCTATTCGGCAGGAAATGAGCCGAGAGCGGTTGCGAGATACACGCTTGCCGTTGACAGAAGAGTAAGAAGAGACAGCGGCAGCAACGATCAACCGACAGCGGATTTTATAAGCATTGTTGCGTTTGGTCGTGACGGCGAATTTGCCGAGAAGTATCTTCGCAAGGGTTCGAGAATACTTGTCGAGGGACATATCCAGACAGGCAGCTACACAAACAAGGACGGACAGAAAGTCTATACCACAGACGTAGTTGTTGAAAGACATGAGTTTGTCGACAGTAAGTCATCACAGGGTTCCGATCAGTTTGTTCCCGCAAATGACGGCGGAGCAGCCGGCAATGACAGTGGCGACGGATTCATGAACATTCCGGATGGGATCGACGAGGAACTTCCTTTCAGTTAAGTCAGATCAGGAGGACAGTTATTATGGCTTTTGGAAAACCGCAAGGTGAAGGCGATAGAGCAGATGCACCGGTAAGAAGAAGAAATACGATGCACAGACGTAAGAAGGTCTGCGTATTCTGTGGCAAGGAAAAGGCACTTGATTATAAAGATGTTGCTACTCTCAAGAGATACGTATCAGAGAGAGGAAAGATCCTTCCCAGAAGGATCACGGGAAACTGTGCAAGACATCAGAGAGCCCTTACAGTTGCAGTAAAACGTGCACGCCACGTAGCATTAATGCCTTACACAGCTGAATAATGACGGTAATCACAGACCGATCGTCTTCGGACGGTCGGTCTTTTATTGACATTTATATCGGGAAAAGATAAACTAATTCATGTGCGCTTGAACGCTTTATAGCGTTAAAGTAATATCTTTTTTATACGGAGGACTATCAAATGCCCATCACAGAACTTCTTGAGAGAAATGCGAGAGAATATCCGAATGATATCGCACTCATAGAGATCAATCCCAAGATCAAGGAAAACAGACGTGTTACCTGGAAGGAATACGAACTTATAGAAAGCACAAAAAAAGAATCTTATCGCCGCGAGATCACATGGAGTGTTTTTGATGAAAAGGCAAACAGATTTGCAAATTATCTTATGTCCAGAGGGATCAAAAGGGGCGATAAAGTAGGCATCATAATGATGAACTGTCTTGAATGGCTTCCCATATACTTCGGTGTTCTTAAGACCGGAGCCATGGCCGTGCCGTTCAATTTCAGATATTCTTCGGATGAGATCATGTACTGCGCAAAACTGTCGCAGATAGACGTGCTCGTGTTCGGCCCCGAGTTTATCGGACGAATTGAAGAGATATGCGATGAACTTTCCAAAAAGAGACTGTTGATATATGTCGGAGACAACTGCCCGACATTTGCAGATGATTATAAGGAAGCGGTTGCAAACTGTTCAAGCGTAAAACCCGATGTATCAATTACGGATGATGACGAGGCTGCGATCTATTTTTCATCAGGAACGACGGGATTCCCCAAAGCTATACTTCACAAACACCGCTCACTTATGCATTCGGCGGCATGCGAACAGAACCATCACGGTCAGCAGAGGGATGACACGTTCCTTCTGATACCGCCGCTTTATCATACGGGCGCGAAGATGCATTGGTTCGGAAGTCTTCTGTCGGCATCCAAGGCCGTCCTTCTTCAGGGTACGGCTCCCGAACTGATACTTGAAGCGGTTTCAAAGGAGAAGTGCACGATAGTCTGGCTCCTTGTTCCGTGGGCGCAGGACATACTTGAAGCGATCGAAAGCGGACGGGTGAATCTTGATGATTATGAGCTTGACCAGTGGAGACTGATGCATATAGGAGCCCAGCCCGTTCCTAGGAGTCTGATCAAAAAGTGGAAGGAGATATTCCCGAATCATCAGTATGATACAAACTACGGTCTTTCCGAATCGATAGGTCCCGGCTGTGTACATCTCGGCGTTGAGAATATCGATAAGGTAGGGTGTATCGGAAAAGCCGGGTACGGATGGGAAACGGCCATTGTAGGAGAAGACCGCAAACCAGTTAAACGCGGCGAGGTCGGTGAACTTGCCGTTAAGGGACCCGGAGTCATGGAGTGTTACTATCATGACCCCAAATCGACAAAGGAAGTACTTGCCGACGGGTGGCTTTATACAGGAGATATGGCTACGGAAGACGAGGACGGATTCATTATGCTCGTTGACCGTAAGAAGGATGTTATCATAAGCGGCGGTGAAAATATCTATCCGGTACAGATCGAGGATTTCATACGTACAAATGAGGCTGTTCATGATGTTGCTGTCATAGGTATACCGGATAAACGTCTTGGTGAAGTCAGCTGTGCGATCATTGAACTTAAGAAGGACTACGTTGTCACGGAAGATGAAATGAATGAATTCTGTATGGCACTTCCGAGGTATAAACGGCCCCGCAAGATCATTTTTGCGGATATACCCCGTAATCCTACCGGAAAGATCGAGAAGCCGAAACTTCGCGAGATGTATGGAGGCAAGGGACTGGTTGAGGCCCAAAACATGGGATAGGCAGTATATCACTAAAAGACGGTTATTGTTAAGCGAGCGGAGATAGATAATGAGTTATAACAGTTCCAGACAGGCAAGAAGAAGGAGAAGATACAGGAGAAGGATCCTGCAGGCGGTGATACCCGTTGCCGTGGCAATGGTCCTTATCGGCGTGATTCTTCTGATAGCACAGAGTACGGGATTGTTCGAAGACTGGGGATATTCGAGCAAACAGGCGGACCTTTACGAGTATTTCGGACAACCCGGAGCGGATGAGGCGGTTATTGTCGAAAACGGTGAGATAACAGGGGAAAAGATCAAGGTCAATAACGGAAGAATGTATGTACCGTACGAAACGGTGATCGAAAAATATAATCCCAATTTCTACTGGGAGGCTGTCAGCAACAGACTTCTTTACACTACGGGGGAAGGGGTATACAGTGCCACCCCCGGAGATAACTATTACAATCTGGACGGAACCGGAATACAATCGGGTTATCCCGCCTGTTATATGGAGGGTGACGTCCTGATGGTCTGCCTTGATTATGTCAGGGTATTTACGAACTTTGAATACAAACTGTTTGGAAACGGTTCTAAAGAGCCTTTCCGCGCAGAGATCAAAAATGAATGGTCGACTCAGGTTGTTGCCGATGTCAAAAAAGACGATGTCGCCATAAGACGTGAGCCTGACAAAGAAGGTGATGTGTTAAAGGAGCTACGCAAGGGAAGCACTCTTCTTGTCATTGATTCCGAAAATGAGAAGTGGATGAAAGTGATGTCGGATGATCTTATCACCGGATACATTGAGACCAAGCATCTCGGAGATAAATATGACCGTCCGGAGACACCTGTAAATGATGTTGCCCCCATATCCATTGCACAGGTTGCGGATTATTCGCAGCCCGTGGTACTTGCATGGCACAATGTAACGGGCGACGGCTCGGTGTCATCACTTAAGGATAACGAGAAATATCTTTCATATATAAATACCATATCGCCGACGTGGTTCTCTCTGGCCGATGATACCGGAGCGGTTGATTCGATCGCATCATCTGCGTATGTACAGACATGTCACGCGAAAGGCATCAAGGTATGGGGACTTGTTAGTAATCTTACCCATCCCGAGGTCAATACCACCGCAGTGCTTTCCGATCCGGATAAAAGAGCATACGTGACCGAGCAGCTGCTGACGTATGCAAATCAGCTCGGACTTGACGGTATCAATCTTGATTTTGAATCCATTCCTTCCG
Organism: uncultured Lachnospiraceae bacterium; assembly: GCA_902775485.1. Lineage (GTDB taxonomy): Bacteria > Bacillota > Clostridia > Lachnospirales > Lachnospiraceae > UBA2868. The sequence continues at coordinate 95,401 of CACYMJ010000007.1, forward strand.
ATGCGGGTCCGGCATATGTTCAGTTCATAAGGGAATTCTGCCTGAAGGCACATGCTGCCAACCTTGTTGTTTCGGTAGATAACTACGTTCCCAAGGAATACTCAATGCACTATAACAGGATGGAGCAGGGTGTATTTGCGGATTATGTCATCATCATGGGATATGATGAGCATACAAGCGCTTCGGATGAGGCAGGTTCGGTAGCTTCGATCGGTTTTGTGACAGAAGGTATAGAAAAAACCCTTGAGGAAGTTCCGAAGGAAAAAGTGATAAATGCACTTCCGTTCTATGTCAGAAGCTGGACGGTAGATGAGAATGAAAAGATACTCGATGTCCAGACATATGCTATGTCAAAAGCTGCCGAGGTTGCATCCGCAGCCGGAGCGACGCCGGTATGGGATGAGGGAACCGGCCAGAATTATGCCGAGTGGCAGCAGGAAGGCGGGACATGCAAGATGTGGCTTGAAGATGTTCAGTCCCTGAAGGCCAAACTCGATGTCATGAAGGCTCACGATATCGGAGGCGCTGCCGTATGGCAGCTTGCATTCGGTACGGATGAAGCTTTTGCACTGGTCAACGGTTACTATTCATCAGCTGCTCCGACAGAAACACAGACCGAATGACAGGACACGGATCCCCGGGATATGCGGTATCGGAAAACTCCTTTTTATTTTCCCGGGAATCCGGTCCGGAGGTACCTGCAATCGATCAATAGGTACCGTGATACAATTTTGTAAGATCGCACTTCGCGTGTGGAGAATACTTTTGCTTTTCGTTTGCTTTTTCGGTTGAAAACGCTGTTTGAATCTGATTACGAACAACCAATTTACATTATAAAACCTGGGAGTTATCGATAGATCGATTTTTGTTGAAATCTTCGGGGATTACCCGATAAGAAACTCCTGAAATGTGCAAATCCCTGTGTTCACAGGAAATTCACTGGAAATAATAAGACATATATCTTACAATAAAGATAAGAGATATGAATAATCTCTGCCCTCCTTTCGCCACTGATTGCGAAGGAGCGATCTTGTTTCAGATTTTATCCGAACGGTGCCGTTTTATCAAGTACTAGATATAGTGATGCGAAAAAAACGGTCCACAAGAAATGTAATCTGATATTATTTGACAATTTGTTTTTGCCGATATATAACATATATACTTAAACGTGAATTTCTGATCGAGGATGGGAGGTGGATATATGAAACTGGAACGTGTTAATGAGCATCAGATCAGATGTACTCTGACGAAAGCGGATCTTGCAGACAGGCAGCTGAAGCTTTCCGAGCTTGCCTATGGAACGGAGAAGGCAAAGACATTGTTTCGCGACATGATGCAGCAGGCCTCTTATGAACTCGGTTTTGAAGCAAACGATATACCTCTTATGATAGAGGCGATTCCTCTTTCATCGGAATCCATCATCCTTATAATAACCAAGGTTGAGGATCCGGATGAACTGGATACGAGATTTGCGAACTTTGCTCCGAATATAAGGGATGAAGAGGACGATGTGATATCCGAACTGTTCAGATCGGTATCCGAAGAAATGCCGGAAGTTCTTGATCTGTTCAAGAAACTTTCACAGGAAGTGTCCAAGAACCCCGAACTGCTGGAAGAGGCGAAGGAGAAGCTGATAGAGCAGGCAAATGCGGCTGCGGAACTGTCAAGGGCATTTGCTTTCGATACGCTTGCCGATGTTATCAAAGCCGCCGGTGTCGTTTCAAAGTTTTACAGGGGCAAGAATTCCCTGTACCACGATCTGACGGATGACTGTTATATCCTTGCACTTTCAAAGGGCGAACACAAGACCGAAGAATTCAACAGAATATGTAATGTTCTTTCGGAATACGGTTCGATGGAGAGGTCAACACCTGCTTCCGAAGCGTTCTTCGAAGAGCATAACAATTGCATCATTGCCGATAATGCCATAGAGACTTTGCTTTCATAGGCGGTATCGGACAGGACATAAAAAGAACGACCCTTTACGGGTCGTTCTTTTTTATGCACATCGTCCGTATCAGTCGAGAGCGGAGATCTTTTCCATAAGTGCATCGATATCCATGCCATGTACCATCGCAGCCTCTTCGAGAGACTCGCCCTGGGATGCGGGGCATCCGAGACAGTGCATTCCTGCTTCCATAAGAATCGGTGCAACCTCGGGCTTTGTAACGAGGATCTCGCCGATCGTCATATCTTTTGTTATTGCCATGATCTATACCTCCAGATAACATGTCTTAAATGCTTACCATATGAAACGCAGTTAGAGTAGCATCTTTTATAAATCAAGTCAAGGAAATATGTCTATTATGCCTAGTGAAATAAGGGATTTGTACGCAAAAAAATACAGATATCTGCCTTGACGTGTATACAATCCACAAACTATAATAACAATTACCAAAACACGAAACATCCGCGAAGCGGATTTAGCAAAATTAACAAGTTTAGTTTAGGAGGCGTTACAATGAGATCAGAATGGAATGGTTTCGTAGGCGGTAAGTGGGAAAGCGAAGTCAACGTACGTGACTTCATCCAGAAGAACTATACTCCTTATGACGGAGATGATTCTTTCCTTGCAGGACCTACACAGAACACAAAAGACTTGTGGCAGATGGTTCTCGACCTTCAGAAGAAGGAAAGAGAAAACGGTGGTGTGCTTGATATGGATACAAAGGTTGTTTCCACGATCACTTCACACGGCCCCGGCTATCTTGACAAGAGCAAGGAGACCATCGTAGGTTTCCAGACAGATAAGCCTTTCAAGCGTTCACTTCAGCCTTACGGCGGTATCCGTATGGCAGAGAAGGCCTGCTCGGACAACGGCTACGAAGTTGATCCCGAGATCAGTGAATTCTTCTCAACACATCGTAAGACTCATAATGCAGGTTGTTTCGATGCATACAATCAGGAAATGAGAGCATGCCGTACATCTCATATCATAACAGGTCTTCCGGATGCATACGGAAGAGGCCGTATCATCGGTGACTACAGAAGGGTTGCTCTTTACGGTATCGATTTCCTTATAGAAGACAAGCAGGCTCAGAAGGATTCAACAGGACGTGTTATGACTGATGATGTTATCCGTCTTCGTGAAGAGCTTTCAGAGCAGATGGTAGCTCTTAAGATGATGAAGGAAATGGCTGCTTCTTACGGATGCGATATTTCAAAGCCCGCAACAAACGTTAAGGAAGCTATCCAGGCTACATACTTCGGATACCTTTGCTCGGTTAAGGAGCAGAACGGTGCAGCAATGTCACTCGGACGTACATCAACATTCATCGACTGCTACGCAGAGCGTGACCTTAAGAACGGTACATTTACCGAGGAACAGATCCAGGAGTTCGTTGATCACTTCATCATGAAGCTTCGCTGCGTTAAGTTCGCACGTACACCTGAATACAACCAGATCTTTGCCGGCGATCCCGTTTGGGTAACCGAGTCTATCGGTGGTATCGGTGTTGACGGACGTCATATGGTAACAAAGATGAGCTTCCGTTATCTTCATACACTTGAGAACCTTGGTGCAGCTCCCGAGCCCAACCTTACGGTTCTCTGGTCAACAAGACTTCCTCAGAACTTCAAGAAGTTCTGTGCTAAGACTTCCATCAATACATCATCGATCCAGTACGAGAACGATGACCTTATGAGACCTGTACACGGTGATGACTATGGTATCGCATGCTGCGTATCTTCAATGGTCATCGGTAAGGAAATGCAGTTCTTCGGAGCTCGTGCAAACCTTGCAAAGTGCCTTCTGTACGCTCTTAACGGCGGTATCGACGAGAAGACCAAGAAGCAGGTTGGTCCGAAGTATCGTCCTTACGAAGGTGATGTTCTTGATTACGATAAGGTTATGGAACTGTTCATCGACATGGTTGAGTGGCAGGCAGATGTATATGTAAATACACTTAACATCATCCACTACATGCATGACAAGTACTGCTATGAGAGAGCAGAGATGGCTCTTCATGACAGAGACGTTAAGAGATACTTTGCAACAGGTATCGCAGGTCTGTCGATCGTTGCCGATTCATTCTCAGCTATGAAGTATGCAAAGGTTGAGTGTATCAGAGACGAAGACGGTATCATCACAGACTTCAAGATCACAGGCGACTTCCCTAAATACGGTAACGATGATGACCGTGTTGATGCGATCGCAAAGGAAGTTGTTCATAAGTTCATGACAGCTATCAGACGTCATCATACATACAGGAACGGTATTCCTACAACGTCTATCCTTACCATCACATCAAACGTTACATACGGTAAGGCAACAGGTAACACACCTGACGGACGTCGTGCAGGACAGCCTTTCGCACCCGGTGCTAACCCGATGCACGGCCGTGATACACACGGAGCTATCGCTTCGCTTTCATCTGTATCAAAGCTTCCGTTCAATGATGCACAGGATGGTATCTCTAATACATTTACCATCATCCCCGCTGCACTTGGTAAGGAAGATCAGGTATTTGCAGGCGATATCGAGCTCGATCTGAATAAATAATGCAGACAGGAGGTGACATTTATGGATCAGATAGATGATCTTGTAGCATTCCTTGACGGTTCCGTCGAGGCCGGAGTCGGACATTTGAACGTAGATGTCGATGAGGAACAAAAAGAAGCAAGAAGTACTGAAACCATGGGCTGTACCGATTGCTCGAGGACACCGCTCGCATGCAGTGTTCCGACACTTCATCAGGGCCTCGATGATTACAGATAGGAGCGACCCATCGAAGATGGGAAGAAACAGATTAAAAAAAGGAGGAAAATATTATGGCAGCTAATCAGGCACAGGTTGATAACCTTGTAAATCTTTTAGACGGATACGCAACAAAAGGTGGACATCACCTTAACGTTAACGTACTTAACAGAGAGACTCTTCTTGATGCTCAGGCACATCCCGAGAATTATCCTCAGCTTACGATCAGAGTAAGCGGATATGCCGTTAACTTCATCAAGCTTACACCGGAGCAGCAGGCAGACGTTATCTCTCGTACATTCCACGAGGCTATCTGAACCAGGTAATCTATTGCGAGCCCGAAACACAGCGTTTCGGGCTCGTATGTCTTTTGCGGAGGAATAAAATGACCAAAGGCCGCATACATTCACTTGAAAGTTTCGGTACCGTAGACGGACCGGGAACAAGATACGTAGTATTCGTACAGGGCTGTCCGATGAGGTGTATGTATTGCCACAATCCCGATACGTGGGCAATGACAGGCGGAGAGATGATGGACCCCGAGTACATTATCGAGCAGTATCTTCATAATGAACCTTTTTATAAAAACGGCGGCGGACTGACCGTTACGGGCGGGGAACCGCTTATGCAGGTCGATTTTCTGATCGATCTGTTCACGCTGTGCAAACAGCATAATATCCACACATGCATCGATTCATCGGGTATTGCCTACAAACCCGATAATAAGGTCCTTATCGAAAAACTTGACAGACTCATGGAACTGACGGATCTTGTCATGCTCGATATCAAACACATAGATCCGGATATGCACATGAAGATAACGGGTCAGCCCAATGACGGGATACTTGCTTTTGCACAGTATCTTTCCGAAAAGGGTGTGGACACCTGGATCAGACATGTTATCGTTCCGGGTCTTACGGATGACGATAAGTACCTGTATGATCTCGGATATTTTATCGGGGGGCTGAAAATGCTCAAAGCCCTCGATGCACTCCCGTATCACACGATGGGAAAGGCAAAATACGAAAAACTGGGATTTGATTACCCGCTAAAGGACACGCCTCCGATGGACAAGAAGGATCTTATAGCCAAAAAGGAAGTCATTCTCCAGGGTATCAGGGACAGGAGAAAAACGGACGGTGTGCCGGTATAGGATATGGGAACAGCACAGCGATTAAACAGCGAATTCAGGATCATACTTGCATCGGCATCTCCGCGCCGCAAACAGCTGATGGAGATGGCGGATCTTGAGTTCGAGATATGGCCGTCAGAGGCAGAAGAGGTCGTAAATACTACGGTTCCCGAAAAGATCTGTACGCAGCTGGCGAGGCAGAAGGCGCTGGATGTGGCATCCCAGATCCGGACATACAATGAGACGCACCCGGACCTGACGGTTGAAACGGATATACTGGTGATCGGAGCCGATACGATAGTGGCAAAGGACGATACCGTGTTCGGAAAACCGAAGGATGAGGAAGATGCCGCGGGAATGCTCAGATCGCTTTCAGGAAGCACACACAGTGTGTTCACCGGTGTTACCCTCGTGTTCATGAACGGGTCCGGTCGTGTCGGGGAACATACCTTTTATGAGGAGACAAAGGTTACGTTTTATCCGCTTGATGAGGATGATATCACATCCTACATCCGTCGGGAGGACGTGCTGGATAAGGCCGGAGCATACGGCATTCAGTCGGGCGCGGCAGTTTTTGTGAAGTCCATAGAAGGAGATTTTTACAATGTTGTAGGTCTTCCGATAGCAAGGATTCTCAGTGAAATTAAGAACATTTTGTGAACCGGGCGGTTTTGTTTGAGTTTTTCGTCCGGTTGTTGTACAATATCTTCGAATCAGGAAGGATTGACAGATTCAAAAGGAGGAGATTGAAATGGCATTTGTTATCAAAGACGGATGTATTTCCTGTGGAGCATGCGCAGGTCAGTGTCCCGTAGGTGCTATCGCTGAAGGCGACGGAAAGTACGAGATCGACGAGAATACATGTGTAAGTTGCGGTGCTTGTGCTGCACAGTGCCCTGTCGGAGCTATCGAAGAGGGCTGATAAGAGTGCAGATAGCTGCAGGACCGCGGAAAATGCGCTTTGCAGATCACGAAAGAGAATGCTGACTGTGTATACAGCCGGCATTTTCTTTTTTTGACAATATGAGTTATAATATCCTTCAATGGGAATTTAGTATTCTGTAACGAGGAAATCATGAGCGGTAACTTTAGATTTAAGGGACAGATCCATACCTATATCATGTGGCCGGTGTGGATGACACTGTTTGTTGCAATCTTTGCGGCAGCGATGTATTTTGTTGACATCAGGGCCGGAGTAAGTGCGACGGTGTTCTTTGTTATATACTCAGGTGTGGCTTATTTCCTGTATTTTCGCGACAGGGGGAAGGTAGCCAAAGACCTGGTTTCTTTTGCGACACAATACGGACAGGTTCAGAAACAGCTGTTAAAGGATCTGGAGGTTCCGTATGCACTGCTCGATGAATCGGGAAAGGTCATCTGGACGAATGATGCATTCGACCAGACGATGCATATCACCAAAAAGTTTTCCAAGAACATATCCAATCTGATACCGGAGATCACAAACGAAAAGCTGCCCGGGATGGAACATGAGACCGAGATCGTTATCACGGTCGATGAACATGATTTCAGGGCCAGCATGAACAAGGTGCCGATGGATGCGCTGATGGATGCGCCTGAGAATGTCGAAGCAGTTGATTATGACAGCTATCTGATCGCACTTTATATGTTTGATGTTACCGAAGTCAATTCGCTGACCAGACAGCTGGAAGAACAGAAAACGGTCTGCGGACTTATTTACATGGATAATTATGATGAGGCGCTTGAGAGTGTGGATGAGGCCAGACGTTCGCTTGTTGTCGCACTCATCGACAGACAGATCAATAAATATTTCTCGAAGGTCGATGCCATCGTTAAAAAGATGGAGAAGGACAAGTTCCTTGTTGTCATGAAGAGAAAAGAACTTGATAACATGATCGACAACCGCTTCGGAATTCTCGAAGAGGTCAAAAATGCCAACATAGGAAATGAGCTGTCGTTCACGCTGTCAATAGGATTCGGAGCGGGATCCGATTCGTTCATGCAAAACTATGAATATGCCAGAACGGCGATCGACCTTGCACTCGGGCGCGGAGGTGACCAGGCGATCATCAAGACTGATGACGAGATCAGTTACTTCGGAGGAAAACGTGAAGTAACGGCCAAGAACACGAGAGTCAAGGCAAGGGTTAAGGCGCATGCACTTCGCGAGATAATCGAGAGCAGTGACCAGATCATAATAATGGGACACAAGATACTCGATGTCGATGCGTTCGGATCATCGATCGGTATCTTCCGCGTGGCCAGAACATTCAATAAAAAGGTAAACATAGTCGTGGATGAGGTCACAACATCCATACGTCCCATGCTTGAGATGGTCACACGGGACGGAGCGCATGATAACAGCATTTTCGTATCCAAGGATGAGGCCATCGAGATCGCATCAAACAATGAATGTACGCTGGTGGTCGTTGATGTGAACAGACCGAGCTTTACGGGATGTCCTGAGCTGCTTGAACTATGTCAGCCCATAGTTGTGCTCGATCATCACAGACAGGGAGCGGAAAAGATCGAAAAGGCAACGCTATCATATATAGAGCCGTATGCATCAAGTGCGTCCGAAATGGTTTCGGAGGTTCTGCAGTATATAAGCGATCATGTAAAACTGATGCCGGATGAAGCAGACTGCCTGTATTCGGGGATGATGATCGACACCAATAACTTTATGACCAAGACGGGCGTCAGAACTTTTGAGGCGGCCGCCTATCTACGCAGGAACGGTGCGGATATCACGAGAGTGCGCAAGATGTTCAGGGACGATGCGGTCTCGTATATGGCCAAGGCTGAGATAGTCAGAAGCGCGGAGATTTATGACAATGCATTTGCCATAGCGATCACACCGGATACGATCGTTGACAGTCCTACGATCATAGGTGCGGAAGCAGCAAATGAACTTCTGAACATAAACGGTATCAGGGCATCATTCGTGTTTACCCTGTATCAGGACGAAGTGTATATCAGCGCACGTTCGATCGATGATGTTAACGTACAGGTGATAATGGAAAAGCTCGGCGGCGGAGGACATATGAATGTTGCCGGTGCACAGCTTCGGGATATAACGATCGATGAGGCCAAGAAGTCACTGATATCTGTCATCTCCGAGATGAAGGGAAAGGGAGAACTCTGATGAAGGTAATACTTTTACAGGATGTAAGATCAGTCGGTAAACGCGGCGATGTCGTTGAAGTTTCCGACGGATATGCAAAAAATTTCATATTCAAGAAAAAACTGGGAACACCCGCGGATGCCAAGAATCTGAACGATCTTAAACTCAGAAAAGAGAATGAGGAAAAGGTTGCCGCGGAAAATCTTGCCGATGCCGAAAAGTTCGCTGAAGTGATCGCCTCAAAGACGGTAACTGTCAGGCTGAAAGCAGGCGAGGGAGGCAAGACCTTCGGAAGTGTTTCCAGCAAAGAGATCGCACAGGAAGCGAAGACACAGTTCGATATGGATATCGACAAAAAGAAGATAGTCCTTCCCGAGGCGATCAAGTCGTTCGGGGTATTTGAGGTTCCCGTCAAACTGCATCCAAAGGTTACTGCGACGCTTAAGGTAAAGGTCGAGGAGTTATAGTATGGATGAAAATGTTATAAAAAAACTCCCTCCACACCATGCGGAGTCCGAGCGCGGAGTGGTAGGCGGCATGATGATGGACAGAGATGCCGCTATCACCGCTATGGGTGCACTTTGTGCGGATGATTTTTACCAGAAGGAATGCGCGTACGTTTTTGAAGCGGTAAGATCCATAGTCGACGAAGGACTGACGATCGATCCGACAACTGTCTCAAATAAACTTATGGAAATGAACGCTCCTGCCGAGTATGCATCCGGAGAATTCCTTCGCAATCTGGCAATGTGGGCGTCCACATCCGCACTTATAGAACAGCATATAGATATAGTCAAGAAAAAATCCCTTCTTCGCAAGCTGATCAAACTCAGTCAGGATATTGAGAACAAGTGCTTTGCCGATTCCGGTGAAGCTGATGACATACTTGAGGAAGCCGAGAAGAAGATATTTGAGATAACAAGCAGCAGGACTACGGGAGACAATATCCCTATCAGGCAGATCGTCAAAGAGGCCATAGAGAAAATAGTTCTTGCGGCAAAGGCCGACGGACCGATAACCGGTGTGGCAACGGGATTTTCCGATATCGATTTCAAGACCGCTGGACTTCAGCCTTCCGACCTGATACTTATAGCGGCCAGACCGTCAATGGGCAAGACCGCGTTTGTGCTGAATATGGCACAGAATATCTGCATTAAGGATAAAAAGAGCGCGGTTATATTTTCACTGGAAATGTCGCATGAGCAGCTGATGAACCGACTGCTCTCGCTCGAGAGTCATGTTGATGCGAGCCTTATCAGGAACGGAAATGTTGATGCGAGGCAGTGGGAAGGCCTAATCGAGGCAGCCAGTTCCATCGGTGAGTCGGGCATGATAATCGATGACACTCCCGGAATAACCATAGGAGAACTAAGGTCAAAATGCCGTAAATACAAGGCCGAGCATAAGGACCTTTCGGTAATAATAATCGACTATCTCCAGCTGATGTCGGGATCGGGGAGAACGGATTCGAGACAGCAGGAAATATCGGACATATCAAGAGCACTGAAATCACTTGCCAGGGAACTGAATATTCCGGTGGTTGCACTGTCACAGCTCTCCCGTGCGGTCGAAAAACGTGAGGACCGAAGGCCCATGCTGTCGGATCTTCGTGAATCCGGTGCGATAGAACAGGATGCCGATGTAGTTATGTTTTTGTACAGGGATGATTACTACAATCATGATTCCGAGAAAAAGGGGATCGCCGAAGTGATCATCGCCAAACAGAGAAACGGTCCGATAGGAACCGTTGAACTAGTATGGTTACCCGAGCAGACTAAATTTGCGAACAAGGCAAAGAACTGATGTAAGGAGAGTGCATGAACAGGCCGGTTTTATATCGTCAGAGGATCATACCCGAAGAGATCATCCTGCTGGATAAGGATGAGATATTGTTCTCGGATGATGATCATATAGTTACCAGATGGAATACCATCAAACCGAAAAAGATACTGCATCACGGCTGTTCATGTTATTTTCTGAAAGAGGGTTTTAAAGTAAGTAAATTCTACAGAGAAGACGGATCCCTGATGTATTGGTACTGCGATATTATCAGTTACAGATACGATCCGGATGCCGATTCATATGTGTTTACCGACCTGCTTGCGGACGTTTTGGTATATCCGGACGGGAAGGTCGAGGTAGTCGATGTCGGAGAGATCGCTGATGCACTCGAGGGCGGAACGCTCACAACAGAGGAAATGATACCGGCGCTCAGGAGTCTCGACAAGCTGCTTACGGTCATATATTCCGGCGGTTTTTCGGATATACAGAAAATGATAAACGATATTGAGGAGGGGAAAACCCCTTCATAATGAAGACTGAATATATAAAAACAGATGCGGACAATATTGACCTGCAGGCCATAAAAAAGGCAGGGAGGATAATACGGTCGGGCGGACTGGTGGCTTTTCCGACGGAGACCGTATACGGGCTTGGCGGCGATGCGCTAAATGCCGGTTCCTCTCAAAAGATATACGAAGCAAAGGGACGTCCTTCGGATAACCCTCTTATCGTGCATATCGCACAGTTTGACAGCATTTACAAAATAGCGTCATATATTCCGCCCGCAGCCGAAAAGCTTGCAAAAATGTACTGGCCGGGACCGCTTACAATAATCCTGAAAAAGACCCGGATCGTTCCCGACGAGACGACCGGGAATCTTCCGACAGTTGCGGTCAGGTTTCCGTCACATCCGGTGGCACAGCTGCTCATAAAGGAAGCGGGGGGCTATATTGCCGCTCCTTCGGCAAATATTTCGGGCAGACCTTCACCGACAACGGGAGAACACGTGGCTGTTGATATGGACGGAAGGATAGATATGATCATAGATTCGGGACCGTGCCGGATAGGGCTTGAATCTACCATAGTAGATTTTACCTGCGACGTTCCCATGATGCTAAGGCCCGGATATGTCAGCCAGCAAATGCTTGAAGATGTCATAGGAACCGTCGAAAAGGATCCTGCGGTATTCGGTGAGGCGTCAGAGGGAGTAAAGCCGAAGGCTCCGGGAATGAAATACCGTCATTATGCCCCCAGGGGTGTGCTTACTATAGTGTCCGGCAAAAAAGCAGATGTTATAAATCTCATCAATGACAGGACGGCAAAAAACAGCAGCAAAGTACGCACGGCCGTACTATGCCGAAGCGAAAACACATCGTGTTATCCGCAGGCGGACCTGGTCATTGATATGGGAGATGACAAAAACGAGGAAAAGATCGCATCAAGACTGTATGATTCGCTGAGAAAATGCGATGAAGAGAACATCGACGAGATTTACTCGGAAGAGTTTGATACACCGGGGCTTGGGCTTGCGATAATGAACAGGCTGATCAAGGCTGCGGGTCATAATTTGATCCGCGTTTAAAAATAACCGAAACAAAGGAGAATATGAAATGAAGATTGCCATAGGGGCAGATCACGGTGCATTTGACCGGAAGGCCGACGTGATCGAACATTTGAAAAACTGCGGTCATGAAGTAAAGGATTTCGGGACATATACACCCGACAGCTGCGACTATCCGGCTATAGGAAACAGTGTTGCAAAAGCGGTTGCATCAGGTGAGTTTGACAGAGGCATCGTTATGTGCACGACAGGTATAGGCATATCCATAGTGGCAAACAAGGTAAAGGGAATAAGATGTGCACTCTGTTCGGATGTCACAAGCGCCAGGCTGACAAGACAGCACAATGACGCAAATATGCTTTCAATGGGAGCGGGGATTATCGGGCCGAATCTTATGATGGATATAATCGATGTGTTCATGAACACGGAATTTTCAAATGAGGAAAAACACGTACGCAGGCTGTCACAGGTAAAACAGCTGGAACAATAAATCTTTCTTGATAAATGGAGGGCTAACAATGCAACAGTATCCGGGAATGGAAAATGTCTTTATCATGGATCACCCGCTCATTCAGCATAAGATCGGGTATATCCGCAGAAAGGAAACAGGTACAAAAGATTTTCGCCAGACTATCGGAGAGATAGCCATGCTGATCTGCTATGAGGCAACAAGGAATCTCGAACTGTCCGATGTAAAGGTTGAAACTCCCATCTGCGAAACGACGGTAAAGGAACTTAAGGGTAAAAAGATGGCCATCGTTCCTATACTCCGTGCGGGACTGGGAATGGTCGACGGAATGCTTTCGCTCATTCCAGCTGCGAAGGTCGGGCATATCGGACTGTATCGCGATCCCGAGACATTAAAGCCCGTTGAGTATTACTGCAAGCTTCCCGAAGACTGTGCGAACAGGGAAGTGTTTGTTGTGGATCCCATGCTTGCAACAGGCGGATCATCATGTGCGGCAATAACGATGCTCAAAGAGAAGGGATGCAGGAACATTCACTTTATGTGCATAATAGGAGCACCCGAGGGCATCAACGAGATGCACAGGGTTCACCCCGATGTTGACGTATATGTCGGAGCACTCGATGAGAAGCTTAACGATCACGGTTATATAGTTCCGGGTCTCGGTGATGCCGGCGACAGGATATTCGGTACAAAATAATGAGTGATAAGAGACTTGATTATATATCATGGGATGAGTATTTCATGGCGGTGGCAAAGCTTGCCGGAATGCGTTCCAAGGATCCCAATACCCAGGTCGGTGCATGCATCGTCAGCAGCGACAACAAGATATTGTCAATGGGTTACAACGGCTTCCCCAAGGGATGCTCGGATGATGAGTTTCCGTGGGCAAGAGAAGGCGAAACGCTGTCGACAAAGTACGTCTATACCGTTCACAGCGAGTTAAACGCGATACTTAACTACCGGGGAGGATCTTTGGAGGGAGCAAAGCTTTACGTCTCTCTTTTCCCGTGCAATGAATGTGCCAAGGCGATCATACAGAGCGGGATAAAGACCGTTATATATGACTGCGACAAATATTCCGGAACGGATCCGGTGATAGCATCCAAGAAAATGTTCGATGCAGCGGGCGTCAATTATTACAGATACGAACCGACCGACAGGCAGATAGTCATTACGGTTTGATATCCGGCCGGTCAGCTACTGATATGAGGAAAAGACGTATACATTTCATAACTGCATATTGTCTTTGTGCTGTATTATCAGTTTCGTGTATCTTGCAAAGCGCTCCGGCCAATGTGTATGCATCGGTTGAGAGTACATCGAAAAAGATCAAAGATGCAGAGGAGCTCAAGAAGGCTACCGAGCAGATGAAAGAGGCCACCGAGCTTAAAAAGGAAGGCCTGCGGGATCAGAAACAGGAACTGGAATCCTACCTGTCGGAACTTAATGAAAATCTTACACAGATCACCGAGAATATCGGTCAGATCGAGGTAAGGATAAGCGAAAAACAGGAAGAGATCCTGGCAGCCCAGGCAGATCTTCAGGTAGCGGTGGATGAAGAACACGGTCAGTATGAACTGATGAAAAAAAGAGTTAAGTTCATGTATGAGCGTGGCAGCAAGAATCTTCTGGCGACTTTTTTTTCCGCAAAAAGTTATGCGGATTTTCTGAATAAGGCCGAGTATGTCGACAGGATCGAAGAGTACGACAAAAAGATGTACGATAACCTCATTCAGATGCGAACACAGATAGAGGAAAAGGAAGCATCCCTGCGTGCCGAGGAGGAACAGCTGCAAAGCCTGAAAAAACAGGCACAGACCGAAGAGATGAAGGTCAACAGTCTGGTCACTTCGACAAACGGATCGATAGCGCAGACCGACGGACAGCTGTCGGCCGCGGAACTTGAGACCGCTGCTTATGAAGCTGAACTTAAAGCGCAGGAAGAAAACCTTGCGGCCCTTCGAAAACAGCTCGCCGAAGAACAGGCAATGATCGCAAAAGCGGCCAAGATGTCGTGGAGGGACATTTCCGAGGTCCAATTTCAGGACGGTGACAGAGACCTGCTGGCATGTCTTATTTACTGCGAAGCCGGAAATCAGCCATATACGGGCCAGGTTGCCGTGGGAGCGGTCGTTATCAACCGCGTAAGATCAGCAGCGTATCCTAATACCGTTTCGGGAGTCATATATCAGAGCAGACAGTTTTCTCCCGTGGGAAGCGGAAGACTGGCAACAAGGCTGGCACTTGGAGCACCTTCGGCATGTTATCAGGCGGCCGATGAAGCGATGAGAGGAGCCACGCCGGTAGGTAACTGCCTGTATTTCAGAACGGTCATTCCCGAGATAAACGGAACGATAATAGGCGATCACGTATTCTATTAGATGTGAAATCAGTGGACTATTTGGGAATTCGCGGTTATAATATAAGATGCGTTTTGTGTGAAAGGTTAGATATTGAAGTATCAGAGAAGTGTGTTTCGAAGTCTTTCTATGGTGTTACAGTTCGGTATCAATATGATAGTACCGATACTTTTGTGCACATTCGCGGGCATATTTCTTGACAGACTCTTTTCCACATCGTTTATAGTCATAATCCTTTTCTTTCTTGGTGCGCTTGCGGGATTTCGCAACATATATGTTTTTGCGAAGAGCGAGAACAGGAAAACGACACATCTGGGAAGCGATGTCGACGAGGCGGTCTCGGGGCATGAAAAAGAGGATTTTGTACAGAGTATGGACAGGGTATACAGGGAAAATATGAATGAACAGACTGAAGATCATTCTGAGAGATAATCGTACCCTCCATGAGATGCTGCTCGGCATCGTTTTGATCAACACCGTTTTGGCCGTCATCGCATTATTTGTAAGCGATACGAAAAAGGCGCTTTTAGGTGTGGCGATCGGAGCGGCGAGCGCGATGGTATATACAATACATATGGCGGTCACTGTTGATGATGCGCTCTGTCTTGATGAAAAGGGTGCAGCCGGTGCAATGCGAAAACAGATGATCATAAGATATGTGTTTGTGTGCGTTGTAGTCGCTGTCTGTTCATATTTCGGTATCACCCATCCGGTGTTTCTGATCATATCGATAATTACGATAAAAGCGGGTGCATATCTGCAGCCGACGATACATAAAATCTTATGCAGGAGGTACGATAAGTGAACAGCGTTATTCTGGCAGCCGATGTCAACTTCATGATAAAGGGCATATTCTCTTATCAGATATTCGGCCAGACTGTATGGATCACAACGACCCATGTCAGTCTTGCGATAGTCTTTCTTCTGTTTATTGTATTCGCATGTTGCGCTCATCACGTTATTGTGAATGCGGATCCTTACGCAAAGCCCGGAACATTCCAGAACATTGTAGAGCTCATGGTGGAGATGCTTGACAACATGATCACGGGATGTATGGGAAAGAGCGCAAGACCATTCCTCGGTTATATCTCCACACTTTTCTCGTTTATTCTCATAAGCAACTTCTCGGGACTGTTGGGACTTCGTCCGCCGACAGCGGACTACGGCGTAACATTCCCGCTCGGACTTATAACATTCGGATTGATATTCTTCAATAAGATCAAGCATCAGGGTGTCGGCGGATTCATAAAGGGACTGTGTGATCCGTGGCCGATATGGGCTCCGATCAATGTTATAGGCGATATAGCGGTCCCGGTTTCGATATCCCTTCGTTTGTTTGCAAATATACTGTCGGGTACGGTTATGATGGCTCTTGTATACGGCCTTCTTAACAAGATAGCATGGGGGTGGCCCGGATTCCTGCATCTGTACTTCGATCTGTTCTCGGGCGCGATCCAGACATACGTATTCTGTATGCTGACAATGACGTATGTGGCGGATGCTATTGGAGATGGCTAACGGGCGAGCGTCCACAGGGCGGAGCGCCGCTTGAGCGGGTATGGCTCACTTTATTTAGGGATTTATTTTTACATAAACATAAATCATAGGAGGAACAATTTATGAACATTTCAGGACAGGAGTTTATTTTCGGATGCTCAGCGATCGGCGCAGGTCTTGCTGTTATAGCAGGTATCGGCCCCGGTGTAGGACAGGGTATCGCGGCAGGTCATGCAGCATCAGCCGTTGGACGTAATCCCGGCGCAAAGTCTGACGTTACATCCACGATGCTTTTGGGACAGGCAGTTGCCGAGACGACAGGTCTGTACGGCCTTCTTATCGCAATGCTGTTATTATTCGTTAAGCCTTTTACGTGATCTTTACGAAGAAGATAAAGATAATCGAAAGGAGGCAAAAACTTGGATCAGATTATTACAGCTGTTCTGCTTGAAGGCGAGCAGATGGAGCGTCTGTTTGATCTCGATTTTCAACTGCTTCATGACGCGGTCATAACAGCGGTTGCCGTTTTTGTGCTTTTCCTTTTTCTGTCCTATATGCTGTTCAAGCCTGCGCGTGATCTTTTAAGAAAGCGCCAGGAGAGGATCAAAACAGATCTTGATACGGCAAAACAGGACAGAGATGATGCTCTCGCTTTAAAGGATGAATACGAAGCGAAGATGGCCGGTGCCCAGAAGGATGCAGACCAGATCCTTTCGGAGGCACGCAAAAAAGCCGTCAAGAACGAAGAGACGATCATCTCAAAGGCAAAGGAAGAAGCTGCCGGTATCATCCGTCAGGCACATACGGAAGCTGAACTTGAAAAACAGAAAGCTGCCGATGAAGTGAAGACTCAGATCATAGACGTTGCATCGCTTATGGCAGGTAAGGTTGTTGCAGCATCTATCGATACAAGCATTCAGGATTCTCTGATAGAAGAGACGCTCAAAGAAGTAGGTGAGAGTACATGGCAAAGCTAGTTGCAAAAACTTATGCCGATGCGCTTTTTCAGTTAGCGGTGGAGGAAAACAAGGTTGACGAATTGTTTTCGGAAGTTACCATGCTTGCCGATATTCTCGACCAAAATCCCGATCTTGAGAGGATAATGACCCACCCGAGTGTCGACAAAAATCAGAAGATCGATACGATCAGGAACATTTTTTCCGAAAGAATGTCGGGAGAGATCTGCGGACTGCTCAATCAGGTAGTTACAAATAACCGCTACGAAGAAATAAACGGCATTCTTGACAGTTTTATCGACAGTGTCAAGGAATATAAAAAGATCGGTGTGGCTTATGTCAAAACACCGGTTGAACTTACCGATGCGCAGAAGGCAAAGATCGAACAGAAACTGCTCGATACTACCGACTATGTCAAGATGGAAATGAACTATGCAGTTGATGCTTCGCTTATCGGTGGAATGACCATCCGTATAGGCGACAGAGTGGTTGACAGCAGCGTTTCCACGAAGATAAACGAATTGGCGAAGAGTCTTCGCCGAATTCAGCTTAATACAATATAAGAAAGGTAATGGATCCATGAATTTAAGACCAGAAGAGATCAGTTCGGTAATCAAGGATCAGATTAAGAGATACGCAGATTGTCTGGAAGTATCCGAAGTGGGAACGGTCATCCAGGTGGCAGACGGTATCGCACGTGTACACGGACTTGAGAAGGCAATGCAGGGAGAACTGCTTGAGTTCCCCGGAGAAGTGTACGGCATGGTCATGAACCTCGAGGAGGACAATGTCGGAGCGGTGCTTCTCGGAGCCGGTGCGATAAATGAGGGTGATACAGTCAAGACGACGGGAAGAGTTGTGGAAGTTCCTGCCGGAGATGCACTGCTTGGGCGTGTTGTAAATGCGCTTGGACAGCCCATTGACGGAAAGGGTCCCATACAGACAGATAAGTATCGTAAGATCGAACGTGTCGCAAGCGGTGTTATCACGAGAAAATCAGTCGATACGCCTCTTCAGACAGGTATCAAAGCCATCGATTCGATGATCCCTATCGGACGTGGACAAAGAGAATTGATCATCGGCGACAGACAGACCGGTAAAACGGCGATCGCCATTGATACTATCATCAATCAGAAGGGCCAGAACGTTAAGTGTATATATGTTGCCATCGGACAGAAGGCTTCAACGGTCGCTTCGATCGTCAAAACACTTGAGGAATACGGTGCAATGGCATATACGACGGTTGTCGCTTCAACCGCAAGCGAGATGGCGCCCCTTCAGTATATAGCACCTTACAGCGGATGTGCCATAGGTGAGGAATGGATGGAGAATGGCGAGGATGTTCTCGTTATCTATGATGACCTCTCCAAGCACGCTACAGCATACAGAACACTTTCACTGCTGCTTCGTCGTCCGCCCGGACGTGAAGCCTATCCCGGTGACGTATTCTATCTGCATTCAAGACTGCTTGAACGTGCAGCCAGAATGAGCGACGAATACGGCGGAGGATCCCTTACGGCTCTTCCTATCATCGAGACGCAGGCCGGTGATGTAAGCGCATACATTCCCACAAACGTTATATCGATCACCGACGGACAGATTTATCTTGAGACAGAGATGTTCAACTCGGGATTCAGACCCGCAGTCAATGCCGGACTGTCGGTATCCCGTGTCGGCGGCGCAGCACAGATCAAGGCAATGAAGAAGATCGCTGCTCCGATACGTACGGAACTTGCTCAGTACAGAGAGCTTGCTGCATTTGCACAGTTTGGTTCGGAACTTGATGCGGATACGAGAGAAAAGCTTGCTCAGGGTGAAAGGATAAGGGAAGTTCTGAAACAGGGACAGTATAATCCCATGCCGGTTGAATTCCAGATCCTGATCATATATGTCGTAACGAGAAAAATGCTTCTTGATGTTCCCGTTAACAGGATCGGGGAGTTTGAAGAGAAATTCTTCGAATATATCAAGACAAGCTATCCCGAGATCCCGAGCTCAATAGCCGAAACAAAAGAGCTTTCAGCGGATATGGAAGAGAAGCTTAAGAAAGCCATTAATGATTTCAAGGCTGATTTTCTCAAATGATAATGATTACCGGGAGGGTATAGTTTATGGCGTCAATGCGCGACATAAAAAGACGTAAGGTCAGCATACAGAGTACCCAGCAGATCACCAAGGCGATGAAGCTTGTGTCGACCGTTAAGCTTCAGCGGGCAAAGGCCCGTGCGGAACAGAGCAAGAACTATACGATGCAGATGTATGATACCATCGTATCGATAGGGCAGAAGTCGGGATATATCGATCATCCTTTCATGAAGCCAAACGGTTCCGACAAAAAGGCGGTTATCCTCATAACATCGAACAGAGGTCTTGCCGGCGGATACAACAGCAACATCACCAAGCTTGTCACCCAGAGCGGGTGGGATACAGATAAGACGATCGTTTACGCCATAGGAAAAAAGGGACGTGACGGCGTCAAAAGAAAAGGCTATGAGGTCGTTTACGAAAATGCCGGGATGATAGAGGAACCGGTATATGCGGATGCGATGGAACTTACAAGCGATCTGCTTGACAAGTATTCTGCCGGAGAGATCGGTGAGATATATGTTGCATATACGATCTTTAAAAATACGGTAGTACATGTTCCGAAACTTCAGAAGCTTCTTCCGCTGGGAGAATACAGTACTCCTACCGAGTCGGTTACGGGAAGTGAAGATGAGGAGTCGATCAAACCCGACGCTGAAAGCGAAAGCGCAAAGCGTGCACTCATGACATATGAGCCGGACGAGGATGAGGCATTAAATGCCATCATTCCAAAGTACGTAACAAGTCTTTTGTACGGTGCGCTTATCGAAGCGGTTGCCAGTGAGAACGGAGCCAGGATGCAGGCAATGGATTCGGCTACCGATAATGCCGAGAAGATGATCTCATCTCTCGAACTTCAGTATAACCGTGCAAGACAGGGCGCGATAACGCAGGAACTTACGGAAATAATCGGCGGTGCCGAAGCACTGGGATAGGTGCCGACAGAAAAATAAAAGATAAAGAAGGAGAAAAACAGTGGCGGATAATAACACAGGTAAGATCACCCAGATCATCGGTGCGGTACTTGACGTTAAGTTCGGAGAGGGAAACCTGCCGGAGATCAATGAGGCCATCCGCGTAAAGCGTGATGACGGAAGCGTGCTTGTTGTTGAGGTTGCACAGCACCTTGGCGATGACACGGTACGTTGTATTGCCATGGGTCCTACGGACGGACTGGTAAGAGGCATGGACGCGGAAGCGACCGGCGCTCCCATTTCGGTTCCCGTTGGGGAAAACACACTTGGAAGGATATTTAACGTACTTGGTGAACCTATAGATAACAAGCCTGCACCGGAAGTGGAGAAGAGATATCCCATACACCGCAAGGCCCCGAGCTTTGAGGAGCAGTCAACATCTGCCGAGATGCTTGAGACGGGTATCAAGGTTGTCGACTTGCTCTGCCCTTATCAGAAGGGTGGTAAGATCGGACTGTTTGGTGGTGCCGGAGTAGGAAAGACGGTCCTGATCCAGGAGCTTATCAGAAACATAGCAACGGAGCACGGCGGATATTCGGTATTTACCGGTGTCGGAGAGCGTACACGTGAAGGTAACGATCTGTATCATGAAATGACGGATTCAGGAGTTATCGATAAAACCACGATGGTATTCGGTCAGATGAATGAGCCGCCCGGAGCCAGAATGAGAGTCGGTCTTGCAGGACTGACCATGGCTGAGTATTTCCGTGATGAAGGCGGAAAGGACGTGCTTCTGTTCATAGATAACATATTCAGATTTACACAGGCTGGTTCCGAGGTTTCAGCACTTCTCGGACGTATGCCTTCGGCCGTTGGTTATCAGCCGACTCTGCAGACTGAGATGGGTGCCCTTCAGGAGCGTATCACATCAACAAAGAACGGCTCCATTACATCGGTACAGGCTGTATACGTTCCTGCCGATGACCTTACAGACCCGGCTCCCGCAACAACGTTTGCACACCTTGATGCAACGACCGTTCTGTCAAGACAGATAGTCGAACTCGGTATTTATCCCGCCGTTGATCCTCTTGAGTCCACTTCGAGGATACTTGATCCCAGGATCGTAGGTGAGGACCATTACAGAGTAGCCAGAGGTGTTCAGGAAATACTTCAGAGATATAAGGAACTTCAGGACATCATCGCCATACTCGGTATGGATGAACTTTCCGAAGAGGACAAGATCACCGTATCACGTGCGAGAAAAGTCCAGAGATTCCTGTCCCAGCCGTTCTTTGTAGCAGGACAGTTCACCGGACTTGAAGGAAGATATGTTTCAGTTTCCGATACCATCAGAGGATTTGATGAGATCCTCTCAGGTAAGCATGACGAGATACCGGAGAGCTTCTTCTTAAGTTCGGGTGCTATAGAAGACGTCATAGAGAAGTACGAGAAGAGTCAGAAATAAGGAGTTATTATGGCGCAAACGTTTCATCTTAAGATCACAAGCCCTGACAGGATCTTTTATGAGGGTGAAGTGACCATGGTGGAGATCAATACAACCGAAGGACAGATAGGTGTGCTTGCAAATCACATCCCGCTTACGAGTGTTTTGTCCCCGGGAGTATGTTATATCCATGTTCCGGACGGCGATCCGAAAGTGTGTGCCGTTCACGGAGGATTCTTCGAGATATTGCAGGATTCCATGACGATCCTTGCAGAGGTCTGTGAGTGGCCTGATGAGATCGATCTGGAAAGAGCCGAAGCGGCACGAAAACGTGCGGAAGGATTTCTTACCGACAAACCTGCCGGAACGGACATAGATCGTGCAATGCTCGCACTCAAGAGAAGTGTGGCAAGGATCGAAGCAGTAAAGAAGTAATGAGCAGTGACGGCGAAAGATTTTCGTCGTCACACTTTTTCTTATGGATAAAAACAAACTAAAAAGAAGAGCAATAAAGCTTAGTGCCACTTTTGTCCTGTTCCTTATTTCCCTGTTTGTTTCAAATATAGTCCTTAACAGGGGCAATACCGACATGACATCGGAAATGAGCGGCGCAACGCTTCCAATCGTATATATGAACGTCAATGACGTATATGTCAATCCACTCCACGGTTACGTGACCGAAATGGAGGGGAGTTTTCTGCGTGGGCCTATAACACCCCTGATGGCAAACAGATCTGTAACATTTCGGGCTGATCTTTATGATGCCGTAATCGCAAAAGTATCCTACGAAGTCAGGCCGGTCGATATGTCCAGGCTTATCGAAGAGACGGAGATATCCGATTACACGAACGAAGGTAATGTGATATATGCCACGGCAACGCTGAAGGATCTTATCGAGGATGAAAAAGAATACATGCTCATCATAAAACTGACAACATCCGGCGGTGATGTTATCAGGTATTATGCAAGAGTGATAAACAGGGCGGAATTGTATCTGACCGAAAAGATGGACTTCGTGCGCGATTTTTCCGACAGAACATTTGATAAAGAAGCAGCGGCGGAAATAAAAAAGTATATGGAAACCAATGCTGACGGTGACAACAGCAGTTATGCATATGTCAACATACATTCCAATTTCAACCAGTTGACATGGGGCGATCTTGAACCGAAGCTTGTAACCGACAAGGACATGGAACTGCTTGAGATCGATGAGACAACGGCATCGATAATGCTTAAGTATCAGGTGGAGATACAGTCGGAAAAGCACAATGTTTCGGAGTTTTTCCGCCTGCAGCGCGGCAAGAGGATGTATCTCATGGAATACGAGAGGATAATGGACCAGGTATTCGATGAGGAAAAGAATGTTGTCGTAAACGGCAAGATCCTTCACGGAATGATACATGAACGTCCGGTAAGGATAGAAAACGATGCCGGAAGCATATATGCGTTCGTACAGCAGAACGCTCTTTATTCATATAACATTTCATCGCAGACGATGGCCAGACTGTTTGCTTTTGCCGACAAGAACAATGACGATGCGAGAACGAGATATAATGCTCATTCGATCAAGCCGATGATGATAGACGGTGTAGGAAACATCTGGTTCATTGTATACGGGTATATGAACCGCGGCCTGAATGAGGGAAGGACAGGTGTCGCACTGTATTATTATGACTGTGCGGTAAATACGATAGAAGAAGAGCTGTTCATACCCTATACCAAATCATACGATATCCTGGCAAAAGACATAGATAACCTTGCGTATATCAGTTCAAGAAACAGAATGTATATCCTTCTTGACGGAACGGTATATACGATCAACATTGCCACGAGGGATTCTGAGGTGATGCAGGACAGCATAAGTGAGACAGGATTCTATTCTTCGGATGACGAAAGTACCATAGCGTGGCAGACCGGTGAATCGGTGATAGACCGTACGCAGATACAGCTTTTTAAACTGGACAGCATGACTCCTTCCGTAATATCTTCGGTTGCCGGCGAGATCGTGATCCCGCTCGGATTCATGGATAATGATGTTATATACGGTGTGGCAAAGGTTTCGGATGTAACGACCGATTATACCGGAAGGACGCTGATCCCGATGTACAGTATCAGGATACAGGATCAGAACGGAAATATCATGAAGGATTACGGTATGGACGGCATATTTGTCACGAATGTTGAAAAACGGGACAATATGCTGATCCTGACAAGAGTTGTAAAGGATCCCGAAACCGGAGAGTATGTTGCCATAGAAGACGATCAGATAGTTAACAATAAGGCAAGAACAACGCTGAAAAACGTTTTGTCCACAGTCGTGACCGAAAAAACCGAGACTACGTATCAGACGGTTTTATATAAACCCGGTAATACCGAAAAGGTATCAGTAAAGATCACTAATCCCAAAGAGGTTGTTTTTGAAGGCGGCAGAGATGTTAAGCTGACCGGTGAGGATCCGCTTCGCCGATATTATGTCTATGCAAAGGGCGAACTGTCGGATATATACACATCAGCATCGGAAGCTGTTGATGAAGCAAGTTCTCTTTACGGAGTCGTTACCGATAAAAGAATGGCGTATATCTGGGAGACAGGGAACCGCAAGGCTTCCGCAAAACTGTCGGGACTTGAAGCCGGAGGTCAGGGACCGGGAGGGTCCGCAAAGGATAAGGACGCACAGGGCGCGGATGACAAAACCGAAGAAGATCAGGAAAGTGAAGAGGAGACGGCAGAGGGAACCTCGTCATCGTATGTGAAATGTATAGATAAGATGCTGCAATACGGCGGAGTTTACAAAAGCTCCGAGGAAGAGATCAGGACAAAATCTCTCGTTAAGGTTCTGTCCGACAATCTGGATGCAGATGTCCTTGATCTGTCGGGGTGTAATCTGGCGGATATGCTGTACTACGTTTCCAACGGTTATCCTGTCATGGCCATGACCGAGGACGGAGGTGCTGTGATCATAATCGGATATGACAGCAAGAACACGATACTGTATGATCCGAAGGATGATACCGTATATAAACTTGGCATGAACGATTCGAAAAACATGTTTGAAAAAGCGGGTAACCGCTTCGTTACGTATGTAATGTAGACAGGGCAGGGCCCCTGTAAAAAGGAGGTAATCAAATGGATCCGAGATTAAAAAAACTGGCACATAATCTTGTGAATTATTCCGTGGCGGTAAAGCCCGGTGATAAGGTATGGATAAACTATATCGGAGAGAGTACGACCGAACTTGCGGGGGAACTGGTAAAAGAAGTTTATGCTGCCGGAGGTCTGCCGTTTCCGCACAGCGAAAACCAGCGTGTTCACAGGCAGCTTCTGATGGGAGTGAGCGAGGAGCAGCTTGATCTGATGTGCCGTACGGACAGCATGATGATGTCGGAGATGGACTGTTTTATCGGAGTCAGGGCAGCGGATAATGCGTCGGAGCTTGCAGATGTTCCGTCGGAGAAGATGGGTCTTTATAACAAACTGTACTCTTCGCCGGTTCATCACGGGATACGTGTTCCGAAAACAAGATGGGTCGTTCTGCGTTATCCGACGGATGCTATGGCACAGTTAATGGACTCAAGCTTTGAGGAGTTTGAGGATTTTTACTATAATGTCTGCAATCTCGATTATGCGAAGATGGGAAAGGCCATGCAAAACCTTGTGGATCTGATGAACAGGACCGACAGGGTAAGGATCAGGGCAGTGGATACGGATATTTCATTCTCTATAAAAGGAATACCCGCGATCGCATGCGATGGACACATGAATATTCCAGACGGCGAAGTATATACCGCTCCTGTTAAAGATTCGGTCAACGGGGTCATTACTTACAATACACCCTCCAGATATGAGGGATTTACATATGAGAATGTATCTCTCGAGTTTAAGGACGGTAAGATCGTAAAAGCAACGGCAAACGACAGCGAGCGGGCAAACAGGATATTTGACACCGATGAAGGAGCCAGATATGTCGGAGAGTTTGCCATAGGGGTCAATCCGTATGTCAAAAAACCCATGAAGGAGATACTGTTTGACGAAAAGATATGCGGAAGCATCCATTTTACGCCGGGCATGAGCTATGATGATGCACCAAACGGAAACAAATCCGCCGTCCACTGGGATCTGGTACTGATACAGACACCCGAGTATGGCGGCGGAGAAATATGGTTTGATGATGTACTTATCAGAAAGGACGGCCGGTTTGTGATACCGGAACTTGAATGTCTCAATCCCGAGAGACTGGTTTAGAGCTTATCGTTGATCGCGGTAAAACTATGAAGAGAAGATATCCCGACCTTGAAGATCTTGATAAGATTGATGGAGTTGGTACCTCCCTGTCTCGGACGGAATGATATCGGTATGAAATGAACCTTCTGACCGCGTTTTTTGTAGATCGCCGTAAGAGCGACATTGGTAAGGAAAAAATCTTCCGGTATCAGCTTGAGGTTGTCGCGAAGCGTTTGAGCGCTCATTATCCTGTACGGGGTGTTGGCGTCAAGAACATATACTCTGAAGCACAGGAATACAACAAGGCGGAGAATTCTGGTGACCAATACACGGGATAATCCGTCTTTTCTCTTGTTTCTGTATCCTACGGATATGTCGTATTTTGTGCGGGAAATCCAGAAAGGCTCGAATTCCGAAGGGAGTGTCTGCCCGTCCGAATCGGTCTGAAATACATAATCTGCACCGTGTTCGAGAGCATATTTGTATCCGTACATAACGGTTGCACCGTGTCCGGCATTGGGCTTGGTAAGTGCGGTCAGCTTCGGCATATCCTTTGAAAGATCCTGCAGGATCCTGTATGTGCCATCCTTGCTGCCGTCATCGATAACGACCAGACGTGAATCGGTGCCGTATTTTTCAACAACGGGATACCAGTCCTGTACAACCTGCTTGATATTGGCCTGCTCATTATATGCGGGAATAATTATAAATAATCTGTCACCCATTTCTTATCGCCTCCCATCCATAATATTTTACAACAAAAGAACATGTAATAAAAGAGTGTTTTGGCATGCGCCGCATCTTGTCAAATTCTTGCCCAAATGGAACTTGCGTGATATACTACAGTTTGGTGTGCTATGCATTAAGGAGAGATATTATGAAAAAGCATTTTCGATTTGTTTCGGCGGCTCTTGCGCTGATATCGGCATCGATCATTTTGATGCCGTCAAACGTTTTTGCCGAGACGGTTGCGAGCATCGTAATGACCTATCAGGACAAGGTATATACCAAGCAGATATACGGTCCTGAGATCGAGCAGATAAAAACCGGAGCCGACACCGACGGACTCCGTGATCTCGGCGGGCTTATCGACAGTCTTACTTTTGTTACGAACGGAGAGGTTCAGATAGACAAAAATGCCGTGATCTCCGCCGCGAAAGCAGCGGTAGCAGCGGGTCAGACCGGGATCAACATAGATCTTACAAAGTATGTAAAGGGTGCAGCAGCTGCCGCAAATACATCAGCTGTGCTTCCGGCAGCGGGGCAGGCCGTTACGGCAGATCCCGATTCGACGGGGATAGATACAAGGTTATCAGAAGCATCCACGAGATTCCGTGCAAATGAGGACAGAGCGAAGAATATCAGAAATGCAGCTGCAAAGATCAACGGAATGATCATTTTGCCCGGACAGGCATTTTCATGTGATGCGGCATTCGGTCCGAGAACGGTTGCAAACGGATACGGATTCGGCAATGTCATATCCGGAGATACCTATGTGAAGGGTCTCGGGGGAGGCATATGCCAGGTAAGTTCCACGCTCAACCTTGCAATGCTGCGTGCGGGCATAGTTCCGATAGAACGTCATAACCACAGTCATCGTTCGAGTTATATCGCATCGGGACTGGATGCGACGATCTCAGGGGCATCGCTCGATTACAAATTCGTCAATCCTTACTCTTATCCGATACAGATCATGGCGGTTTGTGACGGAGGAGTTATTTCGGTTTCGGTATACAGTAATCACAACGCTACGGGCGGAGTCGTGTATGAGCCGGTTGTAACAGGCGGTAAGATGGCTAACACGACACATGTCATAGGAAAACTGGCAGGCATTCAGGTCAGTGACCGTGTGGCCTACAGTAGCAGATATAAACAGTAGGAGATGCAGGATGGGTAAGAAGATAGGAAGATTTATCATACAGACTCTTGTCATTGCGGTACTGTATTTCGTGCTTACATATATCGCGAATGAATTCCAGCTTGCCAACGGGCTTAATTTTCAGTTAAGGATATCGGAAGCGCTCACGGTACTGCCGTATTATACTCCCGCAGCCATACCGGGATTGTTCATAGGATGCCTGAGTGCCAATAATGCAATGAACCTTCCGATGAGTGACGTGATATTCGGAAGTCTTGCCACGCTCGTGGCTTCGATAGTCAGTTATCTGATCCGGAAGAAAAAATTCCTTGTTCCGGCTGCGCCGATCATCATCAACGCTTTTGCTGTTCCGGCCGTATATACGTTTCTGCTCGGATTTGATGAGCCTCCCTTCTGGAGGAGCGTTATCATGGTCGGGCTCGGTGAGATGGTCACCTGCGGAGTGCTTGGTATAGCTCTCATGCTCGGGCTTGAGGATTACAGGGAAAAACTGTTCCCGGCATTTAAGGAAAACAAAGAAGACGGACAAAGTGAAAATGCAGGCGAAAAAAAGCCTGATGAGAATAAAGAAACAACAGGAGAATGATCAAAATGTACGAAAAGGTGTCAACGGACCTCGGATTTACCGACAGGGAAAAACAGGTCGAGAAGTTCTGGGCTGATAATGATATTTTTGAAAAGAGTCTGAAAAACCGCGAAGGAAATCAGACATACATGTTCTATGACGGACCGCCCACGGCTAACGGAAAGCCGCATATCGGGCATGTCCTTACCCGTGTTATCAAGGATATGATCCCCAGATACCGCACGATGAAGGGATACTATGTTCCGCGTAAGGCCGGATGGGATACTCACGGACTGCCTGTTGAACTTGAGGTCGAAAAACTCCTCGGACTTGACGGCAAGGAGCAGATAGAAGAATACGGACTGGCGCCGTTTATAGATAAGTGTAAGGAAAGTGTCTGGAAATATAAGGGCATGTGGGAGGATTTCTCGGGAACGGTAGGTTTCTGGGCAGATATGAACGACCCTTATGTAACTTATCATGATGATTTTATCGAAAGTGAATGGTGGGCTCTTAAGACCATATGGGACAAGGGTCTTTTGTATAAGGGATTCAAGATCGTTCCCTACTGTCCGAGATGCGGCACCCCTCTTTCTTCGCATGAGGTGGCACAGGGCTACAAGACGCTGAAGGAACGTACAGCGATCGTAAGGTTCAAGATCAAGGATGAGGATGCATATTTCCTTGCATGGACGACAACTCCCTGGACACTTGCGAGCAACATCGGACTGTGCGTAAATCCCGAAGATACATACATCAGGGTTAAGGCTGCGGACGGATATACATATATTCTTGCCGAAGCCCTTGCCGACAGCGTTCTCGGAGGGATAGAGCGCGCTGAGGGCACTCCTGCTTATGAGGTACTTGAAACATACAAAGGCACGGATCTTGAGTACAAAGAGTACGAACCGCTTTATCAGTGTGCAAAGGATTGCGCCGATGCACAGAACAAGAAAGCGTTTTTCGTATACTGCGACGACTACGTAACAATGGCCGACGGTACAGGCATTGTTCATATCGCACCGGCTTTCGGTGAAGACGATGCAAGAGTCGGAAGAAAATATGACGCTCCATTTGTTCAGATGGTTGATGAAAAGGGTGTGATGAAGGATGAGACACCTTTTGCCGGAATGCGTGCAAAACCGACGCAGGCCGAGATCGATGCCGGAGCGGTCAGTGCCGATCCCGAAGTTCTCAAGGAACTTGATGCAAGAGGAATACTGTTCTCGGCTCCCAAGGTTGAGCATGATTATCCTCACTGCTGGAGATGTTCGACACCCCTTATATACTATGCCCGCGAGTCATGGTATATAGAGATGACAAAGGTAAGGGATGACCTTATAAAGAATAACAATACGATCAACTGGATCCCGGAATCGATAGGAACCGGACGATTCGGAAACTGGCTTGAGAACATTCAGGACTGGGCCGTATCACGAAACCGTTACTGGGGAACTCCGCTTAACGTGTGGGAGTGCGAATGCGGACACAGGGAATCCATCGGAAGCCGCGAGGAACTCAGGGAAAAATCGGGACGTGATGACGCCCTTACGGTTGAACTTCACAGGCCGTATATCGATGAATTCACGATAACATGTCCGAAGTGCGGCAAACAGATGAAGCGTGTTCCTGAAGTCATAGACTGCTGGTTTGATTCGGGTGCAATGCCGTTTGCACAGTATCATTATCCGTTTGAGAATAAGGAACTGTTTGAGTCAAGATTCCCTGCACAGTTCATATCCGAGGCGGTCGACCAGACGAGAGGATGGTTCTATTCACTGCTTGCCGAATCAACGCTTCTGTTCAACAAAGCACCGTATGAGAATGTTATAGTCCTCGGACTGGTTCTTGATGAAAACGGCGAGAAGATGAGTAAGTCCAAGGGTAATGCGGTAGATCCGTTTGATGCTCTTGCAACGATGGGCGCAGATGCGATCCGCTGGTATTTCTATATCAATTCGGCCCCCTGGCTTCCGAACAGATTCCATGACAAGGCCGTCATGGAAGGTCAGAGAAAGTTTATGGGAACGCTTTGGAACACGTATGCGTTCTTTGTACTGTATGCGAATATAGATGATTTCGATGCAACAAAATACAGTCTCGATTATGACAGTCTTACCGTTATGGATAAGTGGATATTGTCCAAGCTGTATTCAACGATAGACGATGTAGATAAGAATCTTGACAGGTATCAGATCCCCGAGGCTGCAAGAGCCCTTCAGGACTTTGTCGAGGATCTTTCAAACTGGTATGTCAGACGATGCCGTGAACGTTTCTGGGCAAAGGGAATGGAGCAGGACAAGATCAATGCTTACATGACATTGTACACGGCGCTCGTAGAGATATCCAAGACGGCCGCTCCGATGATCCCGTTCATGACGGAACAGATCTACCGTAATCTTGTATGCTCGATAGATAAAAATGCTCCCGAGAGTGTTCATCTGTGCGACTTCCCCAAAGTTCGCAGCGAATGGATAGACGCGGAACTTGAAGCCGATATGGACCATGTGTTAAAGACCGTTGTTATGGGAAGGGCGTGCAGGAATGCGGCGAACATCAAGAACAGACAGCCCATAGCAAAGATGCTTATCAAAGCGGAGTTTACGCTCGGAGATTTTTACAAAGAGATAATCGAGGACGAGCTGAATGTCAAATCTGTTGAGTTTACCGACGATGTCCGTGCATTCACCACGTATACCTTCAAACCTCAGCTTAAAACCGTCGGACCCAGGTACGGCAAATTCCTCGGCGGCATACAGAAGTATCTGGCAGCTGTTGACGGAAACGAAGCGATGGATACGCTGAACGCATCAGGAGTGCTTACGTTTGAAGTTGACGGAAACAGCATTGAGCTTGGTAAAGATGACCTTCTTATAGAGATGACAAAACAGGAAGGATTTGAGTCTCTTAGTGAGGGCAGCATCACTGTCGTGCTTGATACGAAGCTTACAGATGAACTTATCGAGGAAGGTTTTGTCCGCGAGATCGTATCCAAGGTTCAGACGATGCGTAAAGAAGCCGGATTCGAGGTCATGGACAGGATAATCGTGTATTCGAAAGACAACGATAAGATCGCAAAGATACTGTCGGATAATAAAGATGTGATCATGAAGGAAGTACTTGCCGATGATATCGTAACGACGGGTACTGACGGATATGTCAAAGAGTGGAACATAAACGGCGAGACAGTCACTCTCGGTGTAAAGAAACAATAAGGAGGATATTTGATGGCAGCACGTAAGACGGGTTTTAACAAGGAAACATTTAAAAAACAGGTAAAGGAAAACGTTAAGGCGCTTTTCAGAAAGACTCTTGAAGAGGCAAATGAGCAACAGATATACCAGGCCGTTGCCTATACCGTAAAGGACACGATAATCGATAACTGGCTTGAGACACAGAAGGCCTATGAAAAACAGGACCCCAAGACCGTCTACTATCTGTCGATGGAATTTCTTATGGGAAGAGCCCTCGGCAATGCGATGATCAATCTCAAAGAGTATAAAGAGATCGCGGAAGCGCTTGATGAACTCGGCATAAATATCGATCTTGTTGAGGACCAGGAGAGAGATCCCGCACTCGGAAACGGAGGTCTTGGAAGACTTGCGGCATGTTTCCTCGATTCACTCGCAACACTCGGATACAACGCATACGGATGCGGTATCCGTTACCGTTACGGAATGTTCCGCCAGAAGATAAAGGACGGATTCCAGGTTGAGGCTCCCGATAACTGGCTCAAGGACGGTTACCCGTTCGAGCTTCGCCGCCCGGAATATGCCAAGATCGTCAAGTTCGGCGGTAATGTTGTGGTTAATGTGGACGAGAAGGGTGAAAATCATTTCTCACAGGAGAACTACCAGAGCGTTCAGGCTATTCCCTATGACCTTCCGATACCCGGATACGGAAACGGTGTTGTAAATACGCTTCGTATATGGGATGCACAGCCGGTGGAATGCTTCCAGCTTGACTCCTTTGACAAGGGTGATTACCGCCTTGCCGTCGAGCAGGAAAACCTCGCAAGAAACATCTGTGAAGTTCTCTATCCCAACGACAACCATTATGCAGGTAAGGAACTGCGTCTTAAACAGCAGTATTTCTTCGTGTCGGCAAGTGTACAGGAAGCTGTTGAAAAATACATGAGAAAACACGATGACATCAGGAAGCTTTACGAGAAAGTGACCTTCCAGATGAACGATACTCATCCGACACTTACAGTTCCCGAACTTATGAGGAT
Source organism: uncultured Lachnospiraceae bacterium (assembly GCA_902775485.1). GTDB lineage: Bacteria > Bacillota > Clostridia > Lachnospirales > Lachnospiraceae > UBA2868. The sequence goes on from CACYMJ010000007.1 coordinate 128,296, forward strand.
ACTTATGGATGACTACGGACTCGGCTGGGAAGAGGCATGGTCTGTTACGACCAAGACTGTTGCCTATACGAACCATACGATCATGTCCGAGGCACTTGAGAAATGGCCTATCGAACTGTTCTCAAGCCTTCTTCCGAGAATCTACCAGATCGTTGAGGAGATCAACAGAAGGTTCTGTCTTCTTATCGAGGCTTCTCATCCCGGCAATGTGGAAAAGATCCGCAAGATGGCCATCATTTATGACGGACAGGTAAAAATGGCTCACATGGCGATCTGCGCTTCATATTCGGTAAACGGTGTTGCAAGGCTTCATACTGAGATACTTAAGAAACAGGAGCTGCGCGATTTTTATGAGCTTATGCCGGATAAGTTCAACAACAAGACAAACGGTATCACACAGAGGAGATTCCTCCTTCATGCCAATCCGCTTCTTGCCGACTGGGTAACGGCGCATGTTGGTGATGAGTGGATAACGGATCTTACCGTACTTCGTCATCTGAAGGTTTATGCTGATGACAAGAAGGCTCAGCATGAGTTCATGAACATAAAGTACCAGAACAAGGTAAGACTTGCAAAGTACATCCTCGAGCATAACGGTATCGAGGTCGATCCCAGATCGATATTCGATGTTCAGGTAAAGCGTCTGCACGAGTATAAGCGACAGCTCATGAACATCCTGCATATCATGTATCTGTACAACGAGCTCAAGGAACATCCCGACATGGAGTTTACTCCCCGTACGTTCATATTCGGTGCGAAAGCGGCAGCGGGCTACAAGAATGCAAAGCTTACGATCAAACTGATCAACTCCGTCGCTGATGTGATCAATAATGACGGTTCGATAAACGGAAAGATAAAGGTTGTGTTCATAGAGGATTACTGCGTATCAAATGCCGAACTGATCATTGCGGCAGCGGATGTATCCGAACAGATCTCAACCGCATCCAAGGAAGCATCGGGAACGGGTAACATGAAGTTCATGCTCAACGGCGCCATCACGATAGGAACGATGGACGGTGCAAACGTGGAGATGCATGAAGAAGTCGGAGCGGAGAACATTTTCATCTTCGGTCTGTCATCGGATGAGGTCATCAACTACGAGCAGAACGGCGGATACGATCCCAACGTGATCTTCAATAACAATGCCGCCATCAGAAAAGTCCTGATGCAGCTCGTTAACGGAACGTACAGTAAGGATACGGAACTGTTCAGGGATCTTTACAATTCGCTCCTTAATACGCAGTGCACCGCAAAGGCGGATACATATTTCATCCTCAAGGATTTTGAGTCATATGCCGAGACCCAGAAACAGATCGAGGAAGCATACAAGGATACTAAGCGTTGGAACAAGATGGCCATAATGAATGTTGCATGTTCCGGCAAGTTCTCATCAGACAGGACCATTCAGGAATATGTTGATGATATATGGCATCTTGACAAGGTTATCGTCAAAAAGTAATTTATGAACATTTCACGAGCCAGACAACTCCGGATCCCCGGGCCCGATAAAAAAACGAGCTACGGGGGTGATCAGACGTGGTTTTCGTCAAATACGAAAGCCGCGGGAGGCTGCGGCTCGGTCGCGGGAGCAAATGCTCTGCGGTCTCTTGCGCAGACAGATGCCGATTTCAGAAAAAAGATCGCGCTTGCAAAGAATATCCCCGCACAGATCAAGGATGCATTGTGCTCGCAGTGCCCCGGTCATGAAAGCTTCTCGCTTTTAATGACGGGGGTATACGAGACAATGGGATCTATTGAGATATTCCCGCTCAATCTCATCTATGACCGGAAGGAAAGGTCATCCAAACCGTTTACCGTTTTAAAAAGTACATACGGCCTTACCAATATGGGCTTTATCACGGGTATCATAAGATTTTGCCGCAAACTGTCGATAGATATAGAGGTAAGATCGGTATCCGCAGCTTTTCTGTCCAAGGATGAGGCCGAAAAGTTCATAAGGGAAGGCCTGAAAAAAAGCGGGGCCGTAGTCCTGCTGACATGCCGGAACAAACACAATGCCCGGCTTTTTAAGCGGGATGCCGATTTAGGCGAAAGGCTGACGGACGGGACGGACTCTCCGATAAAAAGCCATTTTACGACGATCACGGACATAGACAATGACAGACTCCTTATAACGACATGGGGAAGGCCCGGTATAGTCGATTTTAACGAACTTGCGGGAAGCTGGAAGAGTATAAGGGCATATGAGGCGTCGCTTATGTACATTGTTCCGTCAACAAGAAAAGAAGCCACATCCTGTATGATAAATGCCTGGAAATTGTTTGCATCAGGCATCGGACATGCACTCATGAGAAGATAGAGGCGGAGATCGCATTTTTTTATAAAAAAATTTTCCGTTACCGTTAAGAAAAAATAAGATGTGCCGATAAATATACTGTAAACCATGTATGGGTTACGGTACTTAAGGGGATAAACGGGGAGTGATCTCCAGGGAAGGAGGAAAATGTTATGCGTATAGAAGCATACAATGCCGTAAGTCAGATCTATTCGGCCCAGAAGCCTTCAAAGATCAACAAAGCACAGGCTGCTTACGGAAAAGATCAGGTTCAGATTTCCAGTATCGGAAAGGATATCCAGACTGCGAAATCAGCAGTGGCAAACGCTTCAGACATCAGAAAGGAAGTTACGGAGCCTATTAAAGCTGCCATTGCAAACGGTACTTATAATGTGAGCAATGATGATTTTGCATCAAAACTGCTTGCAAAGTACGAGGAAAAGCTTAGCTTCTGATAAACAAACATATCAGAAGCTAAGGTTGCTGACTTAGTGAAGGGGACTGACAGTGGCAAGCCTTATCGAAGAACTCATTGAAACACTTAATAAGGAAAATGAAGAATACGAGAAGTTGCTGGAAATGTCCAAACGCAAATCGGCCGTTATAGTATCAAGAGATATACCGGCCCTTGAAAAAATCACGGATGATGAACAGATCGTTGTGTCAAGGATCGCTAATCTGGACTCAAAAAGAGCCCAGGTAACGAGTGACATCGCGAATGTGATCAACAAGGATGTTGAAACATTAAAGCTGTCCGTACTGATCGAACTGCTTTCAAAACAACCGAACGAGCAGCGTGCTCTTGCAGAGATTCACGATAAGCTTAAAACCACGGTTGAATCGGTTCGTGCGATAAATGAAAGCAACAAACAGTTGATCGACCAGTCGCTTGAAATGGTGGAATTTGATCTTAACATGATCAGAGCCATGAGACAGGCACCTGAGACCAACAACTACGGCAGGAGCGCTGTAAGCGTGGGAGATACACTCGGATCGGTAAGAGGCTTTGATGCGAAGCAGTAGGTAATGATTTTGCCGGAAGGCAAGAGGTGATCCCATGTCGTTGATGAGCGGTCTTTTCGTCGGTGCAACCGGACTTCAGACAAGCCAGAATTCGCTGCATACAACAGCACATAACCTTTCGAACGTCGAAACACCGGGTTATGTCCGTCAGCAGACGCTGCACGCGGACATGACTTATAATAATATATCAAACGCACCCGTTTCAAAAATGCAGATAGGCCTCGGGGTTGAGTACGATATCGTACGCCAGGTCAGGGATGAGTTCCTTGACAAGTCGTATCGTAGGGAAACCGGCAGGTCTTCTTTTTATGAGATCTGTCAGGAGACCACGCAGGAGATCGAAACACTCCTCGGGGAATTTGACGGAGTGGCATTTCAGGAATCCATCGGGGGTCTGTGGACTTCCGTGCAGGAACTTCAAAAGGATCCGCTCAGTTCGGTAACAAAGGGCGCGTTCGTTAACACGGCTGCCCAGTTTTTGGAAAGAGCGCAGGCGGTTTATAACGGACTGTCGGATTATCAGGATAATCTCAATGCACGTATAAAGGAATTCGTTGACAGGATCAATGATCTCGGAGATCAGATCCATAAGCTTAACGATGCCATACACAAGGAAGAACTCGGCGAGCAGGAAGCCAATGACCTCAGGGATCAGAGGAACAAAGCTCTCGATGAACTGTCTTCGCTCGTGAACATATCCTATTTTACAAACGCTGACGGAGCTACGGAAGTGCTTGTGGAGGGAGTGGAACTTGTAGCAAGGGACAGAGTCTTCCATATGGATACCGTTATCGATGAAGGTACCGGTTTTTACACACCGGTATGGCCCCAGAACATGAACGCGGAAGTGTTCATAAGAAATGAAGAGATCGCAACGGCATTCAACACGGATATAGGCGAACTCAAATCCATCGTTCTTGCAAGGGGCGATCGAAGAGCAAACTATACCGATATGAACTATGAAACGTATATCAACGGTAAATACACATTTAATCCGGATCCTTCCGATCCTGCTCAGGAAGTTACTCAGAACCTTATTCCCACATCCAAATCCGTGGTAATGAAGGTTCAGGCTGAACTTGACCAGATGGTCCACTCTCTTATGACGGAAGTGAACAATATACTGACAGGTGAGAAGAAAGAGATAGATGCGGGAGGAAAGCCTTCATACGATCCCGATGAAAATCTTCCGAAGGAACTGTTTGTAAGGCTCGGAACGCCCAGATATGAGATCGATCCCGGAACAGGCAAGTATGTGTACGTTGAGGAAGATAAGCAGCCTTCACATGCCGATATAGACAAACTTTACACGATAACAAACATGAAGATCAATCCCGATCTGTTAAAGACACCTTCGCTTCTGGGTAAGTCCGCGGGGACAGCAAAGGATGAGCCGGGATTTATGACCATCCAGGGTGAAGTCGATCATGCAAAAGCGGATGCTCTTGTTGATGCGTTTAACGCAAACTTTTCGACATTGTCTCCGGATCTTACGACGACATATAACTACAGGGACTATTATTCGGCACTTGTCGGTCAGGTAGCTATCGAGGGATCTGTTTATTCAAGCATAGTGGAAGCACAGCAGGTGGCCACGCATAACCTTAATGACAGCAGGGATGCGATAATGGGCGTATCCTCAAACGAAGAGCTGACGAACATGATCAAGTACCAGAACGCATACAATGCGGCATCAAGATATATCACGGCATGTAATGATCTGCTTGAGAACCTTATCCAGAACCTGACATGATAAATGAAGACAGGGGACGGAGTGCAGTTTTTGCATAGGAGAAAAACATGAGTACATCACAATTTTTCGGACTGAATATCGGATATACGGGACTGCAGGCTGCAAATGCGGCTCTTAACGTTACGGGCAACAATATCTCAAATGTTGAGACAAAGGGCTATACGAGGCAGGAGGCATCACGTGTTGCCGCCGATGCTCTTCGCACGAACACGTCCTACGGTATGGCAGGTGCCGGTGTTGACACCAAGTCCATAGACCAGATAAGGGACGAATACTACGATCTTAAATACTGGGCCAACAATGCCAGCAAGGGAATATATGACATCAAACAGCAGTACTACCGTCAGATCGAGGATTACTTTACGGATACCGATGATGTGATGGGGTTCAATGCTGTTTTTTCCGATATGTTCGATGCACTTGATGAAGTATACAAAAGCTCCGGCGATGATACGAAGAAGGCAGCATTCCTGTCGCAGTGCAAGAGCCTGACAGAATACTTCAACAATATGCATACATCCCTTCAGAAGCTTCAGCTTGATGTTAATAGCGAGATTCAGAACAAGGTGGATCAGGTCAACTCCATCGCGTCGGAGATCGCAACGATCAACAAACAGATAAATATGATAGAGGTCAACAAGGTCAGGGCAAATGAACTTCGTGACAAGAGAAATCTTCTGATAGACGAACTGTCGGAGATAGTTGATGTACATATAACGGAGATACCTATATATACAACTGAGGGCGGATCCGAGGAATCCGGTATATACAGATATATCGTAGATATCGCAGGCGGGCAGAACCTTGTCAACAGTTACGAGTATTCAAAACTTGAATGTGTTGCAAGAGACGGTAATGAAAGGGTCAACCAGTCGGATGCTGACGGTCTGTTTGATATATATCTGACGGGAATCCCGTTAAATCTTTACGGAGGCAGTCTTGGCGGACAGCTCAAGGGTCTTATAGAGATGCGTGACGGAAACAACGGTGAGAACTTCTCATCAAAGGGAACCGATGCGTCCGGAAACAATCTTGTCAGCTGCACGGACAGCACTGTGATCGTTAAGATCGATAAGTCAAATCCGAACTACGATTTCCTGACGGATATGAACAAGGTTACAATGAACCCGAAAGGGACAATAGTTGTGGGAAATGTGAAATTCCAGTATGAATCGTGGACATTTGACAAGGATCCAATCAGTGGCGAATACAGATATATATTCCAAATGAAACCCGGAACATCTGAGCATCCGAACAACCCGTCAGGACTTAGCGGAAAGGATGCATATATCGGAGTCAATATAGACTATCAGGGAATCCCGTATTATATGGCTCAGATGAATGAGTGGGTAAGAAGTTTTGCACAGGCCATGAACAAGATCGAGAAGCAGGCGCAGACTGCTATTACCGGTACAACCCCGACCTATGCGGAGGTTATGTTCACAAGCGGAAGCGATGAGATGAAGTTTGACAACTATAACTATGATACGGGATATGACGGTACCGGAAGTTCTGTCAGTACACTGTCTAAAAATTATCTGCAGCTTACGGCCGGAACTTTTAATATCAACTCAAGCATGATAAGGGATGTCAGCCTGTTCGGAACAACGGCTGACTATACGAAAGGACAGGATGCGCAGGACATCACGCATCTTCTGATGGAAGTGCGGACCGACAAGTCCAAGATGACGTACAGAGGGTGTTCGGCGGAAGAGTTCCTGCAGTGTATGACGAGTGACGTTGCGCTCGGTGCTTCAAGTGCCAACAACTTCTACTCGAACTTTGACAAGATCAGCAAGGCCATTGTAGCTCAGAGAACAAGCGTATCCGGTGTCGATAATGACGAGGAAGCGCTCAATCTCGTGAAGTTCCAGGAGGCATACAACCTCTCATCAAAGATGATCCAGGTCATGACCGAGATCTATGACAGGCTGATACTTCAGACCGGTGTTTAATATGCAGATTGTGTCAAGGGGACGGTTCTTTTGACACACTTTTAACTCAATTAAAGAGTGTGTCAAAAGAACCGTCCCCTTGACACACTTAAGTATTGCGGGATAGTGACCGATATATAATTAAATAAAGCATGGCGAAACGGATTTTGCCTCATAGATCCTGACAAAAAACGGAAACGGATATCCGTTGGTTGTCACAGTATTTTCTATGTTCCGAAACGGAGGATGCGGTTATGATGCGAATCACCAACGCCATGATGACAAGCAACACCAAGAATAATATCAACATCAACAAGCTCAACGAGGACAGGCTCAACACCCAGATCGCAACGGGACAGGTAATATCACGCCCGTCGGAAGATCCGGTTGTTGCCATCCGCGCTCTTCGCCTTAATACGAATCTTTCTCAGCTTACCCAGTATTACAAGAAGAATATACCCGATGCCCAGGCATGGATGAACGTTACCGAGACGGCGTTAAAACAGACCGATCAGATATTTACGAGCATCAAGGAAAACCTTACAACGGGCGCAAGTGATACGAACACTCCGTCTGACCGCCAGAAGATCCTCGAGAGTCTTAAGGGTCTTCGTGCCGAACTGTATTCATCGGGTAATGCGGATTATGCTGAGCGTACCGTGTTTACGGATTACAGGACACAGAAGTCACTTACGTTCCTCGAGACCGATACGGATCTTGACTGGAACTACAAGATACACGAAACATTTGATGTTAAGGAACTTGACAAGATCAATTACGTAACGACCTATAATTCTTCGACGGATCCGATAAGTGATTCGAGCGTTACACAGAACCCTATCCACAGGATAAGGCTGTCATATGATAATCTTAATGAGACGGATGAGGGAGAGGTTCCATTTAAATATTATAACGGAACGACACCGAATACGTTTGATCTTAAAGTCCAATCCATAACAGGTAAGACACAGGAGCAGATCGATGCAATATATATGAGTGTCGTCAATAATGACAATGCAGCCATCCTCATCCCGGAAACAGGGGAGATACTGCTTGGAAAGACAAAAGCGTATGATGTCCAGACTGCGGCACAGACGCCCGGCTCTCTTCCGGCATGCCTCGATTATAATAAAAATGAGTGGAAATCAGGAGATCTGCGGCCCGAACACTACTTCGCATGTATTCAGGATGATCCGAGAACTACGGCAACGGATGATAATTACTACAATTATGACCAGAAAGAGATTTCGGGAAAACTGGTTCCGGATCCTGATAAACCCAACTTCCAAAATAAGGATATGGAAGTTGAGATAAGCTTTAACCAGAAAATAACTATTAACACGCACGCAAATGAAGTGTATACTCATGATATAGGACGCGATATCGATGAACTGATCAAGGTAACACAGTCGGTCGTCGATGCCGATGAGAAGGTAACGGCTCTTGAGAAAAAGCTTGCCGAAACATCGGATGAGACTGCCAAGGCGAAGGTTCAGGCCGAACTTGATGCGGCATCCAAGGAGTATTCCCTGAAAAAAGGCAAGATGCAGAAAATGTTTGCAGAAGGCCTTGATAAGTTTGAGGGATATGCTGACAGGAATAACCTGGCTATCGCCAATATTGGAAGTCTTCAGCAGAGACTTGAGATCACGAAGGACAGAGTTGCCGACCAGCTTCAGAGCTTTAAGGAACTTGCCGATGCAAACATCAATATCGAGCTTACGGAGTCGTCCATAGATTTTGCAAGTGCGAAACTTGCACTTGAAGCCGCGCAGATGGCTGCCGGCAAGATAGCACAGCAGACATTGCTTAACTATCTGTAGGCGAAAACCTTAAATAAAAAACAGGAGGTTACACAAGGCATGAAGATCACAACAAAGTTATTCGGAGAGATAGAAGTCGATGAGGATAAGCTCATCACATTTCCTCAAGGTATAGTAGGGTTTCCGAACCTTAGGGATTTCCTTCTCGTTCATGACAGCGAGTCCGAAGGAGGCATCAGATGGATGCAGTCGATACAGGAGCCGGCATTTGCGATGCCTGTGATCGATCCGCTCATTGTAATGCCGGATTACAATCCGCGCATCGAGGATGATCTTCTGACACCGCTCGGTGATGTCAAAGAGGAGAATACGCTTGTTCTCGTAACTATCACGGTACCTCATGAGATAGAGAATATGACGGTAAATCTTAAGGCCCCGATAGTGATAAACGGGGAAAACCGCAAGGCCAACCAGATAATCACAGATGACGAGCAGTATGTTGTCAAGTTCCCGATCTATCAGATACTCAAGGATAATATGGAAAGGGCAGGTGAATAATCATGTTGGCATTATCAAGAAAGAAAAACGAAGCACTTGTCATAGACAATAAGATAGAAGTTACGATACTTGAGATAAAGGGCGACCAGGTCAAGGTCGGCATATCCGCGCCGAAGGAAGTTCCGATATACCGCAAGGAAGTATATCTGCAGATCCAGGAAGCCAATAAACAGGCACTTGAGACAGAAAGTCTCGAGGCTTTGAAAAAAATATTTTAAAAAAGGTTAATTAAATCAGTCAGTATGTCGATATAAACGACAAGAAACCATCAGTGTCGGTTTCTGCAGTTTTGTTTTATGTCACATGGAGGTGATAAAAATGGCAATAGAACCAATCAGCAGTGCAATGACGTTTACTGCTCAGCCGATCGCACAGCAGCAGATTGCTCCGAGACCGGTTGAAAAGAGTGCAGAAGAATTCACGGAAGGGTCTATGCAAAATGCCGCTCAGCCGGTGGACAATGTAACACTGGAAGTAAATTCGGCACAGGCCAAGGATGGCGAAAACGGCGGACAGAGCCAGCAGCAGGAACAGCCCAGCGCAAGCGCGGAAGCTGTTAAGAAGGCTGTTGAGGAAATGAACAAGAAGATGGCAAATTCGGTTGCTCAGTTTGGTATTCACGAGGAAACGAATCATATAACCATCAAGATTGTTGATAAGGAAACCAAGAAAGTCATCAAGGAACTTCCTCCCGAAAAAACCCTGGATATGATCGCCAAGGTATGGGAAATGGCCGGACTCCTCGTGGACGAGAAGAGATAAGGAGGTCTGAGAATGGGTGGAAAGATCAGAATAACAGGTATGAATTCCGGGCTCGATACCGATTCTATGGTACGCGAGCTTGTAAATGCATACGAAAAACAGGGCGAAAAATACACCAAGGCCAAAACCAAGACAGAGTGGAAGCAGGAAGCCTGGAATACGCTTAACGGCAAGATCAAGAATTTCTTCTCAAAATCTGTAAACAATATGAGGTTTTCTTCTGCATACAGCAAGAAGAAAACATCTGTTTCGGATACCTCAAAGGCAAGCGTTGTGACAAGTACGGGAGCCGTTAACGGCAGTCAGTCCCTCGAGATTACAGATCTTGCAAAGACTGCTTATCTTACCGGAAAAGAGCTTAAAACAGACAGTAGCGGAAAAGCGGTAACCGGAAAGACAACTCTTGCGGATTTGGGTTACACCGGTGGTGAAACGGAGATCAGAATCGGAAAGGGAGCAAAGAATGCCGGAGGTACATATGATACCTTTGTTACTCCCAATATCAAAGTAGACGGCTCGACTACGCTTGAGGATTTCGCGAACCAGGTAAAGAAGGCGGGATATAATGCCAACTTTGACGAATCTACGGGCAGATTTTTTATCAGCAGCAAGGAATCCGGTACAGTTAACAATTTTGATTTTGTATCAACCGATTCAAAGTCGGCATCGGCCATGGAGTTCCTGGGCGTAAAGGTCACGAACGATGATACGGGCGCGTATAAGACGGACGGTTCTGATGCTGTCATTAAGCTTAACGGAGCAACATTTAGATCCGCATCTAATACTTTCTCGATAAACGGACTGACAATAACCGCAAAAGAGACAACTACATCAGCTATATCTCTTGTTACCGATACGGATTACGATGAGATTTATGATAATGTCAAGAATTTCCTGAAAGAATACAACAGCCTCGTCAATGAATTTGATAAACTTTATAACGCCAAGTCTTCAAAGGGATTTGAGCCTCTTACATCCGAAGAAAAGGATGCAATGACAGATGACGAGATTGATAAGTGGGAATCCAGGATTAAGGACGCGCTCCTCAAGAGCGATTCCGAACTTGATACAATTGCGTCAACGATGCATAACGCAATGCTTCAGTCATTTAAGATCGGTGATAATACGTTTTCTCTTTCGAGCTTTGGCATACATACTCTCGGATATTTTGAGGCGGCTGATAATGAGAAGAATGCATATCATATTGATGGGGACAAGGATGACGCGGAAACATCAGGCAACGAAGACCGTCTGCGCGCCATGATAGCATCGGATCCGGAAGCTACGGCAAACTTCTTTCAGCAGTTATCGCAGGGATTATATGATGCGATGAACAAGATATCGAGTACATCGAACAATTATAAATCATTCGGTAATTTCTTCTCGGATAAGAAGCTCCAGAAGGATCTTGATGATCAGGGCAAGCAGGTTACCAAGTGGGAAGAGTATGTTGCAAAGATGGAAGATAAGTATTACAAACAGTTTACCGCGATGGAATCGGCGATGTCTTCGCTCAACTCCCAGCAGTCATACATCTCGCAGTTGTTTGCCGGGTGATGAAACTATAACAAAACAATAACGTGTCAGCACACCCGTACAGGATGTGCTGACGTGTTATAATGTGAATACCGCGAATGCCTACAACAGGGAGGTTATCTACATGGCAGTTATGACAGGCAATCCATATGCACAATACAACCAGAATAAGATCCTTACTGCTTCACCGGCAGAGTTGACTCTGATGCTTTATGATGGAGCGATAAAATTCTGTAATATTGCGATAATGGGAGTTGAACAGGGAGATGTTCAAAAAGCCCATAACAATATAATGAAAGTCCAAAAGATCATAGAGGAGTTTCAGCTAACATTGAACTTCAAGTATGAGATTGCCAATGATTTTAACAATGTGTACAATTATCTTATGAGAAGGCTTCGTGAAGCAAACATGACAAAAGATAAGGCAATACTTGAAGAAATTGATGAACATCTTCATACAATGCGGGACACATGGAAAGAGGTCATGAGACTTAATCATAAAGCTTAACAGCAGGATAGGGGTAGAATATGCCGGTTGACGATTATGTTCAGATAATGATAGAAAGCCTGTCAAAAAAATCAGAGCTTCTTGATAAGATCATCCGCAATAATGAGGAACAGCATGAGTGCGTTGCCAACAAGACATTTGATGAGATTGATTGGGATTCGTTTAATCTTATAGTCGAACAGAAGCAACAGTCGATAGACCGGATTGTTAAGATGGATGAAGGCTTCCAGACACTTTATGACAGGGTTAAGGAGCAGCTTAACGAGAACAAGGATAAATATGCCGATAAGATTCAGGAGATCCAGAGACTGATAGGGATCATAACCGATCAGGGGGCCAAGATCACAACAGGTGAACAAAGAAACCGTAAGATCATAGAGAAAACGTTCGGAAACAGAAAAAGAGAGATCAAGCGGACGCGGAACAGCCTGAAAGTGGCAAGTAGTTATGCACAGACAATGAGCGGTGATTTTGGGACTGGAAATTAAAGACGTTTTTGGAAGCGCTGAAGGCGCTTCCTTTTTTATTGTCAAAAACTGTGGTAAACTACTGTTAGGAGTGAGCATATGGATGTGATAATGGCATTTAATACGGGATTTTTATTACCGGCACTAACGGCGATATATTCGTTGTTTGTTAATAATGATAATATCAGGCTGCGGATTTTATATGTTGAATTATCCGCCCAGGCGAAGATCGTATTGAGATTGCTCGAAAAGGCAGGAAACAACAATACGATTGAGTTTGTACCCGTTGAGGGAGCTCTTCTTGAACGAATAAAAGTATCGACCGGAAGATGGAGACAGGAAACGTTTTTCAGATACTATGCAACCGAAATACTGCCCGAACTGGACAGGGTTTTGTGGCTTGATGCGGATATTATGGTAAGAGCCGGCATAGAAGAACTCTATAATGTTGATTTTGAGGGAAGATCATATGCGGGAGTATGGGATAATTCAAGCAATCCCGAAGAAAGGCTTGGGATAAAGGATTACATTAATGCCGGTATCCTTATGATCAATACCGAAAAGATCAAAAGAACCGAAAAGATCAATGAATTTTGGAATCTTGTTGCATCGCCGGACTATGAGGGTGAACTTCCGGATCAGGATGCACTTAATATAGTGTTTAGGGATGATATAAAGCTGATTGATGATATATATAACGTTTTTCCGTTAAACCCGAATGAGTTGGCTGATTATGTGATAGCGAGTGCTGTAATAGTTCATTTTGTGTCCGGACATAAGCCATGGAAAGCGGAAGATGTGGAGTACTATAATATTGCTTCAGAAAGATATCGTACTGCGAAAGTTTTTGTACAGGAATACCGACTTGCATGCGACAAGGCTGTTGCATTTGTGGAAAGATAAAAAATGACTGATAGAGTTCAAGTGATTATACCGACGATCCTAAAAGACTATAAACGGATGAGGCATCTTGTGCCAGAGAATGTGTTTGCACATCTGCCGGTCAGAGAACTGATATTTATAGGAAATAGCGAGCTGTGTGACAGTGTGAATGATGATAAAGATACTTTTTTTCATGATCTTTCCATAAGGGTTTTGAATGAAGACGAACTTCTTTTAAGACAGCCGGTGATTGACTGCATAAAAAAAAGGGTAAAGCAGATCGATCCGGAATTACAAGATCGCGTCAGACCGGGATGGTATTATCAGCAGTTTTTGAAGATGTCGTTCTCCGGAATATGCGAAGGAGATTACTACATGTCATGGGACATGGATACAGTACCGCTAAGGACTCTCTCTCCTTTTGACAATGATGGGAAACCGTTCTTTGATATGAAAAGTGAGCATAATCCAGGATATTTTAAAACGATAGAGAATCTTTTGGGATTAGAAAAGAAAACGGAGGGTTCATTTATATCCGAACATATGGTTTTTGCAAAGGATTATATGAAAGAACTGATAGAGGCCATAGAGTCGTCAACGGCAGGGGGACAGACATATTGGGAAAGAGTAATCGGATTGATCGATGACGATTATCTTGCACTCGGTTTTTCGGAATTTGAAACATACGGTACGTTCGTAACGGAAAAACACCCGAATGCATATGAGCGTCGGAGTTTTGCTTCGTTCAGGCGCGGCAGCTGGTTTGTAAATGAGAGAGATATTGACAAGGACGATATGGCATGGCTTGCGCTCGACTATGATGCAATAACTTTTGAAAATGCCGCACAGATACCCGATATGGTCAGCCTGTTTAAAAATCCAAAATACAGGAATAATATGTCGGCAAGAAAATTTTATGAGACAATTCTTGAGAGCGGATATTTCGGTGAATATAAGGATGGAAGGATAAATGCGGGAGACTGGTTTGCGCCCGTTTGAAGAAAAAATAAAAAAATTTCAAAAAAGGGGTTAAGTAATCGGTTCTTACTCCGATATATAGTACAGGTAAAGGAAAACAAAGGCGCCCGGCGCCTACACATTCAAGGAGGAAAAGGTTATGGTAGTACAGCACAATATGCAGGCGATGAACGCCAACAGACAGTTAGGAGTAACGACAGATTCTCAAAAGAAAGTTACAGAGAAGCTTTCAAGTGGTTTCAAGATCAACCGTGCAGCAGATGATGCAGCAGGCCTTACAATCAGTGAGAAGATGAGAAGCCAGATCCGTGGACTTACACAGGCTTCTGCAAATGCTCAGGACGGAATCTCCTGTGTACAGACAGCAGAAGGTGCTCTTACAGAAGTTCACTCAATGCTTCAGAGAATGAACGAGCTGGCAGTTAAGTCGGCAAACGGAACCAACACTTCCGCA
>CACYMJ010000008.1 GCA_902775485.1 uncultured Lachnospiraceae bacterium
TTCGCTCGGGTCATTGATCCCGTTGACACCGAGAGCAATGTAGATGACCGGAGCCTGATGGGATGCAAGGTATGATTTTAATGTGTATTCCCTGCCTGCATTATTGATAAAAGTGTTCTTTGCAAACGAAGGATGGGAGATACCGATCTGGGCCAGAGCGGCATCATCATTGATAAGGCCGTAGTTTACCATTGCAACAGTCCTTGAGTCGCCCAGAAATACGCAGCGGTTCATGTATCCGTTTTTGGCATCGGATTTAAGAGCGAGAACCGTTGTTTCGGCTGTACTTTCTATCTTGGTCTCGGCAGTTGCCTGCTCAACTATAGTGATCTCTTCCGTCTCGGGAATTGTTTCATCGTTCGACTCAGATGAGCCCTGTTCTATTGATATATCAAGGGAATTATCTGCAACTGTATCTTTATCAGGCGAGTTCTTTTTGAGTACGATAATGATAGCGACCGCAAGAATTGCGCCGATCACAAATGAAATGATAAGTATAAGTTCGGTTTTGGTGAGTCTGCGGAGCAGCCTACGATAAGTCCTCCTGCAGAAGCTCTTCAGAGATCTCAGAATCTTCATCATCGTTATTATAACATATATCCGTTGTTGTGAAAGAGAACAAACGGAGAGCGTTCGTAATAACAAAGATGCTGGAGATGCTCATTGCCGCTGCACAGAAGATCGGATCAAGAAGCCAGCCGAAGGCTTTGTAGTAGCACCCGGCAGCAAGAGGGATACCGATCAGATTATAGAAAAATGCCCAGAAAAGATTCTGGTGGATTACTGAAAGAGTTTCTTTGGAAAGTCTGATGGCATCGACTGCCGTAACGAGACTGTCCTGTACCAGAACAACATCAGCTGCATCTATGGCGACATCCGTTCCGGCACCTATGGCAATTCCGGTGTCAGCAGTCACAAGAGCCGGCGCATCATTGACACCGTCACCGATCATAGCAACTTTACCGGTACTTTTAAGCTTTTCAACTATTTTTGCTTTTTCCTCGGGAAGAACTTCGGATATGACCTCATCCGGTCCGATGCCTACCTCGGCACCAACCGTTTCCGATGTGGACAGTCGGTCTCCCGTTACCATACATACATGAATATCTTCCCTGTGAAGAGCTTCTATCGCTTCGCGGCTGCCTTCCCTTATCTCATCTGCAACTGCAATGACACCGAGCATTCCGGATTCCGAAGCAAAAAGCGTCGGAGTTTTGCCTTCCGCGACCAGTCGTTGTATCTTTGAATCAAATTCGTTACTGTATTCGGTCGCATCTTCCTCGGATTTACCCAAAAGAGACTGGCCGATAAATGCTTCGCTTCCGGCGAAGATGGTTCTTTTCTGTCCTCCGACAAACAATCGTGCCTTGACACCCTTTCCTGGGATCGGTTCAAAGTTCGTGGTTTCGATGATTGGAACAAAGCGCTTCTTGGCGAATGAACAGATCGCTTTTGCGACAGGATGTTCACTTTTTGATTCGAGCGCGTATGCGATGGATAGCAGAAGATCTCTGTGTTCAATATCGTTTTCGGTGCTGATTATGTCTGTTACCTTCGGTTCACCGGTTGTGATTGTACCTGTTTTGTCTACCACGACTATCTGGGTTTTGCCCGTTGTTTCCATAGACTGTGCGGTCTTAAACAATATACCGTGTTTCTGGCCGACACTGTTACCGACCATGATCGCAACCGGAGCGGCAAGTCCGAGGGCACACGGACAGCTTACGATAAGAACGCAAACGGCTCTTGAGATCGAAAAGCCGATACCGACTCCTGTGCTCATCCAAACTGCGAACGTTATGATCGCTATCACTAAAACCACGGGTATGAATATAAAGGAAATACGATCGGCGATATTGGATATTTCAGCCTTTCCGGCGGATGCATCGCTGACCATGCTGACAATCTTGGAAAAAGCGGTATCTCCTCCAACCTTAACGGCACGGCATGTCAGGTAACCGGAGAGATTGATCGTAGAAGCCGAAACACTCATACCGGGTTCCTTGTCGACAGGCATCGATTCACCCGTAAGAGAGGATTCGTTTATGGCACTTGTTCCTGATTCGATCACGCCGTCCACCGGAACGCTCATGCCGGGTTTTAAAACAAATATGTCATCGACCCTGACCTCGTCTATGGGAACTTCCTTTTCTAAACCGTTTACGAGCAGGATCGCAGTCTTGGGCGACATATCCGTCAGATCGTTTATTGCGCTCGATGTTCTGCCCCTTGCAAGCTCTTCAAGAAATTTTCCGACAAGAATGATCGTCATTATAAGAGCGGATGATGCAAAATAAATCTCTGACTCGCCTATATACTCCGTTGAACCTTTGTAGTAAATGATGTTAATGACAGAAACAACTATACTGTACACAAAAGCTGCTATAACACCGATGGAAAAGAGTGCATCGACATTCGGAGTCCTGGAAAAAAGGGATCTTATCCCGTTTGTAAACAGATTCCGGTTTATGAACATCACGAGCAGTGAAATGATCAGCTGAAGAATGAAGAGGATTATCTGATCGCCACCCAAAAAAGAGGGGAGCAGGAAAAGAACAAGAGTCAGAATGGCTGAGACGATAAGGTCTTTCAGTATTTTTTTGTGATCAGACATAAGACATCCTTTCGCGTAAAAACCACTAGATTTATTAAACAAAAGAATTATACTACAAAATGTGGTAATATAGGTAGTGCAAAGTTACACGGATGATCCGGAGGATAAATGGTTACTTTCAAGGGAACAAAAGTTGTTTCGGGAATAGCGATCGGCAGACTGTTTGTTTATATGCATCCCGACAAGCATATCTCCAGAGCGAAGATAGAAGATGTACAGGCGGAGCTTGATACATTTAACGAGGCCAGATGCAGGGCTATCCGGCAGCTGGAGGATCTGTACACCTCATCCGTGGAATATCTCGGAGAACTGAATGCATCCATTTTTGTTGCACAGGAAATGCTACTTGAGGATGACCAGTATATTAAATTCGTGGAAAAGCAGATCACGGAATCAAATTATAATGCGGCTTATGCAGTTGCACTTGCATCGGACGAATTCTCCAGGATCTTTGCTTCAATAGAAGACAAATACATGAAGAGTCATGTTGCGGATGTCAGAGACGTATCGGAAAGACTGCTCAGGATACTGTGCGGCGCCGAAGCTGAGATGATAGAGCCGGGAGAGCCGTGTATATTTGCATCGGATGATTTTAATGCGGGCGACATCGTCATGTTCAACAGAGAGAATGTTCTGGGGTTTGCGACCATGTTCGGGTCTCCCGTCAGCCATGCGTCGATACTTGCAGGTACGATGGGACTTCCATCGGTAGTGGGACTCGGACAGGAGATGCTGTCGATATATGACGGAAGACTTGCCATCATAAACGGGATCAAGGGTGAACTTATAATAGATCCTGATAAGAGGACCCTTGAGAGAATGAAGAGAAAGCAGAAGGAATACGAAGAACAGCAGCGTATGCTCCTGCTTCTGAAGGGAAAGAACAACGTTACAAAAAGCGGTGCCTACATAAATGTTTATGCAAATATCGGAAGCGTGGAAGGTGTTGAAACGGCTCTCGCGTATGATGCCGGCGGGATAGGCCTGTTCAGGAGCGAATTCATATACATGGAGTCGATGACGTATCCCACGGAGGATGAACAGTTCCTGATATACAAGGAAGTCCTTGAAAAGATGCGTGGCAGAAAGGTGATCATCAGAACTCTCGATCTGGGAACCGATAAGCAGGCCTCGTATTTCAGACCGGAAAAGGAGATCAATCCCGCACTGGGTTACAGGGCGATCAGGATATCTCTGGCTCAGCCCGGCATATTCAAAACACAGCTTCGCGCACTTTATCGTGCCTCTGTATACGGAAATCTTGATATAATGTTTCCGCTCATCATTTCCGTCGATGAAGTCATAACGATAAAAAAGATCATCAAGGAAGTCACAAATGAACTTGATGCGGAAGGCATACCTCACAGGAAGGAAACCCGTCTTGGGATAATGATAGAAACACCGGCGGCTGTTATGATAAGTGATGAACTTGCAAAACATGTGGATTTTTTCAGTATAGGGACAAACGATCTTACACAGTATACGCTTGCCATAGACAGGCAGAATCCGAAACTTGAAACATATTTTAACAGCCTGCATCCGGCACTGCTTAAGATGATCAGGATGACGGTTGAAAATGCACACAAAGCCGGGATACCGGTTGATATATGCGGGGAGGCGGCTGCCGATCTGAATCATACAAAAGATTTTATCAGGCTCGGAGTTGATGCACTGAGCGTTTCTCCGAATATGGTTTTGCCGCTTCGTAAAAAAATCAGAGAATTAGAATAAAAGGAGTGAGTATGAAACAGGGATTTGACAACGAAAAATACTTAAAGACACAGTCGGAACATATCCGCGAGAGGATCGACAAGTTCGGAGACAAGCTTTATCTTGAGTTTGGCGGAAAGTTGTATGATGATTATCACGCATCAAGAGTCCTTCCGGGATTTGAGCCCGACAGTAAGCTTCGCATGTTGATGCAGCTGTCCGATCAGGCAGAGATAGTCATTGTCATATCCGCCATGGATATCGATCGCAAGAAGATAAGGGGTGACATCGGCATCACGTATGACGAGGATGTTTTAAGACTCAAGCAGCTTTTTGAGGATAAGGGGCTGTATGTTTCATCTGTTGTCGTTACGCATTTTACGGGACAGGAAAGCGCAAAACAGTTCAAGGAGCGCATGAAGAAGAGAAACATCAATGTCTACATGCATTATTACATAGAGGGATATCCTTCAAATATACCGCTTATCGTCAGCGATGAGGGATTCGGCAAGAATGATTATGTCATTACGACCAGGCCTCTCGTGGTCGTAACCGCTCCGGGTCCCGGAAGCGGAAAGATGGCGACATGCCTGTCACAGCTTTATCATGAGAATAAACGCGGTATCAAAGCGGGGTATGCCAAGTTTGAGACATTCCCCATATGGAACATTCCGCTTAAGCATCCGATCAATCTTGCATATGAAGCTGCAACGGCGGATCTTGACGATGTGAACATGATCGATCCGTTCCACCTGGAGGCATACGGCGAGACAACGGTCAATTACAACAGGGATATAGAGATATTCCCTGTCCTTAACGCTATGTTTGAGGAGATTTACGGCCAGAGTCCTTACAAGTCACCAACGGACATGGGCGTGAACATGGTCGGCAACTGTATCATTGATGATGATATATGCTGTGAGGCTTCGAAACAGGAGATCATCAGGAGATATTACACAACACTGAACCGTGTTGTTGAAGAAAAGGCCAATGAGAGTGAGGTTTTAAAGATCGAGTTTCTCATGAAGCAGGCCGGGATCACCACCGATGACAGAAAGGTAACGATAGCCGCAAATGAACGCGCGGAAAAACTTGGAGTGCCTACAGCCGCAATAGAATTTGATAACGGCGAGGTGATCACAAGTAAGACGACGGATCTTCTCGGAGCATCGGCAGCACTGCTTCTTAATGCACTCAAGTATCTGGGCGGCGTGGATCATGATACGCATCTTATATCTCCGGAAGCGATAGAACCTATCGCGGAACTGAAGGTCAAGTTCCTCGGAGGGAAAAACCCGAGGCTGCATACCGACGAGGTTCTGATAGCTCTTTCGATCGCATCGATCTCCGATGAGAATGCAAAGGTATCGATGCAGCAGATCCCCAGGCTCAAGGGTCTGCAGGCGCACACATCTGTAATGCTCTCACCTGCCGATATACGTACATTCAAAAGGCTCGGGATCGATGTGACAAGCGAACCGGTCAAGACCGTTATGAGTGCAAAACATTCATGAAAACCGGTTGAGGCTTGATAGGAGGAATACTGATATGGACAAACCAGTACTTGTTATAATGGCTGCGGGAATGGGATCCCGATACGGCGGACTCAAGCAGATCGACACCGTAGATGATGAAGGTGATAAGATCATAGATTTTTCTTTGTTGGATGCAAAGCGTGCCGGATTCACAAAGGTCATTTTTATAATAAAAAAAGAAAACCTGGAGATATTCAGGGAAGCAATAGGAGATAAGGTAAGCAACCATATAGAGGTTGAATATGCTTTTCAGGAACTTACCGATATCCCCGAAGGAGAGAGTGTATATCAGCAGCGCGTGAAGCCGTACGGGACCGCACATGCTGTAAGGGCAGTCAGACATCTGGTCAACGGCCCGTTTGCAGTAATAAATGCCGATGATTTCTACGGAAAGGAAGCATTTGAGAAGATATACAGACAGCTTGAGGAAAATGCAAATGCACCCGGAAAATACTGCATGGTAGGTTTCAGACTCGGAAACACTCTTACCGAAAACGGCTCGGTCAGCCGGGGAATATGCTCTGCGGACGAGCAGGGAAATCTTAAGGATATAGTTGAACGTACAAAGATCATAATGACGGATGAGGGCGCAGCCTATACCGAAAACGGAACGGACTACATTCCTATCCCGACCGACAGCGTTACCAGTATGAATATATGGGGGTTCTCATCGGATTTCCTTGAAGAGATAGACAGGGCATTTACAAGATTTTATAGGGAAGAGCTGCCTTCAAATATCGAAAAGGCCGAATGTTATCTGCCGTTTGTAGTGGATGAAATGATAAAAGCAGGCAGAGCAAGCGTAAAGATACTCTCGTCATCCGATAAGTGGTTCGGGGTCACTTACAAGGAAGATAAGGAATATGTCAGAGACATGATCTCAGACCTTAAGGAAAAGGGCGTTTACCCGAAACGTCTGTGGGATCAGATTTAGTGGAAAGACTGTTCATGATCGTATGCGGCGATATCTTCCGAGAACTTTAACAGAGTGTCAAAGGAGGTATCGCTGTTTACTTCATGAACACCGTCACGCATACATTCATATATGTAATAACTGATCTCTTTTGAAAAGTGTGAATAGTCCTTATAATTGTTAAGATCCGTGATCAGTTCCCAGTCATCCTGGAAGTAGAATACGCGGACATTATCATATTCAAGCAATCTCTTATACACCTCGTTAAGAGCACATATCTCTGCGGTAAGTCTGCCGCGAAGTATACAGTCATCCCAGTAAAGAATGCTGTAGGGCGGAGCATAAAATATAAACTCAACGTCAGGACGGGCCTCTATGTAAGGAGTCATGCTGTCAAGAAATTCATTCACGTATTCATAATATGCATCAAATCTTTCCTCGTCCTTTTGCTGCATCAGCCTGTAGGGAAGATAGGTGGCCCGTGCCACGTATTTGTCAAACGTGTATCTGTCTGCCCAGCAGTATGCATTATCGGCGGAAAAATGGCCGGTAATATTATTGATGATAAACTGGGGAAGGAACACGAAGGAAACCGATTTGTTCCACAGGTAATAGATATCATCGGAAATATCATCGTTTTCCAGATATTCCGGTATGGTGGTCGGATGCTCATCGGGATTGTGAAGTATCAGATAATTATCCAGTGAGATGATCACGGTCTTTGTTTCGGGCTTTGACAGAACAACATTAAGAAGCCGTGAATAATCGTCAAAGTGTGCGCCCTGCATCGACAGTTTTACGGTGCGGTTTCCGATCACACCGTCATTAAACCAGCCGGCTTCGAAGTTCTCGCTCATTGAAGATCCGACTATCGCCGTGTCATACGGCATATGTTTGGCTACACCGATCTGCTGGCCGCGCTCTTCGGTTTCCGCTGCGGCAAGGCCGAACAGAGGGCGGTGATAATGCACAAACGGATCGATCACGATATTGATGACCGCGATCAGTATGAGCACTCCGAGGGAGTATGCGATTGTTTTTACAAAAAACTGTTTGTTTGTCATGTCATCAGAAATTCACATATATAAATTCAGCCACTTCGGAAAGCGACAATACCGACCAGACAAAGAGCATCACTGTGACGGCAGCCTTTTTTTTCGAAGCTGCAAACTCATCGCACCTTGCGCGTACGGTTTTTGCGAATACGGAAAAATACATCGCTATGCCAACGAGTATGATCCAGATGGCACATCCGCTGTAGAATGTCGCATCCGGTTCGATCTTTAATATGATCCATTGGATGAGCTGGAATTCCGTAGGTATGCATGCTGCGATAAGAGCACTGTTCAGAGCGGTAAAACCGGCGGTAAATAAGCGCTCAAGAAGATCCACAGCCATTTTGACGTCATCTGCGCGGAAGAAGACCCATGCGATGTTCACGAAGGCAAAGGTCAGGAACCACCGTATGGCTTTTGGTATCTTATCGGTAAATTTCGAGATGAGCTTGCTTATCACCATACCGACACCGTGTATGGCTCCCCAAAGAACAAAGTGCGTAGCCGCACCGTGCCACAGTCCGCTGACGAGAAATATGAACAGGTTATTGATATATGTTCTTACCTTCCCTTTTCTGTTTCCGCCAAGCGGGATATACAGATAGTTCCGGAAAAATCTCGTAAGAGTGATATGCCATCTTGCCCAGAACTCGCGTATCGACAGACTCTTGTACGGAGCATCAAAGTTTTCGCACAGGTCAAAACCGAGCATCAGACAAAGACCGGATGCAAGATCACAGTATCCGGAGAAATCAAAGAATATCTGGAATGTGTATGAGAGTATGACAAGGAGCGCATCGCCCGATGACAGGTTCGGAATGTTTGCATAACCGATATTGACGAATTTTCCGAGATTATCGGCAAGGAGCAGTTTCTTGGAAAGACCGAGGGTAAACCGGTAAAATCCCTTTGCCATTTTGTCATAGTCGATGCTCTTACGTGCCGGGTCATTAAACTGGGGTATCATCTCCGTTGTAAGGGCAATGGGCCCTACGCTTATCTTAGGGAAGAATGAGACAAACAGCGCATAATCCAAAAGGGAATATCTGATCCCGGGGTCACGGTATGTATCCACGAGAAATGCTATCTGTGAGAAAGTAAAATAGCTGATCCCGACAGGAACCACTATTGCGGTAAGCGTAAATGATCCTGCCCCGGCCTCAGAGAGAAGTTCCTGTGCATATGAAAGATATTTGCAATACATCAGGAGAGCGATGTTCAAAACTATCCCTGCAGACAGGAACAATTTTCGGATGCCGTCTTTAAGAGGCCGCGAAAGAGCATATGTTGCGATCACGTAACAGACGATGATCGAGAGCAAAAGAGCTGCAAGCCCCTTGATCCCCGGGGTCAGCAACGCATAAAACACAAGGGACGCGGTAAGCAGGATAACCTTGCCTAAAGTATACAGATTACGTGAATTAACGATCCAATACAGGATCGTTACTATGGGCAGAAATATGAAGATAAATGAATATGAAGGCAAAACCATAGGAAGATTATAACAGATTTGATACGGGAATAATATCAAAAAGTTGATTTTGCGCCTGTTTATAACTATAATAAACCGATAACACTAATTTAGTAGGTAATACCTTGGATGTGTCAGGTTTTCTGTGAAAACATGACATGTAGCCCCCGCACCTCACCGAAGGTGATTTCTAATGCGCGGGTGGTTCTACGACAGAGGAGGATTTATGGATAATCAGGGCAACGGCAATAACGATAATAATAAGAACAAGAAACAGCATAACCAGCAGATGCTGCTGATCATAATTGTTGTTTCGGTGGTTCTGTTCGTCATTCTATCCTATATGAGAACGATGTTTAACAGCGCCACAAACCAGAAGATAACATATGACGCTTTTATCAATAAAGTCGAGAGCGGTGAAGTCGAGAGCGTTGTCATCAGTTCCGATGAGATAACGATAGTTCCCAAGGGACAGGAGAACGCATATGTGACGATGAAGTATTATACCATTCCGGTATACGATGATTCTCTTCCCGACAGACTGTTAAAGGCAGGTGTTAAGTTTGAACAGAAGGAGTCGGATTCATCATCCATGATCCTTTCGTTCATTCTTTCCTATATTTTACCGATACTTCTGTTCTGGCTCATCATCAGCTTCTTTATGAGGCGGATGGGAGGCGGCGGAATAATGGGCGTAGGAAAAAGCAATGCCAAGATGTACGTTCAGAAAGAGACCGGAGTGACGTTCAAGGATGTTGCCGGACAGGATGAAGCCAAGGAATCGTTGCAGGAAGTTGTCGATTTTCTTCATAATCCCGGAAAGTATGTCAAGATCGGTGCAAAGCTTCCGAAGGGTGCCCTTCTCGTAGGCCCTCCCGGAACAGGTAAGACGCTTCTTGCCAAGGCTGTTGCCGGTGAAGCGCACGTTCCGTTCTTTTCGCTTGCGGGATCTGATTTTGTAGAAATGTATGTAGGTGTCGGAGCGTCAAGGGTAAGGGATCTGTTCCGCGATGCCCAGAAGAACGCACCGTGTATCATATTCATCGATGAGATAGATGCAATAGGAAAATCAAGGGACTCACGCTACGGAGGCGGAAATGACGAGCGTGAACAGACGCTCAACCAGCTGCTTTCGGAGATGGACGGATTTGACAGTGCAAAGGGCATCATGATCCTTGCGGCAACAAACAGACCGGAGATACTCGATAAGGCACTTCTCCGCCCGGGAAGATTTGACAGGCGTATAATCGTTGACAAACCGGACCTTAAGGGACGAAAGGAAACTCTCAAGGTTCACTCCAAGGACGTTCTGCTTGACGATTCGGTTGACTTTGACGAGATCGCACTTGCAACAGCCGGTGCAGTGGGATCGGATCTTGCAAATATGGTAAATGAAGCCGCCATCAATGCGGTAAAGAACGGGCGCGAGACGGTAAATCAGAAGGATCTTCTCGAAGCCATAGAGGTCGTTATGATGGGTAAGGAGAAGAAAGACCGCATAATGACCAAGAAGGAACGCAGGATAGTGGCATATCATGAGATAGGCCATGCTCTTGCATCCGCACTCCAGAAGAATACCGATCCGATACAGAAGATCACGATCGTGCCCAGGACTATGGGTGCCCTGGGATATGCATGGTATGTTCCCGAAGAAGAGAAACATCTCGAATCAAAGGACGAGCTGTATGAACAGATAGTCACGGCTCTTGCCGGAAGAGCTGCGGAAGAGCTCATATTCGAGTCGGTAACGAACGGAGCCAGCAACGATATAGAAAAGGCAACATCACTTGCCAGAGCGATGGTCACAAGGTTTGGTATGTCGGACAGATTCGGTCTTATCAAACTTGAGAGCATGGAAGATAGATACTTAAGCGGCCGCATGGTGATGGAATGTGCCGATGAGACGGCAGCGGGCGTTGACGAGGAGGTTATGAAGATAATCTCCAAGGCGTACGAAGAGGCAAAGAGGCTTCTTAACGAGAACAGGGATCTTCTCGACAGGCTCGCCGAATATCTGCTTGAGAAGGAAAGTATTACCGGCAAGCAGTTCATGGAGATCTTCAGAACGAAATATCCCGATGCGGATAAGGAAGAGGAAGCGGATGAGACTGCGGCGGAAGATGCCGGAGCTGAAATATCCGATACAGAGGAGACCGCTGCGCAAGAGGCCGATAAAGGTACGGTATTTGATGCAAAAGTTTGAATATTCGAATAAATCATTCCGGTTTATGATCGTCGGTACGGTGATAATGATCGCCGCCGCGGTCGCAACCGGGATAACATTCCATTTCATAACGAAGACAATGCAGAATATCGAACCCGAAGAGGTTTTCGATTATGAAAGGCATTATGCATTTGTTGCGGAGGATTCACAGAGCGATCTGTGGCAGGAGGTTTTCAGATCCGCTAACGAACAGGCAAAGGAATACAACATTTATCTTGAAGATCTGAGTACCGCGCTCGGAAGGGATTATTCCGCACGTGACCTGCTGCGTATAGCGGTCAATTCCGGGATGGACGGAATAGTTTATTCCGGCGGGGCTGATAAGAAGGTCAGTGATCTTATCGATAAAGCGGCTGATGCGGGCATAGGCGTCGTCGTTTTGCAGAACGATGTTGAAACATCGAAGAGACAGTGCTATGTCGGTCTTAATTACTATGAACTCGGACAGATGTATGCCATCCAGATCGAGAAACTTATCGATCCGGATAATTTGGCGGAAACATCAATAGATATCCTTGTCGACGGGGATATGTCCGAGGGCGCATCAAATCTTATCGTAATGGCAATAGAAGATTATCTTCGCGAAAGATCGGGGGAGGATCAGGAACAGATACTCCCCGAGATCGTTGTCACCAGGATCGAAGCCGAAGATATATTCAGTGCCGAAGAGCGCATACGAAACATTTTCCTGGAGAAAGAAGATCTTCCCGATATCATGCTGTGCGTTAACAGCGTTTATACGAGGTGTGCTTATCAGGCGGTGGTCGATTACAACCTTGTCGGACAGATACAGATCATAGGGTATTTTGCAAATGATACTATAATCGATGCCGTAGACAAACAGGTCATTTTCTCCACCATCTCCGTTGATACCGAGGAGATGGGAAAATCATGTATCCAGGCCCTGTATGAATATAACAACATGGGCTATACCAATTCATATCTTCCTGTTGGTATCGAAGTCGTAGATCAGGCAAAGGCAAAGAAAATAATGGATGAAAAATCGGCGGAAGGAGGAAACCGATGATCGCTGCGATCCGTGGAAAATGGAATAACGCATCGGTAAGGTCAAAGCTCCTCATCGCTTTTCTGATACCTAACCTTCTGATACTTGCGGTTAATATCTATATGTATGCAAGCGTCAACAGTATGATCGCAAGAGTTGATGAGATATACGTTGTAAACGTAAGCCTTAACAATCTGTCCGATGATCTGACTCTTCTGCAGAACTCCATGAGGGAGTATCTCGAGAGTAAGGGAACCGCCGCGCTTAATGATTATTACACGGCAGAGCAGAATTACCGGAACGGACTTGCCGTACTCGACCTTAAGAACTCAGGTGCCGCGGTATATGCGATGCTGGAGAACATAGTAAACCAGTCCGAGAATTACCTTCGCGTAGCCGGAGATACCATAACCGCAAAGCGTGGGCGTAACGTTGAGAAGTACAAGGCATCATATGAAGAAACGATGGATATGTATTCGGATCTTCAGACGTGTATATACGCACTGAACAACAGGCAGTTTAAAAAGAATACAGCCGATTACAGCATACTGCTCTCGTCTCTCAGATTCATGGAGATGATAACGATAATAATCCTTGTGTTCATAGGCGCGGTCAACGTTACAGTCGTATTCCTGATGACGAAGAGTATGACGCTGCCGCTGATCGATCTTTCACGGGCCGCGAACGAAGTTGCGGAAGGAAATTTCGATGTCTCGGTAGAGACGGGGGAAGGCAGCGACGAGATAAGCGTCGTGTCCAAGGCATTTAAACAGATGCTTGGCAGCATACAGAAATACATTGCCGAGATAAAAGATTCCGTTATGCGTGAAAGCCTTCTGAAGGAACATGAGCTTGTCATGGAAAACCGCATGAAGGAAGTACAGCTGCGTTCGCTACAGGCGCAGATCAACCCGCATTTCCTGTTCAATACCCTTAATGCAGGTGAACAGCTTGCCATGATGGAGGGAGCTGACAAGACAACCGAGTTCATCGAGAACATGGCGGACTTTTTCAGATATAATATAAAGAAGATCGACAACGATGCATCGATCGCCGAAGAGATAGCTCTTGTTGATAAGTACGTATATATACTCAATGTAAGGTTTACCGGTGAGATCCATTATTCAAAGGACATTGACGAGGATGTCACGGAGGTCAGGGTGCCGAGCATGATACTGCAGCCGATAGTCGAAAATGCCGTCAACTACGGAATCAGAGGTATCGACTGGGAAGGACATATAGAACTGAAAGTTTACAGGGAAAACGGAAACGTGCTTCTGTCCATCAGGGACAACGGCATCGGAATGAGTGCCGAACAGATAGACAGGATACTTTCGGGAGAAGCTGTGGGAGAAGTTTCCGCTGACCACGCCGCATCAAACGGAATAGGGCTTGGTAATGTTATAGAAAGATTACAGATATTCACCGGACAGAGAGATGTTATGGAAATACACAGTGAAGGAGCAAACAAAGGAACAGAGTTTGTTATAAAGGTACCGTTACATGTATAGGATACTGCTCGCAGATGACGAAGGTATCGTCATCAACTCGTTGACAATGATAATCGAGAAGAACTTCGAGGGACAGTTCGAGATCGAAAGTGCAAAATCGGGAAGGATGGCCATTGAAGTGGCCGAAAGATTCCGGCCGGATGTGATCTTTATGGACATACAGATGCCGGGAATAAACGGTATTGAGGCGATGAAGGAGATAAGATCGATACTGCCTTCGGTGCTGTTTATCGTCCTTACGGCATATGACAAGTTCGATTATGCCAAGGAAGCCATCGGACTCGGAGTATTGGATTATCTGAACAAACCGTATAATCCGAAATCGATCACATCGGCAATAGATCGTGTCAAGGAGGAACTTGATACAAGAAGGGAAAAGAGAAGACAGGATCTTCAGACAAAGGAAAAGCTCGAAACGGTCGTTCCGATCATTGAGAACGGTTTTATCTCGAGTATCATTTTCCAGGAACCTTTTGAAGAGGATATAGAGAATTATAAAAATCTGTTAAGTCTTGACGCGGATTACGGATACATGGCCGCGGTCATGTTCGGTGAAGCATGGCAGGGAAACTATCTGACCAATGCTGTGGGGTCTGCGGTTAAGGCACAGACCGTATATTACGGCAGGGTCAGGGAGATAATAATGGACACGTTTCCGGATGAGGTCGTGGGTTCGATAAGTTCAAACAAGATCCCGCTGTTCGTTCCGCGAAAAGACCTGTCGATGGATTACGGTGAACGATCTGATCTTATAGAACGATCGAGGGTGGCCGTGCGGGAAATGCGAAATGCCACAGACATCCAGTACAGGATCGGGATCGGCGGCATCAAGAGACTGAAAAACTGCTATGAGTCATACGAAGAGGCGATGAAGGCACTCTATGCAACAAAGGGAAGCGTGGCTCACGTAGACGATCTTCCGATAGCGGTATCATATGAGGACAGTTACCCGGTGGATCTGGAGAATGAGATCTTTGAAAAACTGTCCGATAAGGATGTTGACGGATGCGTTCTTGTAAGTGACAAGTTCTTTGAGTGGATGAGTGAGATGCACTCCGATGACATCATGAGCATAAAACTCAAATCGCTGGAATTCGTTTTGAGGGCCGAAGGTGATATGTACAAAAGCGGCGGCCATCTGTATGAGTTTGAAAGCCGCAAGGATTATCTTGCCAAGATCATAGACATGACCTCACTTGAGGAGATAAAGGCGTGGTTTATCGAAAAGATGAGATATGCAGCGGCAAACATGACAACGGGAAGTGTTGATCATACGCATTATCTTATCAAACAGGCTCTTGAGTATATCGAGAACAACGTCGGAAAAGATATTTCATTAAATGAGATATCGGAAAAACTCAATATCAGTTCATATTATTTTTCCAAGCTGTTCAAGGAAGAAACCAATGAAGGATTTGTCGAATATCTGACAAAGACCAGGGTTGAAAAGGCCAAGGAAATGTTAAGGGATCCCGCAAAGTCCATCAAAGAGGTCGGAAACGAGTGCGGGTATTCCGATCCGAACTATTTTTCAAGGATATTCAAGAAAGCAACCGGAATGACACCTACCGAATACAAGGAGAGAGCAGGAAGTGGATTATAAAAAGATAACGGCGATATTTACGGCGCTTGCGCTTGCGGCCTCGGTCCTTACCGGATGTTCTGCGGCCGCACCGAGCAATATACCCAAGCCTGAACAGAAGGATGACAGGATACAGATCGGCCTGTCCATAGATTCATTTCTTATAGAAAGATGGTCCAGAGAACGGGATCTGTTTGTTTCTAAAGCACAGGAACTCGGAGCCGAGGTCAATGTCCAGAACGCAAACGGTATTGTGGAGGAACAGATCAAGCAGATCAGGTATTTCATAGATAAAAACGTTGATGTCATCGTTGTGATCGCCATAGATGATATCGCCATAAAAGATGCTATAGATGAAGCAAAGAGGGCGGGGATAAAGGTGATCGCGTATGACAGACCGATCAGAAATGCCAATGTGGATCTTTATCTTTCCGTTGACAATGAAAAGGTCGGGGAACTTATGGCCGCTTATATCAAGAAGAAGATCGGAAACGAAGGTACCATAATACAGGTAAAAGGCTCACCGACAGACTACAATGTCCAGATGGTCCAGGACGGTTTCGAAAGGATACTCTCAACAACGAAGATAAAGGTTGATTATGCTGAGTTTTCAAACGGATGGGTGGCTGAAAACGGGTTTGCCGTAACGGATGAGTATCTGAAGACAGGGAAAACCCCGGATGCCATAATGTGCGGAAATGATAACCTGGCGGCGCACGCCATTAGAGCTCTTATAGAACACAGACTCGGCGGAAAGGTGTGCGTGGTGGGACAGGATGCCGATCTGGAAGCTTGTCAGAGGATCGTGGAAGGTACACAGTACATGACGGTATACAAACCGGTCGAAAAACTTGCGGTAAAAGCAGCTGAGCGGGCAGTGGATATGGCAGGCGATGTTCCGTTGGGACTTAAATATACATTTAATGACGGAACATATGACGTACCGTATGAAAAACTGGATCCGGTTGCAGTAACAAAAGAGAATATGGATGAAGTCATCACGGGCAAGTATCACCAGAAAAACGAGATATACCTTAATGTTCCGTAGTTTCCGGCAAGAGCATAAAAGGGTCACTAGCACAATTTTGTCGAACCTGTAACAAAATTGTGCTATTTTTTTCGCTCCGGTTCACATCATAA
Organism: uncultured Lachnospiraceae bacterium; assembly: GCA_902775485.1. Lineage (GTDB taxonomy): Bacteria > Bacillota > Clostridia > Lachnospirales > Lachnospiraceae > UBA2868. Next base: position 16,762 of record CACYMJ010000008.1, read on the forward strand.
AAAAATTTTAAAGAAAGAAACAAGTCTTTCTAGATTATGAAGTGATAATGTGTTAAGCGTAGTCGGGTCGCATGGTGTGACCCAAAAAAACAAAGGGAGGACTTAAAATGTCAAAGAAAGTATTATCAGTATTACTTGCAACAGTAATGACAGCTTCTCTTCTTGTTGGTTGTGGCGGAACAGCAGCAGCTCCTGCAGCTGATGCAGCAGCTCCCGCAGCTACAGAGGAAGCAGCTCCTGCAGACGATGCAGCAGCTACAGAGGAAGCAGCTCCTGCAGACGACGCAGCAGCTACAGGCGGAGCAAAGGTCGGCGTAGCAATGCCTACAAAGGACCTTCAGAGATGGAACCAGGATGGTTCAAACATGGAAGAACAGCTTAAGGCTGCCGGCTATGAAGTTGACCTTCAGTTCGCTAACAACGACGTTAAAGAGCAGGTTAACCAGATCGAGAACATGATCAACAACGGATGTAACGTTCTCGTTATCGCTTCTATCGAAGGTGATTCACTTGGAACAGTCCTTGCAACAGCTAAGGAAAAAGGTATCCCCGTTATCGCTTATGACCGTCTTATCATGAACACGGATGCAGTTTCATACTATGCTACATTCGATAACTACATGGTTGGTACAAAGCAGGGTGAGTACATCGAGAAGGAACTTGGACTTAAGGACGGAGCAGAAGGTCCTTTCAACCTTGAGGTTACCACAGGTGATCCCGGTGACAACAATGCAAGATATTTCTATCAGGGTGCTATCGACGTTCTTCAGCCTTACATCGACAAGGGTGTCCTTGTTGTTAAGTCAGGCCAGCTTGATTTCGATCAGGTTGCTACAGCAAGCTGGTCATCAGAGAACGCTCAGTCAAGAGCCGAGAACATCGTTTCTTCTAACTATGCAGATGGATCAAACATCGATGCATGGCTTTGCTCAAACGACTCAACAGCTCAGGGTGTAGTTGCAGCTCTTGATGCTAACTACAACGGCGAGTGGCCCATCATCACAGGTCAGGACTGCGATATCGTATCAGTTCAGAACATGATCGCTGGTAAGCAGTCAATGTCTATCTTCAAGGATACACGTACTCTTGCAGCTCAGGTTGTTAAGATGGTTGGTCAGATCCTTAAGGGCGAGACAGTTGATGTTAACGATACAGAGACATACGACAATGGTACAGGCGTTATCCCTTCATACCTTTGCGAGCCCGTATTTGCTGATATCAACAACTACAAAGAGCTTCTTATCGATTCTGGTTACTACACAGAGGATCAGCTTCAGTAATTACATGATCTAACAGAATCAGGAAATAACCATACAGGCGGGCATTATTACCCGCCTGTAGGTTTGAGTAAAAGACTTTCTTGGAGAAGTCAGGAAAAGTTTGGAGGGATCGACTTTGGCAAATCACATACTCGAAATGAAAAATATTACCAAAACCTTTCCGGGCGTTAAAGCACTTGACAATGTCAATCTTCAGGTAGAGGAAGGCGAGATCCACGCACTGGTCGGTGAGAACGGTGCAGGTAAGTCCACTCTTATGAACGTGCTCAGCGGTATTTATCCTTACGGAACATACGAGGGAGATATCGTATACAAAGGTGAGGTTTGTAAGTTCAACAAGATAAAAGATTCGGAATCCAAAGGTATTGTTATCATTCACCAGGAGCTTGCACTTATCCCCTATATGACTATAGGTGAGAACATGTATCTTGGTAATGAGCGCGGAAAGAGCGCAGCCATAGACTGGAACGAGACCTATGGAGAAGCGGACAGATACCTTAAGATGGTAGGTCTTGAGGACAGTTCCAGAACTCTTGTCAAGGATATAGGTACAGGTAAGCAGCAGCTTGTTGAGATAGCAAAAGCACTTGCAAAGAAGGCACAGCTTCTGATCCTTGATGAGCCCACATCGTCTCTTAATGAGAAGGATTCGAGAGCGCTTCTCGATCTGCTTCTCAAGTTCAAAAAAGAGAACGGTTTAACATCGATAATCATATCTCATAAGCTTAATGAGGTTTCATATGTGGCAGATAAGATCACGGTAGTGCGTGACGGTTCCACTATAGAGACGCTTGATAAAGCAACACAGGAGATTTCAGAAGACAGGATCATAAAGGGCATGGTCGGACGTGAGATCACGGACCGTTTCCCCAAGCGGCATGACGTTAAGATCGGAGATGTTTCACTTGAAGTCAAGAACTGGACGGTACATCATCCCCAGTATACGGAGAGAAAGGTCGTCAATGACGTTTCGATGAACGTACACAAGGGTGAGGTCGTAGGTATCTACGGTCTGATGGGTGCCGGCCGTACGGAACTTGCTATGAGTATTTTCGGTAAGTCATACGGAACCGGATTTTCCGGAACGATGACGATCGACGGCAAGGAAGTCCATATCAATACGATCAAGGATGCCATTAACCATAAGATCGCGTATGTTACGGAAGACCGTAAAGGAAACGGACTTGTCCTTTCCAATCCCATCAAGATAAATACGACACTTGCAAACTTAAAGGAAGTCAGCAGCAGGGGTATCATAGATAAGGATAAGGAATACCAGGTTGCTGTCGAATATAAGGATAAGCTCAGGACCAAGACTCCTTCGGTTGAACAGAACGTCGGTAATCTGTCCGGTGGTAACCAGCAGAAGGTCCTTCTTGCAAAGTGGATGTTCGCAAACCCCGACATACTGATCCTGGATGAGCCTACAAGAGGTATCGACGTAGGTGCCAAGTACGAGATCTACTGTATCATCAATGACCTTGTCGCATCGGGCAAGTCGGTAATAATGATCTCATCGGAGCTTCCCGAGACGATCGGTATGAGTGACAGGATATATGTCATGAATGAGGGAAGATTTGTCGGTGAACTGAAGCAGGAAGAAGCAAGTCAGGAATCAATCATGGCTTGTATCATGAGAGCAGGAAGGGGTGAATGATTATGGATAAATCAACTGTATTGATGACACTTAAAAAATACACCATGGTGATCGTCCTTGTTGTAGTTGTGATCCTGTTCGCGGTCGGGACAAAGGGTAACATCCTTCTCCCTCAGAATATCACAAACCTTCTGTCACAGAACACATACGCTTTCGTACTTGGTGTAGGTATGCTGCTGTGTATCCTGACCGGAGGTAACATCGATCTTGCGGTAGGTTCGGTTCTTTGCTTCGCTGCTGCCGTAGGTTCGTTCATGATGAACAAAGGAGTCAATCCTTTCATTTCGGTCCTTGTGATGGTACTGGTCGGTCTTCTTGTCGGAATATGGCAGGGATTCTGGATCGCCTATATCAAGGTGCCGCCGTTTATCGCAACACTGTCAGGCATGTATGCCTTCAGGGGACTTGCAAACGTTGTCCTTGAAGGTAAGGATATCAACCTCAAGAATTACAATGGGTTCATAAATCTTTTCGGAGGTGGAGCCGACTGTTATATCAGGGATTTTGTCGGTCCTACCCAGGAGGTTCTGGCATCTGACAAGGGAGCCAAGATCCTTGAGGAAATGAATGCCGGCAAGATACTTGATGCCGGACGTGCAGGTCATATGAACTACCTGTGCATGATCGTCGGAATACTGGTAGTTGTGATCTTTATCGCAATGGTCGCAAAGGGACGTATGAATGCGATCAAGCGCGGATATGAGACGACTCCTCTCGGTTCGGAGATCATAAAGGACGGACTGATCAGTGCGGTCATCCTGTTCCTTACATACAAGCTTGCCAATTACAAGGGAATACCCACATCATTCATATGGGTAATGCTGGTCGTTCTTGTTTACGGTTATATCACCACAAGAACAAGGATCGGACGTCATCTCTATGCTGTCGGCGGAAACGTTAAGGCGGCAGGACTTTCCGGTATCAACACGAAGTTTGTTTACTTCTTTGCATACATCAACATGGGCCTTCTGACAGGTCTTGCCGGCGCACTTGTTGCCGCCAGACTTACTAAGGCTACCCCGAAGATGGGTGAAGGTTACGAGATGGATGCGATCGGTGCCTGCTTCATCGGTGGAGCCAGTGCATACGGCGGTATCGGTACAGTTCCCGGAGTTATAATCGGTGCACTTCTTACCGGTGTAATCAACCAGGGTATGTCACTTATGGGAATAGAGGCAAACTGGCAGAAGGTCGTTAAAGGCATGGTTCTCCTCGGTGCCGTTATCTTCGATGTACTGTCGAAGAATGAGAAGAAGTAAGGAGGTGGGATGATAATGAATAATGTAGGAAAGATATTTAAAGCTCATACAATGAAAATTGTCCTTGTCCTCGTGGTCATCTTCTTCTGGATAATGACAAGGGACGGAGGAAACAGTATTTTAAGTCCGGTTAATATAACGGCACTTATCAATCAGAATGCATATGTATATGTTCTTGCAACAGGTATGCTGATGTGTATGCTCATAAAGGGTAACATCGACCTGTCGGTAGGTTCCGTGGTATGTTTTGTTGATACCGTCGGTGCGATCCTGATGGTCAGGATGGGTCTTCCGGTCCCGGTAGCATTACTTGCGATGCTCCTTCTGGGTATCATCATCGGAGCTTTTATGGGATGGGTAATAGCTTATCTTAATATCCCGCCCTGGATAGCTACACTTGCAGGTTTCCTTTCATTCAGAGGACTTGGTACCGCTATAGTAAAGGGACAGACGATAGGTATAGGTCAGGTTGAATCTTACCTGAAGCTGTTTAACGGCACGCTTCCCGAACTGTTCAAGATCGGATCGATGAACGGTCTGACTGTCATCATCGGTGTGATCGTATGTGTACTTATAGTGTATTTCCAGTTTAAGGACAGAGCGACCAAACTGAAAAAAGGTTACGAGGCGGAAAGCTTCTCCACAACGGCTGTAAGGTGTGCGATCCTTTGTGCGGTCATATTGTTCTTCACCTACAAGCTTGCACTTGATAAAGGTATTCCTTTCTCGCTCTTATGGGTAGCGGCGATCGTTCTTGTATATAACTTCATTACGAGTAAAACGGTAGTCGGAAGATACTTCTATACAATGGGTGGAAATATCGAGGCAGCAAGACTTTCCGGTATCGATACCAAGAAGATACTTTTCCTTGCTTACCTCAACATGCAGTTCCTTACGGTCATCGCCAGCTGGATATCAATGGCAAGACTGTCGGCAGCTAACCCGAATGCAGGTCTTAACTATGAGCTTGATGCCATCTCGGCATGTATCGTCGGCGGTGTCAGTGCATACGGTGGATCCGGTTCGGTATTCGGAATGATAGTAGGTGCTACGCTCATCGGTGTCATCAACCTGGGCATGAGCCTTATGAACGTGGATGCCAACTGGCAGAAGGTTGTTAAAGGTCTTGTACTTCTTGCAGCTGTTGTATTTGAGATATTCAACAACAGAGACTCGAAGAAGGCCTGAACAATATAAAGGTAATTTGCCAAGTCGAGAGGGACGGTTGTCCGGTTTCGTAAGAGACCGGTAGCCGTCCCTTGATTATGGGGAAGGTATATTATATTATTTATTCAAAGTGTCCTGATACTACGGCAGTTTGCTTTGGACAGGCTATACAGGTGTTCTTATAAATGACAGGGAGATGACGATGGAGATACTCGGATTTTCGGATATTACATGGATATCGGTGATAGCATTTGTTTTGTGTGTGGCATTCGGACTGTACATGGTCATTACCAAAAAACCCGGAATGGTACGCAGCGTAAATGATACGGCCCGGTATAAGGATCGGGAAATGTATGCCGTAAAGGGCGGGAGGCTTATTCTGATATATTCGTCCGTATGGCTTATAATGCTTATAGTATCTTTTTTCAATGAGGTGATCCCCATAATAATAGGGATCCTGGGAGTATGTGTGTTCGGGTATTTCTGGAAAAAGATGAGCGATGAATTCGGACCTGTTTGATATTGAAGAGGAACTGAAAAAACTGCCCGCGAAGCCGGGAGTCTATATCATGCATGATGAGGATGACAACATTATCTATGTGGGTAAAGCTGTCATCCTTAAAAATCGTGTCAGATCTTATTTCCGTTCAAGCACCAAAAAAACCGTTAAGATATCCCAGATGGTCAAGCACATAGCATGGTTTGAGTATGTTGTAACCGATTCGGAACTGGAGGCGCTTGTTCTCGAAAACAACCTTATCAAAGAGAATCAGCCCAAATACAATACGATGCTCAAGGACGACAAGACATATCCTTACATCAAGGTAACAGTTGCGGATGATTTTCCGAGGATCGTGATGACGCGAAAGGTCATAAAGGACAATGCAAAGTATTTCGGACCGTTCACATCATCTGAAGCAGTGAAGGAAACGATAGAGCTTCTTCGCAGATTGTACAGGATCAGAACATGCCGGATTAATATAGATGTTTCGGATGAAAAGGCAAGGGGAGAGAGGAAATGCCTGTATTATCATATGGGACAATGCCTGGCTCCTTGCGACGGGCTTACCGGGAAGGAAGAATACGGCAAAAACGTTGATGCAGTCCTTGATTTTCTGAACGGAAACCACAAACAGGTGGTTATGGAATTGACGGAAAAGATGCAGCAAGCATCGGATGAGATGGATTATGAACATGCGATGCTCTACAGGGATCTTATTGACAGCATAAGGAAAGTTTCCGAAAAACAGAAGATCACGGATACGGCAGGAGAGAACAGGGATGTGATCGCCATTGCCAGAGCACAGGATTCGGTCATAGTCCAGATGTTCTTTATAAGAGGCGGAAAGATAACAGGCAGAGAGCATTATTATATGAAACACGATGTTGAAGAGACGACGGAGGATATACTGTCTGCTTTCCTCATGCAGTTTTATATGGGAGCCCCGTACATACCGAAAGAGATACTGCTGCCCTGCGTACCGAGCGGCGCCGAACTTATCGAAGAGTGGATGTGCACACAGAACGGATCGAAGGTTGCGCTTATCGTTCCGCAAAAGGGAATGAAGGAAAAACTTGTCGCTCTTGCCGAAGAAAATGCAAAGATAAAACTCGACAGGGATCTGGAGAAGATCAAGAGAAACCGGGAGAAGACAAAGGGAGCCGTAGAGGAGATAGAATCCATCCTGAACCTGCCGGATATTCACAGAATGGAAGCATATGACATATCGAATATAAGCGGATTCGAGTCGGTCGGGTCGATGGTCGTTTATGAAGAGGGAAAGCCCAAGCCGAATGAATACAGGAAATTCAAGATAAAGTCGGTGCAGGGTCCTGATGATTATGCGAGCATGAAAGAGGTACTGACCAGACGATTTGAGCATGGCCTGTCCGAAAGGGAAGATGATATGCCCGGAAAGTTTTCGAAGTTTCCGGATCTGATACTTATGGATGGAGGACGAGGGCAGGTTAATGTCTGCGAGGAAGTGCTCAATAGCCTGAGACTTGATATTCCGGTTTGCGGAATGGTCAAGGACGATAATCACCGAACGAGAGGTCTGTATTATAAAAATGTTGAACTGCCGATCTCGCGCTCGTCAGAGGGGTTTCATCTTATAACGAGGATACAGGATGAGGCGCACAGGTTTGCGATCACATTTCACAGGAAACTTCGTGGAAAGCAGCAGGTTCATTCCGTTCTTGATGATATCGCAGGGATCGGACCGAAGAGAAGAAAGGCACTGATGAAGAGTTTTGAGTCGCTCGATCAGATAAGGGGCGCAACTGTCGAACAGCTCAGGGAAGTGGAAGGATTTAATCTTGCCGCCGCGCAAAGCGTCTATGATCATTTTCATAAATAGCTTATGAACATTGTTCTACAGTGTCCGATTATGATATACTTTATCGTGATGAAAAGATTCCATATGAAGGGAGAGATGACATGTCATCGGTATCTGTTAGCGAACTTATCAAAAAGATGAAACTGGTGAATCTGACACCGGAGATAAATGTCGAGGACATTAAGATCACGCAGCCCGACATCAACCGTCCGGCTCTGCAGATGGCAGGGTTTTTGGAGCACTTTGAAACCGGACGTGTACAGATAATAGGTTTTGTCGAATATACATACATGGAAAAACTGGATCCTAAGGTCAAGAAGGAGAGGTATGAGAACATTCTCTGCGATGACACTCCCTGTTATGTGTTCTGCCGTGACCTGCAGCCGTCGGATCTGTTTCTTGAGATAGCAAAGGCTCATAATGTTGCGGTTCTGATGTCGCACAAGAGTACTTCTAACCTGATGGCGGAGATCATCAGATGGCTCAATGTAAAACTGGCTCCCTGTATTTCGGTTCACGGCGTACTTGTGGATGTTTACGGTGAAGGTGTACTGATCACGGGTGAGAGCGGCATCGGTAAATCGGAGGCTGCCCTTGAACTTGTAAAGAGAGGACACAGACTTGTAAGTGATGATGTTGTCGAGATCAGGAAGGTAAGCGATGATACTCTTATCGGAACAGCTCCCGACATTACGCGACATCTGATAGAACTTCGTGGTATCGGTATAGTTGATGTCAAGATGCTCTTTGGTGTGTCATCCGTCAGGGAAACACAGAGCATAGACCTTGTAATAAGACTTGAAGAGTGGGACAAGGACAAGGATTATGACAGGATAGGACTCGAAGAGGAATATACGGAATATCTTGGTAACAAGGTAGTATGCCACAGTATTCCGATAAGACCCGGCCGAAATCTGGCTATCATATGCGAGTCAGCGGCTGTTAATTATAGACAGAAGAAGATGGGCTACAATGCCGCACAGGAACTTTATTCCAGATTCCAGAATTCACTGAAGACAAGAGAAGAAGAGGAATGATAATGGACAGGAAGGTATTTGGAGTTGATATCGGCGGAACAACCGTAAAAATGGGGATGTTCACATCAGAGGGAGATCTTCTGGACAAGTGGGAGATACCTACAAGAACAGAGGATTCCGGCAAAAACATTCTTCCAGACATCGCGCTTTCCATAAAGGAAAAAATGGACAAGGCGGGCATCTTAACGGAAGATGTTGTGGGTATAGGGATAAGTGTTCCCGGCCCTGTCGATGACGAGGGGATCATACACAAATGTGTCAATCTCGGATGGGGTGTGTTTAATATTTCAGATGAGATGAAGAAACATATAGATCTTCCGGTATTTGCAGGAAATGACGCGAATGCCGCTGCACTCGGCGAAGTCTGGAAAGGCGGAGGAAAGGGATGTAAAAATGTTGTGGTTGTAACTCTCGGCACCGGTGTAGGCGGAGGAATAATCGTAAACGGAAAGGTATTGTCGGGATATATCGGGGCAGGCGGAGAGATAGGCCATATACACATTGATGATAACGAGACCGAAAAATGCGGATGCGGAAACACGGGGTGTCTTGAGCAGTATGCATCTGCAACCGGTATTGCAAGACTTGCACAAAGGCGTCTTGAAAAGGATAACGAGCCGTCAACGATACGCTCAGTGTCGCACATGAATGCCAAGGTTGTTTTTGATGCGGTCAAGTCAGGCGATAAGCTCGCGATCGAGGTTGCGGAACAGTTTGGAGAGATACTCGGAAAGGGACTGTCCATCGTTGCTGATGTGACCAATCCCGAAGTGTTCGTTATCGGCGGCGGAGTCAGTAAGGCGGGCCCCGTTATTCTCGATTATATCAAAAAGAATTACGTTAAATATGTATTCCATGCAAGCCGTGACACACGGTTCACGCTTGCCACGCTCGGAAACGATGCGGGAATATACGGCAGTGCAAAGCTTGTGCTTGACGGGGTGAGAGCTTGACCGCAGATATACTCGGACAACTGAAGAATATTACGGACCCTTCCAATGTCCTTGTTGATGAGATGATGAAAGATCACACGACATTTAAGGTCGGAGGGAGTGCGGACATCTTTGTTACGGCAAGGACAACCAAGGAGGCGACAGATATTGTACGCCTTCTTTTAGCGAACGATATCAGGTATACCGTTATCGGAAACGGAAGTAACCTGCTTGTTTCGGATAAGGGTTACAGGGGCTGTATCGTCTGTATGGGTGCGGATGATATAAGCGTAAACGGAACGAAGATAAAAGCTTCTGCCGGTGCGATGCTTGCCAGGGTTGCAAAGACGGCATACGACAATGCGCTTACCGGACTGGAAGCCGCATCCGGGATACCGGGTTCAGTCGGCGGAGCCATAGTCATGAATGCCGGAGCATATGGTTTTGAGATGAAGGATGTAACGACGAGGGTTACATTGTTTGATGCCGTAAAACAGGAAACCTTTGTTTTGCCCGGAGAGGAAATGCATTTCGGATACAGAACAAGTATTGTCAAGGAACATGCGTATATAGTTCTTGAAGCCGAGTTTGAGCTGGAAAACGGCGATCCGGTGATGATAAAGGAAAAAATGGATGAGCTGGCAGCGGCCAGAAGATCAAAACAGCCGTTGGAATATCCCAGTGCCGGCAGTACGTTCAAAAGACCCGAGGGTAATTTTGCCGGAAAACTGATAGAAGAAGCCGGACTTAAGGGATTTAAGAGGGGTGGAGCGATGGTCTCCGACAAGCACAGCGGATTTGTGATAAATGCGGGAGGTGCTACGGCCTCTGATGTCATCGATCTTATAAGATGTGTCAGAAAAAAAGTCTATGAGCAGTCAAAAGTTATGCTCGAGCCGGAGGTTGTTATACTCGGAGAGGATATGGAAATATGAGATTTGTCGTGGTAACGGGACTTTCCGGTGCAGGAAAGAGTACAACTCTTAATTTTCTTGAGGATGCGGGATATTACTGCGTAGATAACCTTCCCGTACAGCTAATTTCGGAGTTTGCAAAACTTCTGAGCGAAAATGATGAGATAGAAAGAGCCGCACTTGGTATTGATGTCAGGACCGGAGCCGCATTTGATGAACTGGAAACTGCACTTGAGCAGATAAAGGCGATGGGGATCTCCTATGAGATACTGTTCCTTGAATCTGACGATCATGTCCTGGTCAAGCGTTACAAGGAGACCCGCAGACTTCATCCGCTTGCGTTCGGCGACCGGATCGAAGTGGGGATCGAGAGGGAGAGAAAAAAGCTTTCCAATATTAAAAAGCATGCCGCGCATATCATAGACACTTCACAAATGCTCACAAGAGAACTGAAGGCGGAGATCGACAAGATATTTGTCAGCGATATGGATTACAAGAATCTGTATGTAACGATCCTGTCATTCGGTTTCAAATACGGGATCCCATCGGATGCGGATCTTGTGTTCGATGTAAGATTTCTGCCCAATCCTTATTATCATGACGATCTGCGCCCTTTGACCGGAGCTGATAAAGCCGTTTCGGATTTTGTCATGAGTTTTGAAGAGGCGCACGTTTTTCTTGACAAGCTTGAGGATATGATAGCATTCCTTATCCCGAATTATATTTCAGAGGGTAAAAATCAGCTCGTGGTCGCGATCGGATGTACCGGCGGAAAACACAGGAGCATTACTCTTGCAAGTGCGCTTTACGAGCGTATGAGCAAATACGAAGATTACGGTTTTAAGCTTGAACACAGGGATATAGGAAAGGACAGCGCACGGGGAAAATAAACATGTCTTTTTCCGGTAATATCAAAGAGGAACTTGAGCGGGTAAACGTATCATCGCGACACTGCAGGCTTGCGGAAATGGCTGCGATTTATGATTTTTGCGGTAAACGGACGGAGGAAAAGGATGGGAAAATGGTCATTTCTTCCGAAAATGAACTGGCAGTCAGAAAGTACTTTACTTTGCTTTGTAAAACATTTAATATGTATAAAGATTACGGCGAGACGGGCTCTTACGACAAACGTGGAGCGCATTATACTCTCGTGATCGGGGATGCGGATGAATCCGAAAGGATAAGATCCGCTATCGCAGTGACATCGGAGACGATGAGATCATGTTGCCGGAGAGCCTACATAAGAGGTGCGTTTCTGGCAGCCGGATCGGTAAGCGATCCCGAAAAATCATATCATATGGAGATCGTGTGTCAGGACGAAGAACGGGCACGGTTTCTGGCCGGGCTTCTTGGCAGTTTTGACATTGATGCCAAGATAACAACGCGAAAAAAGTATCATATTCTTTACGTCAAGGACGGAAGTCAGATAGTCGAGACGCTTAATGTGATGGGAGCACATGTTGCCCTGATGGATTTTGAGAATACCCGGATCCTGAAGGAGATGAGAAACAGTGTCAACCGCAAGGTAAACTGCGAGACAGCCAATATCGACAAAACGGTCACGGCAGCGCAGCGACAGATAGATGACATTAAGCAGCTTATGGAAAGCGACAGATACAGGAATCTGTCACCGGAGCTTCGCAAGATGGCTGAGCTTCGTATTTCGTATCCCGAAGCGACATTGAAGGAACTGGGACAGCTCAGTGATCCGGTTCTTGGAAAATCGGGGGTTAATCACAGACTAAGAAAACTTTCGCAGATGGCGCAAAGTGATAAGGAGGAGAATTATGATAAAAAAGGAAACCATCATCCGTCTTGAGAACGGACTGGAGGCAAGACCTATAGCGCTGCTCGTTCAGGTTGCAAGCCAGTATGACAGTTCGGTTTATATTGAATACGGGGATAAGAGGGTAAATGCAAAGAGTATTATGGGAATGATGACTCTTGTTCTTGTTGCGGGAGATACGGTTACTGTAACGGCGGATGGATCGGATGAGGAAACGGCGGTTGATGCCATAGTCACATATCTTGCCGGTGAATAAAACAAAAAAACCCCCATAAAAGGGAGGATGCCAAGTAGCAAGCTACTTGGCATTTATTATGAAAAAGTATTTGCAATGTAATGTCTCATCTCTTGCGTTTAGTATAGTTCACATAAATGTATAAAAAATGTTCCACAAATGAAAAGATTTTAAATTAAATATGAACAAATTATGAACAACGGTTTCGTAAACATGCATTAAAACGGTGAATGAAAATAGTGTAAATCCACCTAAAAACCGGCTTGCCGCAACATGCAAACGTCACATATATCCACAAATGTGAACAGAAATGTTTATAACCTGCTGCGGTCGGCAATTTGCACAATCGGAATTCCAAAATCGGTAAAAAACAGGTTTACATATCTGAGTTGCATCAGATTTTGACCAAATCATATAAAACATGATAAAATAAGCGGGTGTTTATTTCTCTTATCGGAGCGTATCATGGGCGAAGAAAAAGCATTTGGAAAAAAAGCTGACGGCGGACTTATCTCATATGTGGGGATCGGTCTGCTTTTGTTATCATTTATCCTTGCGGTATTTACAGCTGCATATATGGGAACGGAATATCTTACGGAGAACCTGATCATGACGGTCGCTCTGGCGGTGGCAGTGGTCATAACCGTTTCCGGAAATCTTATGATAGCCGTTATTGTTGCGGCGGTGGCGACAGTGGTATACGCGGGACTTAAGATATATTCCGTAATGGTGGCCGCAAGGGAATTTCCGCCGGTGTCGTTTATCTGGATGGTACTTCCCGCAATATGCGTTGTGGGGATCGCTCTTTATGTTAAAAGATATACTCCGCTCACTCTTGAGAACGCGCTTTTGAAGAAGCAGATAGCAGAGCTTGTCATGATAGATCCGGTTACCGGTCTTTATAACCTGCGCAGCCTGTTCATGGATATACAGACACAGATATCATATGCAGAGAGAAATAACAGCCCGATCTCGCTTATGATCCTGCGGCTGCGTTACCCTGCGGAGATGAAGAAGGTGCTGAAATCATCCCAATATGACAAGGTTGTAAAACAGTTATCGAACCTTATAGTAGATACGGTACGTCTTGAGGACAGAGTGTATTCCATTGACGAGAACGGCGGCTTCGGCATCATCCTTACATGCGATAAGGAAGGAACCAAACTGGTAGAAAAAAGACTGCGAGGAAAGCTCGATGATCCGAAGTGGTTTGAGGGTATTTCGGACAAACAGATCCGTACCGAGGTCAAGATAGGCTACCTTCAGTATGAAAAGGCCAAATATAACCGTAATGCGAACGAATTCAAGGATGACGTCGAAGAAGAAGTAAATTATGACATGTAGACAGGAGATAGTAGATAGGAGAGGCATATGAAATATTTCATCACAGGCGGGGCCGGATTTATCGGCTCAAATATGGCGGACAGGCTTTTATCGGAACCCGATAACGAAGTAGTCGTATATGATAATTTTTCCACCGGGCGGCGCGAATTTCTGGAGGAAGCTCAAAAGAGTGACAGATTTACCCTGGTGGAAGGCGATACGCTCGATCTTCCGGCGCTTACAAAGGCAATGGCAGGATGCGAATTCGTGTTCCATTTTGCGGCTAATGCCGATGTCAGGATGGGATGTGAGCATCCGAGAAAAGATCTTGAGCAGAATACCATTGCGACCTATAACGTTCTTGAGGCGATGAGAGCGAACGGTATTAAAAGGATCGGATTTTCATCAACCGGTTCCGTATACGGGGAGGCTGAGGTAATACCGACACCCGAAAACGCACCGTTCCCGATACAGACATCTTTGTATGGTGCTTCCAAGCTTGCGTGTGAGGGCCTGCTTGCGGCCTATGCGGAAGGATTCGGATTTACCGCGTATATCTTCAGATTCGTTTCTATTCTCGGTGAGAGATATACACACGGACATGTTTTTGATTTCTGCAAGAGATTGTCCGATGATCCGACAAAGCTTCATATACTCGGAGACGGACATCAGAAGAAATCGTATCTGTATGTCAAAGACTGCATGGAGGCGATACTTACTGTCGTACGCAATACCAATGAGAAGGTGAACATTTATAATCTCGGAACAGATGAATATGTCGAGGTTAATGATTCGGTCAGGTTTATATGCGGCAAGCTCGGTGTTTCACCCGAGTTTTCCTACGAAGGGGGAGAACGCGGATGGATCGGAGACAATCCGTTCATATATCTTGATACAAAGAAGGTCAGATCTCTCGGATGGAAACCGAAGGCAACGATCGAAGAGGGTGTTATAAAAACAGTGGAATATCTGATGGCAAATCCATGGGTATTTAAGGCAAGAGACTAGAGAGGTGACATATGATCATTGCGCGCAGTCCTTTAAGGATAACTCTGGGAGGAGGAGGTACGGATCTTCCTTCATATTACGAGGAAAGGGAAGGATTTCTCATATCCGCCGCAATAGATAAATACGTTTATATCACGCTTCATGAAACATTTGAGAAAGGCTTTTTTCTCAAGTATTCCAAGTTTGAAAAGTGTAATGATATAGATGAGATCCAGCATCCGATAATCCGTGAGGCATTAAAAATGCTTGACTGGAAAAAACCGTGCCTTGAGCTCTGCTCGATGGCTGATATTCCCGCGGGGACCGGTCTGGGATCGTCAAGTTCGTTCACAACGGCGCTTCTGCGTGCTCTGCATACCATGCAGGGTAATATTGTAAGTACGCGTACGCTTGCCGAGGAAGCATGCGAGATCGAGATGAACAGGCTGAAGGAGCCGATCGGTAAACAGGATCAGTATATTGCAAGTTACGGCGGTATCACGTGCATGAATTTCCATAAGGACGGATATGTATGGGTGGACCCCCTGCGTATCAGCGATGAGACCCTCTATAATCTTGAGGATAATCTTATCCTGTATTTTACGGGATTTTCGCGTTCGGCAGGAAATATCTTAAAAGAACAGAATGACAAGAGCAAGGAGCATAATGAAGACATGCTCAAAAACCTTGATTTTGTCAAGGATCTCGGCTATCAGAGCAAGAATGCTCTTGAAAAGGGTGATCTGGATACGTTTGCCGATATAATGAACACTCATTGGGAATACAAGAAGAAACGCTCGGGCGGGATGAGCAATCCGCAGATAGACGAGTGGTACAACATGGCACTTGCAAACGGTGCACAGGGTGGCAAGATGATCGGTGCAGGCGGCGGCGGATTCCTTATGTTCTATGTCAAGGATAAGGCCCGGCTTCGTGATGCCATGAGATCAACGGGAATGAGTGAGGTCAGGTTCAGGTTTGAAAAGGAGGGCTCAAGAGTCCTATGACGGGTGCCGCTGATGTTCAGGTTGTGGTACTCATGGGAGGTCTTGGTACCAGACTGAAGGAATATACAAAAGAATGTCCCAAGTCGCTCGTTGATGTGTGCGGCAAACCTTTTTTTGACTATCAGCTGGATCTTCTTGCAGCGTGGGGATTTAAGAAATTCGTATTCCTTATCGGTTACAGGGCCGATATGATAGAAGAGCACTACGGTGACGGAAGTGACCGCGGGATTTCCATAAAGTACAGTTATGACGGAGAAAAGCTTCTCGGAACGGGAGGCGCCGTAAGGCGTGCCCTGGATCTTTTGGAGGAAGATTTTCTCCTTATTTATGGGGATTCTTTCATGGACATTGATTATGCCGAGACCGTTTACCGCTACTTCAGGGGTAAGCAAAACGGATCAAGAGCGCTGATGACTGTGCTTCGCAACAACAACCGTTTTGACAAGAGCAATGTCGTCATGGAAGGTGACCGGCTGATACTTTACGATAAACACAACCCTGCACCCGAGATGGATTATATAGATTACGGCGCATGCATGTATGAACGATCCCTCTTTGCCGGGTACCCGGAAGACGAGGCGTTTGACATTGCAAAGATACAGCACGAACTGTCTGTTGATGGCAAAATGACTGCGCAGATCGTAACAAAAAGATTTTATGAGATCGGAAGTCCCGAATCTCTTGCCGAATTCTCGGGGTATGTTACGAAGCGGTTTTCACAAACACATCCTGCGATATTTCTCGATCGCGACGGAGTGATAAACGAGATCGTGTGGAATGATGATATAGAGCAGCTTGACAGTCCGATGAGAGTTGAGCAGTTCAGGTTTCTGCCTGATGCGGTAAAAGCGATACGGACCTTTAAGGAAAAGGGATATTATGTATTTGTCGTCACGAACCAGCCGGGAGCGGCAAAGGGAAAGACAAGTCTTGCCACGCTGTATGACATCAATACATACATGATCGATGCGCTTGCCGCGGAAGGTGCCGAGATAGATGATCTTTTCATGTGTCCGCACTATCCGAAAAAGCTGCCTATGACAAAAGAGGATTTCCTTATCAGGAAGTGTAATTGCAGAAAGCCCGAACCGGGTCTTATTTACAGGGCAATGCGTAAATACGGGATCGACCTGGCAGCCTCTTATATGATCGGAGATTCCTGCTCGGATGTTAAGGCCGGATCAGCGGTCGGACTGAATACGATATTCATAGGCGATTATAAGTGTGACATGTGTAAAAGACTCGGAGATGTATCTCCGACATTTATCGCATCATCCATACTTGAAGCGGCATCAGTTGTCGAAGATAAAAGGTGATCACCCTAAAAGGGATCATAATAAAAGTCATATTGTTGGGAAACAAGTAATATGGGGAAAAGGAGGAAACAATAATGACTAAAGATTACATTAAGCAGTATCTGGATGAAACTATCAGTATTGCGCAGACTGTTTCACAGGAGGAGATCGAAAAAGGTATTGAGATCCTTCGCGAAACAAAGAAGAATGAGGGCAGACTTTTTATACTCGGAGTCGGGGGAAGTGCTGCCAACGCATCACATGCAGTCAATGATTTCAGAAAGATCGGCGGGATCGAAACATACGCCCCCACCGATAACGTTTCGGAACTGACTGCCAGAACGAACGACGAAGGCTGGGAAACAACCTTTGCGGAGTGGCTGAAGACCAGCCATTTGAACGGGAAGGATTCCGTGATGGTATTCTCTGTCGGCGGCGGAAGTGAGACGACATCGCTTAACATCGTCAATGCATTAAAACTTGCAAAAGAGCGCGGATCAAAGATCATTTCGATCGTATCCCGTAACGGCGGATATTCAAAACAGGTCAGCGACGCGTGTGTCCTTATACCCGTAGTTGACGACAGTCGTATAACACCGCATGCAGAGGGGTGGCAGGGAGTTATATGGCATCTGATGGTAAACGCGATATGCAGATAAGGGGGTAATGATACATGAAAGCAACAGATCTTACGATTACGATATATGCTGACGGTGCCGATATCGAGGCAATGAAAGAAGAGTATAAAAAGGGTTATGTAAAAGGTTTTACGACAAACCCGACTCTTATGAAGAAGGCAGGGGTCAAGGATTATGTGACCTTTGCAAAGGAATGCGTTAAAGAGATCCCTGATCTTCCGCTTTCTCTCGAGGTGTTTGCTGATGATTTTGAGGGAATGGAAGAGGAAGCAAGAATAATATGCGGTCTCGGTAAAAATGTATTTGTTAAGATCCCGATAACAAACTCAAAGGGTGAGTCAAGCATACCGCTGATCAGAAAGTTATCAGCAGAAGGACTCAGATTAAATGTTACGGCGATCCTGACGATGGAGCAGATCGAAGAGACGGTGGATGCTTTTGCGGATGGAACGCAGAACATAGTTTCCGTATTTGCCGGAAGGATAATGGACACCGGTGTGGATGCGGTTCCGATGATGAAAAAGGCAAAAGAGATAGCATCAAGGAAGCCGGGAACACTTACGCTGTGGGCCAGCTGCAGGGAAGTATATAACATAGTCCAGGCGCAGGAATCCGGAACGGATATCATAACGGTGACAAATGCCATCCTTGCAAAGCTTCCGAATTTCGGAAAAGATCTGAAGCAGCTTTCGCTTGAGACGGTTCAGATGTTTGTGAATGATGGCAAGAGCCTCGGATTCAGTATTCGTGCGTGATCCTTTTGTTAACTTGCATAGAATATTCTCATATTCAGCCGAATTGTGGTAAATTTTCACAAAAATTCATCACATGTTGACAAAACCGCGTAGTTGCGATATATTTTTTTATGCACCTATCGAATGTGCTTGATTTTTAAGTGTTTTGAGTGTTTGATGATGATAAAGACGGCTTGAAAGGAGATTTTTTTATCATGGCAGACGTTAAGAAACCCACAGTTACAGTAAAAAAGGCTGTTGTTACTGAGCCCGAGAAGGCAAAAGAGGCAATCAAGGCTGCAGTTGCAGAGCAGAAGGCAGCAGCTCCCGCTAAGGCAGCAGCTCCCGCTAAGGCAGCAGCACCTGCAAAGAAAGCACCTGCTAAGAAGGCTCCTGCAAAGAAGGCTCCTGCAAAGAAGGCAGCAGCAAAGAAAGCAGCTCCCGCTAAGGCAGCAGCAGCAAAGAAGGCAGCAGCTCCCGCTAAGGCAGCAGCTCCTGCAAAGAAAGCAGCTCCTGCAAAGAAGGCAGCTCCCGCTAAGGCAGCAGCAGCAAAGAAGGCAGCTCCCGCTAAGAAGGCAGCTCCTGCAAAGAAGACAACAACAGCTAAGAAGACTACTGCAAAGAAGGCACCTGCAAAGAAGGTTGAGATCAAGTCAAGCGTATCTCTTCAGTTCCAGGGTAAGGACTACACGACAGCTAACCTTGTTAAGATGGCTAAGGATGCTTACAAGAAGGCCGGCGGAAAAGATACTCTTAAGACTATTGCAGTATATGCAAATGTTGACGACAAGATGGGTTATTTCGTTGCCAACGGAACGTTCCAGGGTAAGTTCGAGATCTGATTCCGGGATATATTGTGATAAAGATTTAAGGGGACTAGTAATAGTCCCCTTTTTATGATATTGGATATGTATTGTTCAATGTTGGAGGATAGAAAATGATCAGATTACATGATAAAGGAGCTTTTCTGGTCGACGGCATCAGGTTTGTCGATGATCCGTCGGAGGCCGGGCTTTCTCAGGCAGAAGCATCAAAAAACACTATCGCTTACAATATACTGAAAGATCATAATGTTTCGGGTGATACCGAAAAGCTTAAGATCAAATTTGACAAGTTAACAAGTCATGATATCACATATGTAGGTATAATACAGACCGCCAGAGCATCCGGACTTGAGAAGTTCCCGATACCCTATGTACTGACCAACTGTCATAACAGTCTTTGTGCGGTAGGCGGGACGATCAATGAGGATGATCACATGTTCGGACTGACATGTGCCAGGAAATACGGCGGAGTTTATGTACCTCCCCATCAGGCGGTCATTCACCAGTTCGCACGTGAAATGCTTGCCGGCGGCGGAAAGATGATACTCGGTTCCGATTCACATACAAGGTACGGTGCTCTCGGAACAATGGCTATGGGAGAAGGTGGTCCCGAGCTTGTAAAACAGCTTCTTGGCAGAACCTATGATATAAACAGACCTGAGGTTGTCGCCGTATACATGACGGGGACGCCAAAGCCCGGTGTAGGACCTCAGGATGTTGCGCTTGCTATTATCGGAGCCGTTTTTGACAAGGGATATGTCAAGAATAAAGTCATGGAGTTTGTAGGCCCGGGAGTGTCGAATCTGAGTGCTGATTTTCGTATAGGCGTGGACGTGATGACAACGGAAACGACCTGTCTGTCGTCTATCTGGAAAACCGACGATACGATAAAAGAGTTTTACGAGATCCACAAGAGAGCCGAAGATTATAAGGAACTAGCTCCCGGTAAGGTGGCATATTATGACGGTGTCATTGAGGTTGAACTTGATAAGATAGATCCCATGATCGCCATGCCGTTCCATCCGAGTAATACGTATACTATTGACGAGGTCAATGCAAATCTTAAAGATATACTTGCCGATGTTGAAAAGAGGGCAGCGGTATCGCTTGACGGTGCCGTGGACTATAAGCTTACGGACAAGATCGTAGATGGCAGATTCTATGTACAGCAGGGTATAGTAGCAGGATGTGCCGGCGGAGGATTTGAGAATATATGCGCTGTGGCGGATATTCTGGACGGAAAGAGCATAGGTGCGGATGAGTTCACACTCAGCGTTTATCCCGCATCAATGCCGATCTATATGGAACTGATCAAAAACGGATGTGCAGCGAAACTTCTTGCGACAGGCGCCGTGCTCAAGACAGCTTTTTGCGGACCTTGTTTCGGAGCGGGAGATACACCGGCAAACAATGCGTTCTCCATCAGGCATTCGACGAGGAACTTCCCTAACCGTGAAGGCAGCAAATTACAGAACGGTCAGATATCATCGGTCGCACTCATGGATGCCAGATCGATCGCGGCAACGGCGGCAAACAAGGGATACCTGACAAGTGCGGTAAAACAGATAGAAGCGAATGCACTGAAAAAGTACAGATATTCGTTTGATTCATCCATATATGCAAACCGCGTATTTGATTCAAAGGGTGTTGCGGATCCGAAACAGGAGATCCATTTCGGTCCGAATATCAAGGACTGGCCGTCTATGGAGGCCCTTCCGGAAAACCTCATATTAAGGGTTGTATCCGTTATACACGATCCGGTTACGACAACGGATGAACTGATCCCTTCGGGAGAAACATCATCATACAGATCCAATCCTTTGGGTCTTGCCGAGTTCGCATTGTCACGTAAGGATCCGATGTATGTGGGACGTGCCAAGCAGGTCAGGGAAGCCGAGGAAGCCAGGGTGTCAGGTAAGGATCCGGCGGATGTTTTATCACAGATCGGAGAGGCTGTAAATGCGATCACAAAGCAGTTCCCGGATGTGCAAAGTTCCAACACGGGTATAGGATCGACCATATATGCCGTAAAACCGGGTGACGGTTCCGCCAGAGAACAGGCGGCCAGCTGTCAGAAGGTGCTCGGAGGATGGGCAAACATTGCCAACGAATATGCAACAAAACGATACAGGAGCAATCTGATCAACTGGGGTATGCTTCCGTTTATCATTGATGAGGGACAGCTTCCGTTTGAGAACCTGGATTTCCTGTTTGTTCCGCATATAAGACAGGCGATCGCGGAAGGTGCGGACCGGATGGATGCGTATGTTGTCAGGGACGGCATACTTACGAAGTTCATTCTTCGTATGGGAGCATTGACCGATGATGAAAAAGAGATAATTCTTAAGGGTTGTCTGATCAACTATTATGCATCATGATATTCCATGGATACAAAGGGTCTGCCGGACGGCGGACCCTTTTGTGTTTTGGGAGGTTATCAAAACACCGGTTTTGACCGATATACTATATGGCAACATAATATGACAGCATGGACAGGCATACACTCGGGAACGGATTCTAAACGCGGGATCCGTTTTTTGCGTATATGGGGATAATGCCGGTGTGCTGCCTTGCAAAAAATGCAAAGGAGGGATTATTTGATAATCAAAGACAGCAGTATAGGAATGGAATCCGCCAGAACTTATACTTCTGTCAGCGCCAAAAGCTACAGTGCCTCGGGAACGTTGCTTACTTTTCCGGGTATACTTGCAAACGCTTTTGACACTGGAGACAAACAGGATGTTTCAAAAGCCGAAGGAGATGAAAAGGACCTTTCGGACAAAACGGATGCTGAGGGAGCAAAGAACGATTTTGACAGCATCTTCAACAAAATGCGTGCTTTTGCAACGAGTGATTCATATGAATCGAAGCTGCAGAGGGATGCCATGAACAGGATAAGGGTAGAGTGCATACAATTTCTGCTGTATATGCTCTTCGGGGTAAAGGGTCATCCGGACGAGATAACTGCAGCGGAGGGAGGCCACAACACCCCGGTTGTTTCCGAAGTGACCGAGACTGTGCAGTACTTCAGGTCGGAAACAGAAGAGACATGCTTTTCTACAAACGGAAAGGTTGTTACCGCTGACGGACGCGAGATCGATTTTAATCTTGAACTGTTGATGAGCAGGAGTTTTACCGAGTATTACGAGCAGAATGTTACGTCACTTAAAGTGTTCACGGATCCGCTGGTGATCAATCTGGACTGCGCCATGGCGGATGTATCGGATGTGAAGATAAAGTTTGATCTTGACTGTGACGGAGAAGAGGAAGAGATAAGTGCACTTTCCTCATCGAGCGGTTACCTTGCTCTTGATCTTAATGAGGATGGTCTGATCAATGACGGGAGTGAACTGTTCGGTACTTCGTCGCAGGACGGGTTCGCGGATCTTGCCCGTTACGATTCGGACGGTAACGGATGGATCGATGAAGCCGATGAGATATTTGACAGACTTGTCATCGCGGTCCTAAAAGAGGACGGAACACAGGAACTTGTAAAACTGAAGGACAAAGATGTCGGCGCGATCTATACGGGTAGAGCGTCAACTCAGTTTTCACTTAATGATCAGGCTACGAATGAGGAGAGGGCAAGGATCAGACAAACGGGGATCTTTTTGTATGAAAGCGGAATGTTGGGAACTGTGCAGCATCTGGATCTGGCACAGTAAACATCAGTCTTCTTCCAATACAAGAAATTCAAGGTAGTCAAACGGCACTTCTTCTATGAAACTGTCAGGGGTAAAACGAACCTTTGAGTATTTTTTAAAATCTGCGATGTTTGACTCAAGCCATATGGGGCGGGGCAGATCGAAGTCATGACATATCTGCTCGATGGCTGAAAAAACCTTGTGTGTGCGGGTGTCGTCGTTTGTGTTTTCAACGACGGCATCCTTTTGCATGCGATTGTCCTTAAATGTACGCGCCCAGAATTTCATGATCAGAATTATATAATATAAAAAATAATTTGTTAAGATTTGGTGAACGAAATGAAAGAGACGGATTATTATGGTATAATATACTCGGTATTATTCATACGTTTTGGGGGTAGAATTATTGGATCTGGATTTTAATAACGATGAGCAGGAAAGAACCTGGGAAGAACTCATTCTTCTGCACAGTTCCGCGCTCAAGGAGATAGGAACAAAGCTCGAGATATTAAACGACGAGTTCCAGCATATACATCAATATAATCCTATAGAGCATATCAAGTCGCGTATCAAATCTCCCGAGTCGATCGTAAGAAAGCTCAAGAGAAAGGGTTACGAGGTCAATCTTGAAAATATGGCAAAGTATGTGAATGATATAGCGGGTATCCGTATCATCTGTTCATTTACTTCGGATATTTATCGTGTTGCCAATATGCTGCGGAATCAGAATGACATTAAGGTACTCTCTACAAAGGATTACATAGAATCGCCCAAAGAGAGCGGCTATAAGAGTTATCATATGCTGGTCAGCGTTCCGATATATCTGTCTGATTCGGTTGTCGATACAAAGGTCGAGATACAGATAAGAACCATAGCGATGGATTTCTGGGCAAGTCTGGAGCATAAGATGAACTATAAGTTCGAAAGTGACGCACCCGAAGAGATCAAAAAGGAACTGTTTGAGTGTGCCGTTATGGTGGAACAGCTTGATGACCGCATGCTTGTGATCAATGATAAGATCCAAAGGGCAAGACGCGAAGAGAGTATCTGGAAGATAGATTAAAAAGCCTTATAAATGAGGAGTGGCCAGGTGGATGAGAGTCACCTGGCCAATATTATGAAAAAATACATCTGGTTGTTTGGAGATCATTCTCCAATGGAGATGTATAAAATATACCACTCTCTTATGAACAAATTGTGAACAAAATATGAATATATAGTAAATGTTTCCAATAGAGATAAAAAAACAGGGCTATGCATTGTGAATAATGCACAATGCATGCTCCGGAGATAAAAGCAGGACGGCATATATTGTGTTTTTGTTGAAAAAATGATAAAATATTGCCGTTATTTAGTTGTCTTTGGTTATTTAAATGTTACATGTCGGGGGAGGACGAAATGGACGGATTCAGAGAAAGACTTGGCGGAAGATACGACAGATCCGGAATGAGAGGAAGCGGATATGAGCGTATGCCTTCCGATGACCGCTATGAGAGCGACAGATATGAAAGGTCACCGAGAAGAGGAGGACCGGAGATATCCGCAGAGGCAATAACCGAAGCGGTAAATGAAGCTGTTACAAAGGCAAATCAGGAACAGCTTGATGTTATCGCGGATTTCTTTGATGAAGCAAAGGCAGACAGAATGGAATCGGAGAGGGCAATAATAGATGCGCTTTCACACAGCATAAGTGAAGCACCGGCTGCAAAAGCGGCGGAGGTTCAGCCTGAACAGCCGCAGCAGGTCACTCCCATAGCTGTTGTGGACGAGGAAAATGCGCAGACCCTGGCAAGAATAGAGAGAATCGCCGGACAGAACGCGGAGGCTCTTAATGAGAGCAGTGAGATGCTTGAGAGAAGTGTCGACAGTCTTCGTGCCAATTCGGAGGTATTAAATGAATTAAAGAGCAGCGTGGGACAACTGCTTTCATCTGCCGAAGAGACAAAAAGCGCATCAGATGAGCTTAGAAACAGTTTGCAGCAGAGCATTGCGGAGATGGGAAACCGTGTACAGGCTGCTCCTGCTCCCATGCCGGAATTAACCGTAGACTTTACGGAAGAAAAGAATGAGATAATAGGAGCCGTCGGAGATAACAGAGCGATCCTGAACATGCTCCGTCAGGATGTGCTCAACGGATTTGCAAAAAATAACGAGGAGGAAGAGGAAGGCAGCAAGCCCGCACCTCTTACAGCTGAGGAAGCGGCCAACTATTATAACCAGCTTGAGGATCATGTTCACAAGGAATGTGTAAAGTGTTACAGAAACGTTCAGCAGTCACTGACCGAGCAGAATGCTGAGGCAAACAGCGGCGTTGAAAAGAGCGTGGCGGGACTTCGTATAATGGTGTTGATCTCCATGCTCCTCGGTTTTGTAAGTGTCGCTCTTCAGGTATGTAACATTCTTGGTTTATTCACATTCTGATCCGGTATATAATGAGCTTTTTTACCAAATACGTTAATATCATCAAATATTCACATTATTTAGCAATGCTGGGGACAGCATTGCTAATTTTTGTGTGCGCACCCGGAATCCAGAAATATGAGGATACCGGAAGCAATATGGTCAGCGTGTTCGTAAACGGTACCCAGGTCGGAACCGTCAAGGATGCCGCCGAAGTGGATGGTATGATACTCGAAGCCAGACGCCGTATAGCATCTGAAAACAGCAATCTTGTTCTGGTCAATTCGGATGTGGTTCTGTCCGGGTCAACGGACGTTGTGGGACAGGTGGATGACAGGCAGACTATAGTCGACAATATATATAATGTTTTCCGTGAAAATGTCATGATGACGAAACAGCCCGCCTTCGAGGTCAAGATAAACGAGTTTACCGTCAATCTTAAAAGCATAGATGATGTTATAGCACTGCTTAATGCGTCCAAGGAGGAATACGATCCGGATTCGGAATGGAAGGTATGGCTCGTAACTGACAATACCAGGGAGCTTAATGTTCTGACGACAAAGATTGAAAAGGTGTCTGAGGAGCAAAAGCAGGTACTTGATAAACCGATAGTATTTCCCAGGGGCGGAGCACTGCTGAAAATGGAGGAGATATACGACGCGGCATTTTCCCAGAAAGCAGAGAACTCATATGAGTTCGGGGTCAGAAGTATCGATTTTGACGAAAATGTTGAGGTTGTTCAGGCGTATGTTGACGGCGATAAGATAAGTACGCTTGAGGATGCGATAGATGCTGTTACAAAAACAAGCGAAAAAAGCAAGAAATACGAGGTTGTCTCGGGTGATACACTCGGCGGCATAGCACAGAAGAACGATATGTCCATCGAGGATATCATTGCGCTGAATCCGGTAACGGTACCGAATACCGGCGCGATGCTGCGTGTGGGTGACGAGCTGACCATATATTCCCCGGAACCAGAACTTTCGGTTGTCAGGACCGAGAGAAGGTACTATGAAGAGAATTATGACGAGGAAGTCCAGTATATAGATAATGACGAGTGGTATACAAACGAAACGGTAGTCAGACAGCAGCCTGTTACGGGATACCGTAAGGTCGTTGCCGATGTAACATACAGAAATGCAGAGCTTGTATCCACAGATATACTTTATGAGAATATAACCGTAAAGGCTGTAGCCAAGATCGTTGAGCGCGGAACGAAGATCCCTCCGACATACATATATCCCTGCTGGGGAAGACTTTCGTCAGGATTCGGAAGAAGAAAGGCTCCAAAGAGAGGGGCAAGCACATATCATAAGGGCATAGACCTTGCGGTTCCTATCGGTACAGCTGTAATGGCATCGTGTGGCGGAACTGTCACACGTGCAGGATGGGGAAGCGGATACGGCTACTGTGTTTACATCCAGCATCCGGACGGAAAGAGTACGAGATACGGTCATTTGAGCAAAGTGCTGGTCAAGGCCGGCCAGAAGGTTTCGCAGGGGCAGAAGATCGCACTTAGCGGAAATACAGGTGTTTCCACCGGGCCGCACCTTCATTTTGAGATACTCGTGGGCGGTGGGCAAGTAAATCCGCTCAAATATCTGCAGTGATTTTTGTTTAATTTGTTACATTCAACAAAATAAATGTTCGATATTGAAAGGACACTATCGGGGTATTATAATTTTCGATGGTATAAATATAGAGGTATCAAAGTTGGAACAGTACATAATAAAGGGTGGAAACCCTTTAGTGGGCGAAGTTGAGATAGGTGGTGCCAAAAATGCCGCATTGGGCATTCTTGCTGCATCCGTCATGACAAAAGAGCCCGTCATAATCGAAAATCTGCCCGATGTAAGGGATACAGCCGTTCTCATACAGGCTATGGAAAGTGTCGGAACCATAGTAGAACGACTTGATCGTCATACCGTCAGGGTGAATGCTTCCGGAATAGATAACTATACGATCGACGACGGATATATCAAGAAGATCAGAGCTTCGTACTATATGCTCGGCGCGCTTCTCGGAAGGTTTAACAAAGCCGAGGTAGCACTTCCCGGCGGATGTAATATCGGAAGCAGGCCTATCGACCAGCACCTGAAGGGATTTAGGGCTCTCGGAGCAAAGGTTGAAGTATCAAGAGGTATGATCTCCGCCAGTACGGAAAATCTTACCGGTAATCATATTTACATGGATGTTGTTACCGTTGGTGCAACGATAAACGTGATGCTTGCGGCTACACTTGCTTCAGGCAAAACGATCATTGAGAACGCCGCAAAGGAGCCGCATGTAGTTGACGTTGCAAACTTCCTTAACAGCATGGGCGCCAACATAAAGGGAGCCGGTACTGACGTTATCAGGATCAAGGGTGTTGACAGACTTCACGGAACAACATACTCGATCATTCCCGATCAGATAGAGGCGGGAACGTTCATGTTTGCCGCAGCCATTACGAAGGGTGATATAACTATCAAAAACATCATCCCCAAGCATTTAGAGTCCATAAGCGCAAAGCTTATCGAGATCGGATGCGAGATAGAAGAGTTTGATGACTGTCTTCGTGTTGTTGCAGCCAAGAGACTGTCAAGCACACATGTCAAGACGCTGCCGTATCCGGGATTTCCTACCGATATGCAGCCGCAGATAACGACGACGCTTGCTCTTTCGGAAGGAACGAGCATAGTCACGGAGAGTATATTTGAAAACAGGTTCAAATATGTCGGCGAGCTCCAGAGAATGGGCGCAAACATTAAGGTCGAAGGCAATACGGCGATCATAGAAGGAGTGGACGGATTCTGCGGAGCGGGAATATCCGCACCGGACCTTCGAGCTGGAGCTGCTCTTGTTTTGGCGGCGCTTGTTGCGGATGGGATCACGATCATAGATGATATAAAATATATTGAGAGAGGTTACGAAGATTTTCCGGAAAAGATGGCTTCGCTGGGAGCTTTCATGGAAAAGGTCGAAACCGAGAGAGATATACAGAAGTTTAAATTAAAGGTCGGATGATCCGGCCTTTATTTGACATATCATATGACTATTCTTTATAATTATCCTGGTTTTTTATAGTCCAGGGAGATTATTGTGAAAAGAGTACGCGTATCGGATCTGCGTCCGGGCATGAAAACTGCGGAGGACGTATTTTCATACAACAACCAAATGATCGTACCGAAAGGTTCAGTTCTCGACGACAAGATGATCACGCGTCTTGAGTTTTATTCCGTGCTTGCCGTGCGTGTATTGGATGAGAGTGAGGATGATCAGGTGGACGGTTCATCATCCGGTTCGGGAAGCTCTGATTCCGGCGAGGACCAATCATATTCACAAAGAGTAAAAAACAGTAAACAGTTCAAACAGTTCGAAAAATCATTTCTTGAGACCACAGAAATATTTAAGGAAAATCTCAGAAGTATTGCCGAGGATGGGGCAGAGATCGACAGCCGTGCCATGATTGACAGTATCACCGGTCTTGTTGAAGGGGATATGACCGGGAGCAGTGTGTTTGATATGCTCCATAATATGAGGCAGTATGATGATTTTACATATATGCATTCGATGAATGTCGCACTTATATGTAACGTCTTTGCAAAATGGCTCAAGATGTCTGAAAGGGATGTGGATATACTGACATTGGGGGGATTGCTTCATGATATAGGCAAGCTCAAGATCCCCGATAATATAATCCACAAACCCGATAAACTTTCGCCTGCCGAATATAACATAATAAAGACTCATTCGCTTCAGGGATATAATATACTGAAAGATAAGAATATAGATGAAAACGTCAAGCAGTGTGCGCTGATGCATCATGAGAGAAGTGACGGTTCCGGATATCCGCTTGGTGTGACTGCCGAGAAGATCAACAATTATGCCAAGATAGTTTCCATTGCGGATGTTTATGATGCCATGACAGCCGCGAGGATATATCGCGGACCGCTATGTCCGTTCAAGGTTATCAGCATTTTCGAATCTGAGGGTCTTCACAAATATGACGGTCATTACTTACTGACTTTCCTTGAACATGTGGTAACGACCTATATGAACAACCGCGTCAGGCTTAATAACGGACTGGAAGGGGACGTTATCTTTATGAACAGAAACCAGTATTCCAGACCGATGCTCCAATGCGGAGATAAATTCATCGATCTGTCCAAGGAGCCTGATCTGTACATAGAGACGTTTGTTTGATGAAACCTGAATTTTATGAAGACGAAGTAATAGAGGGATTTTATGTTCCTGCCATGATCAAGAAAGCATGGGGAGCGCAGATGGATGTCCTTGCCGAAGTGGACAGGATCTGCAGGGAACATGATATCCCTTATTTTGCGGATTGGGGAACACTTCTTGCGGCCATACGCCACAGCGGTTATATCCCATGGGATGATGACCTTGACATATCCATGCGCCGGCGTGATTATGAGAGGTTCTTAGGGTATGCCGAAACAGAACTTCCCGATGGATTTAAGGTGATGAACTTTAAAAATCATCCCGGACATCATTTCTTTGTTGCCAGGATAGTAGGCAAGCCGAGGATCTGCTTTGAGCAGGACCATCTGACCCGATTCAGGGGATTTCCGTATATTTGCGGGATAGATCTGTTTGTTCTCGACAACGTCTGCCGTGATCGCAAGAAACAAAATCTTATATCCAAAAAAGCCGAATATGTTGTCACGGTAGCCGACAACATAGCAGACGGTATCACAAAAGGCCGGGAAGCAGAGGAACAACTGCGTCAATGTGAGATATATACCGGAGCACGCATTGACAGGAAACTTGCCGGTGAGAGCCTTCGTATCCGGATGTATGAACTTGTGGAGAAATTGTTCGCATCCGTGCCTGAGGAGGAATCCGATGCACTGGTTCAGATGATGCCGTTTGGCATGTACGGAAATGAGAGATACATACCGAAGGAATTTTACGCTCATACAGTAAGACTTGCGTACGAAGATACCACAATGTCTGTGCCGCTTTGTTACGATGCGGTGATGCGGTATAAAT
The DNA here is from genome assembly GCA_902775485.1 of uncultured Lachnospiraceae bacterium. Lineage (GTDB taxonomy): Bacteria > Bacillota > Clostridia > Lachnospirales > Lachnospiraceae > UBA2868. The sequence continues at coordinate 47,215 of CACYMJ010000008.1, forward strand.
TCGGCAATTACATGCAGATACACAAAACCTGGGAAGGGCATGACTATCCGTTCTTTGCAGGGCAGCATGAGCAGCTTCTTAAAACACTGGACTTTGAATATCCGGCGTATAAAGCATCACGCGAAGACATTGTTGCCTCCAAAGATCCCTTATCCACCAGAGAAGACAAGGACGTAAAGGATATAGTATTCATCCCGTTTGCGCCGAAGTACTGGAAATACATGGAAAAACTGTATATGAAATATGCGGATGATGAAGATGTACGTGTATGGGTCATTCCTATCCCGTATTATTACAAAAAGTGGGACGGATCTCCGGGTGAAGAGGTATTTGATACGGAAGGCTATCCGTCGGATCTTTATCTTCAGGATTATTCGCAGGTCGATCTTGTGGCATTTCATCCTGACATGATAGTGATACAAAATCCGTTTGATGAATGGAACAGCACATATACAGTGCCCCGGGAGTATTATTCATCGAACCTGAAATTATGTACGGATGAGCTGATATACATTCCGTTTTTTGTTACGGATGATTTTACGAAGGAGCAGGGAAGAGAATACAAAAACATGGATGACTATGTGTGCATGCCCGGAGTCATCAATGCCGACCGCCTGATACTGCCGTCGGAAACCCTGAAGGAAACATATATCGAAAAGATCATGCAGTTCATATCGTGTGATGACAAAGAGGTCAGGACGACACTTGATGGGAAGATAGCGGTATGTCCCGAATATATATATACAAAGGATGACGGAAAGACGGATTCAAAAGCTGATCATGAGAGCCGTCGGAAAACGATTGTATATTATCTGACGGTCAGTTTCCTGGCAGAAAACAAAGAGCATGCGATCGACAAGATCAACAGAAATCTTGAAGTGTTTGGGTCCAATGCCGACAGGATCAGGGTGATCTGGATAACGCAGTGTATAAGAGATCATATTGATAGTCTTGATAAGGAAGTTGCAGACGGGTTTTGTGAAGCGGTGAAGAAATTTGACCGGATGCAGATCGGCGATTACATGGAAGATATTTCCCCAGGGGAAAACTCTAATTATGCGAAAACGTGCGATGCGTATTACGGGGATCCATCTTCACTCGCACTGAGGTTTTTCTATGAACACAAACCCGTGATGATAGAAAACGCGCAGATATAAGGTTTTATGTGACAATGCAGGGGACACTGTGGTATAATACGAACGTTGAAACCTTTTGATGAGCGCCGTTTGGCGAAACAAAGGCACAAATAGGAGGAAATCAGTATGACATTTATGGAATCGATTCAGACCGTATTTCAGAAGTACGCTGTATTTGAGGGAAGAGCAAGAAGAAGCGAGTATTGGTGGTTCTATCTTGGCTATGCAGTAGTAAACGGTGTACTTTCCGCACTTATCAGAGCGGTAGGAAGTGGTGGTGTAGGAACATTTCTGTCAATCATTTCGGGTATCATCGCACTCGGATGCCTTGTTCCTACGATAGCAGTTACGACTCGTCGCCTTCATGACACGGGAAAGAGTGGCTGGTGGCAGCTTCTGTACCTTACATGTATTGGCAGTATCGTAATACTGATCTTCTGTGCACTGGATTCACAACCCGGTGACAACCAGTATGGTCCTAATCCCAAGGGAATGTGATCGGTCATTACGAAAGTTTTGATATCAAAGGCTTCCTGCATTATGCGGGAAGCCTTTTTTTCAGAGTTTAAATGCCGTACCGATAAATAGTGCGACGTCTCTTCCGGTATCGTCTGAAACCTTTACGTTCAGTATTGCCGTGGTTCGGCCGTTCTTGATGCACTCGGCCCTGGCTATGAGCTTAGTCCCCTTCGGAGCACTTAAGTAATTGATGCTGACCTGCTGTGCTACCGACAGGGAATGTATCTGATTGGCACATACCGCAAATGCAAGGTCTGCGAGAGTAAAGATCGCTCCACCCATCACACCGCCGTATGCGTTTTTGTGATCGTCCGTAAGGACAACCGAGCACTCGCTCCAGTCATCTCCCATAGCGTCAATAACCATTCCGGCATTTGTGGCAAACCGGTCGTTTTTAAAGTGTTCACGTGCTTCTTCAAGTGATGCAAATGTTCCCATGATGCCTCCGATCAGAAAAAAGTTTTATCAGAGCAAATTATAAAACAGATAAAATCGTTTTCCAACATTTTCCCGGAAATCAGCTCAAAGTGTTGTAAATAACATAAAAAAGCATTATGATTTTAGCGTTGTGTATAATATTTACAGTGTTTCAGAGGAGATTTACGGATGGAGAGAGAAAAGTTCGGATCCAGAATAGGTTTCATTCTTGTTAGTGCGGGATGTGCCATCGGAATAGGTAATGTATGGAAATTCCCTTATATGGCAGGACAGAACGGCGGAGCGATCTTTGTTCTGTTCTATATTCTGTTCCTGGTGCTGATGGGTCTGCCGGTCATGACGATGGAGCTGTCTGTCGGACGTGCCAGCAGAAAGAGTGCCGTGCTTTCATATAAGGTTCTCGAAAAGGAAGGAAACAAATGGCATATACACGGGTGGTTCTGTATCGCCGGATGTTACTTGCTGATGATGTATTATACAACCGTTTCAGGATGGATGCTTTCCTATGCATGGAAGTTTTTGACCGGCAAATTCGATTCGGTCGCATCGGGATCTGCGGGAGATGTATTCGGGGGAATGCTCTCTGACCCGGTTGGGATGGCAATATTTATGGTCATAACCGTGCTCCTCGGATTCGGTGTTCTTTCGCTCGGTGTACAGAAGGGGCTTGAGAAGGTGACCAAAGTAATGATGACGGGCCTTCTGGTTCTGATCATAGTACTGGCAGTCCATTCCGTTATGCTTCCGGGCGCAGCCGAAGGACTGAAATTCTACCTCGCGCCCAATATTGAAAATGTTAAGAGCGTTGGTATCTTCAAACTTATAGTAGGGGCAATGAACCAGGCGTTCTTTACGCTCAGTCTCGGTATAGCGGCAATGGAGATATTCGGAAGTTATATGTCGAAGGACAAATCGATCATGTCCGAATCGATACTGATCATATGCCTTGATACATTCGTGGCACTTTTTGCCGGACTGATAATATTCCCGGCATGTTCCGCATACGGTGTATCTCCGGATCAGGGACCTGCGTTGATATTCATGACCCTTCCGGAGCTGTTCATCAATATGCCCGGTGGAAGGATATGGGGAACACTGTTTTTCGTATTCATGTCATTTGCAAGTTTTTCAACAGTTACGGCGGTATTTGAAAATCTTGTTGCGTGGCCTACCGATAACTGGGGATGGAGCAGGAAAAAAAGTGTCATATGCAATCTGATATTTGTTCTTGTTGCCAGCCTTCCGTGTGTCTTCGGATATAACATTTGGTCAGACCTGCATCTGATCGGCGCAAGGGATGTGCTTGATTCGGAAGATTTTATCGTTAGTAATCTCCTGCTTCCGATAGGAGCGATCGTCTATACATTATTCTGTGTTTCGCGTTACGGCTGGGGATTTGACAATTACATTGCCGAGGTGAATGAAGGTGAGGGTATTAAGATGTCTGCCAAATTAAAACCCTATCTTACATACGTGCTTCCTGTGCTGATACTGGTCATAGTGATCACAGGCCTTATTTAATTCTCGGAAAGAAGAAAGAATTGACATATTCCGATAAGGAGGAAACAATCTTGACAGACAGACAGACAGACAGACAGACAGACAGACAGACAGACAGGGTATCCATCGGTAGATAGGCCGTGGTTGAAATATTACCCGGAAGGGGCATTGAATTTTGATTTTCCCAAGATGAAGGTTTACGACCTCATCTATGAAATGAATAAAAACAGAAGAGATAGTATTGCCCTGGAATATGAAGGAAGAGAAATAACGTATGGAGAGCTGTTTGAAAAAGTTGATGAGAGAACAGCTTTCTTTCTGGAAAATGGAATAAAAGAAAACGACATTGTAACCATTTCAATGTTAATGTCTCCGGAGTTTGTATATGACTGGTATGCCTTGGGAAGAATCAATGCAATAAGTAATCTTATAGATCCCAGAACCAGCGTTGAAGGTATAAAGCATTATCTAGAAGAAGCCGAATCCGATTTTATAATAAATACAGATTTATTCACGTCCAAGATTGTTAAAGCTATAGATAATAGCAAATATAATTATAGTGTAATAAACCATTCTTTATGCACATCTGCTGAAAAAATGCCATTTGGATTTGGAACGGTCTGTAAGATCATTGGCTTATACGGCAAATCAGTAGAAAAAAAGGATAATAGATTCGTTAGGAATACAAAGATGGCAGATCGGAGTATTTTGAATAAATTGCCATCATATAAAGAAGGACAGGCTTTAACGATAGTACATACCGGGGGGACCACCGGAGTGCCCAAAGGGGTAGTATTGTCGCATGATAACTACAATGCCATGGCTTTCGAGTACAAGAAATCAGAAATCGGGTTTGCACCCAATGACAGATTTTTGCTTATCATGCCGCCTTGGATAAGCTACGGATCCGGTATGCTTCACATGAGCATGATCATTGGAATGAAAGCGACTATCATCTCGAAGCTGGACTCCAAAAAGATAGCTAACTATGTTCTGGATTATAAGCCACAGTGGTTTGCCGGAGTACCCGCTCATTATAAGCGTATAGCATCAAGTCCTGAAATAGAAAAAAAGGGCGTTTCGTTTCTGAAGGCAGGGGCTGTTGGCGGAGATGCAATGTCAGCAGAACTTTATAACAATGTAAATGATTATCTGGTCAAAAATGGGGCAAAGCAAGGTGTATATCCCGGATATGCACTGACGGAAGTGACGTCGGCATTTGCTGTTAAACAATTGGGCGATTATAAACCCGGAAGTGTGGGGATACCTTTACCGGGTGGAACAGTTGGAGTTTTTAAATTTGATGAAGACACCCAAACGGTTAGTGATGAAGAACTATCATATGGCGAGATGGGTGAAATCTGCATGAGAACGCCTAATCAAATGATAGGATATTTCAAAGATGCCGAACAAACAAAGAGTGTGTTACGAAAACACAAAGATGGGCTTATTTGGGTACACACCGGGGATTTGGGACATATAGATCAGGATGGATTTATATATGTTGATGGTCGGATAAAAGAAATGATAGTAAGATATGATGGCTTTAAAGTGTATCCATCTGTTATAGAAAAAGAGATTATCAAGAATGCTGCTGTTTCCCAGTGCAAAGTTGTTGGTATAGATGACAAAAAGCATAAACATGGCCAGATTCCAATGGCATATATCGTAATCAATAAGGAAAAAACAAAGGATGATCAGACAATACTTAATGAAATCGAGAATGCCTGCAAAATATCTCTTCCGGAATATTATGTTGAGGGATGTAGGTATAAAACAATTGAAACTATGCCTCTAACAGCAATAGGGAAGGTCGATTTTAGAGCTTTACAGAAAATGGCCATAAAATAGAGCTATTTTGAGATATTAGTACTTGCGACTGCTATAGAGTGATGTTATCATAGCATTACTAAAGCAGTCGTTTCTGTTTACGGAATATCGTAACAAATCTGTGTTTCACATCACGCAAACACTTTTATTGAAATTCCTGCTTTTCAATTACATATCGGTAGAGCAGGAAAGTGATGTTCATGTTTTCCTGCTTCTTATTTCGTTTCATGGAGGTAAACATGGTACAAGGACACGGTGTTCCGGATGCTGTTCGGAACAAACAGAAATGAGCTGCTGAATCTTTACAATGCAGTGAACGATTCGAACTATACGAATGCGGATGATCTGGAGATCAATACTCTCGAGGATGCTATCTACGTGAGTATGAAAAACGATATCTCATTTGTCTTCTGCGACAGTTTGAACCTTTACGAACACCAGTCAACATTAAATCC
>CACYMJ010000009.1 GCA_902775485.1 uncultured Lachnospiraceae bacterium
CGGGGAGAACGACATCGTTGCTTTCGGGGCATATTTCGCGCTCAATCCCGTGCTCAGGGACAAGGTGAAACCCTTCCTCCAGTATGCCAAGGATCAGGGCGCACTGCTCTATTATGACCTCAACTTCAGGGATAATCACGCTCATGAGGTTGAGAGCCTTAAAGAGACTTTCAGAGAGAACTTTGCACTGGCTGACATTGTACGCGGGCATTGCCGGAGGCGCTGATGTGATTCTGATTCCGGAGATTCCGTACCATATCGATAAGGTAATGGAACAGGCACCGAATTCGAACATCGTCCTGATGTCGATAGGGCCTGTGGATGACAACGGGATATACAAGAAGACGGTACAGAATTCGTGGATAGTCAAATACAATGATTTTCTGCTGAACACGGCCAAGGACAAGCACATATTCTATCTGGATATAAATGAAGTGCTCACAGGTTCAAACGGACAGGTTAAACCCGAGTATAACGGAGGAGACGGACTGCATTATTCGGGAAGCGGATGCCAGGCAATACTTGATTACATTATCGCTCACCCGGTTCCCGGGATAGCTGACGATGGCGAATACAAAGTTAAATATATCAAGCCTGATCCGAACCGGACAAAGGTTACTATGGATGACGGATCTGGAATCGATGAGGCCAAGCTCCAGGAACTCATGAACATGATGATGGAGTCAACTCCCACACCTACTCCGACAGCGACAGCAACTCCGACCACATCTCCGGAAGAGTTAAAGCGTCAGGAAGAAGAAAGAAAGAAGAAGGAAGAGGAAGAACGTATAAAGAAAGAAGAAGAGGAGCGCAAGCTTCGGGAGGAAGAAGAGAGAAAACGCAAAGAGAGAGAAGCGGCAGAAGCAGCAAAAAGGGCGGCCGAGGAAGCCGCAAAGAATAATGATGTTAGCAACGGTGGTTCTTCCGATACCGGCGGCTCTTCCGATACCGGTGGTTCTTCTGGTACTGGCGGCTCTTCCGATACCAGCGGCTCTTCCGGTACCGGTGGTTCTTCCGATACTGGCGGTTCTTCTGGTACTAGCGGCTCTTCTGATACTGGTGGCTCTTCCGATACCGGTGGTTCTTCTGGTACTGGCGGCTCTTCCGATACCGGCGGTTCTTCCGATACCGGTGGTTCTTCCGATACCGGCGGTTCTTCCGATACTGGCGGCTCTTCCGATACTGGTGGTTCTTCCGATACCGGTAGCTCTTCCGATAGTAGTGAGAACCCAAATACTAACTAACAATAGTTAACGAATAATTACTCACCTACATACACTTCAACAGTATACCGGCACTCATCAGCCTGTACTGTGATGACACAACTTCCGACGGAATGCGGCTTAAGCGTTCCGTCTTTTTTTACGGAACAGACCGAAGGCTTGGATGATCTGAATGATATATGATGATTGTTCCGCTCATATGCGGAAAGCTCATGAACGTCATAGTCCGCAAATACAGCCATAGGGCGGATCTGAAGTATGATCGGTTCATTGATGCTGACATCATACCGGTCGGTTCCCGGATAGAACCTTCTGATCTTTGTATCGTCGCAATCAGGTGCAAGCGTGTTAATACTGATATCTCTTCTTAAACCGTTATACTCGATACCGACAACGCTTCTACCCTCCTTAAGAGGCATCAGCCTGTTATTTTCAAGGACATCAAGCATCTCATGATCATAAGTCTCTATATTGATCGCCGCACTGCTGATGCTTCTTCTGTTTCTGAAAGAGTCCCTTACTATACAGTTAAGGCTTACAGGATTACCGATAAATGACGTATAGGTCAGGGGATTCGTCGTAAGCATGATCGGCTCTTTTCCAAGAAGTGACTCATCGATGATTATCTCCTGTTTCAGGTTTTCCCTGCCGTCTTCTTCGCGATCAGGCTCATCTGTATAATCAATCTGTATCGGAGCAAATCTTGTTGCCCAGACTGCCCACTTTACCTCTCCGCTTCCCCCATAAGCATAACCAAGGAGTTTCCTGTCGTCCTTTTTGATATGTCCGTAAGGGTCTGCCATCAGACCGCAGTTATGACATCCCGTAACAACATTCGTGTTCAGTTCCGATACACGATCAAAACTGATCCCGTCATTGGATTCGTAATAGAGAAGACAGCTGTCGTCCTTAAATCTCCTGTTTGTTGTAAGGGCTACGAACTTGTGGCTCTCTTCAAGATATGCAACATCCCACGAATCAGAATCGGCATATGTGTAGTTGTTATGATCCGTGGCATCATTTCTGTATATCGATATACCTTCATAGTGAAGTTTTTTCGGCCACATGGGATCGGTTATGTCTGCCGTTCTCAGTTCCGTTGCCCTGACCCAGCCATATTTATCGGAGAATGAATCAAGTGTGTTATACACATAGATCTTATCATCCACGACGACAAAACTTGGCTCACCGACTCCCCAGCCGATATCGACTCCTTTAAAATACACGAGCGGGACCGCATCTCCTCCCCAGCCGTTTCCGTCCCATTTTACATAGGGTCCGTCGGGATTCTCGGATCTGGCGATAAAAACATTGTTGCATAATCCGTCCTCATTTACGGTTCCCGTATATCCCATATAGTAATATCCGTCATAGAAAAATACATCGGGATCACAGACCGACTTGAAATCGGCAGTGCCGGGAGTCGGCGCAAGAACGATCTTTTCATCTGACCAGCTCTTTCCGCCGTCATCGGAATGCTGATATGAGATCCAGTCGTATTCTTTTTTCCCGTCACCGGGAGATGCAAACCATGCATCAATGCTGCCGTCATCGTGAAGCATTATCGACGGTCCGTAGCGGTAATCCGGAAGTCCCTGTCCCCAGAGTGCAAAAACATCTTTACCTTCATCCGTAAGACGTATCCTGACATGCTTATCTGCCAGATCAGCGTTGTACTCATCGGTAATATCCCCCGCTTCCGGCGCTTTATCAACTGTCTCTTCGGAAAGGCTCTCGTCTTCAGTCACATCTGCAGATGTATCATCAGTTTCTTCCGGCTCCACAGTTATCTGTTCTTCGACCGGAGTCTCCGGAGATTGCGTGATAACCGCTGTCTGTTCCCCTTCTTGCGGCTTTTCGGTTTGTTCCTTAGCTGTGCACGCAGACATAAAAAGAGTCATAACCAGCATGACCGCAATAATCTTTACCGGTATTCCTTTTTTTTCAGAACATTCTTTTATAAGCTTTCTCATTTTATCTTCAAACTCTTGAGATATACCTTCTGTTCATCGGATATCCGGTAGCTTTCCACGGATTTCTGGATCGCTTTGTTATGTGTCCATTTATCAAGCTTCCGGTCTCGTATGAAAGGGATAACATCATCATACTGTTTCGCCAGTGCAGTCGCGAAATACCATGCTGTCATCATGTTCACATAGTATTCATCGGATCTTATCTTTGCGACCATCCTGGGATATTTAACATCAAAATCCTCATCAAGAAAATGCTGCATGAGCATACCTGTCCCGAATCTGATCGTGTATGTCTCCTTTGATCCCATCCATTTTTTGATCTGTTCCAAAAGTTCCTTTTTATGTTTCGCAAAAACCTTCGGTGACATCTGATCGCAGGTAGCCCAGTTATCGACATACGGAAGAAACCGGTTCACCTCATCAATACAATTTCCGTAATCTTTGATCTGTGAGATCGTAAATGCGTGAAGCTGGTTTTCATCAAAATACCTGTGCGGCAGATCATGGAGAAAATCAGGCAGATCATCCCTTTTTAATAACTGTTTTGCATATTTGCGAAGTTCGGGAGTTCTTACTCCGATGATCGTATCCGGCGAGGCCGTCGGGATGATCTTTTTCTGCAATTCTTTGTATTTATCATCGCGAAGAGCAAACAGTTCTTCTTCTATCTCTTTTTTTATCATCACTGATCCTTATCCAAAATTGCAGCTGCTTCCTTCATAAGATCGGATATGGGAAGATGCTGAGGACATACGCTCTCGCACTGCCTGCATGATATACAGTCAGATGCTTTTCCGTTTGATGTGACCAGGCTCTGATAGAAATTATTTGCCCGCCAGTCATCGGGATATCTGCGAAGCGTATTTATCGTTCTGAAAACATCGGGTATGCTTATATTCATAGGACAGCCGTCACAGCAATATTTACATCCCGTACATCCGATCTGGGGGACCTTGAGTACCTCTTCCGTCACCTCATTTATGATGGCAAATTCGTCATCCGCAAGCGGCTCAAAATCGGTAAATGTGGCTATATTATCATCCATCTGCTCCTCATTGGACATTCCGGAAAGCACAGTCATCACACCCGGAAGAGACGCCACGAATCTGAGTGCCCACGATGCTATCGATCTGTTGGGCTGCCTCTTTTTCAGCTTTGCATCGATCTCGGGAGTAAATCCGGCCAGCATTCCTCCTCTTACGGGTTCCATGATTATTATTGGAATATTCCTGTCCCGCAGTATCTCGTAGAGTCTTTGCGAACGCACGACCGGATTGGTTCTGTCAAGATAATTAAGCTGTATCTGAACAAACTCGACTTCAGGATGTTTGTCAAGGACCTGTTCCAGAAGTTCAGGGCTTCCGTGAAACGAAAATCCGAAGTGTTTTATCTTGCCCTCGGCCTTACGGTCCATACACCATTTGAAGCTGTCATATTTTTCGTGAGCTTCGTAATTATTCCCTTCTTCTATTGAATGAAGAAGATAAAAATCAAAATAATCCACTCCGGCTCTTTCAAGCTGTTCATTGAATATCCTTGGAATATCCGAAGCACTTCTCATCTCCCATGCGGGAAGTTTTGTTGCCAGCATAAACGAATCTCTCGGATAACGTTTTACCAGTGCTTCCCTGGCGGCAACCTCAGATTTGCCCCCATGATATATATATGCCGTGTCAAAATAATTCATTCCGGATTTCATGTACTTATCAACCATTTTGCATACATGGTCAATATCGATCACACCGTTTTCTTCCGGCAGCCGCATCATTCCGAATCCGAGTTTTGGCATTTTCGCGACATTGATACTCATAGGCTTGACCTCCTGTCTATGGGAAATATAGTGGTCTTTTGATTATACATTAAAACCGTATGTATTCATACTCTTAAGAACAAAGAATCCCCTTCGGTTTTTAACTGTTTTCTAAGCCTTCTATAATCCGGACAGTACCTTTCCACCTCAGCCCAGAATCTGCGCGAATGATTCATTTCCCGCAGATGGCACAGCTCGTGAATTATCACATATCCTATAACGTCTTCGGGAAGCATCATCAAAAGACAGTTGAAACTGAGATTTCCTTTTGAAGTGCAGCTTCCCCACAAAGTTTTCTGGCAGCGTATGCTCACCCTCTTGTATCCGACTCCCATCTTCTGTGCACATTCATATACAACACCGGGTATATACAGACGAGCCCTCATTTTAAGTTCTGCGATCTCCCGGTCCGTGAGCTTTTCGTTTGCACCGCAACTATCCATTCTCTCACGCATTTTTTTTACGTTTTTCTCGATCCAGTCACGCTTTTTTTCAACAAAAAGCGCGATCTCTTTTTTCGTTGCCCTCATGGGCGAGCGAACGATCACGCTGCCGTCCTGTCTTACTTCGATCACTATCGTTTTTCTTTTTGATCTGATCAGTTGTATTTCGTATTCCACTTCAGATACTCTCTCGTCGGGTTAACGTTGTTTTAAACTTTCTTTTTGCTATTGTTTCCACTGATACTTTTCCAGATCCACCCTGCCGTCAATTACTTTGATACCGTCTGCCTCAAGAAGAGCGGCCTGTACGCCGGCTCCACCGAAAGCAAACTCTCCGGCCAGTTCTCCGTTGGCATTAACAACACGAAAACAAGGTATATTATCCGGATCGGGATTTTTATGAAGGGCATTACCGACTGCTCTGGCCATCTTTTTGTTACCTGCCAGTTTGGCTATCTGCGAATAAGTGGCCACATGCCCTTTAGGAATCTGCATTACAGCCTCATATATACGCTTCGTCGGACTGTCGCTTATGAGATCATAGCTCTCTGCGATCATCATTTTAATGTCTTTTTCCGGAACACTCCCATCCATAATGATCGTATTCCAATGATCTTTATTCTGATGATATCCGGGTACTACGGAAGTGTATATATCCCTCCAGAAAAATGCTTTTGATGGATCGACCTTAACGTTCAGATTAAGGACGCCGCTCCTGATGTATGTCCACAGGAAGGCTTTTTTGTTTCCCCTGTATCTGACCAGCTGCCAGTTTTCATCATGAAACGGTGCATCAATATATGTGTCCGGAAATGACAGCCCGTATTCCAATACATCTTCCCTTGTCTTCATTTGCGTTCTCTCATGCAGATCCACCTGCAGTTATACTTCGCGGATCACTTTCCATGCCTGTATCAGTCTATCCATAGTCCATGCCGCATTTGCCGGACTGGTGGACGGCAGGCATATCGCCGGTCGTCCGGTTTTTGCTTCAGAATATTTCCTGTAATATCTGTCTGCCGTTTTACCGTTTACAAAAACAGCTTTTATATCCGTCTGTTCCAGAATAACATCCAGATCATTCGGCACAACATTCCTGATGCTTGAATCCGCAGACCCTTCTATATCACATGAGGCGATCACATCCCAGAGCGCAATATGATTGTTCAGAAGAAACTCTCTCTTTTCAGGGACAGCGTGCGGCACTTCTGTCTCAAATACTGCCGCCGTAACCTTCCAGAAACGATTCTGCGGATGTCCGTAGAAAAAACCCTCTTCCCGCGATCTTACCGAGGGGAAGCTTCCAAGTATCAGAATATTTGAATATCGGTCATATACCGGTGAAATGGTGTGTATCATTTCTCTTCCATTTTTTTCAAAGCACAAACGACTTCCGCATGAACTGTATGCGGGAACATGTCTACACACCGGATCTTTTCAACCCCGTAGCCGCGTCCGGTCAGATATTTCAAATCCCTTGCAAGTGTTGCACTGTCGCAGCTCACATACACTATACGATCCGGCCTCACGTCGCATACAGCCGATAACGCCGCCTCATCCATTCCTTTTCGCGGAGGATCGAATACAACTACATCCGCTCTTATCTCATCTTTATGAGCCGGAAGATACTCTTCGGCAGCTGCACAAATAAAAACTGTATTATCGACACCGTTTGATGCGGAATTTATTCTGGCATCTTCTATGGCTTCGGGAACTATCTCAAGGCCATGAACCTTGTCGACCTTATCAGCCATACATATGGATATTGTTCCGATACCGCAGCATATGTCATACACTTCTTCGCTTCCGGTAATATTTGCATACTCTATTGCCGTGCCGTACAATTTCTCAACCTGAACGGGATTGACCTGATAAAATGACAACGGAGATATCTCAAAACTCTTACCAAGCAAAATATCGCTTATCTTATCGCTTCCCCATATGGTATGTATCTCTTCTCCCATTATCACATTGGTGTTTTCGTTGTTAACCGATACGCAGATTGATGTCATACCGGGGATCGAAGTCAGCTCTTTTATCAGTTCACCCTGTGACCGAAGGTATTTGCCGCCTTGTCCGCTGTACCTGATAACAAGACAGACCATTATCTGTCCTGTGGAAAACCCCTTTCTTACAAGCACATGCCTAACTGTCCCCTCCCCTTTTATCTCATCATAAGGTTCAATACCGAATCTTTGCATGTGGGTAAGTATGATATCAAGGATCTCTTTGTTCTCTTTTGGTGAAAGCCTGCAATCAACACACGGGATTATGCTGTGTGTTCTGCCCGCATAAAAACCGGCCACGATATTGCCTTCGGAATCTTTTCCGACCGGATACTGTGCTTTGTTCCTGTAACGCAGCGGATCATCCATTCCAATGATCGGTTCCCAAGCCCGATCGATCACTTCTTCAGGAATGCCTCCGATACGGTTAATATCGTTTTTGACCTTGTTCTCTTTGAAACGAAGCTGGGCCTCATATGACAATGCCTGGATCTGACATCCTCCGCATCTTACATGTTCACTGCAAAACGGCTGTATCCTGTCGGCAGACGGAGTTATTATCTCCTCACATCGGGCGTATGCATAGTTCTTCTTAACCTTGGTCAGTCTTGCTCTTACCGTATCACCGCAAAGCGCATCTTTAACAAAAAGAGTATAGCCGTTATACCTGCCTATACCCTCTCCGTTTTTTCCTATATCATCTATTGTGACCGTAAGTATCTGGTTTTTCCGGTATTCCATGCTATTGCCTTTTATCAGTGAGATGTCTTTCGGATGTTCGAATCGATCAGTCTGTTGAACCCGAGCCACCCCTCATCCGATGTTGACGAAAAGATCTCTTTCATCGTCTCCATTTTGGCATCGGTATTATCGGCAAAATGAAGAGCAACCGCCTCCATGAGTGCAGGTTTTTTGGGTGATCCGAATTCGTATTCGCCGTGATGAGCCAGAATGCAGTGTGTTACTTCGGCATACAGTTTCTGAGGAAAATCACCGATCTTATCCATTTTTTCCATGGCCATATGCGCACCCATTACAATATGTCCCATCAGCTGGCCTTCATCCGTATAATCATTCTGGGGAAAATCGGACAGCTCCCTTGTCTTGCCGATATCGTGGAGTATGGCAACGGTAATGAGCAGATCCCTGTTGAGCATCGGATACGCTTTCGAATAATACTCACAAAGATTTGTCACGGAAAGCGTGTGTTCCAAAAGTCCTCCCATAAATCCGTGATGGACCGCCTTGGCCGCAGAACTCTTTTTAAACTTCTTTGCAAAATCCTCATCCGAAAAGAATGAATCAAGCAGTTTTTTAAGGAACGGATTTTTTACGCTGTTTATATGTTCCGAAAGCTGTGTCCACATTTCATCGATATCCCGCTCCGAGACAGGAACGTAATCTTTGGGATCGTATTCGCCTTCACTGCATTTTCTGACCCGCTTTATACTCAGCTGATTGGCGCCCTGGTAACTGTTTACGACAGCATTTACCATTACATAATCAAGCACATCAAAATCTTCGATCCCGGCCGAATTTGGCTCCCATATCATTGCATCGACATTTCCGGTTTTATCGGAAAGTACAACCTTTTCGTATGGTTTACCTGTTTTCGTAAGATCCGATTTTTTGGATTTGACAAGGTATATCTCGTTGATACCTTCGCCTTCCCTTAACGATTCTATATATCTCATCTGAGTTCCTCCAGTATGACTTCATATGTCATCTCTGTATAACCTTCGCGCCCCGGCCTTTCCAGGGTAACAGTGACCGTATCCTGAGGCTGGTACTTGAGTATCGCCTGCTTATAATCCGTAAATGACTCGATCTCTATGGTCCCTATCTTTTTTATGACATCCCCGTTTCTGATACCGATCTCCATTGCAGGAGAATCCGGAACTACTTCCTTCACGTATGCACCGTAGGGGACGTTTCTTTCGCTGTTCGCCTCAGGTGTGACATCCGTTCCGATTATACCGAGAGTCGCCAGCATCTGTCCGTTTGATATTTTTTCTATGCTGTCCGATATGTCGGATACGGAATATGCCCGTAAAAGGTTCGGCATGTTTCCGGACATCTCTTCATGACAGATTATCCCGACTATCCTGCCGTTATAATTGACCAGAACGCCACTTGCCACAGTACTTGCATATATATCCGTGGAAATGATGTGAACGTTTGAATCTTCCTTATCAAGGACAAAAGAGTTGGATGTGATCTGGCCCATCCCTACCGAACCGGCGGTCCCGTATGGTGCTCCGACAGCCACGATCGGTACCCCGACAGCCGATGTTGCCAGACTTCCGAACTGCGCCATCTCGATATGTTCTTTTGTCTTCTCCTCAAGCCGTTCAAGATCTACCGAAATTATACACAGGTTTGTATTGATATCCGCATTCTTGACTCTTGCTGCATATACTGTCCCGTCATTGAATGTCACCCTCACATTCTTTGCTCTGTGAAGGATATCCGACGGAGAGATTATAAGCAGCTCTTTTCCGTTATCGGCAATGATCAGGCCTGTTGTCGAATTGTTATTCTCATAAGCGTTGTTGAACCAATCTGTATTGGAGCTGATCCCGGATACAGTTACAAGACTCTTTTGCGTTGTTTCCGCTATGGTCGATATCTTACGCAAAAGAGATCTGTAGTCATCAAGTTCCAGATCCTTCTCTATTGTCTCGACAATATTGTTTACAACGACTTCCTTCTCGTCGTCTTCCTTTGCATCGACACTGTCATTATCCGCTGTGTCTGTCTGATCAATCTTCTCATCCTCTTCCGTGGGTTGATTATCGGTTGTATTATCATCCTCGGGCGGAACAAAAGGTTCTACGGGATCATCATCAACCAAAGGCTCGTCAACCGCAACGGATACCGGCTTGGTCTCTTCTACAGGATACAGATATGCCTGTATCCTGGGAAGGCATATCGCAAAAGTAATACTCGCACACACTCCAAACAGCACGGCCAGTACGATCGTGACCAGTACTTTTCTGAAGAACTTGCGCTTATTGACCGGACGTTTTTTTACAGTCTCGGTAATGAACTCATATTTATCCGCACTTTCACCCGATGCGGAGTTTTCATCAGCTATATTGCGTTCGTTTTCTTCCATTTGTTCACCCGTGATCATATAACTGCAATCTGAATGTTAATTATACAAAAAATCCTGTAAATCCACAACTTAAACCGTGGCGTTCATTGCCTGATAAACCTTTTTCTGATATCATGTTTTCGTTATGAACAGGAAATCTCTGACTACGCTTGAATTCAACAAAATAACACAGATGCTCTCAGAGCATACATCCACCGAACTCGGCAGAGAAAAGGCCCTTTTGCTGATGCCCTCTGATAAACTGTTTGACATAGAGCTTCTCCAGCAAAACACCGAGGATGCGACAAGCCGTATCCTTCGAAACGGATCGATATCGTTTATGGCGCGAAAGAGCATGATTGAAAGTGTTGTAAGGCTCAGAAAAGGCAGCGCCCTTACAGCCTCAGACCTTCTTGCAACAGCTCTTTTACTTGAAAACGTCCAAAGAGTCAGATCATACGGGGCGGATTGCGAAAACACCGATTCTCTTTCGGATCTGTTCTCGGTCCTTGCACCTCTTTCCACGATATGCAAGGAGATCAGAAGATGCATTCTTTCGGAAGACGAGATAGCCGACAACGCAAGCAGCGCACTTGGCAGCATCAGGCGGAAAATGAAATCGGCAAACGACAAGATACACTCCCAGTTGTCAAAAATGGTCGGAGATACATATCGTACATACCTTCAGGATGCAGTGATCACGATGCGGAACGGCAGATACTGCATTCCCGTCAAATCAGAATATAAGAACAACGTTCCCGGCATGATCCATGATCAGTCGTCAAGCGCATCTACTTTTTTCATAGAGCCCGCTGCCGTGGTTTCGCTCAATAACGAAATCCGGGAACTTGAGATCGAAGAGGCGAAAGAGATCGAGATAATACTCTCAAACCTTTCGGATCTGTGCCGTGAACATGCGGATGAGATAGAAGCAGATATCTCAACCCTTTCGGAACTTGACCTGATCTTTGCAAAGGGCGCACTTGCTCTGGAACTTAAAGCATCAAGACCCGTATATAACGAAAATGGAATCATAAACCTCCACGCGGCAAGACATCCTCTTCTTCCCGCAGATACGGCGGTTCCGGTTGATATTTCACTTGGTGATGAATATGACCTTCTCGTTATAACAGGTCCGAATACCGGAGGAAAAACCGTATGTCTGAAAACCGTCGGCCTGTTGTCACTCATGGGCCAGGCAGGTCTTCATATTCCCGCAAAGGACAGAAGCGAACTGTCGGTATTTCATGATGTATTTGCGGATATAGGCGATGAGCAGAGTATTGAACAGAGTCTGTCTACATTCTCTTCCCACATGAAGAATATTGTCAGGATATTAAAGGATGCTGACTCCCACAGTCTGTGTCTGTTTGATGAACTCGGTGCCGGAACCGACCCTGTTGAAGGGGCGGCTCTTGCGATCGCCATACTTGATACCCTCCATGAAAAGGGCATCCGCACGATGGCATCCACACATTACAGCGAGCTCAAGATATATGCTCTTAACACCTCAGGTGTGGAAAATGCAGGATGTGAGTTCGATACGGAATCTCTCAAGCCCACATATAAACTGCTGACGGGAATACCGGGGAAAAGTAATGCTTTTGCCATATCACAAAAGCTCGGACTGCCCGATGGGATCATTGATAAAGCCAGGGAACAGATATCGGAAAACGACTCGTCGTTTGAAGATGTCATAGTCAGGCTTGAAAAAGACCGCGTCACACTTGAAGAGAACCGGCGTGAAATCGAAAGATACAAGCACGACATTGAAGTACTGAAAAACACATATGAAAAACGTCAGGAAAAAATGGACCAGTCAAAGGAGCGTATCTTAAATGAGGCAAAGGAGGAAGCCCGCTTAATTTTAAAACAGGCTAAAGACCTTGCCGACTCCGTGATAAGGGATATAAACAAGGGCGGCGATATCAGGGATCTCGAATCCGGCCGGTCAAAACTGCGTGATGCGATCAATTCCAACAGTCCCGCAAATAAGGTTAAAATACCAAAATCGGCTGCAAAGCACAAAGCATCCGATTTTAAGATAGGTACCGATGTAAGGATCATTTCCATGGATCTTACCGGTCACGTCCATACAAATCCCGATCCAAGGGGCAATCTTTCGGTTCAATGTGGTATTATGAATATAAACACGAACATCTCGGATCTGGAGATAACGGAGCCCGATAAGAACACAGCCAAAAAGGCCGTCCATCACGCCAGCCTTTCCAAGGCAGCGAATATTTCATCGGAGATCAACCTCATCGGTCTGAAAGTTGACGAGGCTATCCCGAAACTGGATAAATATCTGGATGACGCATACCTGTCACATCTGACAACCGTACGTATAGTTCACGGAAAAGGTACGGGGGCATTAAGATCAGCTGTGACGACGCATCTGAAAAAAGTCTCTTATGTTTCATCCTTCCGCGCAGGCGAATTCGGCGAGGGAGATGCAGGTGTAACAATTGTGGAATTCAAGTAAAGGAGTACTGTAATGGCAGGAAAACAGAAGATCCTGATAGTGGATGATGACGAAAACATCGCCGAGCTTATTGAACTGTATCTGACAAAGGAGTGCTTTGATACCAAGATCGTCAATGACGGCGAATCTGCTCTTGCGGTCTATGAATCATACGAGCCTAATCTCATACTGCTCGATCTGATGCTCCCCGGAATAGACGGCTACCAGGTCTGCCGCGAGATCAGATCCAAAAATCCCACTCCCATAATCATGCTTTCGGCAAAAGGTGAAGTATTTGACAAGGTTCTCGGTCTTGAGCTGGGTGCGGATGACTATATGGAAAAACCTTTTGATTCCAAGGAACTCGTTGCCAGGGTAAAAGCAGTCCTGCGCAGATGTACCCAGTCCAAAACTCCGGCGCCTACCGCGGATACCAAGGTCGTTGAGTATCCCGATCTTGTTATCAGTCTCAATGACTATTCCGTAATGTATAACGGTCAGTATCTCGACATGCCGCCGAAGGAGATAGAATTGCTCTTTTTCCTGGCCTCACAGCCCAATCAGGTATTTACCAGAGAACAGCTTCTTGATCACATCTGGGGATATGAATACGCGGGGGATACGAGAACCGTCGACGTGCATATCAAGAGACTTCGTGAAAAGATCAACGATCACGAAGCCTGGAGACTCCATACCGTATGGGGTGTAGGATATAAATTTGAGGCCAGATCCCAATGAAAAAAAACCACAAACTGTATTACAAGTTCATACTTGCATACGTTTGTTTTGCAGCGCTTTGCATTATTGTGGTTTTAACGATCACGTCTCCCATATCATACGGATTTCTTGTAAGGCAGAAGGCTGCCGAACTGTACAAAAGTGCAAACGAGATCAGCAATACCTATGCCGAATTCTTCTATGACGATGCCATATCAAACGAAGACGTAAAACAACAGCTGAACGTTGCCGGTGATTTTTCATCTCTTGTTATATGGATAATGAACATTGACGGAGAGGTCATCTACAGTTCCGAAAATTCCTCTACCTTTACCGTGGAAGACTTTGCCGACGAGAACACGAGCAGAAGCTTCTACCGTGAGGGTGATTTCTACGGACATTTTAACGAGGAAATGCTCTCGGTGCTTGCCCCCATAACATACAACTATAACCTGAAAGGTTATGTCGTAGTGCATTCCCCCACAACAAAGATACGTGAACAGCGAAACGATCTGAACCTGATAATACTTGCAACGGTAGCTGTGGTATTTGTACTTTCCACTTTCATACTTATCGTTTTCACGGATGTTGTCTACATCCCCTTAAAAAAGATCACAAAGGCCACCGAAGCATATGCGGAAGGCGATTTTACGTACCCCATCGATATTGACAAAAATGACGAGATAGGATACCTTGCGGCTTCCCTGACGTATATGGCCGACAAGCTTTCTCATTTTGAGGATGATCAGAAAAAATTCATTGCAAACGTGTCCCATGACTTTCGCTCACCGTTGACCTCGATGAAGGGTTATCTTGAAGCCATGGCCGATGGAACGATCCCGCCGGATCAGCATGAAAAATATCTCAAGATCGTCAAGAACGAAACCGAACGTCTGACGAAGCTTACCAACAATCTTTTGACGCTCAACAATCTTAATATCACCGGTATGAATCTGGATATTACCGATTTTGACATCAACAGGACAATAAAGAACACTGTTGCGACCTTCGAAGGAATATGTAAAACAAAACATATTTCTTTTAATCTGGTGTTAACCGGAGAAACACTTTATGTGTCGGCTGACAAGGGAAAGATCGAGCAGGTATTGTACAATCTGATAGACAACGCGATCAAATTCAGTAAACCCGATTCTTCGATCAAACTTGAAACAAGCGAAAAAAACGAAACAATATTCGTATCCGTGAAAGATTCGGGGATTGGAATTCCCAAGGATAATCTGAAACTGATATTTGACAGGTTCTACAAAACCGATCTTTCAAGAGGACGGGATAAGAAGGGGACGGGACTTGGTCTTTCCATTGTAAAAGAGATAATCAATGCGCATCACGAAAACATAAATGTTATATCAACAGTGGACGTTGGAACCGAGTTCATATTCACGCTTCCCAAATCCAAAAACATAGAGGATGACGATTAACGTCATCCTCTTTTTCTGAGTTCTTCCACAAATTCCACAAGTCTTCCCATTGCAATCTTCAGTCTTTCAAGCGAATATGCATATGATATTCGGAGAAATCCCTCTCCGCTTGAGCCGAATGCGGTTCCCGGTACAACTGCTACATTCTGCGCATCTAGGAAGGCAAATGCAAATTCCTCACTCGTCATACCAAACTCTCTGATATCCGGAAATACGTAAAACGCGCCAAACGGTTCAAAACAGGGAAGGTTCATTTCCTTGAACGCATTCATGAGGAAATTTCTTCTCTGGTTGTATGAAGTCCTCATCTTTTTTACGTCTTCATCCCCGTTTTTGAGTGCTTCAACCGCTGCATACTGACTGGTCGTAGGAGCACACATTATTGCAAACTGATGGATCTTTGTCATCTGTGTAATGATCTCGGCAGGTCCCATTGCATAGCCGAGTCTCCATCCCGTCATAGCATATGCTTTTGAAAATCCGTTTATAACGATCGTTCTCTCCTTCATACCGGGGATCGATGCTATCGACACGTGATCTCCCTTGTAGGAAAGTTCCGCATATATCTCATCCGAAAGTACAAAGATATCCTTTTCGATACATATCTTCGCTATCTTTTCAAGATCTTCCTTCTCCATGATCGCTCCCGTCGGGTTATTGGGAAACGGAAGAACAAGTATCTTGGTCTTATCCGTTATGGCTTCCTCAAGCTCCTCTGCAGTCAGCCTGAATTCATCCTCATTTTTGAGTTCGATTATGACAGGCTTTGCTCCCGCAAGTATCGCACAAGGTTCGTATGATACGTAACTGGGCTGGGGGACTATAACTTCATCCTGCGGATCTATCATCGCGCGGATCGCTATATCTATAGCTTCAGAACCCCCGACAGTGATTATCGTCTCCGTTTTAGGATCATAGGAAACTCCGAATCTTCTTCTGTAGTAGTTGCATATCTCATTTCTCAGTTCCATGAGCCCGGAATTGGAAGTATAGAATGTCCTTCCCTTCTCAAGCGAGTATATGCCTTCGTCTCTGATATGCCACGGAGTATCAAAATCCGGTTCTCCGACACCGAGTGAGATCGCATCCGCACGTTCGCTCGCTATATCAAAGAATTTTCTGATACCCGAAGGTTTGATGCTGACTATCGTCTGTGACAGAGGATTTCTCATGGTGTCATTATCATCCTTTCATCTTCGTTCTTGCTGTTGAGAACGATGCCGTGATCTTTGTATTTCTTTAATACGAAATGAGTCGTTGTGGAAAGTACCGAATCAAGCGTTGACAGTTTCTGTGAAACAAACGACGATATCTCTCTTAATGTCTTGCCTTCCATGAAAACAAGCAGATCGAAGCCGCCGCTTATGAGGTATGTGGACTGAACTTCCGGATACTTGTATATCCTTTCCGCTATCTCATCAAATCCCTTTCCGCGCTGGGGAGAAACCTTTACCTCGATAAGTGCATGGATACGCTCCTGCGTTACCTTATCCCAGTCGATCAGTGTGTGATATCCGCAGATGATGCCTTCACTCTCCATTGCCGCAAGTTCATTGGCAACATCGATCTCGGTCATTCCGAGACATACCGCCACTTCCTTCAGGTCGATCCTGCTGTTTTTCTCGATGAAATTTAAGATTTCCTCTCTCATGTAATCACACCTTTCCGTTATGTTATCAGGTTGTCTGTTCATAGATCCTGTACAGTTCGTCCGATTTCGGAGGTTCCAGAAACCTCTTCGAATCACCGCCAAGAAGCACCCTGTCGTTCCCCTCGGTAACCTTTCCGATCACCGCTGCATTTATGCCGGCATCCTTAAGGCATTTCACCACATCGCTTCCCCTGGGCGTCGTGATGAGCATAGATCCGCTCGATATGAGTCCGTAAGGATTGATGCCGAATTCCTCGCAGATCTCAACCGTTTCCTGTCTTACCGGAATATCAAGAAGATTTATCTCAAGGCCTTTTTTGCTGCTTTCGGCTATTTCCCAGAGTGCTCCCAGTATACCTCCCTCGGTAACATCGTGCATTGCGGAAACACCAACAGATACAGCAAGCTTTGCATCCTCTACTACCGACAGATAATCGGAAAAATCTTTTGCGGTTTTTACAAAACGCGGAGAAAACCTTCTGTTTAATCTTTCTTCTTTTTCCTTGGCGATAATACTTGTGCCTTCAAGTCCTATCCACTTTGTAACAACAACGTCATCGCCCACGCAGGCTCCTGACGTTGTGATAAGTCTGTCCTTTTTTACCTTACCGATACCGGTTGCAGTGATGACCGGCTGATTAACAACGGAAGTAACTTCCGTATGTCCGCCGACAGTCTGGATATTCAACCTGCTGCAGACTTCTTCGACCTGCTGCATGATCATTTTCAGTTCTTCCTCCTCTGTTCCTTCAGGAAGAAGGACTGAAAGCATGATACCTATGACCTCGGCTCCGCTTGAAGCTATATCGTTAGCCGTTACGTGTACTGACAATGATCCTATATCATGACTGGTTCCGGTTATCGGATCCGTGGATGTGACAAATATCTCATCATCGGCAAGTTCTATCGCCGCACAGTCTTCACCTACGCCGGCACCGACGAGTATCTCGCTTCGTCTGGTCTTTATTTGTTTTATTATCGATCTTTTAAGTACCGCCTCGGGTACCTTGCCTGTTTTTAACATGTTTAGTGTCCGTCACAGTCCAAGTGCCGCGGCAGCCTCAGCGGCTGCTTTCAATTCACCTATCGTTGCCTTGACCGTATCTATACTGCCGCTGGCCATAGCTGCCTGTATCATGGCGGCAGCTGTCGGATTATCGGTAGCTGTACCAACCGTTGCGGTCTTGGGGCTGGGCTGGTAAGTACTCTTGTTCACTTCCGTTCTCTCAGTCTCCTTACCGTCAACCGTTACTATCTTCCACAGTTTTCCCGTATAACCCGTGTGGGCCGACTGTGTTGTTATCGAACCTATCGGAGCCGCAGGATCCGCTACTATCTTCTCTCCTTCGGGAACCGTCTCGGACAGTTTTTCACTTTCGAACGATACCTTCCGGTTCTCAGGTCTTGTCTCGACTCCGTAAATATTGAATATGACCTGCTTGTCTTCGGTTGTGATACCCTCAATATATATAGGATACTCCGAATTGTTGGTAAACTTGAAATCCTTGCTGGTTCCCGATATGGCGGCATCACTTGACAGATCCACGTAATTGACTACCATCGAATGATTATGTCTCTCGTCTACCTGAAGTTCAGCACGAAGCACCGCATTATAAAGAGTGGAACTGACCTGGCATATACCACCGCCGAGACTCTCAACAACCATACCGTTTAAATACGAACCGGCAAGATAATAACCGTTTTCTTCCGTGAACGGACTGACGGTTTTGTACATTGAAAATGAATCACCCGGAAGCATGACCGTACCGTTAACAAGTCTTGTTCCGTTACGAACATTGCCCGATCTGTCCGCACCGGACGATTTAAAGCTTGTTTTGAAACTTCCTATGATATCATGTATCTTTTCAAGATCCTCTTCCCTTGCCTTTGGAACATCTTCGATCACCACAAGATCGATCGATATATCCGAACCGTCGAAACTGTCAAGATTCGACATTATGCGTGAAACGGAAGCGTTTACGTCTGTCTTTTCACCCGTTGTTCCCGGAGTGATATGAAAATCTCCGTCGGATTTTGTCAGTACCGCATCTTTTCCCTCTACATCATACAGTTTTCCCTGCTCGGCAACGACCTGCGTGATCTTGTCCCTGTCAAACTTCACATTCAGAGGATAGACCTTTTTATCATGCTGCAGATCCTTACGCTGTTTGTATCTCTCCACCATATTGCCGCTTCTTCCGACATAGAGAGCATCTGCGATAACACCGGTATCATCCCATTTCATTCCGAGCTGTGCGGGAGTGACGGTAACGTAGTTATCTCCCACGCTGTGAAGTGTAATGCTCGCATTCGACATTGTCCGGACCTTTTCCCTGATAAGCTTAACAGCCTCATCGTATGTCCTGCCGGAAAGGTCTATATCATCAACATAAATGCCTTCCATGAACGTTCCCGATAGATCTCGCTCGATCGTAGGCTCTATCTCCATACTGAAAGCATCCCCGTCGGAGCTTTCCGAAGCATTTCTGATGGTCTCCATCGCTTCCCTGACGAGAGTACTCGCACCGGCAAATACTTCATCCTGGGAATGCGCAAAAACATCCGTCCCCGAAGATGCCGTAAAGATGCCGATCATGGCGGCCACTGTCGTTATTCTTACTGCTTTTTTGTTAAAACCCATCATAATTGACACACTTTTTCTTTTTGATTATGATACAAGGTAAAACAATGTCGGAACGACCATTGCCAGGACCAGGATCGCGATTATCACCGCGGAAACTATCTGTTTTGTTTTCTTGTTGTGAAAATTCATCATGACGGTTGTTTCCTCAAATGATTAAGTCTTTTCGTTAATTAGGTAATTATATATGATATCACCCTTGTTTACAACCATTGTACTGGTTGCCGGATTCATATTCGTGTTCATGAAGATAACCCGTGAACGTCCCGATAACAGTATCCGCAGTTTCCTTGAAAAAGAGCGGACCGCCAACAACACTCTCAAGCAGCCGCTTGACGATCTTCCGTTTATCAGGGTTCCCCTTGAAGAGATTCCCGCACCGGAAAATGCGGTTAATGAAAAATGTGCCTCTCTTCTTAATGAGATCAAACTGCTTTCGGATAAAAAGATCGTCAATCTGACAGGTATCACAAACACCGATCTGAAGCTGACCTATGGTGCCGCCAATCTGCCGATTCTGTCCGAATACGATCAAAACTTTACTTCTCTTTGCAAGGCAATATTTGATCTCGGTTGCGAGTACAAAAACGCAAATATGACCGACGAAGCTATTGCAACATTCAATGCCGGAATCTCTGTAGGCACCGATCTTTCCGGAAACTACACAACCCTTGCCGAAATGTATGCCGAAAAGGGATTGTACGTTGAGATCCAGCGACTCATAAACTGCGCGGACAATATACGTTCCCTTACCAAAAACTCAACCATTTCAAAACTGCAGGACATACTGGACCGGCATACTTCGGCTGTGATCAACCTTTCCGACGGCGAGTCGTCTTCGGATCCCGATGATCCCGGCAATATTTTACCAGCAGACATTCTTGACATTTTGGAGACTGTGCCTTACACGTCGAACGACCAAAAGTAATAAACCATATATTGATCAGTATCCAGTACTTTTGGGGTATGACCTTCATAAGGTCATACTCTATTTTTTCGGGGTCGCTCTCTTTTGTCAGCTGAAGCCTTCTCGAGATCCTCTTTACGTGCGTATCAACGACTATGCTGTCAATCCCGTATATATTTCCCCGAATTACGTTTGCTGTCTTACGTCCGACGCCGGGAAGCCCGGTCAGATCATCGATATCTTCCGGCACCCTGCCGTCATATTCCCTGATCAGCGTTTCGGCACAGGCTATAATGTTTTTTGCCTTGTTATGATAAAAGCCGGCTGAATGAATATCGTTTTCAAATTCATTAAGGTCGGCATTCGCATAATCCTCGATGGTTCTGTACTTCTTAAACAGATCCTTCGTTATCTCATTGACCCTTGCATCGGTACACTGGGCGCTCAATATCGTCGCAACAAGAAGCTGCCACGCATCGTCATGATCCAGATAACACCTTACGTCATCCGAATACATTTTCCGAAATATCTCGATTATCTCAAGTGTCCTTGCAGATGCCATGATCCTATTTCCTGCCCGCCCGTCTGTTGTGAAGATACTCGGCGAACTTCGCGCCGGGATAGTGTTTAAGTATCACATTACGTATATAGCTCTCCGTTACCTCGGGTCCGTTGCTGGCAAGCATCTTGAGCAGTTTTTCCAGCTCCGCTCTCGTATGATCTTCTATCAGCTTGGTATAATCACCCTTCCGGTAATACTTAAGCGGTGTATCGTAGGTATAATTACCTTTGTTGTAAACTTCTGCGGCCGATACCCTGTCCACATACATTTCAACAAGATATCTCTTCGGCATCCTTGCCGGTTCTATGATATGTTCTTCGCCGTTGCTTCCCTTCTGGGCTTTGTAATCGGTCCAATACTCATAGTGATGTTTGTTTCTTCCCTTATGATGCATCCAGCTTTCGGAATAACCCTTTGCCTCACGCTCCGCATTGTTCGGACTTCTGTATCCCTGATAATACCTTGCTCCCACAAGAAACTCGGCCGGACTGTATTTGCTCAGATCATGTGTCAGTCCCTGCCAGTACAGTCCCACGCGAAAGCATCCTCTCCTGACTGCTCTTCTGTGTTCGTTTATTGTCATAAGATGTTTTATAAACTTAAGCATTTCCAACCTCCGGATCGTCGCCCAGTTCGGCAAGTTTATCATAATATGCTCTGTGAACGAGCTCATATTCCCTGTTGTATTCTTCGTTCTTGCCCTGATGTATCGATGCCGTATATGAATGTTTCCTGTTATCAACATCGGAACTTACTCTTGCGATCGTTGCGATCCCGATATTGGAGCATGTCTTTCCTATTCTCTCGACATTGGCAAGGATATCGGAAAAAATAACACCGGCCCTTACCGTACACTGTCCCTCACGCAGTCTGACAAGGTGATTGTCGTGAAGTGTTGAAACAAGTTCCTGAAGGACCGATACGCAGGGTTCTATATGATATGCGGCGGAAATATCTCTTTTTTCAAACGCCTTGCTTGAAAATCCGATTATCTCCTCCACAAGCTTTCTCGACAGTTCTATCTCTCCCATTGCCTTGGGCGAAAAAACTATGCGTTCCTCATGCAGTGTAGTCGCAGCATCAGCCATCTTATCCGCATAATCCCCGAGATGTTCGAATTCCGATACGAGTTTGTGATACTGCTTCAGTATTCGAAGATGCAGATCCTCGCTGACATACGGTGCCAGCTGGACAAGATATTTATCGACTCGGTCTGTCAGATAATCTATGTTCTCCTCCTCGTCATGTATCTCAGCTATC
This sequence comes from uncultured Lachnospiraceae bacterium, assembly GCA_902775485.1. Lineage (GTDB taxonomy): Bacteria > Bacillota > Clostridia > Lachnospirales > Lachnospiraceae > UBA2868. The sequence continues at coordinate 22,194 of CACYMJ010000009.1, forward strand.
CGGTTGTCATCATAATCTTTTATCACACCAAACGCCTTGGCGATATTATCCTTTGCCGCATTGAACATTATCGTCAGTACATCGTAGCATCCTCCGAAAGCAATTGCCGGTGTACGGAAAAATACCGGGTTAAGAGCCGTAACCTTGTCTGCGTATTTGCCTGCCGCTACGGGATCATCCTTGACTATCCTGTTTGCGAAGTTCTTGATCAGTTTACTTACCGGAAGCAGGACGATGGCGCATACAAGATTGAATATACTGTTTGTATTTGCTATATCACCGGAACGCATCATCTTATTCCACAGTCCGTCAATGATACCAAGGTGGTAGAGCACTGTCACGGTCACAAGAACAAGCAGCGTTTTTGCGATATTGTAGAGTATGTTTATCATACCTACTCTTTTCGAATCAGCCTTGGCACCGATGGAACACACAATACCGGTTGTTACACAGTCTCCCAGGTATACACCTACAATGACCACATACACGACCTTGAAAGGTATGTTACCTGCCTGCGAAAATGCCTGCAGCATACCGATGGTTGCCGATGAGCTCTGAAGCACGAATGCAATGCCGGCTCCGGTCAGGTATCCGATCACGGGGTTGTTGCCCATATTATCAAAAAGCCTGTCTACTATCCCGCTTTGTGAAAATGCGGTCACAGCGCTTGTCATATTCATAAGTCCCGTAAAGAGGATACCGAATCCTATGGCTATATTACCGATATTGTCGGCTCTTTTGAAGTTAAATCCCATAATAAGGATGATACCGATGATAAGTGCAAGGGGCGCAAGGGTCGACGGCTGGAAAAACTGTAAAAAAGATCCGCTTTCCGCATTCAGATCGAGCAGCCTTATTATCTGACCCGTGATCGTCGTTCCGACGTTCGCGCCTATGATTATTCCGAGAGACTGGTCAAGTGACAGCACGCCCGCTGCTACCAGACCGGATGTGATAACGATGGTCGCAGTAGATGACTGAATGATGGCAGTAATTATCATTCCGAGGACAAACGCTTTCAACGGATTGTCCGTGATCTTGCCTATAACGATCTTGAGTGTGCCGGACGAACTCTCCTTAAGATTATTGCCCATCAGCCTCATTCCGTACAGGAACAGGGCTAATCCGCCAAGTAAAGAAATGATAGAAAAAACATTCATGATCTGATCCTCTTATTACTGTGTCAACACTGACAGTATAGCAAAAAAACCGCATTATAGTACGACCATTATGTATTTTCGACCTTTTCAACAATTTTTACGCCTTGGCGCACTATTCCTTTGGATAAATTAATATGATAAAATCCGAAGCATGAAGATCAAGACAATTCAAAAACCCTATGAAGAAGTACTCAGAATACCAAAAAGCGATCATATCCGTCCGAAAAAACCAAGCATTGCTCTTACGGCACTTGTAAAACTGTTGTCCGCGCCGGATCTTCGCGGGGTTGATTTTTCCTACACCGTAAAGGACATGAAGGACGCGGGAGACGGCCCCTGGCTCATCCTGATGAACCACTCGAGCTTTCTCGATCTGGAAATAGCCTCACGTATGATCCCGAAGCCGTACAACATTGTGTGCACATCCGACGGACTTGTCGGCAAGGAATCTCTGATGCGTCATCTCGGTTGTATCCCGACCCAGAAATTTGTTACTGACGTCTCTCTTATAACCGATCTTAAATATGCAGTCGGAACGAACAAAACAAGCGTGCTCATGTACCCCGAGGCAAGTTACTCCTTTGACGGGACCGCTACGCGCCTGCCGAGAAAAATGGGTGTTCTGTTCAAAGCCCTTAAAGTCTCCGTAGTAATGATAACGACATACGGCTCATTTGCCCGGGATCCGCTTTATAACAATCTTCAGAAACGAAAAGTGAAGGTTTCGGCAGAAATGAAATGCCTCCTGTCACCGGAGGAGATCCGGATGCTGCCGGTAAATAAGATAGACGATATATTGGATGATGCTTTTTCCTTCGATTATTTCCGGTGGCAGGAAGAAAATAAGATAAGAATAACCGAACCGTTCCGTGCAGACGGACTTAACCGCATACTGTATAAGTGCCCCCACTGTATGGCCGAAGGCAAAACCGAAGGCAGCGGGATATCTTTCATTTGTCATTCCTGTAATACGCAATACGAAATGGACGAATACGGAAGAATGATCGCAAAGAATGCCGAAACAAGATTTTCACATATACCCGACTGGTATGCATGGGAAAGATCATGTGTAAGAGATGATATCGTTTCCGGGAATTACAGTCTTGATACGGATGTCGAGATAGGAATGATAGTCGACTTTAAAGCCCTTTATATGGTAGGTTCGGGAAAGCTTCACCATGATGCAAACGGATTTGTACTGACCGGATGTGACGGAAAACTGCATTACGAACAGGGTCCGAAAAAATGTTACAGCTGCTACAGCGATTATTACTGGTACGAGATAGGGGATGTCATCTGTATAGGAGACCGCAACAAACTGTTCTACTGTTTCCCGCAAGCTAAAGATGTGGTGGCAAAAACAAGGATCGCCGTTGAGGAGATCTACAAAATGTGATCTCCCCGGGCGTAGATATCAGAATATCTTATATTTGTGGTCGTAATCGTATATATCCATATCCTCTTTTTTCTTAATATATGCGATCACCCGGTAAGTGAGAGGGGTCAGCACCACCTCAAACGTCAGCTTAAACAGATACTGGAACAGGATCATGGTCCCCAGCTGTTTCGCAGGCATTGTTCCCGCAAATGAGATAGTTATAAACAGTACGGAATCCAGTGCTTCACCGATGACCGTGGAACCGATAGTGCGAAGCCACAGTTTTTTCCCCTTTGTAACGACCTTCAGTTTTGACATCACGATCGAATTGGAAAACTCACCGAAAAGATATCCGATAAACGAAGCCACGAGTACTCTGGGAGTCATTCCGAGTACAACGGCATATGCCTCCTGATCAAGGAAATATGCCGGGTACGGAAGGTCTATCGTTATCACATAACAGATCACTGCTAAAATGTTACACGCAAAGCCCGCCCATATTACAAGCCTTGCTCTGTCAAATCCGTATACTTCCGTAAAAATATCGGACATTATATATGTGATCGGAAACAGCATCACCGCTGCCGGAACAACCACTGTGCCATAAGGTGCCCACATTTTGCCTGCGATCAGGTTTGATACAAGAAGGCATGTCACATACAGCATTCCCAGGCATATGAACAGTCCCGAATAACTATTGTTTTTTTCTTTCATGATCTTCTCTCTTTCCTTTATCTGTTATCTACTTTTTCAGGGTACATATCATGGCCCGACAGTCTCGTCCACGCGACCTCTTCCCACTTTGTTCCCGGTCTTCCCCAGTTACAGTAAGGATCGATCGATATTCCTCCCCGGGGCGTGAACTTTCCCCATACCTCAATATATTTCGGATCCATAAGATCAATAAGATCCTTCATTATCTTATTGACACAGTCTTCGTGAAAATCTCCGTGCTGCCTGAATGAAAACAGATACAGTTTCAGGCTCTTGCTTTCCACCATTTTCTTATCGGGAACATACGAAATATATATCGTTGCGAAATCGGGCTGGCCCGTGATCGGGCACAGACTTGTGAATTCCGGGCAGTTGAACTTTACAAAATAATCGTTTTGGGGATGTTTGTTCTCAAATGTTTCCAGTACCCCGGGATCATAATCAACACTGTATGAAGTTTTATTTCCGAGAAGTGTAAGATCCTCGCGCTCTCTTTTGTCGTTTTTCATATTATTCCTCACTTATGAACATCTGCAAAACAGGGCGCAAAAATGCAAAGAAAAAAAGCCCTAGTTTTGTTTAACGACAGGATGGTACAAACGAACTGTCGGCATTAACATGCACCTACATCATAAATAGGTACAGCATAATTGTCAATATTTGTTGCTTTTTTGCATATTATGTTGATAATATATCTTACCATGAAAAACCATACAACCGACATGACTGTCGGTGATCCTGTTAGACACATACTTTTGTTCGCCCTTCCTGCGCTTGTCGGTAACGTATTCCAACAGGTTTATAATATCGCTGACTCCATTATCGTAGGCCGTTATGTCGGCCCTGATGCACTTGCTGCCGTCGGCTCAAGCGCATCTATCACTTTCCTGTTCTTTGCCCTTTGTAACGGCATCGGCAGCGGCGGCGGAATAATCGTATCCCAGTTTTACGGTGCAGGCGATGACGGAATGACAAAAAACTGTATCGTCAATACCGGCTTTATTATGCTCCTGGTCCCGTTACTGTTTGGAGTGACCGGCTACTTGACCACCCCGTGGCTGCTAAGACTTTTATCAACTCCGGAAGATATATTCCCCGATGCCGCGATGTATGTCCGTTATATGTGTATAGGGCTTCTGTTCGTAAGCCTGTATAACTATATTGCATCAATGCTCCGGGCTCTGGGTGACTCCAGAACCCCTCTGTTCTTTCTCATACTCTCGACGATCCTGAATGTGGTCCTCGATATAATTCTTGTTTACAAATTTAAGATGGGGATAAAAGGTGCCGCGATCGCCACGATAATCGCCCAGTTTATCGCAACCGTCACATGCGGACTGTATGCCTGCAAGACCAATCCTTACTTTAAGCTTAAAAGAGAAGATTTTAAGATAAATGCACAGATGTCATATAAGGTCATAAGACTCGGTGTTCCGATGTCTCTTCAGTTTGCGCTGATTTCCATATCGGCAATGGCGGTACAGAAGGTTGTCAATGCTTACGGAACCGTTGTCATCGCCGCTTTCACGGCCACAAACAGGATCGAACAGCTGATACATCAGCCTTACACCACGCTGGGCGCGTCACTTGCAACATTCTGCGGACAAAACTACGGCGCAAAAAAATATGACAGGGTATATATGGGTTATAAAAAAGGCCTTCTCATAATGATCGTACTTACATCCGCCATGTTCGTTACCATGCAGTTTTTCGGCGGTGCGATCACGAGCCTGTTTGTAACAAATGAAAAAGTTATAAGTCTCGGAGCCATGGGACTTCGTATCACGTCATGGTTCTATCCGTCACTCGGCCTTATTTATGTTGTACGCGGAGTTCTGACCGGAGTCGGGGACGCGTTTTTTGCGCTCTTCAACGGTATAGTGGAAGTTATCGGAAGATTCACGCTTCCGATACTGATGACGTCATATATGGGTATGGGCGAAACCGGAATATGGGCTTCCGCCGGAGTTGTCTGGGTGTTAAGCGGTGTAACGGCCTGGTACCGGTATTTTACACATCTTCACAAGCGTATATCCTCACCTTCCGGCCCAATCTCAGCCTGATCACGCCGTTGCGACCAGGCTGAAAAGTCCTATCACGATCAGCGCCGGAATGGCTACCGATACTACTCCGGTTATGATAAGTCCCAGTATTATTGCCGGTAAAAATACGAGAAAACCGACAAATTTCAGTATCCCCCAGCCGAGTTTTATAGCAAATATCATCAGCCTTCCGAATACAGCTATAAATAAGAAGATCGATATTAAAGTAAGCATATGTGTTTCCTCCTGATAAAAAATATCCGATGAGATCTTATCTCTTGTCGGATACAAGATTACATCCCCGGCATTAAGAGGTCTTTTAATAAAGATTAAAAACACATTAATTATTCGTAAACTAATAATCACAAAATATGTTAAAATATGAGACGGGCTTTACCCCGGATCTACTATTATTTTGCTTTTTCAGGAAAGGTCTTTATCATGAGTGATCTGTTCAGAAAAAAAAGTCTTGACCGCGTATCATCACCCGAGGAACTTAATGACTATATACGGGTGACTACTCCGTCCATATGGCTGATCCTTGCCGCAACCGTTATCCTTATTCTGGGTATGCTGGCATGGAGTGTGTTCGGTACGGTCGAAAAGCAAAACACCGACGGGAGCACAACTACGATGCATCCCATTACCTTTGTAACCAACTGACACCGTTTGTCTGCTGATTGGAAAATGTCGAAAAAAGGTCATTCTGTCAAACAACCTAAACAGCACGGGGTAGTTAAGGTTCCCGTTGTGATGCAGATGGAGGCGCTCGAATGCGGAGCGGCTGCTCTTTGCATGGTGCTAGCATATTATGATAAATGGGTCCCTCTGGAACAGGTAAGGGCAGATTGCGGCGTCAGCCGCGACGGCTCAAATGCACGGAACATCATCCTTGCCGCCAGAAATTACGGCCTCGATGCACAGGGGTATCGCGTGGAGCCCGAAGAACTGCAGAACGAAGGTTCTTTTCCGTGTATCATCCACTGGGAATTCAACCACTTTGTTGTCTGCAACGGTTTTAAAAACAACAAAGTATACCTTAATGACCCCGCAAAGGGAAATTACACGATATCAAAAGAGCGTTTCGACGAAGGATTTACCGGTATCGCTCTATTATTTGAACCCACCGGTGACTTTAAACCCGGCGGAAAGCAAAAAAGCGTTTTTGCATTTGCGAAAAAACGTCTGTCCGGAGCTGCCTCCGCTGCCGTGTTTGTGGCTGTTACCACGATCATAGCATCATTATCAACAATAATAGGCATGGGATTTTCAAGGGTCTTCCTTGACAGTCTTCTTGCAGGACTTAACAAAAACTGGATCTATCCGTTCTTTATCGGTCTCGGGATAATGACAGCGATCCAGCTTGTATCGGCGTGGATACAGGCTATCTATTCGCTGCGCCTCAACGGTAAAATGGACGCCGTGGGCAGCAGCAGTTATATGTGGAAAGTGCTTCGTCTTCCGATGGAATTCTTTTCCCAGCGAATGGCCGGAGATATTCAGGGCCGTATGCTCAGTAATGCTTCCATTGCGGGAACGGTTGTCAATACCGTTGCTCCGCTTGTTATCAATACTTTCATGATGTTCTTTTATCTGGTCGTCATGATCCGTTATTCGATCGTCATGACCTGTCTGGGACTGACATTTGTCATCATCAATACTTTCCTTTCTCAGTGGATATCCAGGAAAAGGATCAATATTACAAGAGTCATGATGAGAGATCAGGGCAAACTGGCTTCTGCTACGGTCAGTGCCGTTGATATGATAGAAACTATCAAATCGAGCGGTGCCGAAAACGGATTTTTCGAGAAATGGTCCGGCTATCAGGCTTCCGTTAACACCCAGACCGTTCGCTATCAAAAACAGGACCAGCTCCTTGGAATGATCCCGGGAGTATTAAGTTCCATTGTAAATATAGCAGTCCTTATACTCGGCATATGGTATGCGATGCATGATAGATTTACCGTTGGTATGATAATCGCATTCCAGGGGTTCATGTCATCCTTCCTCGCTCCTGCCCAGCAGCTGATCGGTGCCGGACAGGTCATACAGGAAATGCGCACCGGCATGGAACGAATCGAAGATGTTATGGAATATCCCGAAGATCCGGTTTTTGACCGGACCTTAGAGACCGATAATTACGCAAAACTATCCGGAAATCTCTCAATGAAAAATGTGACTTTCGGATATTCGATACTTGATGAACCTCTTATAAAAGATTTTAACCTCGAGATAAAACAGGGACAGAAAATCGCTTTTGTCGGCGCTACCGGATGCGGCAAGAGTACACTGGCAAAGCTGATTTCGGGACTGTATCAGCCGTGGAGCGGCGAGATATTATTTGACGGCAAACCCATAAGCGAGATCGACAGAAATGTATTTACCGGCTCCGTTGCGGTAGTCGATCAGGATATTATCCTTTTTGAGGACAGCATAGCCGGTAATATCAAGATGTGGGACAATTCGATAGAAGATTTCGAGATGGTCATGGCTGCAAGGGATGCGAACATCCACGAAGATATCATGCAAAGACCGGGAGACTATCAGTATGTGCTGACAGAAGGCGGAAAGGATTTTTCCGGCGGGCAGCGGCAACGCCTTGAGATCGCACGTGTCCTGGCACAGGATCCTACGATGATAATACTTGATGAAGCAACAAGCGCACTTGATTCCCGTACGGAATATGAAGTAGTGAAATCGATAAAAGACCGCGGGATCACAAGTGTTGTGGTTGCTCACAGGCTCTCAACCATCCGTGACTGCGACGAGATAATAGTTCTCGATCACGGTAAGGTCATAGAGCGCGGAACCCATAAGGAACTCATGAAACTGGACGGTGCGTACAAAGCACTTGTCAGTAACGAATAGCAGGAGAGATCATGGGCTGGTTTGACGAACAGATACATCAGCGCAAAAATGCGGATGAAGAAGCCTTTTCCGAATCGTTCAGGCAGATTGCCGGGGCGATCATGGGAAGGCGTATGTCTGATGCTTTAAATGATAACAGACGTGTCACAACAGACGCCATAGAGGAGATCCTGAATTACTACCATGTTAGCTCCTGTGAAGTACCGGAAAGCATCAAGGACATGAATGAAGTCCTGGAGTATCTTATGCGCCCTTACGGAATAATGCGGCGTAACGTAAGGCTTGATAAGGGATGGTACAACGATGCCGTAGGGGCCATGCTTGGAGTGAAGAGGGATGACAAAAACGTAGTCGCCCTGCTCCCCGATAAGGTGTTCGGATACCGTTATTTTGACAGAACGCTTGGAAAATCCGTCCGGATAAGTCATAAAAACGAGAATCTTTTCGAAGACGAGGCCATAGCTTTTTATAAACCCTTCCCTCTTACAAAAATGGGGATCGGAAGTCTGGCAAAATATATCTGTGAACAGGTATCCGTATCGGATCTTGTACTGCTGTGCATCTCAATGCTCGTTATAACGCTTATCGGTATGATCACTCCGCGCATGAACGCTGCTCTGTTTTCAAGTGTTCTTGCATCAAAAAACGGCCGTATCCTGATCGGCGCCGGAATATATCTGCTCGCAGCAAGCATCAGCGGACTGATGTTCGGTGTTGTACGGACTCTGATCAATCTGCGCATCAACACAAAGCTTGATATCAATATCGAAGCGGCGGCGATGATGAGAATGCTCTCTCTCCCGGCCGACTTCTTTAAAAAGTATAATTCGGGAGAACTTGCAAACCGTATAGGCTACATCAATTCCCTTTCGAATCAGATCGTATCCATTGTATTATCCACGACCTTAAGTTCTCTGTTTTCACTTATGTATATAGGACAGATATTCTATTTTGCCCCGGGTCTTGTTGCACCGGCTATGACCATAACACTGCTGACACTTGTTGTTACGCTGGCATCGGTTTTTTTGCAGATGCGCATAACAAAACAGCAGATGCTGTTGTCGAGTAAAGAAAGCGGTGTGACCTATGCTCTTATTTCGGGCATACAGAAGATCAGGCTGTCCGGATCCGAAAAGAGAGCTTTCGGACGATGGGGAATGGCATATGCCAAACAAGCTCAGCTGCTTTACAATCCCCCGTTATTCCTGAAGGTCAGCAGTGTTATCTCAACCGCCATATCACTTATCGGTTCAATGGTCATGTATTTCTATGCGATCAAAACCGGTATTTCGGTGGCGCAGTATTACGCTTTTAATTCGGCATACGGTATGGTAAGCGGTGCTTTTATGTCTCTTTCCGGAATAATATCATCGATCGCGCTTATAAGACCTTCCCTTGAAATGGCAAAACCGCTTCTTGAAACCGTTCCGGAAATTGCCGAAGACAAAGAGGTCATTACTTCTTTAAAGGGCGGTGTCGAGCTGAATAATATCACTTTCAGATATAACGAAAACATGCCGGATGTGATCGATAATCTGTCACTGAAGATCGATCCCGGACAATATGTCGCCATTGTCGGCAAAACCGGCTGCGGAAAGAGTACTCTGATGCGTCTTATGCTCGGATTCGAGACCCCGCAGAAGGGTGCCATATATTATGACGGGAAAGACATTAAGCGTATAGATCTTAAGTCTCTGCGGCAGAAGATCGGCGCGGTCATGCAAAATGGAAAACTGTTTACCGGAGACATATATTCCAATATTGTCATCACGGCTCCGTGGCTTACTGTAGATGATGCATGGTCTGCCGCGAGGATCGCCGGTCTTGAGCAGGATATTAAGGATATGCCGATGGGAATGAATACTATGATATCTGAAGGCCAGGGCGGGATCTCCGGCGGACAGAAGCAAAGGCTTATGATAGCCCGCGCTGTTGCGCCAAAGCCGCGCATCCTGATGTTTGATGAAGCCACAAGCGCACTTGACAACATAACACAGCGTCAGGTTTCCGAATCCCTTGATCAGATGAAATGCACCAGGATCGTGATCGCTCACAGGCTGTCCACCATCAAACAGTGTGACCGGATAATCGTAGTAGATGACGGAAAGATAATAGAGGACGGAACATACGAAGAGCTGATCGCCATGAAAGGTTTCTTTGCTGATCTTGTTTCAAGACAGCAGCTTGAAGAAGGAGAGTAAAGCAGATGAAAAACTGGAAAACCACGCATATCATTCTGTTTACCGCATTATGTGTATGCCTGAATATAGGAGGAAAGATACTGGCTGTATGGCTGGAACTTCCCATTTGGGCCGATTCATTCGGTACCGTGCTCTCTGCCTACTTTGCAGGTCCGATATGCGGAGCGATAGTGGGATTGACCGGAAATCTTGCATATTGTCTGTTCAACCGTCTGTCAGCCGCTTATTCTGTTACCAGCATCGCTCTTGGCATAATCATAGGCATTGCTGCCAAAAAGAACTGGTTTGACCGTCTGTACGGATTCATGAAAGCCGCTTCGCTTGCAATGCTCACTGCACTGGCTGTCTCCGTACCCATAAATCTGATACTTGCCGGCGGATATACCGGAAATATATGGGGAGACGGTGTGATCGATTATCTTCTCAATAAACAGTGGCCCATGATCCTTTGCAGTATCTTCGGTCAGCTTTCTCTCGAATTTGCCGATAAAGTGCTCACTGTCTCAGCAGTTTATCTGATCATCAAATTCCAGCGATGGAGCGAAAAGACAGTGGATAACAAACTGCCCCAAAGCCATACCGATAAGGCAGCCATGCTTGTTATTCTCGCGCTCGGATTTGCACTGTCATCATCGGTATATACGAAGGCATCTGTTTCATCCGAGACCGACACAACCGATTATAACGACTATGTTCAAAATGTATACAGCAGCAACAACGGCCTGCCATGCGGTGAAGCCAATGATATAGTACAGACAAACGACGGTGTGCTGTGGATCGGTACATATGCCGGATTGTACAGATACAACGGACGCGAATTCCGCTGGGTCGATGATTATGAATCTGTCAGGAACGTAAACTGCCTGTATGTTGATGAAGAAGGACGTCTGTGGATCGGTACCAATGACAACGGCCTCTCGATCGTTATCAGGGAAAAGGTCGTAAATGTTCTGGATCAGTCAACCGGTCTGCCTTCCAATTCTGTACGTTGCATCACACGTGCTTCGGACGGTTATTACTATGTCGGCACAACAAGCAGCATGCAGATCCTGGTAATGAATAACGGTATGAAGGATGTAAATACCCTGGATGAGATCAATTATGCCGACAGCATCTCTGCAGACCGGAAGGGGCATGTTGCCGCCGTCTCTTCCGACGGACGGCTTTTCCTTATGAGCAAAGGGCAGATCTTATCTTCCCTGTCTCTTTCAAGCGACGATGAAGTGTTCAAAAGCTGTGCATTTGCTCCCGACGGAATGCTTATGGTCGGAACTACCACCAACCATATATATGAATATGATATCTCCTTTGACACCTTCAATCAGGTCAACATGCTGACATGTGAAGATATCACAAGCATCAACAACCTGAACTATTTAAACGACGGAACACTGTTTATCTCAACCGACAGCGGTGTATCCTATATAGACAAAAGCGGTTATCATCTGCTGAACACAAACGATTTTAACAACTCCATCGACAACATGCTCTATGACTATCAGGGAAATCTCTGGTTTACGTCTTCAAGACTCGGTCTTCTGCGTCTGGCCAAGTCTCCGTTCAGGGATATATACGGAGCCGTGGGAATGGAACGTCGGGTAGTTAATACGATCGTTCTGTGGCAGAACAATATATATATCGGTACCGACAAGGGATTGGATATTGTAGACAAAACATGTCACCGTCAGATAACCAACGATCTGACGGCCGAGCTTGACGGTAAGCGTATACGTTGTATGTACGTGGACGATAATGACCATCTGTGGGTATGTACTTACGGAAACGGTCTTATGGAATATGCTCCGGACGGACAATCATGGTCTTACAATGCTGACAGCGGAAGTTTCGGAAACCGTGCCCGCATCGTAACGTCTCTTTCGGACGGAACGATACTGGCAGCCGGAGATACCGGTATCAGTTATATAAACGATCATAATATCACACGGACGATCCGGAACGAAGACGGTCTTATCAATTCAATGATACTGACCATCACGCAGCGAAGTGACGGTACGATACTGGCAGGCACCGACGGTGACGGGATCGCGGTTTTAAAAGACGGTAAAGTTACCGATATGCTTACCCGTGATGACGGGCTCAGCAGCGGAGTTATCCTCAGGACTATCAAGGATCCGAAATCCGAAGGAGTGTTTATTGTTACAAGCAACAGCCTGTGCTATCTCGAACCTGACAATACCATTCGGCTCCTGGACAAGTTCCCGTATTTCAACAATTATGATATCTGGGTCAAGGACGAAGATACTCTTTTCGTTATGTCCAGCGCAGGTATCTACGTTGTCGAAAGAGATGAACTTGTTGCCGGCGGAGAAATAGCATGGGAACTTCTGGATGCCAGAAGAGGATTGGGAACTTCGCTTACAGCCAACTCCTGGAACTATTACAACGGCAACGGAGAATTATTCCTTCCGTGTGATACCGGTGTATATGTAATAGACGTAGATAAGTACAACAGTGATGTGCGTTCATACAGAATGCAGCTTGCTTCTGTCTCGTTTGACGGCATAAGCCAGCCCCTTGCGCGCAGGGGTGCCATAACGATCGGTCAGAATGTCAGCCGTATAGAATTAAGCCCGGAAATATTAAACTATACGATACAGGAACCCAATGTCGGTTACTATCTTGAGGGCTACGATTCCCAATGGACGATAGTTCCCCAGAACAATCTCAACAATATAATATACGCCAATCTTCCTGCAGGAAACTATACCTTCCATCTGGCCATTTTTGACAGTGCGGGCGAGCGTGTTCTTGAAGAGAGACAATTCGATTTTGTAAAAGAAGGCCGTATATATGAAAAGCCCCTTTTCCTTTTTTACATGCTGACTCTTCTGTCTCTTATCATCATATGGTTTACATGGCTTGTTGTACAAAGGCAGTTAAACCAGCAGCAGATCAAGCTGAACATGGCAAATGAGACGGTCATGGCGATCGCAAACGCAGTCGATGCCAAGGATGTGCGTACACATCAGCATTCCCTGCGTGTTGCAGAATACTCCGAACTTATCGCCAGGGAAATGAACTGCTATAAATGGTGGCAGAGAAACAAAGCTCTCTCAAGCCTGAAAAAAGCCGCACAGCTGCATGATATAGGAAAGATAGGCGTACCCGACAGCGTACTTAACAAGGTCGGCCGTCTGACCGATGAAGAGTATGTTCAGATGAAATCCCACGTAACCAGAGGAGCGGATATCCTGAAAGATTTCACTTTGGTGGAGCATGTCGAAGAAGGAACCCGTTATCATCACGAAAGGTATGACGGCCGCGGATATCCGGACGGCCTGAAGGGTGAAGAGATACCTTTGATAGGCAGGATAATCGGAGTTGCCGATGCTTTTGATGCGATGACTTCAAACCGTGTTTACCGTAACTTCATGGATACGGACTATGTTATGAATGAAATGAAACGCGGACGGGGCACACAGTTCGATCCGAATGTACTTGATGCGTTTTTCCGGCTGATAGATAAGGGTATTATCAATCTGGATGAGATCTATGCCCAGAAACGTGAGGAGATCATGCAGGCCGATCAGGAAGCACAGGAAGAGCTTGCACGCCGCGTTGAGGAAGATAAAAAGATCCAGGCCGAACAGATGCAGGAAGACGATGAGGGCTTTGATCCCGAAAACAGGAAGGGAGGCGAAGATAAATGAAGCGTGTATATATAACAACAGTGCTGACATGTCTTGTCATACTGGCTGCTTTCTTCTGTTTTTACCGGTTTTCCAATGTAACCCGTGAAAAGGATCATTTAACCGTCGGCTTTGTATATGACAATGATGAAAGTACTCCCTATACCTATAACTTCTCTCTTGCAAAAGACGCCGTGGAAAAGAAATACGGAGACCGCGTCGATATCTATACATGCAGCAACGTTCTGGATGATGAGATGGAGGAACCTGTCAGGGAACTTGCCGAGAAAGGATGCGACATCATTTTCTTCAACGGCTACAGTTATCTTGTAAGAAAACTGGCTCAGGATTATCCCGACATTCAGTTCTGTCAGACATCCTACATGGATATGAGCGATCAGACTGTTCCCGATAATTACCATACATTTAAGGGGGAAGCCTATCAGGGAAGATTCGTGAGCGGGATCGCTGCCGGCATGAAAATAAAACAGATGATCGCTGATGAACTGATCACACCTGATCAGGCCGTTGTCGGATTTGTAGCGGCATATCCTACCTCAGAGGTTATTTCCGGTTATACGGCATTTTTGCTCGGAGTCCGCTCCGTGGTTCCCTCTGCCGTAATGCGTGTTTGTTACACACAGACATGGAGCAGTTATCCACAGGAAAGGAATGCCGCACAACGCCTTATAGATGACGGATGTGTGATCATCTCCCAGCATACCGATACTATCGGTCCGGCGATCGCATGTGAAGAAGCGTTGGAAACAAGACCGGTATATTTCGTAAGCTATAATCAGAGCATGTCGGAAGTTGCTCCGGGATCTTCACTGATCTCTGCAAGGATCTGCTGGGAACCGTATGTTCTCGCGGCAGTCGATGCAGTCATGAAGAACAAGACCATAGAATCAAATATGGAGGGAAACATCCACGGAAACGATATATCCGCCGGATTTGAAAACGGGTGGATAGAAATGGACGATCTTAACCTTCAGGTTGCGCCCACCGGTACCCAGAAAGCCATGGGAAGCGCCATTGCACAGTTTAAGCGCGGAAAGGTTGATTTTGTGTTCAAGGGCGATTATCTCGGTATCAATCCCGATGATCCCGCCGATACACTGGATCTGAAAAAAGGCTATATAGAAAATGAGAATACCTCATATCCTTTATTCCACTACATTCTTAAGGATATAATCACGGTTGAGGAATAGGTCTCGATCAGAATCCGTTAACCTCTTCCTCAACCTTATCCCAGTAATCGGTACCTGCGAGACTAACGGATTCCATATCAAGTACCTGTCTGAACTGTGTTTCATACAGTTCCTTGTATATGCCTCCTGCCGAAAGCAGTGATTCATGATCTCCGCTTTCGGCAATAACTCCGTCCTTTACCACAAGTATGCAGTCTGCCTTTAGTATTGTTGACAGCCTGTGAGCTATTACAATGCTTGTCCTGCCGTTCATCAGCAGTTCGAGCGCAGACTGTATGGCATTTTCGGATATCGAATCAAGAGCGCTTGTCGCCTCATCCAGTATGAGTATCTTCGGATCCTTAAGGATCACTCTCGCAATGGAAAGTCTCTGCTTCTCACCGCCTGACAGTTTCAATCCACGGTTTCCGACCATCGTATCATATCCGTCCGGCTGATTTATTATAAAATCATGGATATTTGCATTCCTGCAGGCATTTACCAGTTCTTCTTCCGTAGCATCTTCCTTTGCGTACAAAAGATTTTCACGTATCGTACCGTTAAAAAGGTATGTCTCCTGAGTTACCACTCCTACGTTTGCCCGAAGATAGGACAGATCAAAGTCCCTTACATCCGTTCCACCTATCCTGACTGCACCCTCCGATACATCATATAGTCTCGGTATCAGGTTAACAACCGTGGATTTTCCGGACCCGGACGGTCCGACTATCGCATACATCCGGCCTCCGGGAACGGTAAAGTTCACATCTTTTAATATCTTCACCTCCGGATCATACGCAAATGCCACATGATCATATATGATATCTGCACACGCGATATCGGGTTTTACGCCATTTTCCGGACTTACTATCGAACTCTTCATGTCGAAATATTCGAATATCCTTGTAAAAAGTGCAAGTGACCGGGTGAATTCCACATGAATGTCAAGCAGGCTCCGGATCGGGAAATACAGCCTGTTTATCAGGGCAACCATAGCCGTTATCGTTCCGACCGTAAGGTTCATGTCCATATGTGTGATGATCAGATATCCACCGGTAAAGTATATAAGGAGCGGGCCTACCTGAGTGAACATCCCCATGACGACACGAAACCAGCTGCCGCTCCTTTGCTCCTTGAGGTTGAGTGCGGTAAGTTCGGAATTGACCCCTTTAAACTTCTCGTATTCACGTTCCTCTCTTGTAAACAGTTTTACCAGCATCGATCCGGATACGCTAAGCGACTCGTTGATCAGCTGATTCATTTCATCGTTCTTGGCCTGTGAGTCCGAGCGGATCTGCCACTGTTTTTTTCCGACTCTCTTTGTCGGCAGTATAAGAAGAGGGATTATGATGACTCCCACAATGGCAAGCTGCCAGCTCATCGTAAACAGAGCAACAAGCGTTGTGATAACGGTTGCAGCATTGGAGACTATATTTGACAAAGTGCCTGATATTATCGTGCTGACTCCGCTTATATCAGTATCCATCCTGGTTACGATATCGCCCTGCTTCTCAGTGGTAAAGAAGGAATGCGGCATATACTGCAGATGACGATACATCTGGTTTTTCATGTCATAGATTATCTTCTGGGATATCCAGGCATTGATATATGACTCAAGAACGCCCACGATCTGTGAGGCCGCAAGAGTTGCAAAGGCCGCAAGCAGAAGCCTTATCAGAAGTTTCATGTCCTTGTTGATAAGGGCTTCATCAACGATCTTTCCCGTGATTATGGACGGAAGCAGTCCGACCACCGCACTGAGCAGTATCGCAACAAATACAAACGCAAACTGAATCCTGTACGGTTTAAGATAGGCAAGTATTCTTTTTATCAGGACCTTATCAACCTTCGGAAGGTTCTGTTTTTCCTCTTCAGTCAGAAAACCTCTCGGTCCGAGTCCTCTCATCGGCGGATGCGGCATATTTTCTCCTTCTCATGCAAAATCATCGTTTCTATGCCAATACCCATGCAAATGCTTTTGCACATCTGATATCGGGCTCTTTAAAATGGTTTCCCCTGTTCCATTCAAGGATCGTCTCTGTCCCGGTATTTGCAAGATACTCACTGATATCTCTTATGTTGTCTCCGACTGTGGACATTACCGGATTTTTTGTCCTCTCTTCGGCATCTCCGAGACTTAAATACACCCTGTCTGCCAGTATCGTGTTGTTTTTCACATAGTCGGAAAATCCCGGAAACCAAACGGACGGCGATGCGGCGGCTACACCATAAAACACATCCGTTTCATATGCCGCCCAGATCGCAAACAGGGCGGCAAGCGAGTATCCTCCGATGATATATCTTTTTGATCTGTCAGCCGTCAGTTCGCTTATGGCCGCCAGGGTATCTTTCGCGCCTCCGCCGAAGCCTTCCCTGCCGAATACCGCAGGTGCCTCCCACGGAGACAGATCATCGTTCCAGTTGCTCACCTTTACCGCGATGAGACGAAAATCATCACCGGCAAGAGACGATATATTTGCCAGCTCGCTGTCAATAAACGTAAGATCATGCCCGTCAACAGGCTGTATCAAAACAATCGGTGCTGCCGCATCGCCGTATTCATACGTTTCGAAATGTGGATGTTTCATGTTTATGATATCACTCCGACAGCCCTTTTAAGCTCTCCGGGACAACAACATCCTTTATCTTTTTCCCTTCGGGAAGAATGATGCCTGACGTTGCGGGTTGAATCTCTTCTTCTACCGGAATATATTTATAGGTATTCTCGTCATACCGGTACCATGTCTGCTTCCATCCCTTTACTCCGAGTGTCAAACCTTCCATAATGGTTCCGTCGGGATAAAGCTCGGCGATCGCCCTGTAGGGCACCCCGTAGGAATATACGGCATCTCCCTCATTCGAATATATATCAACAGGATCGTTGTAATACGTGATTATCAGTTCATCATATCCGTCACCTGTCAGGTCGCAGTACACATATCCCACTTCATCATTATTGGTCGCAAACGGCCATCCGTGCTGGACCAGCGCGGTTTTGGAGGTATATCTCTCCATTTCCTCCGAAGTCTTTCCGCTGTCCTGCAGATCCTTGTACCAATACAGTACTCCCGCATACGGTTCTACCTCTTCGTCAACTTCTTCGTAAATCTCCTCGCTGTTCTCTTCGTCAATTTCTTCATCGATCTTTTCATCAATTTCCGAAACAACATCCGTTTCTTCAACCGGAGCGGGCTCATCAGCGGATTCTTCGTCAGTCTCTATGGTTTTCTTTTTTTCCGCTATTTTTTCAAGTTTTTCCTCAACTGCCTGCTGGTCGACGGCAGCGCCTGCACATCCGGCAAGCGTGACAGCAGCCATAAGAACTATCATGATCGTGGTAAACCGTATTTTCATCTTTTCCTCCAAAGCAAAAAACAGAAACCGTGTTTGTTATTTCGTATTATATACCAAATCCCATACTGGCGTATATCCGCTTTATCATGAAAAAGGACACCTCCTGCAAGGTGTCCTTTTCTCCTGCTTATTCCGGTTACTGTTTTCAGTCGCAGCGGTATCACATGGAAGGGAGTTCACTCATTAATCCGGCTCCCACGGCAATCGAGAATAAGATCGCGCATATTATCAGCACTATGATCAGATAGCAGAAATATGATCTTGCAAAATTCTTAAGATTTACATTTTTAGCTGAGATCGCAAAAACGATCAGAAAGATCAAACCTAAAACAGGGATCGAAAACAAAAGCTCATATCCGAAATATCCCCACATAGAGATCGGTGCGTATTCTGCCGGAATGTTTGCTGTTCCGTTATAATTGTTATTTGTACTCATGATTTCCTCCTTCATTGGACCTGACTGTCAACTTTTGCTTGATTATAACACATCTGCATTCTCAAAACATCTTGCGAAGATATATCATGCCAGTTTTGCAAGAGCGCGAGACGGGGTGCTGGGCGCCGCGCGAGACGGGACTGAACAAGGTAACGCCCCGATCACCTTCGGAGATCGGGGCAGGTCGTCCCGTCTCGATTTCAAATGCTCTTTGCAAAAAAAAGGATACCTCTTCGGGTATCCTTCCTTTTTTGCAAGAGCGCGAGACGGGACTCGAAGCACCGGTTCTATCTCGCAAATAACCTACAAACCCAGTAAAGTAAAGGAGGAAAGGACTTGTGCCTCTTGTCCATTTTTCTCTTTGGACGCAGTTTAGACGCAAAACGTTAATCTACAAGTAACAAAGAAACATTTATAACGAAACGAGACAAGACGATAATAACAAATTATCATATAAACAGACTCATATCTGACTCTTCTCCGGAACCAATAAAGGTTGCTACTCCTCCAAGCTCAACTCCATCTATAAGTTCCTCTTGATGTATACCCATTATATCCATGGACATTTGGCAGGCAACTATCCGCACACCATGTGATTTTGCACTTTCAATGAGGTCCTCCAGCGAACTGATACCCTTCTGCTTCATTATGCCTCTTATCATCTTTGCTCCGGCGCCTCCCATGTTCATCCTGGAAAGTCCCAGTTTTGTCGTCCCCCGCGGCATCATGATCCCAAACATCTTTTCAATAAATGTCTTGGTGACACTGACCTTTTGTGGGCGCCTCAGAATATTCAGTCCCCAGAATGTGAAGAACATGGTGACCTTCCTGCCCATTGCTGCAGCTCCGTTCGCAATAATAAAAGCTGCTATGGTTTTATCAAGATCCCCGGAGAATACCACGAACGTTTTGTCGTTTTGTTCCTTCTCCAGCGTTGTAGCAGTCTTTTCCGCTTTTGTGATCGTTGCGCTTATTATACCGTCTTTTATCACAAGTTCATCCAGATGATTACCGGTCCTTGAGCACCATACTTTTATATCAGATGCAAATGCATCCTCCGTCGCTTCAACATAAACGGTTTCCCCGACCGATAGATTTCTCAAATGATCAGCAACCTTCACAATAGGCCCCGGGCACTTAAGACCTTTTGCATCTATTACTGTGTTTTTTTTCTTTGCTTCTTCAACATCATTATCTGCACTCTCATTACCAGACAAAAGCTCACGATATGCGTTGTATCCGCCGTCAAGCGTGGACACTTCATATCCTCTGTCAAAAAGGATCTCCGCCACTTCTTCACTCCAATCGCCTACACGGCAGAATACTATAACCGGTTTATCCTTAGGTATTGTGTCGAGTTTGTCGAAGCCGCCGGAAAAAGGAACATTGATTACCCCGTCAATCCCTGATACCAGAAGCTCATCCGGTTCTCTAAGATCTACAAGAGTCACCTTATTGTAATCAAGCTTTGCAAACTCCTCTGCCGCAATATGCCCGTATGCTGAGTCTCCCATGATGTATTCTCCTTAATATGTTTTTTGTTTTATTCTCCTACAATAATTCCCAATATGATGCTGGATGGATTCGAACCATCAACTTCAGTCTATGAAACCTATGCCTTTCCAGCGGCTACAGCATCGCGATCCGCACAGGGGTTGTTTTTCAGGAGGACGGTTGCTACGTTCCTGTGCGGTTTATCCGGTTTATAAATGTTTAATAGCGTATCTTCTATACAGTGGATCCAATGCGCGGATGAGTACGTTTCCCAAAACCAGGCATGTAATCCCCTGAACCGAGTTGCTTATTATCGAAGCCGATGCAGCAATACCATATCCCAGAACCGTCGATTCATATATAAAATATCCTGCGATCATAAGCACCTCGGCAACAATACTGCTTATGATATACACGGCCGTTTTCGGAACTCTTTCCTTCAGACCTTTATAAACTGCTGCTGCGATAAATGCCATTACATACTTTATAACAGTCGTTCCGGGAATGTAAGTCGGATAGCCCGATAAAAGGTCCGCCAGACCGGAACCGATCCCTGCAGCAAGAGCCCCGAACGGATTTCCTAGCAACCACGCTGAGATTAGGACCGCTGTATCCCCTATATTCACGTAGCCGTTCGTCCCAAATGTAGGAACCTTGATTATCATGGTCGCAAGAGTTGTGATAGCAGCAAAAACCGCTGCTGTAACAATTGATCTTAATCTCTCATTCATTTTGAATACTCTCCTTTACATTTGTTTATCAAAAACAGGGCAAAAAAACAGCCCGGGGTATCTCCCGGGCAATGGCCTGTCCTATCCGAAATGATGGATCTTACATTGGAGTGCATGACAAACGAGCCACACATCCTACCATTTCTTCTGCCCGGGAGTATAGCATCTTACAACACATGCACCAACACATTCTCAGATTCTTTATATTCATATGTCATGCCTCCTTTCATAGATAGTGTATTTTGGTAGATGATAACACCTATTAGCATACTGTGTCAATAGGTATATGTTAATTCTTTTTCATATTGTATAGAACCATGACTCATCTATTTCAATTTCTTTTCTTTCAACAGGATGGCCGGAATCATAGTTAAATGTAAGTTCCTGACTCTTTACACTAACACGTGCCCCTTCCGGTATAGAGGTGGTTATAAAAGCATTACCGCCTACCACTACATCTTTTCCAACCACCGTATCTCCACCAAGGATCGAAGCCCCGGAATAAATCGTTACGTTATCTGAAATGGTCGGATGGCGCTTCACCTTCTTCAGGCTTTGTCCTCCTCTTGTAGATAATGCTCCAAGCGTCACACCCTGGTATATCTTAACATTATCTCCGATCACCGTTGTTTCACCGATTACCACTCCGGTACCGTGATCGATAAAAAAATACTTTCCTATAGTTGTTCCCGGATGTATATCTATCCCTGTGATACTATGCGCATGCTCTGTCATTATGCGTGGGATCATCGGAACATCGAGCAGATACAACTCATGAGCTATACGATTTGTCATTATGGCATACAATCCCGGATATGTGCATATGATCTCATCCGTGTTGTAAGCGGCAGGATCTCCATCAAAAGCCGCCTGTACATCTGTTTCGATATACTCTCTGATCTTGGGAATCTTTTCCAAAAAATCAAATGTAATACTGTCCGCTGCAAGTGTAATGGCTTCAGAGTCTGCATGCTCATATAGCGGCGAATACTTCAGTACAATACCAAGCTGTGCCTTAAGGTTATATATCACGTCTTCAAGAAGAACCGATATACTGTTTCTGACGGTATATGTCTTGAAAGCACTGTTTCTGTGATATCCCGGATAGATGATCTTCTGAAGTTTTTCCAGAATATCGATAACTTTAGCACGATCGGGATGTTCAAATATCTTGATCTTATCGATAACCTTTTTCCCCTGATAATCCTCCATATACAGGTTTATAAGGTTCTCTATCTTTTTCTCCATATCCTGAGCCATTAGCTGTCTCTCCGTTTACGTGATCTTTCTGTCCTGACGGAATCGTCCCATATACTCGGCATTGATATCCTTGATCTCACGTTTTCCGTCGATGTAATCCTGATATATATCCCACGGACTTCCGCCTCCAAGCCAACATGATGAGCAATTTTCACATCCGCCTCCGCAGTCAAGCGAAGCCTTTATGATCTGTTCGCGCTCCTCACATGTTGTATCTTTGATTAGGATTGACTTCATCAATCTCCTACCTTTTTGATATACAATTCGAATGTTCCGTCGCCATTATCATCAAGACGAAGCACCTCATGACCTTCTTCCTTGATGCTTCTCGGAACATTCTGTACAGGCTCACCGTCATTAAGATGTACTTGAAGTATCTGACCCTCGTCAAGCTCTTCGAGGGCAACCTTTGTCTTAACAAAAGTTACCGGGCAGTTAACATCAGTTATATCAACAGTATCATCAACATTAAAATCAAGATCCGCCATTTGTAATCCTCCACTTATATGATCAACAATTCTTCTTTTCTTACAGTTTTTTCGTCGCCATGGGATTCTATGTGAAACGCATTCAACACAGGATTGCCTTCTTCCATCAAAGATAAGATGAGATAACTTGCTTTGCTGTCGTTTGCAAGCTTTTTGTCTTCCTCAGACGGACGTGAAGGGGATTCCGGGTGGGAATGCCAGTTACCGAGGGGCTTTAGTCCATTCGCACGCATATCCTTTATGGCTGTAAGCTGTTCCTTCGGATCGATCGTAAAATGCTCGTTCGTATGGTCCGTGTTCGTAAGGATATATACCTTTTCTATCACACGGATTCCCGATTCTCTGTCTTCGCCGGCTATCAGACCACATGCTTCCTCCGGTCGTACCGAAAGGGCATGTTCGTATATTCTGTTAAAGTCTTCTCTGGAAATCGTTATCTTCATTTCAAATCTCCATGGACCTTAGTGCATGTCACATGCCACCTGCTCATAGTCGATTAGTTCCGTGATCGTCGGTGTATCCGAGCATACCGCACATCCTTTACCGCGCGGAGGAAGTTTGATCTTATGAAACTCCATCTTGATCGCATCATATGTGAGCAGATAACCGACGAGCAGATCCCCTACCCCGGTAATATACTTAACGGCTTCCATTGCCTGAAGGGACCCGATGATACCTCCCATCGCACCTATTACACCGGCCTGTTTACATGTCGGAACGGCGTCCTTCGGAGGGGGATCTTTAAAGATACATCTGTAGCACGGTCCTTCACCGGGAATGATCGTGGTAAGTTGTCCCTTAAACCTGATGATTCCTGCATGTGAAAGCGGTTTTTTCGCCATCACACATGCATCGTTGATAAGGAATTTCGCAGGGAAATTATCCGTCCCATCAAGAATAAAATCATAGTCTTTGATCAGATCCATAATGTTCGCGCTTGATACAAACTCATAATATGTGTTGACTGTTACATCCGGATTGATCGCACGCATTGTTTCCGCAGCAGACTCAACTTTTTTCTTTCCTATATCGTTCGTCGTGTGTATGACCTGCCGTTGAAGATTGGAGAGGTCTACAACATCCGCATCAACTATTCCGATCGTCCCGACACCGGCAGCCGCAAGATACAGAGCTGCCGGGGCGCCGAGTCCTCCGGCTCCGATTATGAGAACTTTTGCGTTAAGGAGTTTCTTCTGGCCTTTGACGCCGACTTCTTTAAGAATGATATGCCGACTGTAACGCTCGAGCTGTTCATTTGTAAAAGCCATTATCTTCCTCCTCCCATGAAGTACAGGAACTCAACCTCATCACCGTCTTTAAGCACATGGCTGTCAAAATCATCCTGATCGATGAATTCTTCATTAACGGATACAGTTACGTACTGCGGTGTTTCCACCTGCTCCTGTTCAATAAGTGTCGAAATCGTGATCCCGTCAGATACTTCTTTCTTTTCTCCCGAAACCGTGATCTTCATTTTTAATCTTCCTTTCCTGCCAAAGTGTTACGCAAATGTCTTTAATACTTTTACGAGCGCATCGATATCGTCCGGTGAGTTGTAAAGTGCCAGAGTCGGCCTTACCGAACTCTCATATCCGAACCTTCTTAAAACCGGCTGCGCACAATGGTGTCCCGTTCTTACCGCTATTCCGTATGCATCAAGTCTCTTTCCTACCTCTTCATCCGAATACCCATCGAGCGTAAAAGCAAGTGCCGATGCTTTGTTCAAAGCCGTTCCGATAAAATGAAGTCCCTTTACGGTACTCATTTCCTTCATCGCATACTGAAGAAGTTCATGCTCCCAACGGTATACACACGGCATTCCGATCTGAGACAGATATTTAAGTGCCGCACCAAGCCCGACAGCATCAGCTATGCTTCCTGTTCCCGCCTCGAACTTGTTCGGAGCGGGATTGTATATCGTTCTCTCAAAAGTCACATCGGCTATCATATTTCCGCCTCCGTGATACGGCTGTGCCGCTTCGAGTAATTCCTTCTTACCGTAGACAACTCCTATACCGGTCGGTGCGAATATCTTATGACCTGAGAACACAAAAAAGTCAACGTCAAGCGCCGATACATTTACCGGTATGTGAGCAACGGACTGAGCTCCGTCTACAAGAACTCGTACTCCATGTCTGTGAGCAATAGCAATGATCTCTTCGATCGGTGTTACCGTTCCGAGAACGTTTGATACGTGAGTAACGGATACGAATTTTGTCTTAGGGGTGAACAGCTTTTCATACTCATGAAGTATGAGCTGTCCTGTCTCATCACAAGGTATTACTTTGATAACAGCTCCCGTTGCCTGAGCCACAAGCTGCCACGGAACAATATTCGCATGATGTTCGAGTATCGAAACGATTATCTCGTCACCCGGCTCAAGGAGCGGTTTTACATATGCGTTTGCAACAAGATTTATTCCCTCCGTTGTTCCTCGGACGAACACTATCTCATCTGATGAAGGCGCACCTATGAAATCCCTTACCGTATCTCTTGCGTCTTCATATGCGTCGGTAGATCTTGCAGCAAGAGTATGCGCACCCCTGTGAACATTTGAGTTTTCATGCTCATAATAGTATTTCAGTCTGTCAATGACGGCCTGCGGTCGCTGTGTTGTTGCCCCGTTATCAAGCCATACAAGTTGATGACCGTTTATCTGCTCCTTTAATATCGGAAAATCATCCCTGATCTGTGCCAGTGTCTTGCTGCCGATCCTTATCGAATCGTTTCGCGAAGTTGATCTTTCCACTTCGCTTTTTGATGACGTGACCTTGTCACCTCCAAGCGATGTCGGTGCATCGATCTTACGATCATGCTCTTTAGCCTGTGTCTGAGACATTACCGCCGGAGCATAGCTTGTGCTGCTGTCTGTTGTTACCGCAGGCATATCCGCAATGCCGGGAAGGTATTCTGCCTCAGGTGCACTTACTTCCTCAACAGACTGAAAATACGGATCCCCGCCGCCATATGCGAAAGGATGCTCCCAGTCAAACTCTTCCGATACAGGTACAGTCTCGGGGACGGATGCAACCGGGATATCGGTCTCGGGAACACCATATGCGCCCTCTGTCAGATCAGGAAACATTTCATTTGCAAGAATGCTCAGTTCTCCCGCACTTGGAACGCCGGCAAGGTTTTCAATCGTAGTCATAATATTCACCTACTTCTACATCTTCAAGCACAGCAATCGCATCATCGGCAAGTATCGCTGCAGAGCAATATAAAGACAGAAGATAGGATGCAACACCTTTATCGTCGATCCCTCTGAAACGTACTGACAGTCCTCTTGAATGCTCATTCTTAAGTCCTGCCTGGAACAGACCTATAACACCTCTCTTGGCTTCTCCGGTACGGATAAGAAGGATGTTTGTCTTACCGCTTTCAGACTTGGGATTCTTAAGGCCGTCAACAAGGAGCTTATCAGTGGGAACTACAGGTATTCCTCTCCATGTAAGGAAATTTCCTCCCGCAATGTTTACTACTACAGGCGGAACACCTCTCTTTGTGCACTCTCTCTCAAATGCAGCGATAGCTCTCGGATGAGCAAGGAAGAATGAAGGCTCCTTCCATACCTTTGAGATAAGCTCATCAAGATCATCAGGTGTAGGTGCACCGTTTCTCGTCTGGATCCTCTGCGAATCTGCAACGTTCTTAAGAAGGCCGTAATCATCATTGTTGATCAGCTGACTTTCCTGACGCTCACGCAGAGACTCGATGGCAAGTCCGAGCTGCTCCTGAACCTGATCATAAGGCACGCTGTAAACATCCTCTACTGCCGTATTTACATTGATAATGGTTGAGATAGAATTGAGTACGTATTCACGTGGCTCGGTCTCATACTGAATAAATCCCTGGGGGATTATGTCAGACTTTTTAGTCTGGCTGCAAAGAACATCAAGGGGTGTATCTCCTTCAACTACTTTGTTGACCCTGTAGATACCTGTCTCCAGTCCCTTGAACTCAAGGAACTTCGTGAGCCACTTGGGTGTCAGTGCTCCGTACTGCGGTTTCGTCTTGGTGATATTCGCAAGATTATAAGCCGCTTTTGCTCCGAGAGCATTGATACCAACGCTCTTGTTTTCGGTTTCCTTTGCCATGTTTTTTTCCTCCTGTTCGAACAGATGATAGTATTTATAGACGTTCGGCCATTAGAATCCTGCTTCGCAGGATAGGGCCTCACGGTGCAATAAGGGATCCTCCCACTTCGTGGGTCCCTCCTTAATGCCTATAACCATGCTCCCTCATGCGAGAATACGATATCCTTCATCGCATCTATGCCGCCTTTAAGGTTGTACATTTTTCCTTCGTATCCTGCTTCACGAAGTGTATTGATGGCAAGAATGCTGCGCTTTCCCGATTTACATATGAATATCGTATCCACTTCGGGATCAAGCTCTTTCATTCTCCTTGCGAGTTGTCCTATCGGAATAACAATCGTGTTGGGAATACGCATGATAGCTCGCTCATGAGGCTCCCTGACATCTATGATGGTCATTGGATCGTTATTATCCATTCTCTTTGCAAATTCCTGGGGCGTCAGTCCTTCAACCGGTATTTCGCTTTCGTCCTGCTTAAGGCCGCAGAAGTCTTCATAATCAAAATCCTCGACCGAAAGGATCGTCTTGGACAGACCGCAGAGCGGACACTTACTGTCCTTTTTAACGTTTAAGATTCGTGAGCTCAGATACAGGCTGTCAAACGTCAGGAGTTTTCCGTCAAGATGATCTCCAATCCCTATGATGAGTTTTAGTGCCTCATTTGCCTGAATGCTCCCGATAATACCGGCAAGCGGGCTGATCGTTCCGCCCTCCGCACATGTGGGAACAAGGCCCGGCTCCGGCGGCTCGGGATACAAGCAGCGCAAACATGGACCGCCGTTGTGATTGAAAATGCCCACTCTTCCTTCGTATTGATATATGGATGCAAACACCAAAGGGATATCAAAAAGTGCACATGCATCATTGATCATGTATCTTGCTTTGTAGTTGTCTGTACAGTCTATAACAAGATCGTATCCGTCAATGAGTTCCGCTATATTATCCGCATTCAGTCTTACGTTCTCGGCTTCGAACTCTATACTCTTATTGATATTTCTGACTTTATCCTTTACTGATGCAACTTTGGGTCTGTTGACATCGCGGCTGCTGTGGAGAACCTGGCTTGAAACATCTGCAAGGGATACATCATTATCGTCGATGACTTTTATCGTCCCGACGCCTGCTGCCGCAAGGTACTGTATTACCGAAGATCCTAACGAACCTGCTCCGCAAACGACAACTCTTGCTGCTTTTATCCTTTTCTGACCCTTAACACTTATCTCCTTTAACAGGAGGTGTTTTTCAAACCGTTTTATATCGTTATCATCAAGAGTCTGTGCTTTCATCCTTGCTTCATTGATGATCGAATCATTTGGTGCCCCTCCTGCAATTGCGGGGAGAATAAGTACCTCATTTCCTTCGTCAAGCTGCTTGTACCACATATCCGTTGCGGTATAATCATCACTCCCGACATAGATCCGGACAAAGTTTCTTAATTTGTCGTCCTTGTCAAAAAGAATATGTTTCGCATCCGGATACTCATCTGTAATGCTTTTTAGTACAGATCTGACATTATCTGCCTCAGTCTCTATCACATGATTTTTCCCGAAATAGTTTCTTAATGTTGCAGAAATATAAACCTTCATTGTTTTACAAATCCTTTATGTAACCTCTTATTTCTCCACATTTTCCATTGTTTACCGATGCTATAACGTACAGCATCTGCGGTAACATATATTCATTGTCTTCCGATGATATCATTGCCTCACAGTCAGGATGTGAATGATAGAATCCAAGAATAACGTATCCTTTTTCTTCCGCTTTTTTTTCCAGTTCATACATTTCAAACGGATCTATCTCGTAATACCCTGCTGATCTTTCACGATCCGCAGAATTTTTGATAAGGAAAACCTCTTCAATCGATCCATCTTCTCCTCCCGCGAGGACCCCACATCCCTCTTTGGGATATTCTCCCATCAGATGCTCCTTCATCTTCTTAAGTGCTGATGGGGTTATTCTGTATTGCCTGTGTGAAGTCATCTATAAGATCCTCCGCGTCTTCGATGCCGACACTGACTCTTATCGTGTCTTCATATACTCCTGCCGCTTCTGTCTCCTCGCGGCTCGCCTGGACATATAAAGTTGATGCCGGGTGGATCACGAGTGTCCTTATATCTCCTATATTGCTTGCAATATACGCATATTTAAGCGAGTTGATGATCGCAAAAGCCCTCTCCTTCGATCCTGCCCTGAAACTTAGGATGCCTCCGATCCGCTCAGTTGACTGTCAACAAATCTGTGATACGGATGCTGCGGAAGTGTGAGGTAATTGACCTCTATACCCGGAATCTCATCCAATGCTTTTGCAAGTCTGTCGGCGTTTTCACATATCCGTTCCATTCGAATTCCCAGCGTATCCGTTCCTATATAACTTAGGAAGGCATTGGCCGGGGCCATACAGCCACCCAGATTTTCCCAAATATCCGTACGAAGTCTTACCGAAAAAGCCATGGGACCGTATTTCCTATACTCGGCCAGTGCTGTATGTTTTATAAAATCCCATTTGAACTTTCCCCCGTCCACTATGATCCCGCCTATGGAATTACCGCCACCGTTCAAATACTTGGACGTTGAATGAATGACAACATCTGCACCAAGTTTAAGCGGCCCGGCAATATACGGCGTCGCTGTAGTCGAGTCCACAAACAGCGGAACACTTGCTTCATGTGCAGCCTCTGCAACTTCCGCAACCGGAATTACCTTAAGTGAAGGATTGGAGATCAGTTCCGCAAAGACCATTCTTGTTCTTTCATTTATCAGGTTTCTTACCGTATCACCGGTAAGTTCATCAGCGTAAACAGTATGAATACCCAGTTTTTCAAGATCATGAAGAAGGGCAATCGTTCCTCCGTACAGCCCGCTTCCAGCTATGATCTCATCACCGCTTTCACATACAGCAAGTATTGCCGATGAAATGGCAGCCATACCGCTACTGCAGCTTATCGCACCAACCCCGCCTTCGAGTTCGCTGATCCTCTGTTCAAACGCACCCAGCGTAGGATTGCCTATTCTGGTATATGCATAGCCCATCTTTTTATGATCAAAGACTTTTTCAAGATCATCCATACTCTCATATCTGAATGCGCTGACCTGAGATATGGATGGAAGTGTCTGTCCCGACTCAAACCCCTGTGTACTTTTCCCGTGAAGCAGTTTCGTATTAAACAGCATTTTATATACCGTTGGCCCTTTGTATGTATATTGTTGAGATTATATCCGTATTTACCTACTATGTCAATAGGTATATTGCGTAAAGCTCGATTTTTCTAAAATTGTCACACAACAAGAAAACGCCAGGGGCTCCTTCGGAGCCCCTGGCAGGTCGTCCCGTCTCGATTTCAAGTGCTCTTTGCAAAAAAAAGGATACCTCTTCGGGTATCCTTCTTTTTTGCAAGAGCGCGAGACGGGACTCGAACCCGCGGCCTCGACCTTGGCAAGGTCGCGCTCCACCAACTGAGCCACTCGCGCATTATCTGACGACTTGTATATGTTATCAAAGGGCAAAGGAAAAGTCAACGATTTTTTCAACTTTTTCGCCCGTTACGGGATGGATAAACTCAAGTCTGTCCGCAACAAGAGCAATGCCGGAAGGATATTTCGTTACCGCTCCGTACTTTGCATCTCCGACTATGGGATGTCCCATGTGGGCAAGCTGTGCTCTGATCTGGTGAAACCTTCCGGTTATGAGATCTATCGACAGAACGGTCATATTTTTCTGTGGCAGTTCGCTCTCCTTCCGATACTTCAGTCTGCACTCCTGCAGTTTGACATTATCACGGCCGGTGTCGCATATGATCGCTTTTCCGGCTTTGCCGTCCTTATACATCATATCCGTAAGCATTGTTTCTTCGGTAGATGCTATGATTCCTTCAACAACTGCACGGTAGTGCTTGTTCATCAGACCGTCTCTTATCTGACGTGAAAGATTCGCCGCACTTTCACGGTTTTTTGCAAATACCAGTATACCGGCAACAGGCTGGTCCAGTCGGTGTACCACGCCGACATACGGCTCTGTCTTTATATCAGGCTCTGATCTTTTTAAATGATCCTTGATAAGACTGACACAATCCGGCTGCAGAACATTCGCGCTCTGCGCCGCCAGGCCGGCACTCTTTTCTATGATGATGATCGAATTGTCTTCGTATATAACCTTTATCAATGATTTATTCCGTACTGTATTCTTCGATCAGCTTCATAACAGCGGATACGGCATTTGTCTGGTCGCTTTTGAGCATGACCTTTCTAAACTCCTCACGACGCTCATACAGATCACAAATGGTATCAAACAGTGAATCCTCCGAAAGATCCTTATCCTCATCAAGCACGAGCGAGAATCCCTGTTTCCTGAATGATTCGGCATTTAACAGCTGATCGCCTCTTGATGCCGATGCAGGGAGCGGGATCAGGAGATTGGGCTTGTGAAGTGCCAGAAGTTCACAGATCGCATTTGCTCCGGCACGGCTTACAACGATCTCGGACAGGGCAAACAGATCCTTCATCTCATCCCTGGCATACTCAAGCTGGAAATATCCTCTCGTTCCCGTAAGCGACTCATCCAGTTTACCCTTACCGCAAAGATGCAGTACATTGAACTTCTCTGTAAGACGCGGAAGTATCTTTCTTATGATATTATTCACGGATGCGGCTCCCAGACTGCCACCGACAACCATTATGACCGGTTTTTCCGGGTCCTCGAAATTGCAGATCTTTTCCGCCTTTGATGCATCACCGAGCATAAGCTCCGCTCTTATCGGGCAGCCTGTAAGCTCAGCTTTCTCCTTCGGCAGCATCTGTGCCGTTTCCGGGAAATTACAGCATATCTTCACAGCCGATGAAAAGCTCAGTTTATTCGCTAGGCCGGGCGTCATATCCGATTCATGGATTATAACGGGAACTTTGTTTTTCTTTGCGGCCCATACAACAGGGACGGAAACAAAGCCTCCCTTGGAGAACACAATGGAAGGTTTTAACTGTCTTATGATCCTGTCGGCTTCTCCGAAACCTTTCAGTACCCTGAACGGATCGGTGAAATTCTTCATGGAAAAATATCTGCGAAGCTTTCCCGTCGATATGCCATGATAAGGGATGGAATAATCCTCTATCAGTGATCTTTCCATCCCTTCATATGATCCTATATAACAAATATCGTATCCTGCGGTCCGAAGAGCCGGTATCAGAGCGATATTCGGTGTGACATGACCGGCGGTCCCGCCGCCGGTTAGTACTATTCGTTTCATTACAGTCTTGCCATCAATGCCTCTCTGGCCTCTTCGTATCCGGGCTTTCCGAGAAGTGCGAACATATTCTTCTTATAGCTTTCAACACCGGGCTGGTTGAACGGATTGACGCCCAGGGTATAACCGCTCACGCCGCAGGCAAACTCAAAGAAGTAGAACAACTGTCCGAGATAGAATTCATTAACCTCCGGAACATTTACAACCGTATTGGGAACGCATCCGTCCGTATGAGCAAGTATCGTTCCGTTCATCGCACTCTTATTGACAAAATCCACCGTCTTGCCTGCAAGATAATTAAGTCCGTCAAGATCCGTAGGCTCTTCCGAAAGTGTTATCGTCTCTCTCGATGTCTCGATATTGATGACGGTCTCAAAGATATTTCTTGACCCGTCCTGGATGAACTGACCCATTGAATGAAGATCTGTCGTAAGATCAACACTTGCGGGGAATATACCCTTCTGGTCCTTGCCTTCGGACTCTCCGTATAACTGCTTCCACCATTCGGAGATGTAATGTACAGACGGCTCATAGTTGGCCATGATCTCGATCTGTTTGCCTTTACGGAGAAGTATGTTCCGAACAGCCGCATACTTAAGCGCATCGTTCTCTTCAAACGGAGCTGTTAGAGCCGTCTCTCTTGCTGACTGTGCACCTTCCATAAGCTTATTGATATCTGCGCCCGATACAGCGATGGGAAGAAGACCTACAGCGGTAAGTACTGAGAATCTGCCCCCGACATCATCGGGAACGACAAAGCTCTCATAGCCCTCTTCGTTTGCCAGATTCTTAAGAGATCCTCTTGCCTTATCGGTCGTTGCATATATTCTCTTTGCAGCCTCTGCTTTTCCGTATTTCTTCTCAAGCATTTCCTTGAACACTCTGAACGCAATGGCAGGTTCGGTGGTTGTTCCGGATTTACTGATCATATTGATCGAGAAATCACGGTCTCCGATAACATCCATAAGATGCTTGATATATGTGCTGCTTATGCTGTTTCCGACAAAATAGATCTCAGGAGTCTTTCTGATCTCCTTCGGAATGATGTTATAAAAACTGTGGCGCAAAAATTCGATCGCAGCCCTTGCTCCGAGGTAAGATCCGCCTATTCCGATTACAAGCAGAACTTCGGAATCGCTTTTTATCTTCTCTGCAGCCTTTAATATACGGTCAAATTCTTCCTTGTCATAATCAACCGGAAGATCGATCCATCCGAGAAAATCGTTTCCCGCACCGCTCTTTGACACAAGAACTTCCTTCGCGTTCTCAACGATGTCGCACATTGAGCTTATCTCCTGCTCACCGATGAACTGCATTGCTTTGCTGTAATCATAAGTAACTTTTGAACTCATTTTTGATCATTTCTCCTTTTTGGTTCATTAAAATGTTTAAAATATTATATCCTACGATACTATTTCCTTCAATACGGCTTCAAGCTCACCCTCTGCAGGTTCTGACGGTTTCATGTTAAAATCCTGGCCGTCATCTTTATATCGGGGGATCAGGTGGGTATGAAAATGAAATACCGTCTGTCCGGCCACCGTGCCGTTGTTCTGCATCACGTTAAAACCGTCCCATGAAAGTTTTTCCTTTAACAGTTTCATCATTTTGCGTGCAAGCGGGAAAACCTTTGCAGCCGTCTCGTCATCAAGCTGCTCCAGATTGTCAAAATGCTCCTTCGGAACTATCAGGCAATGTCCTTTTGTTGCGGGAGCCGCATCCAGAAACACTCTGAAATCATCATCCTCATATATCGTATTCGTGGGGATATCTCCGTTTGCGAGCTTACAAAAAATACAATCATCCTTTTTCATGAATCTTTCCTCCTCAGCGCATCATTCACTGGCGTTTAAGAATGTGAATACCTGATCAAGAAGGAGCAGTATCCTGAAGTCTCCCTTGACCTGCATATCTCCTGTCATAAATGCTCTCTGGAAACTCATCTGGCCGGCAATGATATGTTCAAGCACATCCGGTTTGATCCGGCAGAGTATGTCCGGAGTATCATGATTTCCATAGTAACACTTCAGTTTCGAATCGATGATCTCAACTATAAGCGCTTTCTTCCTGTCTTCGATCATAAACTTGTACGAAGCGTTTACAACTCCTTCAGGCGAGAAATGCTCCTCGAAATCCCTGATGAACTGCTTGTTAACATCAATGTCCTTCTTCTCAAGCATACCCTTGAACAGTGATGAGAGTTCCTGAATATCTTCCTTCTGCTGTGCCACATACTGCTCATCGGAAGCATATTTGGACAGCTGCTCTGTTTCCTGGGGTGTGAGAGGTATGATCTTAGTTCCGCCGACTATCTGTTTAACAGCCTGGTTGCTTGAAGGAAGAGAGTGCATTTTCTGCGAGATCGTCCGGTACAGATTTTCAGTCTTCTTCTCTATGATCTTGATATATTCACCGTTCAGTTCGAAGTTTGTTGTATCATCCACATATCCGCACAGCCCGCTGCAAGGCAGTCCGCCAAGGATCTCCCATGCAACCTGCAGGCTCGTTTTGGCTTCACGTTCCCCGCTTGATAAGGACATTACTACCGGGCACATATAAGTCTTGCTGATCTTCTCTTTGTTGCCGTATAACCAGCAGGCATCCAGAAACTGCATCATGTATCCGCCGACCCCGTACCATTCGACCGTTGTAGCAAGCACGATACCGTCAGCTTCGTTTATCGATGCCGGAAGTGACGTGATCTGGTTTCGAAGCTCATAAAGCGGAAATCTTTCCACATTAACGTTGAGCTCGGTAAGAACCTCCGTCATTTTGCTTATCACAAACAGCGTCGGATCATCCAGTATACCTCTGCCTCCGTAATAAATATTGATCTTCATGTAAGCGTACTCCTATCGTTTTTTCTGTACAGGATCAACGCAGCAACGAATCCTCCCACCAGGCCAAACAGATGTGCTGCATTATCTACTCTTTCCGCAACAAAACCCTGGTAAAGCATATATGCTATAAGAACACATACCCGAAGCGTTGTCATATCTTCAAGCCTTCCCTTGTTTATGACAACTATCCAAAGCAAAGCGCCTATTATCGCAAATATCGCACCCGATGCGCCTACAGACATGATCTGCGGATTATACAGTGCATACAGAAACGATCCGCAGCCCCCGAACATTCCTCCGAGCAAATATATCAGGATATATCTGAACTTACCTACAGCCCTTTCCACGTTATCACCAAGGAACATCAACACCACCATATTTCCGGCGATATGATCAAAACCGTTGTGTAGGAACATGTAGGTAAACAGTCTGTATATCTGTCCGTGTTCAATTATCCCGGGCGCATACATAGCCCCGTTGTACAGTATCGTCTCGACTCTTTCCGGTGAGCAGAAAAAAGACATATAGAGAAAAACCAGAACGTTTACTATCACCAGTGCGGTATTGACCGGCGTGAACTCCCGGGCAAACGATCTGGCCTGTCTCGGATTGTCATCATAGTATCCCGTATATCTTCCGGCGGGAGTCGTCTCATATATAACCTCAGGAACTTTTACTGATATAGGTATCTGTGACTCGATCTGTTCCCTTAATCCGTAAAATTCGTCAGGCTGATTCTCATATACGATCAATGACCCTGTTTCGGAATTGACGATCCAGCAATGAGTATCACTTAATATGTACTTCCTGGATTCGCTTACAAACGGCGTAACTACAAGCGTCAGAAAATCTATATCTTCGTATCCGTGCTCCCTTATATGCTCCTTTGATTTCTCGCAAAAAACCTCATATTGTTCTGTCGTAACGGTAACATCCTCGACAAGATCCAATACCTGGACCACTTTGGCCGAAGACATTTCATACCGGACAAACAGCTTTACAAAGGGAACGTTCGATTCGATCTTCAGGTATCCCTGTTTTTCGAGAAGACTCTGAATCTTTTCAACCATAACGGAATTATATCAAATTGTGGAGGACCTGTTAATACTTTGGACAAAAGTGTTTATAAGCTTTTGCGGTATGCAGGTATGTCCCCGGAAAAAGCGGAGGGGACCCCTCGACCGTAAGGATCACATACTTTTCGTCCGATTCAGACCTTATATCCGTGTTCCAGTTCAGCAAAAGATCCGAAGCCAGTTTCACGCCGGCATACTCTGCCGCCGTCTCGTCCGGATCATCCTCATATACACCCCGGATCACGGCACTCTGGCATATATATTCCATGGCGCATCTGTCATGCGCAAACATCGCAGCATAAAGAAACAGCACGATAATTCCCAAAACCAAAGGCATTATCAGTGCCGCTTCAACCGTATAACTTCCTTTAAATCTCATATACCGTCACAGCCAGGAATCCCGCCATAATAAAAGGCGCAAAAGGTATGGTTCCTTTAAAACGTTTTTTTGCGGATACGATCCTGATCCCGGCAAAAACCGCTGCGGCAATAAAAGCGGCAGAAAGTGCCGCAAATAGTATTTGGAGGCCAAGGATCAAACCAAGCGAGGCCATAAGATATCCGTCTCCCATTCCAATACAGGCCCCGCCTGCTTTTACGATCATGATGATCACAACCGATACCGCTGCCGGCAGCAAAATATCATACAACAGAATATGCTCTGACTGTACAGGTGATGCAAAAAACCAGGATACGGCAAACATGGCCAGCGTTCCGGCCGAAGAGACCGCCAGCGGAAACAGATATATATTTCTTTCCCTGATATCCGTATATGAACATATTGCCAACAATAAAAGTGCGATCATCTGCCTTATCTGCCACATCTGCTGCAAGGCCTCCTTCCACCGGCTTCTTCGGGTCTTACGGCCTTTACCGTCCTTTTCAGCCCGCTGCAGGAGATACTGTTATGGTATCTGTCTCCCTCGGGAGTTATGAACAGTTTTTCATCCGTCTTTTTTGCGTGGCATATGCCGCATGATCTGTATCTGTTACCGTTGTTATTCCTCATATTATCGATCATTTCCCGATCTACCTCTTCGATCGTCAGCTTTATGTGACTGCACTGTCTGTCAAGATGATAAACCTCGCTGTCATCCGTGATATATACATATTCCCCGCTGCCAAAATATCCATGATCGTAACCGTTCCATGCATGGACAAGACATCTTCTTTTATACGGTATGCATAGAAGTCCGAACATATCCGACATAGGGACAAGATCGCAGCTTAAGAACAGCTCTATGTATTCCGTATCATCCGCCCTTGGTCCGGATATTTCTATGCCGTCTCTTCCGTTTTCTATATACTTTGTATCCGGTTCCGGCAGGGCCTGTGCTATGCTCTCACGTATTTTTGAATCCGTGAAGTTTTCGATGCCACCTTCTGCGGCGATCTCCTGCGCTTTTGTCAACAGAAGTGCCTGCAGTCTCTGCCCGGTACGGTTCATAAACAAGAGACTTACGATAGTCATCAGCGCGATCATGAATACGGGAACTGACAGAGCCGCCTCCAGCGTCAATACGGCTTTTTTATATGCTTTCATTAAGATACGCATATCTTTTTTCTATAACATAATATTTTCCCTGTCTGCTTTGAAGACCGGCCATAAAAGATACGTCATAGTAGCACTCTTCAAGATCAAACGCGGGACTTCCGTTTTCTTTCATATACTCCGTAATAAGATTTTTAAACCTGTCCAGCAGCACAGCCGTATCTTCATCCTCCAGCCTTGCACACAGATAATCTTCGTATGGTGCCTCCGTTTCATCAACATGATCCATACGCGCGTTCATAATATTCTCTTCATCAGATACATACGCATATAACAGATATTCGATCTCCCCTGTTCTGTATGCCCCCTGACACGGAATATCATCGTTTCCGCATACGCTTATAAGATACGTAAGAAACCATCCTTCATCACCGGTATCCGAAAACCTCCGGTCAAAAGCAAGATTTTCCTTTGCATATCTGACGGCCGACTCATACAGATACCTCTTCGTCTCCGATTCAGTCCCGTATCCCGTTATCCCGACCTCACAGACCTTGCTTGTGCTGATGCTGTTCTCCAAATATGTCCTGAAATGTCCTTTGGTTAATTCGCTGCCGTTTTCGTACCCCTTATATGAGCTGTCTATCAGCAGAATGTGAAACCTTTCAAACAACGCCCTGTTATATTCTGCAAAGCAGGATCTGACGGCATTATCAACCGCATATCCGGCTTCTGACTCTGACATGTAATTACCGGCAGCACCATACAGCAGTAAAATAAATGCCGAAATGACCGACAACATAAGAGCAAGAAACACCGTGATCCCCCCTTTACAGTTCATAAGGCATTTGCATCCTCAGCAATCCTTCCGAATACGGAATTGACTATCCCCGTAAGCTGATCCCTGAATATCACAACAAGACCGATAAGCACGACCAGTATAAGGATCACCTCAACTACACCTATCCCGCGGTCATCTTCTACCGCTCCTGCAAATATTTCCCTGATCTTTGTCAGGATAACGCCAAAAAAATCTGAAAACATATGATACCTCCTGTCGTTTCAAATACATAACCCGCCCTTTAGCAAGGCCAACTTCCAAATCTTCCACGTGGTAAATATGCCGATACGGCATGATCTGATCATGCGAAAACCTGAATGAGTTTTCTGATGTGTCCGATTATATGACAGGATGAGCGGCCATGTAAATACTCTTTTTCAATACCGTGATAGTGTACAAAAAGCGCTGTCCGCCGCATTTTGACAATTTGTTCATTATACATAAAAAAATAACAGGATCGGCTGAAAACCGGCCCTGTTTTTCTACATGTAAGATCTCTGTTTTTTACAGAAAGTACATTACCGCTGGGATCGTTACTATTGTCGCGATCGTTGTCAGTATGATCCCCGCGGATATCATATCCTCTTTGACTCCATATTGTTTTGCCATCATCAGAGGGAGATTTGCTGCCGGCATTGCAGCCATTACAATTGCCGTACTGAGTATCAACCTGTTGGCGATAAACGGCCGGAGAATGAATATCAGCAATATCGGCACAAGCATCTGCCTCACGATCACGAACACATACAGTCTCCATCTGGAAAACACTTCCTTCGGAACCATCTGCGCAACTGATGTGCCGAGAACTATCATTGAGAGAAATGTTGTACAGTTGCCTATATAACGAAGCGTGGAATCCATTATCTCCGGTACTTTAATATCCAAAAGATATACGACTATGGTCACTACAGCCATGACCGTACCGGAGTTGATGACATTTTTCATTGAAAAAACGTCCCTTAACTCCTCATCCGGATGCTGAAGCCGGGCCGTTTTTTTGAGAGATGCCACCCCGTAAGTGTATATGATCATATTAAACGTCAGTCCGCATATTGATACAAATATAAGAGATCCTGTCCCGAGTACCGCTGAAGCAAAGGGTATGCCGATAAATCCGACATTCCCGAAAATGGCAAGCATTCTGTACGCATATCTTCTGTCGCGCTGTACTCCGAGCAGCACCGGAATAAGATATGCCAATGGGATCAGGATCGCGTACATAACAACAAAGCATAAAAAAGCGATCCCGACTTCCTTTGTGCTGACTTTATCTTCTTCGGCAAGCGCCGCACACAACAGGGTGATCGGGTTCGTGATGTTGACTATGATCCACGAAATCTGCTTTGATGACTCGTTTGACAGATGATTTTTCCTATACAGGTATACTCCGATGATTATCAGTATGAAGATGATCATCATCTGTTTTTGCACAACCCATACGCTCATTATCCGGCATTTCTCTCCTTAATGATCCTGTCCAAAGAAAAAGTTTATTCCAAGAGCAGGCTTTTGTAAAGGATGATCTGTATCCGGCTTCAGCCGTTCATTTCCATAAATGCGGGTATCATCACGATCACAAGAACGATTATCAGGAGGTACTTAAAGGCAACAGGAAAGTCGACTGATCTAAGATCAGTCCCTCTTCAGAAGTACCGCCACGGCATCAAATGAAGACCTGAATACGACATTAAGATTCCCGCCGGAGATCGCGATCTCGTGATCTCCGGTTTCATATTTATCCGCTACAACATATCGGTCCTCAAGCGGAATACTTACGTGCTGTATATCTTCATGCGCAAACGAATGGATCAGGGCAAGTGCCATACCGTCCCTGCCGTATCTGACCGAAGCCTGATAATCCCGCAGGTCGCGGTTTGAGATCTGGAACGGACCGAACCTTTTTGTTATACCGTCCGCTATGACGGGGCTTGCCTTCCTGTAGAACAGAACACCCTCTTTTGCAAGACTTCTCAGTTCATCGGACAGCTCGCACACATCCCCTGATATGCACAACACGCCGTACATACCCGCACATATGGAATATACTGTCCTCTTTGGTTCGTCACTCTTTCGAAGGACCGCCCATATCTGGCTCTTTTGGGGAAGCACGAGATTATGAAGATCCGCTGCTATCACCGGGATCTCCTTTTCCTCATGTGCATCCGAAAACGACAGATAATCAGCTAGTTCCATAAAACCGGGCTCCAGTCTGTGACCGCCGGATGAACACACTTCTATGGCGATACCGGGAATACTCTCCCTTATCTTTTGATAAAATCTCTTTGTTGCCTCAATGACCTTTCTGAGACCTTCGCCGGGGCTGTCTGCGCCGTCACAGCCTATCCCTATTGTATCATTGTAATCGATCTTGATATATTCGAATCCGTTGTCCCTGAGGAAATCGATGACTTTTTCCGTAAGATATCCGTTGACCCATTCGCTTCTCATGTCCCAGAATCTTCTGGTACCGGATATAATGACCTTACCGTCTCTTGTAAGAAGGTGCTCTGTTTCCTCTGCGGCATCGGCATCCTTGCCGACAACCTCAAGTTCAAACCACACTCCCGCCTTCATCCCGGCTTCATTTATCTTTTTCACGACAGGTTTTATCCCTTTCGGGAAAAGATCATCCGCTATGCGCCAGTCTCCCATATTGTCCTGCCAGCCTCTTACCGGATCCTTATACCATCCCGCATCTATCACGAAATATTCAAAATCATTTCCGTCGATCACCGTCAGGATCTTTGTGATGCTCTCCTCCGAAGGCTCTCCCCAGGTCGTACAGTATTCATTGAAGATTGCCGGCAGACTGTCCTTCCTTTGTGACGAAAGCAGAGCACTCCTTTGTATATCCAGAAGTCTGTCACATGCAGCGTCAAGATCTCCCTTTACAACAGTCAGGTAAGCCTGTGGTGTTGTAAACTCCTCTCCCACAGCCAGTGTTTTTCTCCAGTGCCCGTAATCATGATCGGCGATCCCTGCACATATGCTCAGATTACTGTCTATCCTGACGGCTTCTATCTGCCATGACGAAGAACATGCAAGTGACAGCCCCCATACGGTCTTTGCCACCTTATCTTCAACGGCCGCAAACGGGAAATACCCTCGTACCGGCATGGATCCTATGGCACCGAACTTCTCACATCTGACTCCGAAATCTGCCCATGACGGTTCCAGAAGAAGTTCCTCTATCGTATTTTCCTCATGCCGCGCTTCTTCGCTCCAGAAACTCCTGTATCTGTGAAGTGCAAGTCTCCCCCTTCCCGCATCTTCCGTATAAGGTGTTATGCCGGTGATATTTACCGAGGATATTTTTTCGATCGTTATATCCGAGGCGGATCCGTTCCTTACCCTTGTAAATACCCGGATACTTCTTATCCCTTCTCCGGCGGTCAGGATATGCTCTGCGGTAATGCCATCATCCGACCTTACCGTGGTGGTTATGACCTTACCCCGGCCTGTTTCATCCACATCCTGGGAAACATACCTCATCGCCATCGTAAGAGCACTGTCATGCCTTGTCAGGCCGGCAGCAAATCCTATCGATGTGGCATCTCCCGTACATGATATCTGGACCAGAGGATCCGCTTTTCCCTTTTCCAGACAGACATTAACATCGTCTGCGGGGATCAGGGTAAAAGAAACCTGTCCTTCCTTCGTGATCCTGTATACAGCTTCCATATCATTTACGGGTATCCTTATGATCTTCTCCGTTTCCATTTATCTGTCTCCCGACATTATCATGTCTGTGTCATTCTCAGGATATTACAAAAGACAGGTACAGACCTGTCTTTTGGTTTTATGATGTTTTCGTCCGTATCACAGTTTACCGCCTGATGTGGCGATACCCTCTATGAACTGTCTCTGGAAGAATATATAAATCACAATCATCGGAACACATGATATAAGAGCTGCCATCATAAGTTCCGGATATTTCTGCTGATACTGTCCGTTCATCTTGGCAAGCGCACTGGCAAGAGTCGTGGCTCTGCTGTCGGGACATACTATCATCGGCCACATAAGATCCTTGTATGCAAATACCGCGGTAAATATTCCAAGCGCCACAATTGCGGACTTGGTGAGCGGGGCCATGATGAACAGAAATGTCTGGGGTATATTGCATCCGTCCAGTCTTGCCGCCTCTTCAAGATCCTTCGGCAGCTGCATATATGCCTGTCGCAGAAGGAACGTTCCGAATGCCGTTACTATACCCGGGAACAGCAGTCCCCAGATAGTATTTGTTAAATGCAGCTTGCTGACCATTACATACTGAGGGATGATGAATATCTGAACAGGTATCATCATCTGAAGAAGGACAAGCGCAAACATAAAATTCTTGCCTTTAAACTCGAGCCTTGCAAAAGCATATCCGGAAAGTGTAGCGGTAAGTATCGCAAACAGAATACGCAGTGCTACCATACCGAGCGTATTGGCATAGAGTCTGACGAAGTCCATGGCCCTTATGACATTTCCGAAGTTCTGGGTCTGCCATACCTTGGGGATTATCACAAAAGGATCTACCTGCATCGTTTCAGCCGTGGTCTTAAACGCGGTCAGGAACATCCACACAAAAGGGACCAGCATCGTGATCGAAACAAAAACAAGTATGATGTATATCAGTGCATTATATATTATCTTCTTTTTATCCACAGTGCTGCCTCCTTTCTATTCGTAGTGGACCCATTTCTTCTGTCCGATAAGCTGGATGACCGTAAGTATCAGAATGACCGCAAGCAGAACAACGATGACCGTTGCCCCGTATCCCTTCTTGCTCTGTTCGAATGAGTACTTATAGAACAGGAACACAAGGGATTCCGTTTTCTTCCATGCGGGATTGTTAAGATCTATCAGCATATAGATAAGATCGAACACCTGCATTCCGGCGATTATCCTTGTTACGATAACAAAGAATATCGTGGGTGATATAAGAGGTATTGTGATATGTATAAGCTGATTCCATCCGTTTGCCCCGTCAAGTGAAGCGGCTTCATAATAATCCCTCGGAACTTCCTGAAGTCCCGCCAGAAACAGGACCATGTTATATCCTATAACAGACCATATACCGATAACGGCTATGGAATAGATCGCGATCTTCGGATCGGATATCCAGTTGACCTTTACATTGAATGTATTGTTAATGAGACCGAAGTTTGAATTGTACAGCCATTTCCAGACCATGGCTATTGCAGCCGGAGCTACTACCATGGGAA
Organism: uncultured Lachnospiraceae bacterium; assembly: GCA_902775485.1. Taxonomy (GTDB): domain Bacteria; phylum Bacillota; class Clostridia; order Lachnospirales; family Lachnospiraceae; genus UBA2868. The sequence continues at coordinate 65,950 of CACYMJ010000009.1, forward strand.
GGAAAAAGATGGTTCTGAAAACGCTTCTTCCCTTGAGTTTCTTGTTGAGGAGCACTGCCAGGAGCAATGCTATGACGACCGAAAACGGAACCTCCACTATGGCATATTTCATCGTGTTCGCCAGAGCCTGCCATACCTCGGAATCACCAAATACTTTTTCATAATTGGCAAGGCCGACAAATTTGTTTCCCTTTCCGAAATCGCCTGTTTTGAAAAAACTCTGTTTGATCGTATCGATCATCGGATAGATGTTCAGTATGATGAGTCCGAGCATTGTAGGGAGGATAAACAGCCATCCCCACAGGAATTCACTTTTCTGTCTTGATGAAGGTTTCTTCTTCACGCCTGTCTCCTTTATTACCAAAATACCAAGGGTGCGTCAGGGAGCTTTTCCCCCGGCGCACCCTTTTTTATCTTACCACTTTCTAAAGATTATCGGGTATATTATTCTTCAGCAAGGTCTGCATTCATCTCTTCTGCGATAGCTTTGCAGACTTCTTCCGTCTTGCTTGCGTCTGTCCAGCATTCCTGGAGCTTTTCGATCATCATGTCTTCCCAAACTGTCGTGTCTCTTGAGTAAGGTCTGAATACGAGCTTGGCATCAAGCATCTTCATATGACCGTTGAGATCGAAGCAGTCTACGCTGTTAACCCATGCATCTGATGTTCCCTTGTAAGCTGACATCGTAACGCCGAGTTCTGCCTGCTTGAGCTGAGCTTCCTTGGATCCGAGATACTCGATAAGGCTCCATGCTGCTTCAGGATTCTTGGTGTTTGCTGCTGCTGCCCAGCCGAGTCCGTTGTAGATCGATACTCTGTCATCGGGTGTGCTTGTGAAAGGAAGAACAGCTACGTCACAGTTTGCTGCAGCATATTCATTGTCACGATATCCTGCGAGCATCCATGAACCGTTGATGGACATTGCAACCTTGCCTGCGCAAAGGAGCTCGTTCGGAGCTGTCTCTGATACAGTTGCAAGATCAGGGCATGAACCGTCTGCTATCATATCCGTGAAGAGCTGAACAGCCTTGATGGAATTGGGGTCATCCATACCTGAGGTCTTCTTGTCATCGCTTATAACATATCCGCCCATTGAGTAGATCGTGTTGTAATAACCTTCCTGGTTGTTACCGGGAGCAATAGCATATCCCCAGTGATCATCATTTGTGAGCTTCTTGGCATTTGCTGCAAAATCATCCCATGTCCATGTATCATCGGGATAAGGAACTCCCATCTCATCAAAGATGGTCTTGTTGTACCACAGAGCGATGGTATCGATATCCTTGGGAACCGCATACTGCTTGCCGTTTGACTGATACAGGTTAACGATACCTTCGTAATAGTTGTTAAGATCGATCTTGTCACTTGCTGCGATCTTGTCTGTAAGATCGAGAAGCTGATCGTTCTCCATATACTTCTGAGCTACATTTGAATGCATCCAGAATACGTCGGGAAGCTCTCCGCCTGTTGCGCCGGCTTCAAGAAGTGTCCAGTAGTTGTTCCAGTCAACAACCTGGATAGTCGCCTTAACGCCTGACTCCTTGCTCCACTCGTCAACGATCTGCTGAAGTCCGGGTCTCTGGCCTTCATCCCAGATAGTAACTGACAGTTCGCCTTCAACGCTGCTGCCGATGCTCTCGGGAGCTGCTTCTTCCGTAGCTTCCTCTGCGGGAGCTGCCTCTTCAGTAGCTGCGGGAGCAGGAGCTGCAGGAGCTGCGCCTGCACAACCGATCATTGAAACAGCAGTAACGGCACTTAACAAAATAGCAATTACTTTCTTCTTCATAAAAGTTTTTCCTCCTAAAAATTGTGAACATTTTGTTCATTGCAATTTGAATGATTTCCGATCATCCACCCTTATCCGATTGCACTTTCATAATAAACAATATGACATGCATGTAACATGGTATTTCGTGTCGTCTTCATGTCAATTTGTGACTTGCAGCCGGCAGGTATTTTCTTCAGACAGCCTCCAGGACCGTTACAAACGAAGCATGATCTTCCGAGATCGTAAATCCTTCCTTATAGAACCGCATCAGGGTTATACCCATGTTCATCAGTTCATCTCCGTAATACTTCTCGCCTTCCATACTATACTGCCTGTCGGGGTCAAGTCCGGCGAGTTTTAAAAATCCGGGAAGTGTGTTTACGTTGCTCCTCATGCAGTAGAATCCGACCACAGCCCGGCTCCTGTCCTCTGAAACTACCATCCATGCGGCCTGATCGGTCTCAAAAGGAGATCTTAATCTGTAAAACCTTCCAAACTGGATAAGATCGCGGTATTTCTTCATGAAAGCGATCTGGTCCTTGACCTCGGCAAATTCCTCATCGCTTAACTCATTAAGATCGAGCTCATATCCGAACGTTCCGAAATATGCCACATTGGCTCTAGTTGATATGGAAACACTCCTTCCCGTCTGCTGGTTCGGAACGGCCGATACATGGGATCCTATTGAAACTATGGGATAGCCGTATGAACTGCCGTACTGTATCCGTATCCTGTCGATCGCATCAGTATTGTCAGAGCACCATGCCTGCGGTGCATAGTAGAGCATGCCCGCATCAAAACGGTTGCCCCCGGAAGAACACGATTCAAACAGTATGTCCGGAAAGGCTTCTATCAGTCTGGAGTACAGACTGTATACTCCCATGACATATCTGTGGTACACGGTTCCCTGTTCTTCGGATGAAGCATCCATACTGAAAACTTCCGTCAGCGACCTGTTCATATCCCATTTGATATAACTGATCGGGGCGTCACTCATGACCTTAAAGAGCATGTTATAAATATGATCGACAACTTCCGGCCTCGAAAAATCCAGCACGAGCTGATGTCTTCCGAGTGATGATTTTCTGCCCGGCGTTGCCAGTACCCAGTCGGGATGTCTTCTGTACAGGTTACTGTTGGGATTGACCATCTCAGGCTCTATCCAGAACCCGAATTTTAACCCCATCGCGTTGATCTTCCTGGCCAGCCCCGACATACCCTGCGGGAGTTTTTCGGGGTTCTCTACCCAGTCACCCAGCCCCGCGAAATCATCGTTTCTTTCTCCGAACCATCCGTCATCGAGAACAAACAGCTCCACTCCGGCCTCCTTGGCCTTGGAAGCGATACGGAGAATATCTTCTTCCGTAAAATCCATAAAGGTGGCTTCCCAGTTATTGTTAAGTATGGGACGCGGCTCATTTTTCCATTTTCCCCGTACCAGATGATTGTTGTAGAGCATGTGATAAGTCTGACTCAGATCATTAAGACCCTTGTCTGTTGCGGCAATGATCACCTCGGGAGTTTCAAAACTGTCTCCCTTATCAAGCGGCCATGTGAACCGGTCCGGATGGATACCCATAAGTATCCTCAGACGTCCGTGAGTGCCTCCTTCCGCTGCAGCCAGGAAATTGCCGCTGTATACGAAGGAAAATCCTATTGCCTCGCCCGCAAAATCATCCGTATGCGGTCTTTTGATGATGATGAACGGATTCTGATTCGCGCTTGACGTCCCGCGCTTGGATTCAATGGATGTTGTGCCGGTTCCGAGCTTTCTGGTCTCGGGGATACGCTCCCGCGCCCATGCCCCTGTAAACTGCATCCATTCGTAATCCTGGTCCGGAAGATCGAGACAGCACGACATGGCTCTTGTGAGTTTGATCCTTGTATTTCCCCTGTTGGTAAATACCGCATGTCTTGCAATGACCGGATATCTGTCAAATATCGTATATGACAGTACCAGAGACGCCTGTGCGACCTCATCGCAAAGTTCCACTTCGAGCGTCATCGCTTCTTCGTCTTTCGCATATGTGGCCGGAAGACCGTTGATCTGCTTTTTCCCCGGGAAAATCGTGTGACTCTTGTACACAAAAGAACTGACCCTGGAACCGTTCGACATCTCAATCTCGTAAGCCTGGGTTCCGAAATCCGTTGTCCCGAAAGAAGGGTACTCCTGACGGTTAAGTTCCATTGAATAACTCTCTGTATCGGCATCTACGGCAACATTGGGCATTCCCATGCGAAAGATCACATAAGACATGTCATCTGCGGCGTGGATCCTTTTCCCGAAATAAAGGTTCGTAAGTTCCCCGCCGGGAGCTGTCCCGATGATATAGCTGATGCTGTCATTATACAAATGAAACTGTCCGTATGTTTTGTTCCAAATAATGTTCATTCGTAAACCCTTTCTAAATAAACAGGTTAAAATCATTATATGCAACCGGATAAGGGTGCTATCAGTATATATCCGATCCCGGAAAAATCTAATGGCAAAATATGATATATTTATGTCAATTTGTGATATCGTTTTTCTGTCAGATTCTGTTCAGGCCGACAAAAATGACATGCTTATGATATAATCATCATACAGGTTTTACTCTCTGGAGATTAAGGAGGTACGGATATGCCACAGGAACTGCGGGGATGTGATTTTTGCAAATTCGTCAATTATGAGGATTCGGATGATTTCTATCTGTATGAACTGGGGACAAATAAGTGCGAGCCCTTATATTCCTATGAACACCTTGTCAAAAACCGTATAATCCTTCATTTTGTCGTTGGCGGAAAAGGCATTCTGCGGCTGAACGGCAGGCAGTACGATGTCGGCCCTCATCAGATATTTCTGATACCTTCCGATACCAGGACTTTCTATCAGGCCGACAAAGACGATCCATGGGAATACATCTGGTTTCATATAGGAGGGCCCAAGATCCCTCTTATACTCAGAGAAGCCGGTCTACGGACCCGCCTCCTGTGCGAAGATCATAGAAGATCTCGCAAGGGAGATACTTGATAACTTTACCAGGCAGTATTACTGTATCGGAACTCTGTATAAGATCTGCGATTACATGATAGAAGGCTCAAGATCAAGCCAGGAGAATGATTTTGACAATTCTCTCATATACGTTAAGAATGTCATATCATACATACAGCTCAAATATTCGGAACCCGTCAAGATCGAGAACATCGCATTTGCCCTCGGCCTTAACAGGAGTTATCTGACGAGACTCTTCAAGGAAGCAACCGGGTACTCCCTTCAGGAATATCTGATGACCTACCGGATGAAAATGGCCATCAAAATGCTCTCTGAAGACCGGCTGAGTGTGGCCGACATCGCATCTGCCGTCGGATACGGCGATACCTTCACGTTTTCCAAGGCGTTTAAACGCCATTTCGGCCAGTCACCGTCATCCTGCAGGGGAATAGACTACAGTATGGCTGCCGGTATGGTAGGACAGATCCGGGACAACAAGCTTTCATCTCTGTCGTGAATCCCGGTTTCATCCGTTTAACCCGATGAAAGCGGGGATCATAACATATGCCAGCACGACCAGCAACATCATGAACATCGGAAGCAGAAGCTTCGTTTCAGCTTCCGATGCTGCCGTTTTGACCCTTGCACTCCTGTCATGGTCTGCTTTTTCTATCTGATCATACAACAGTTCATCAAGACCATCATTTCCCTTGACGACCGCCTGTTTGACAAAACTTACAAATAACCTGAACCCGACACTTTCACAACGGGCCGCAAAAGCGTCATATGCACCAAGTTCTCCTCCTCCCTCATCCATCATCCTGGATGCCCTGATCATCTCATCATATGCGTATCTTCTGTTTTTCCCTGATTCCGACAGTCTGTCCTCATATCTTTTACAGATCGCATTCCATATGGCTCTCGGATTCATTCCCGCGGTGTGATACAGTGCATACTGGTTCAGTATCCGGGGATAGTCCTCTTCGATCTGCGTTCTTCTCCTTGCTGCTTCATCCTTTATCCTGCTGTCATTTACGGCTATCGACATAAATACCGCGATCACACCCGTAAACAGTACGACCCATCCCCTGTTTATGTCAGCCGGACTGAACCTGATCTCTTTTCCTCCCACATTTTGCGGGAGTATCAGGTCTTTATCGTTTTTGCTTTGTTCATCACATGTTCTGATGGCTTCATAGATCCCTTCTTCCAAACTCTCATCTCCGGACAACGAAAGCTTTCGTACCGTAACATGGCTATATTTGTCTTCCTCATAATCCCCGTATTTTACGGTGGCACAGAGCTGTATATGTACTCCGTCATTACCGGGATCCGTTTTTTTCAATTCTTCCCCATCTATCATCCCCTTTGACGACAGTATCCGGGGCATATCCGTCCTCCAACTGACAGCAAACGGAAACCCTTCAACCCTCTCGGGCAGTTTCAGGGGATAGATCACATTATCGGCATCCGTGTTATCTCCGAGTATCTTTGTCCATAATACGTCATCAAGCCGGGCAGAAAACCGTTCAAGTTCGCGTTCCGTATACTGCCTTTCCTCTATCTTTATGGTCAGTTTCTCTTCATACCCGCCATCTGTACGGGCTCTTACGGTAATGTTCCTTGCTCCCATGCCGTATTCGTTTCGTTCAAGCGAAGTGACCGGACGTGTGAGTCTGTCGTGATCCGATGCAAATACCGGAATGGCTATAATCAGGAAAACGCCTGCTGCCATTGCTGTCATTTTCGCTCTTTTCGTTCCGAGATTCCTGATCCTTCTGTCGGCCTCCTTCCCGTTATAAAGCTGTCTCAGATATTTTGCTGTCCCGGAGGTGACAAATAATTCTGATATCCTCATACCCTTATATCACCGATCCTTTCCGCCAGAAATATGGCCAGAATATATACGGCAAGACACGCTGTCATGATAACGGCTCCTGCGATATTATGATACAGAACCTCCGTAAAACTCCCCGAAGAGATACGAAGATATGCGAGTATGCCCGGAGGGATGACACACATGATACGCTGTTCATACTGTTTTGCCCTGATGAGCACCTTGGCCTCACACTCTGCCCATCTCCTGCTCTCCATGATGCTTACACATGATGATATAACATTTGGAAAGCTTGCTCCTTTTTCCATCGCGACGGCAAATACCGTTGCAAAATCATATATCTCATCAATGCCGTTCCTTTTGGCCATATCATACAGGGCATCCTGAATACGCATTCCCATATTCACACGTGTATTTATCATGCCAAGTTCCCTGCAGACAGGCGACCCTTTTCCATACAGCTTTTCCATGTCCGACTCCGCGTTCATAAAGGCATTTTCCGGAGATATCCCCGCAGAGAGCGAAGTGGATACCGAGATAAGAGCCCTTATGAATTCATTTGTCATCTCTTCCCTGTATCTGCCGGTCTTGAACTCTTTTGCGCTTCTGATAAATACCGGCAAAAACAATACCGCTGTGGGTGATGCTGCAGGACAGTCATAGAACAGCCACGCCGCCAGAACCGACAGTCCTGCGTAAACTGCCGCAAATAATATCCATTCCGCAGTACTAAGTGATACCTTCAAACCCGGCTCGGATGAGTTTGTCGGTGTTTTCAAGATCGTTCTCCTTCTCAAGTGTACCTGTTATCCTCCCGTTTACAGTCTCTTTTTCAACGAACCTGTACAAAAGCCTTGTTTCAACATCTGCTCCGGACATAGGAAGTACTTCCCTGATCTCCAGAACATGTCTGCTCTTGTCCCTGAGCCTTCCGAGGTGAACGATGATATCCACTCCCGATGCGATCTGACGCCGAAGCGCTTCCATCGGAATACTTGCAGAGAGCATGACCATTGTTTCAAGTCTGGATATCGCGTCCTTTGCGCTGTTGGCATGTATTGTCGATAAGGATCCGTCCTGCCCCACATTAAATGCCTGAAGCATATCTATCGCTTCTTCCCCTCTTACCTCTCCGACCACTATCCGGTCAGGCCTCATGCGAAGTGCTGTCCGGATAAGGTCCCTTATCGTTATCTCGCTGCATCCGCCTGTCGTGGCATTTCTCGTCTCAAGCCTTACGATATTCCTGATGCCCATTATCTTAAGCTCGGCCGCATCTTCGATCGTCACGATCCTGGAATCCTTTGGTATATATCCCGACAGTACGTTCAAAAATGTTGTTTTACCTGACCCGGTGGATCCGCTGATCAGAATGTTATACCCTGCTGTCACAAGTTTTTTCAGGAATTCCATAACCTGGGCAGTCACGCTTCCCATCGCTATAAGCTTTACATCATCGATCGGCTCCGACGGAAAACGGCGTATAGTAAGGCTCGGTCCGTTTATCGCTATAGGATCCAATACTGCATTGACCCTGGATCCGTCGGCAAGTCTGGCATCGAGTATGGGAGATGAGAGGTTTATCGTTCTGTTAACATCCGAGGCTATCTTCCCGATTATATCCATAAGCCTGTCCTTTGACTCAAAGCAGATACCCGTACTCTGCAGCCTCCCGCATCTTTCCACGAATATCTCATCCGGCCCGTTTACCATTATCTCCGTAACAAGATCGTCCTCCAGAAGATCCTGCAGCACATCCAGTCTTCTGATTCTGTTAAAAAGTTCATGACACATCCTGCCCCGCTGCTGCGGCGACAGACGGTGTGCGGATCCGTTTGCGAGTATACACTCCCTGATCATCTTTATTACATATGAATCATCAGCGTCCGCATATTTTACAAGCCTGTCGCAGACTCGCAGATAAACATCCGATTTGATGTTACCGTATAGATCAGATACCGGCAAAAAGAAAGCTCCTTTCATTACTGTATTGACATAAAACAGTGAAACAGGGCCGAAACGGCGGATCCCGGTCAGGCCGGGAATGATATGTTCGATATTAATGATGATTATAAGATATGGTCCCCCGGTCTGTAAATGATGTCGGAGTATAGAAAACATTTTCGTTATTATTCATAAAAAACACGCCCGACTCATAACGCGAAGGACGTGTTTTTTGTAAAGTATTACCAATCATACTCTTGTGTTTCAGACAGTATATCCTCTGCTGCCCGAAATATCTGAAGTGTTCTCGTTAAGTGTTCCCTTACCGTATGTAAGTCCGGCATAAACCGTCTGGGCATTACTCATCGCGGGACCGGTTGCATCAGTTTCCGCAAGTTTTTCGAAAGATCCCTTCAGCTCCGATAACAGCCCGGCCGCTTCATCCAGACCATCCGCATTGTTTTTGACAACAGCCATTGAAACCACTGAGGATATATATTCATATATCCTGTACAGTTGGAACGATATCCCGTATGAAAAATCAAGTGATGCGATAAGATCGCCGAGCACTCTTCCTGCGTTGGTACACTGTACTCTTGCACCGTCATGGTCATTTTCGGCAAAACAGTTTTTCGCACAGTCGATATACTCAATGGCAAGATCGTACAATATAACGATGATGCCTGTCGGTGAAGCATTTGTGATCTTAAGTGTGTATTCCTGAATGCGTTCTTTTGTCATTTAACATTCTCCATTGATAAGGTATCTTATCTTCTTATTGCAATAACTGCAGTGCCTGCTGCGGCTGCTCGTTAGCCTGTGCCAGCATGCTCGTTCCGGCCTGTACGAGAACCTGGAGTTTCGTATAATCAACCATCTCCTCGGCCATATCGACATCCTTGACCGTTGAATATGATCCCTCGAGATTCTCTGTTGTCTCAGCCAGAGATGCAACTGTTGATTCCAGCCTGTTCTGGTATGCTCCGAGACGCGATCTTGCGTTTGAAACATATTCTATCGCATCCTTTATCGCCTCAAGAGAACTTCTGGCGCCATCCTGTGTACGCATATCGATGGGGTCTTCTCCGTCCTGTTTTACACCTATGCCAAGTGCAAGCGGATCCATCTTGGGTATCACGACCTGTATCTCCTGTCCGGTGGATGTGCCGACCTGGATCTTCATGCCACCGATACCCGTAACATCCACTTCAATTCCTGCAGGATGATCACTTTCCGTATATGATACGACAAGTTTTGATCCGTCATTAAGCGTTGCCGTACAGCGTCCGTCTTCGCAGACAATATCCTTAAGATTTGGAACGTCGTGACCGTTTATCTTGATCGTGGGATTATCAAGACTGCTCAGATCGAGGATATACTTACCTTTGGGGAACTCCACGTCATAATCGAGAACCTTGATCCCGCGGTTTGTCATATTCGTGTAACCCTTCATCTGCTGCTCGCCGCCGAGAAGGTTCTGTGTATTATACTCGCTGTCCTTTGCGATACGATCGATCTCTTCCCTTAATGCATTAACTTCTTTCTGGATCGCTTCCCTGTCGGATGTTGTGAGTGTTCCGGTTGAAGCCTTGATACCGAGCTCATTCATGCGCTGAAGCATGTTATGCACTTCAGTCAGTGCTCCGTCCGCGGTCTGTACTACATTTACAGCATTGCTCGCATTGTCCTTTGCCTTATACAGGCTCCTTATCTGTGCGTTCATGCGGTTACCGATCGCCATACCCGCCGGTGAATCCTTGGCATGATTGATCTTGAATCCCGAAGACAGCTTTTCCGTAGATGAAGCATGCTTCTCTTCATTGGTACGAAGTACATTTTGTGCCACGAGTGCCTGGATGTTGGAATTGATCTTCATATTTGTCTCCTTCCGATGCTAAACCCTGATGTCTTATGCCTTCTGAACGGCTGTTATGAACGCCTTTGCGATACGGTACAGCCTGCTGTCGGATACGTTCCCATCTCCCCCTTCGGGCAGATATCCATCCGCAGACGCATTTGGTGAAAATACGAATGAAAGATTGGCGGTTCCGAAGTTTTCACGCGCAAAACTCTCTCTTATTTTATCGTCAATACCCTTAAGATTATCAACCCCGGCGCGGGAATCCGATACAAGAAATCCGTCAACCTTCGAATCCTTAAGCGTAAAGGCCGCCTCAACCTTTCCGAATTCTTCACTGTCAAATGAAGCCTTTACCTTTCCGCTCTCTTTATCCGAGTGAACCACCGTCAGATGTATCGAAGTCACTCCTTCATCAAGATATACCGGGATCTCATAACTCTCGCTCCTTGAAAGGGATGCCGCAAATCCGACCTGCTTATACAGCATTGAAAACATTCTGACGTCTTCATGGGCATCTGCCGTAAGCGTTTTCTCTTTCGCAACAACAGCTGCTTTATCAAGAAATCTCTCATATGCCCGCTCGGCACCTTCCCTGTCCGTAAACCCTTCTACAAGGTCTCTAACATCTTCTTCCGTAAGATCATTGCTGCCTTCGCGTGCGTCCCTTTCCGAATCATTGCGGCCGGTAAAAAGCTTTTTAAAGCCGCCTCCCATTCCGCCCGTCATGGCGCCCGCTGCAAGCAGATTATCAACGGTTACGGGTTCGGATATCAGCGTCAGCAGATCCTGTGCCTGTGATCCTTCCTTTGCCGCCGATCTGATCTCACGCTGTTTCTGCGTGATCTCCTCCTTATCGGGAGTAGGGTCGATCATTTTCAGAAATGCCCGGTCAAGCTGGGATGTTATGTTCTCCGAGCGCTCAACGAGTTTTTCGAGAAAACCGAAATCATCATCTATAACAAAATCGCTGCCGATCTGGCGGTTTGATCTTGAAGCTTCAAGCATGTTCTTAAGTGTCAGTTCCTTACCCGAGGACAGAACATTTCCTATGACCTTTCCGTCCTGCTTTTCAATCTTGTTAAACAGCCTGTACATGCCTATGAATGCCGATTTTTCGTCTTCGGTTATATCACCGCTTCTCTCGAGACGGACCAGGAAGCGGCTGTATTTTTCACCCGTCTCCTCAAACGATTCCCTGCCAAGCTCCTCTTCGAGCTTAAATATGTCTTCTGCAAGAGGATTGATGCCTTCCCTGATCATGGAAAGCGTTCTGGCCGGAGTCATAAGCGAGATGACCCTTTCCACCGCGTGGGTAGCCGTTCTTACGTTATCAACCGCTTCTTTGTTGATCATCATGCCGGCATATCCCAGCGTTCTGACAGCCTTGCGGTTGGCATCGTTAACATCCATGTCCATTTCTTCCAGAATGTCATCGACATTTCTGAATGCTTTTCTGATGGAGTCGCCCATATCGGCTCTCGGTGCGGTCATGAGCTGTTCATAGCTTTCCATCGCTCTGTCATATGATTCCCTGAGTCGTCCGCCGTCCTCTGCGATCGCCCTAAGGGTAAAATCATCCGATCCGGCCTTATCGGCAATTATCCTGACGGGAACCGACGGGATCATTTCCATGACCTGTCGTGTCTGTTTGTAGATCTCTATCCTGTCGTCAAGAACGCTGTCCGCGGTTTTTCCGTCTTCATCCGTCCTCGCATCATCGCCAAGAAGCGGTGCGTAAAACTCCCGTTCAGCTTCCTTTAGCTTCTCAACAAGGTCTTCAAGCGGCTGGGTTTCAATGTTTATACCCTTCTTAAGAAGCATCAGATTCGCTTCTTTTGTCATGGTAAGCCTTACTTCCTCGAGCTGCCTGTGACGGGTCAGATCGGAAGGGGCATCCATGGTTTTGTACCTTTCAACGATCTCCGAAGCCAGTTCGTAAAGGCTCTTTGTCTGTGTAAGATCGGCTTGTCCGGCAGGACGGCCGTTTTCTATCGCGACCGTTATGGCTGCGAAAAGATCCTTGGGATCCGCAGGTACCTGAATATCTTTTAACTGTCCGTATGCATTCAGGTTTTCTTTCGTAAGCGGGATCTCGTGCATGGCGATCCACTTGGCATCGGAAATGGTTTCCTCATCTGCTTCAAGTCCGGCCTCCCGTATTACCTGTATCGCCTGATCCTCAAGATCATCCCATTTAGCCTCCGTAAAACCTCCGGCTGCGTATGTGGCGGCTCCGTCAAAGTGCACTCCGAAAGACGCCTTATTGGCACCCGGTGCCGAATACTCGGCCTTGTACAGGTTATCCACCGTAGGAGCCATATCTTCGGTGATCATATAACCTATTGCTTCGTCCGTAATAGGTTTGAGATTTCCGGCCATCATGACCGCTTTTTTAAATTCGGAGACATTTTCTGCAGAATCAGGAAGATCACAGTCCTTAAGCGTATCGGAGATGATCTTTCCCGCATTAATGGAATTACCGAGAACCGCCTTAATGTCCTCCTCGGAAAGGTCATCGTTAAATCCCGCGATCGTATTTCCCGCCTCAGCCATCCTGATCTTGATCCTGTCAAGATTTGTGACAACTTCTCCGGCAGGTATCTTTGTGGGATTGACCCCGTCCTTTACCAGTTCGGCGAAATCTTCGTCAGACATAGAATTAGACATCACGGCCATGTAATCGCTCTGAAGGGAAGCGTTGGTCATACCGGCCATCTGCGCGATATCCTCCGCAGACTTGAGTTCTTCCTTACCGTATGCAGCGTTCTCCCTAACTTTGCCCGTAATGTCTAAGGAAAATCCCATCTTCTCCGTTCTCATCCTTGAGGCTGAAGAAGCGGGTTTGTCATATGTGATGTTTTCCATATCTTTTATCTGATTTGCGCCATGATTTCCGATAATATCGATGTTCATAAGCGTCCTCACATAAAAAATACTGATATTAGTTAAATTATATTTCGGATGAACCCTCCGAAAACTTTATACAAAAAGACCCCTTCAATCCTGAAGAGGTCAATTTATATCAGAATTCAAATACCACAGCTCCGTACGCGGGAAGCGGATAGGCGATCGAATATTCCTGTCCGTCCCAGCTGATCTTCTCGGCCGTATATGTTTTCTTCTTCGGAAGTTCGGAATTTCCGCCGAAACGTTTTTCATCCGAGCAAAGCAGCAGTTTGTACTTTCCGCTCTTAGGCGTTCCTACCCGGTAATCGTCACGGGCGATCGGCGTAAAGTTCAAAACGAACAGAAGGCTCTTTTTCTTCGATCTGTCGTATCTGACGAAGGAATATATACTCTTATACGTATCATCCGCATTTATCCATGAAAAACCTTCATATTCGTGATCCAGTTCATACAGACACGGATGATCCTTATAGAGCTTTAACAGTTCTCTCACATAACTTTGCATTCCAAGATGCAGATCATCCGCAAGAAGTGACCAGTCAAGCTCCCTGTCCTCGCTCCATTCCGTATCCTGGGCGAATTCCTGTCCCATGAACAGCAGTTTTTTGCCTGAATGACCCATCATATATGTATATCCGACACGAAGGTTCGCAAACTTGTCCACATAGAATCCGGGCATCTTATTGAGCATTGAACACTTCAGATGCACAACTTCATCGTGCGAGAGTACCAGTATATACTTCTCTGCCTGGTTATAGCTCATCGCAAAGGTCATCTTGTAATGATTATCTCTCCTGAATATCGGATCCAGTTTCATATAATCGCAGAAATCATGCATCCATCCCATATTCCACTTGAACGTGAATCCCAGGCCGTCGTTCTCCGGCGCATCGGTAACCTTCGGCCATGCCGTGGACTCCTCTGCGATCATCATAACTCCGGGGAACACTCCCTTTACATATGAATTAAGGTGCTTGAAGAACTCTATCGCCTCAAGGTTGTGGTTTCCGCCGTACTTGTTGGGGATCCAGCCGCCATCCTGCTTACCGTAATCAAGATAGAGCATGGACGCAACCGCATCAACACGAAGACCGTCTATATGGAACTCCTTCAGCCAGAATATCGCATTCGCTATAAGGAAGTTCTTGACCTCCGATTTTCCGTAATCAAATATCTTCGTGCCCCAGTCGGGATGCTCTCCCTTTCTGGGATCGGCATATTCAAACAGTGCCTGTCCGTCAAAATCAGCCAGTCCTTATGCCTATGTTGTTCTTGTGGAACTTGTTGATCATATAGGCAAAATCTTCAAGTGATCCGTATCTGGTCGTAGGTGCGTAATATCCGGTTACCTGATATCCCCATGATCCGTCGAACGGATGCTCCGCGATACCGATCAGTTCTATATGCGTATAATGCATATCCGTCAGATATTCCGTCATTCGGTCCGCGAACTCACGATAATTGTAAAATCCCTCATCGTCACGGCCGGGATGTCTCATCCATGATCCTATATGACATTCATAGATCGCTATAGGAGATTCAAAAAGATTTTTTTCGGCTCTGTTCTTCATCCAGGCAGAGTCAGTCCAGCGTATGCCCGACAGATCTGCTGTAACGCTTGCCGTCCCCGGACGAAGCTCGGCCTTGTTCGCAAAAGGATCCGCTTTATAGAGCTTTTCCCCGCGTTTTGTTGTGATAAGATATTTATACAGACTGTCGATACCCATATCGGGAATGAATATCTCATAGATCCCCGCAGGCTCGAGCCTTGTCATCTCATATTCGTCTTCATTCCAGCCGTTATAGTCGGTAATGAGATGAACTGCTGCGGCATTCGGCGCCCATACGGCAAAGTACACTCCGCTCTTTGATCCCTTTTTGCATATATGAGCACCGAGTTTTTTATAAATGTCGTAATGTGTGCCTGTTCCGAACAGATACATATCCATTTCGGAAATGAACGGACTGATACTCTTTGATCCTGCCATTTAGCATAACCCCCTGTTAAATGATCAATTCAGAAAATCTTTTTCCCGCAATACGATATAATCGTCTTCATCATATCTCTTTGCAAGAAGAACATCCATAAAGTGAGACATGTTCTTTCTGTCAACGTGTCTGATGGCGCTATCCACAATCTCTATAACCTCATCCACGGTAACGACATGATCTATGGTCTGCATGTCTCCGATCTTGTTATACAGAGCCAATGTTCCCATATCATCTATGCTGTACTCAAGTTCTCTTGCGTATCCCTTTGCATATGCAACAAGATCCGAATTTGAAAAATCGTCTATCGTGATCCTTGCATCAAAAACGGTCTTGGTTTCCACACATCCGTTAAGCAGCGGTTCAAGCGTTTCTTTGTCACCTTCAAATACTACAAGGATCGAATCAACATCGTTCTGAAGTGATTCGGTAATGGCATTTAAGGTGATCGGTGTAAGTCCGCCTGCATTTTCAACGATCAGGGCCCCGTTTCTGAGTTTTTGCAGCGTCATAGGAATATTCTTTTTGTTCAACGCCTCTCCTGAGATTTTTGCAACCTTTCCGGAGAACGTCGAATCCATTGACTGAATTGCCTTGACTATGTCGATCGCAAGCCCTTTCCGGCCGAAGTTCTCTGATCCCATTACTATAACATTGCCGCGGGATGCTTCCATTCTCATGTCATCCATGACATCAACGATCTGAGCCTTTAATGACTCTATTCCCTCAAACCTTCCGAATATCATCCTTTCGGATTCATCAAATTCACGACGGCTTGTCACGTTTTCCTCAAGTTTCATCCACGAAGGATGATTGGGCTTTCGTGATGTTTCATCTTCTGCCGAATAATCTTCCTCGATACCGGCTTCGTAACGCATTCTGGCCTCAATCTCTTCCTGCGGGATGGGCCGGGTCTTGAGCATATCATCAACCTCATCCGGCTGATCGATCGTTTCAAGCTCCTCCACTTCACCGATATCATCAACGCTGTACGGATACTGTATCGGCGCCGTCAGGCCGTGACGCACCGCATTGCTGTCCGCCTCCTGCGATGATTCCTTCTCTTCCGGTTCCGTTTCAGTCCCGGCAGCCAGTTCGGCCAGAGGTTTTATGACCGGCTCGGGTTCCTTTTCGGCCGCAGCCTCTTCCGGTACTGCTTCTATTGCTTCGGACTCTTCAGCCTCTTCGGGCTCTTCGGGTTCGGGCTCGAGCTCTTCAACAGGCTCGTAATCTGTCTCTTTTCCGCTTTCTCCTTCAAAACTCTCTTCGGCGTTTACCGCATATATGGGAGGGATTTCCTCTTCCGGCTTTTCTTCCCTGTCATCTTCATCCTCGGGAAGATCGGGCTGCTCTATGTCTTCCATTTCCTCCGTCTCGCCGTAATCTACACTTTCCGGCCCGGTCGGAATCTCTTCTTCCTCAACTTCTTCGGTATCGGGAATCTCACCAGTCAGTCTCTTGACAAGTTCCTCATCCTCTTTTCGTATCTGTGCGATATGTCCGCCGTATTCCTCATCAAGGGTGAGCTTTCTTCCTGAAGGAAGAACATCGCCTTTTAATGGCATACCGGCATCGGGAAGGATATCCGGTATTGCCTCGGTGATCGAAGTCTTTGCGGGTCCGTTGATCCTTGCTCCCGATTCTGTTCTTTTTACTTCTTCCCTGTCAAAAACCGGAGACGGTATCGTTGTTCTTGTAACAACGCCGCTCTTATCATCCCTGAGTACTTCCTCGGTAACCGCGGCTGTATTGGCCGGTTCAGCCTTCTCTTCGGGCTTTGCCGGCTGCGGTGCCGTTTCCGTAACATTATCTATTCCGGGTATGACACCTACAAGCTGTGCCATTATATCCGATGTCTGTTCCTTTGTACGATTAAGGATCTCCTGTTTTCTCTTCTCCTCGCCGTTCTTCTTCTTTGCTTCCCAATCCTTCATAAAATCAGAAAGATCGATCTGCCCCGGAACCTGTTCATCAACAACCGGCTGCTCCTCCTGTTGCGGCTGTACCGGCTGGACCGCAGGCTGCGGCTGAATGACAGGCTGCACCGGTGCAGGCTGTGGTACCGGCTGCACGGGTTGTGGTGCCGGCGGCACGGGTTGTGGAACGGGCTGTTCGGGCTGGGGTACCGGCTGTACAACCGTTTGGGCCTGTACAGGCTCGGCTGCGGGTTGTACGGGCTGAGGCTGTATAACGCTTGGTGCCGGTGTTGGCTCCGATACAGATGCCTCAGGCTGTACGACATCCTTTACCGGCTGCCCGACATATGCATCCCGTCCGTATGAGTTCTGCTGCTGGGCATATGCATCCCGGCCATAAGGCTGCTGCGCATACATACCCTGGCCATAAGGCTGCTGCGCATATGCATCCTGACCGTATACATTCTGCTGAGGCGCATACATATCCTGGCCGTATGCATCCTGCTGCCGGCCGTACATATCCTGGCCGTATGCATCCTGCTGCCGGCCGTACATATCCTGGCCGTATGCATCCTGCTGCCGGCCGTACATATCCCGGCCGTATGCATTCTGCTGAGGCTGAGCGTAAGGCTCAACCGGCTGCGGCTGCGGGACAGGTCCGGCATTGTTCAGCTGCTGCATGAACTGGGCCTGTGACTGATCGTATAATTGGGATGTTACGCCGTAATACGGTGTGGGAATGACACTCTGCTCTTTTGCGTAGAACTCTTCCATATTTTTGGCGAGCTCTTCCTGCAGGTTGATAGTCGAATATTTATCGTTGCTGTACGGCGTTATCTGAATATCCGCCGTCTGTTGTGTACTCTTTGGAGCCGGAGGTGTCTGGGCGGGAAGAGGTGCATCATGTTCTTCCCTGTTGGCATTGGATCCAAACAGAAGCGAACCCGTTGTTCCTCCCATCGGCGTCGTCTCATAGGGAGATGCCGCTCCCTTCTGATACATCGGCATTGACTGCGTTTCATATATATGAACGGTCTCTTCCGTTTCACCCGAAGGAATCTTGGGCCCGTCAAATACACCGTCATATTTCTGCTGCTGTTCTCTGGTAAGGGGAGAATGCTGCATTTTCAGTTCAAGTGCTTTACGGACATAAGGTCCGTCTCCGAACCAAAGTGCCAGTTCGTCACATGTTTCGACACACTTTGTTTCCTGTCCGTCCTTATGATATAAAAGCGCAAGTTCATAAGCCCATTTTTCCGTATACTCAGCTCTTTTGAACTCTTCGAGCAGGGATATCTTTTCCTCTATGGGAACATCCTGCGCATCGTATATCTTGTAAAGCAGAACATATCTGTTTGTATCGTGGGGTTTTAAATGAACGTACTCGCGATAATACTCGATGGCTTTTTGCACATCATCCAGTTTTATCGCAAGTTCGCAGAGAGCATATACGACATTCGGTCTGTCGGGATAACGCTCATAAGCCAGGAGAAGTATCTCCACGGCATCTGAATAGTGTTTTGTTACCTTATATATCTCGCTGACGGTGCATAACATGGAGAAGCTCTTAACCCTTCTCCAGTCAATTGTGTCGGCTATATCCATCGCTTCCTGGAAACGATGTTCTTTTATCAGTGATTTTATCTGGTCCGCACAGACCTGATATTCGTATTTATCCACAACATAAACTCCCTAAGCACAACATATGCCCATTATCTCGATATTTTACCATAGAGAGTATACCCTGTCAAAACCGGGCGGGGATGCTTAGTTTCTGATATGTATATCAGTAAGCGCACACTGATCTCCGGTGAGGCTTACATATATATCGCTCATTCCGTCCGTGATGGTCGTGATGTTCTTGATGAACACACCTTTGTTCTCCGTGAAAAGAACGATCTTGTTGCCCCTTCTTTCAAAATTCACCGTACAGTCAAAACCGGTCTTATTGGTTTCTTTCCACGCATCCCAGCCTTCAAAATCATCCTGTATGTTAGCGATCAGTTTATTTTCGGCCCTGCCGTCCGCCTCCCAGTTCTCACCGTCAAGGCGTACCAGTGCATATTCCCTGTAATCACTGCCGTTTACCGTTCCGTCATCCGAATGGTAAATGACAAGGTACGGGCAATGCCATATAAGCCTTGCAGTCGGAAGGCTCATGGTATGGAAACTGATCTCCATATCTTCCGTAATCGGGATCCCGGCTGTAGTATCCGATCTGAACCCATTGATCTGGATGTTCGGGATATCACCCTCCATCCTGTCTATATAACTGATCTCTTCCGCGATCCTGGGAATGTAATCCCTGCTTACGGCCGTCTCATCCTTAACAACGCTTATATCGCTTATGTGACAGTATTCTCCGGTGATCGCCAGATATACGTATCTTGCGCTGTCCGGAAGGGCCACTGTAACCGTAGCTGTCTTTGATCCGTCATTTATTGCAACAAGCAGATGATCATTGCACTTTACCGCCTCAACATCATATACCGCTGCCTGTCCCTCTTCCGTTATGCCTTCATCACGGCTTACCGTATCATTATCCCTGACGTTCGTTTCGATCTTCCTGGCTTCCGTGGCCACTGCATGGCCGTCAAACCATATCTCGCAGTACTCAAAATAGTCCGTGTCATTTATGGTCTGGGTATGACTGTGGACGTGTCCGTCAAGAGAATCAAATGCTATGAAGGTAGGTATGTATTTTCTTCCTTCTTCGCCCCCTTCGGGTTCACTCTTAAGCCTGATCCTTGTGATATGATCCGTGATCACAATACCTGCCGTTATCTCTTTTCTGTACTCTTTGCAGACTATATCACCCTCAATGTCAAGACCTTCCGTATGACCTCTTTTGACCATGTCAAGCTCCCATCCGATATCGATATTGTGAAGCATGATCTTGGCAAAGTTGGGATCAAACTGGGTTCCTGTCCCCTTTACGATCTCCTCACGGACCTTCTGATCAGGGATCGCCCCCCTGTAACTTCTTTCGGATGACATCGCATCATACGAATCCGCAACAGCGATTATTCTTGCGATCTCAGGAATATCCTCACCTTTGAGCTTATCCGGATAACCTCTTCCGTCATATCTTTCGTGATGTGAAAGTGCGCCAACGGCAAGATACGGGTATTCCTTAATGGTAGAGAGGGCGCTTCTTCCCATTTCGGAATGCCGCTTTACCTTCTCATATTCTTCTTCCGTCAGGCTGTCCTTCTTGGACAATATGGTTTCATCCACCCCTATCATTCCCACATCATGAAGGAGCGCGGCATAATATATCTGGTAACATTCCTCTTCGCTTTTACCGGCATCCTCTGCGATCTTTTTCGCATACTTGGCAACTTTGAGTGAATGTCCTTCCGCATTTTTATCCTTAAGATCCACAAGCCGGGCAATTGACTGCGCGGTCTGTTCAAACAGTTTCCTTGCTTCCAGCGTCTGACCTTTTAAAAACTCTCTTTCGATCTTCGCGGCATTTTCAATCTTCTCGTTAATATCAAGATACTGGAATATATACATGAACATGCAGACAATGGCTATGACGATGTTTGTGAGCGATATCCCGTAAGCAAAAAACTGAATAACAGATGCGACTATAGGAGCGATGATAAACAAAAACAGGGAAAACCTGATAAAACGGCTGAATCTCTTCCTGTACTGGCAGATCACCGAAAACTGTATGAGAGGCCCGACAACCGGAATGATATAGCATAAAAAGAAAAGCGGCTGTCTCTGGTAATTGTTTGTCTCGTCAAATGTATATATAGTATGGGTAAACTGCGATACTATCACAAATACCATCTGCAGTACCGAAAGTATTCCAACGATCTTCAGTCTCCACGGTATGACACCGATCTGTCCTTCCTCCTTCAAAAGATCGATGATATACAGGTTGAACACGAATACCGTGGCAGCAGTCATGAAAAAGACCATGAAGTTCGATACCCTGACCATGACATATCCGGTATGTCCCGTATCTCCCGCATAGATATAAGCCAGCCTGTCAAAAGATACCAGGAGCATGGCGACCAGCTCCATGGCTATCAGTATCCATCTTCTTTTTGTGGAAATGGCCTTCGTAAAAAGCAGCATAAATATCATGGCGGTACATACGCCCGCAAACGTCTGCATGATACTCAGCTGATATGCCCTGAACAGTTCAAACATGTATGATCCCCTTATCTTTTATGAAGAATAAAATACTCCATCAATTTTTCCAGAAGCTCTTCTTTCTGGATGTTCTTGAGAAAATAACCTTCCGGCCGAAGCGCCAGGACCGCCATAACGCTTTCCTTATCTCCCTTGCCCGTCAAAAACATGACCGGGATATTCTTTGTCTC
This sequence comes from uncultured Lachnospiraceae bacterium, assembly GCA_902775485.1. Classification (GTDB taxonomy): domain Bacteria; phylum Bacillota; class Clostridia; order Lachnospirales; family Lachnospiraceae; genus UBA2868. The sequence continues at coordinate 87,482 of CACYMJ010000009.1, forward strand.
ATCATCGCTCCTGAGCATTTCCAGCACCATCGGACCTGTAGTTACCGGCATCTCGTTATCCAGAAGGATAAGATCCACCTTGTTCCTTCCAAGCATCTTGATGGCCTGCAGTCCCGAATTGGCCATATACACCTTGTATGTGCCCTTGAGCCAGTCTCTTACAAGATTTAAATAACCCGGATCATCATCGACGATCATTATACTCCTTTTGAATTCTCCGGCATTTATCTTACGAAACAGCTCCTTGACGGTCTCCACATATTCCGCGTTATTGATCGGGCGATAAAACACCTTGTATATCAGCTCATCCGGTATCGTTTTACATATGAATTCGACATCAAGCTTTTCGCCGATCACGACCATCTGTATGCCTTCGTCGGTCATCTTATCGATCAGGAATCGGATGGCATCGTCCTTCGGCTTATCGTTTTCGTCCATATAAAGCACAACAAGACCGGTCCCCTGTATCTTACTGTTGATATTGTCAAGACTCCAGTGGACAAACTCGCATTCTATTCCGGCTTCCTTTGTTTTCTGTACCATTACGCGGACAAGGAATGATTCTTTTTCGCTGAGCATCAGTACTTTGTTTTCCATGTGGTCACCCTGCAGTAAATACTATATCCGGCCTTATATCTCTATTCCCAACAACTGGGCCATACTGTCCCAGTCAAGTGTTTTCATCATCTTCTCCAGATCGGCTATCTTCGCGGCATCCTCCACCGGAAGAGCATAACCCTTAAGATTATCCACTATCATCTCAACCGAATCATAATCCATCTGGGGGATCAGTTCGGCAAGCGCAGCATACGCATCCGCCAGTTCATCTTCCGGGATCGGCTCTTTTCCCTCTTCATCAGACTTGTCATTAAGAGCGGAAAGTTTCTCCTTAAATGCCCGGTAGTCATCAAGAAGCCTTCCTGTATTGGAGTCGATAAATCCCAAATCTTCTTTGTTTCCCGCTTCCTCAAGCCTGCGGGCAAGTTCCGACAGATCAGTTGCTCCTATGATCCTGGCCGAGCTCTTGAGTGCATGGACCTTGACCGTATACAAACGGATATCCTTCTCCCCGTGTGCTTTTTCGATCACTTCCGACGCGTCATCAAGCGTATCAAGGAACAAGTGCAATGAAGATATGAATGAAGATACCCCTCCGGAATTCCGGATACCGTCGTCAACGGATATCCCTTCAACTTCCGATATCCACTTCATATCGTCGGGAAGCGTGTCCATATCCTCTACGGCATCTTCCCTGCGCGGTTTTTGCATCATCTCTTCGGGAAGATGTTTCATGATCGCAAGTTCAAGCGCTTTGCTGTCTATAGGTTTTGCCAGATATCCGGTAAATCCCTTTTCGATGTAAAAATCTTCTCCAAGGGTCGAATTGGCGGTAAGTGCATATACAGGCAGATCCGGATGATCCTGACGGATCACTCCGACCGTTTCCACTCCGTCCATACCCGGCATCATATGATCGAGAAGAACCACATTGAAACTTCCGTATTTGATCTTATCAAGACACTCTTCGCCGCTTGATGCCGTTGTGACAAACATCTTTGTGGCCTTAAGCAATCCCTTTATAACGGCAAGGTTCATCGGATTATCATCGACAACAAGTATGTCCGCGTCGGGTGCCACAAACTGTGGTATATAAGGTCCCTTTGCCCCGTCGTCGAGATTCTCGACAAATCTTCCCATCGGAGCGGCATCCTCCACTCTCTGATCGACCGTAAAGATGAAATCGCTCCCCTGGCCGTATACGCTTTCACACCACAGCTTTCCTCCCATAAGTTCGGCAAAGCGTCTGGAAATGTCAAGACCCAGGCCCGTTCCCTGTATGGCACTGTTTTTCTCTTCATCAAGTCTCTCATATGCTGTAAAAAGCTTTTCAAGATCCTCTTCCTTAACTCCTATACCGGTATCCTTTACGGAAAAACGAAGCGAACACCTTTCGTTTTTCTCGGATTCCTTTGTGACCTTAAGCGTAAATCCGCCTTCTTCGGTATATTTGACGGCATTTGTAAGAAGGTTTAGCACTACCTGCTTGATCTTGCCGGAATCCCCGTACAGCCGGTTCGGTATCGACTCATCAATATCGACATCAAATGTCAGATCCTTCTCCGAGCTTTTGACCCTTATCATTTTTACTATCGATCTCAGCAGGTCCGCAACATCGTATCCCTGTTCGACCAGATGCATCTTGCCCGACTCGATTTTGCTTATATCCAATAGGTCATTGATAAGTCCGAGTAAAGACTCCGATGCACTTCTGATATCAAGCGCATAATTTATGATCGACATGAAATATCCCTTTGGAACGTCCTTCGCATCTTCTCTCAGGATCATCTCGTCCATACCCATTATGGTGTTTATCGGGGTTCGTATTTCGTGAGACATATTTGCCAGGAATCTGGACTTTGCCGAATTGGCCCTTTCCGCTTCCTCCTTGGCATGTTTGATCTGTTCATACTGCTTGCTGATAACGGTACCCGAAAGGAAACGCCAAACCGTAAATCCCGCGATAAGCGCAACTATCAATGCACCGAGTACCCTGACTATCAGAAGTTCCGAGAGCATCGGTTTTTTTATGATATGGAATCTTTCATCCTGGAACACGCTCTTTGTACTCTTATCAAGCACCTGGATGTGGAGCGTATAATCGCCGTATTTAAGATCCGTGAATTCAAGTGATGACAGTTTATCCTGTTCCGCGGTGATACCGGCATCTTCCGATCCTTCCAGGAAAACCTTTATCAGCGGATTCGTCATTGAATAGTCGAGGATCGCCGGCGTTATCTGGATACGCCCCTTAACGGCAGGGATCGTATACAGGTCGCCTTCTGTGGGCAGGATCCTTTCGTTATTGCAGTATATCGATTTGATCCCGACCTTTACTCTCTCTTCGTGTTCAAAAAAGCTGTTGAGATTGACCGAGCATACTCCGGTCCGCTCTGCGATATACAACGTTCCGTCATTATCGATACATGAGAATGAATTGGCCGTAGGTGCACCCGGAAGCCCGTTCGCGTAATCATACAATTTGTAATCGCTGATATTGTTGGCCAACAGATCTTCCGTTTTTACACAGTATACGCCTATTGAGGACAGTACCCACGTATTTCCCTCATCATCCGTAAACAGGTCAAAATTATTGTTATAGGGAAAAGTATCAATATTGACTATCTCCCCGTTTTTCATGTATTCGATGGAGTTGGAAGTGATTATCCAGTAGCCGCCTGTTACTTCATCCTTTTTTATCTTCAGAATGACATCACTTGTAAGTCCGTCCGCCCTCCCGATCTTTTCGGTTCCGCTCTCGCCGATGATATATATTCCGTCTCCGTCAGACCCTGCATATATCTGACCGTTATCTCCTCCGCAAACCGTAAGGAATACTGTGTTTGTAATGACATTCGAGGCACCGTAGGCCCGTTTGATCATCCCGTCACGGAATACGACGACTCCTTCATTTGTACCCACAATCATCGCTCCGTCATCCGTCATGGCCGTGCAGCGGATCTTGTTTCCGAGCATCCTGTTTTTTTCGGTATATGCAGAGATATCTCCGCTTGCGGAAAACTTCACAAGTCCGAGATCGTTTGTATATGTTGAAAACCAGAGATTGCTTTCATTATCCTCCATAATGCAGCGGATCCTGGAATCTTTCAGATATTTGGTCAGCTTATTTGTGACCGGCTCACGGTTTTTGTCCAGAATAACCAGCCCGGAGTCCGTTCCTATATATAACAGATTATTATGGATGCAGGTGGTGTTGACTGTCCCTGTTTCAATCCCTGCCATTTTTGTAACATCCATAAAATTATTCGTAACAACCTTCATGACACCCTGACGCGATGATGCAAACCAGAGATTGCCCTGATAATCCGCCGTCATCATGTCTATGGAATTGTTCATCGGGATATTGTTAAGAACGTGGAACTGATAATCTCCATCTATATATCCTGCCACGTCTTCGGATGTGATCCATATCCTGCCGCACGCGGATGTAATCCAATATATATTATCGGCAGGATCCACCTTTATCCTTCTCATGGATGAGAGAGTAAAACCGAAGTCTCCGTAGTATACCACATTACCCTCTGTTCCGAGATATACCTTTCCCGGGTTGTCCGGATCGGCATAAATGGTAGAGATCAGGTCGCCGCCAAGCTTGTCTGCCGAAAAGTAGTGTACTATCTCTCCGTTTTCAAGACTGAAGATCGCTCCGTCCTTCGTATTTCCGTACACAGTACCCTTTGAGTCGGCACAAAGCCGTACGATGATATTGCCGTTGATCCTCTCATCATCGATATTTTTTACCCTGCCATCATTATCCACATAAGAAATACCGCCCGTGGATCCTATATATATCAGGCCGCTGCCGTCTTCGGCGATCGTGCGAATCGATGAAGAGGACAGTCCGTCCTCATATGTATAGCGGAATATCCTTTCTCCGTCGATCGCCACAACGCCGTTATCGTTGGTGCCTATCCATACCCTGTTTAAACTGTCTTCATATATACATCTTCCGCTGGTAAGACCTTCCGATGAATCCAGTCTTTCGAAAACGGAACCGTCATATCTGATGATCCCGCTGTACCCGCCTATCCAGATATATCCGTCAGATGCTGCCATGATATAGTTGGCATCCGACGTGGGAAGTCCGTTCGTAGCATCATAGATGTCGGATATATATCCGACATCATCCAGCTGTCCGGTGGCCGCATAACCCCCGCCGTTTACGGACAGATGCACTTTCTCGGCCGACTTTGAATGTTTGTCCGCGCGAACATCAGCAGCATATATATTTACAGTTGTAATGGTCAGCATGCATCCGATGATGCCAGCTGTTAAGATCCTAACCGCCCTGTTGCTCATTCTTTACAACAGCCTCCGTTAAAGCTCGGGATTATATTTCTTAAGTACTTCTCTTACTCTGTCAAGGTTATCCATAAATGCTTCCACACACTTCGGATCGAACTGGGTGCCCGAACCTTCCACAATGATGCCGACAGCCTTTTCAAACGGGAAAGCGGGCTTGTATACTCTCGGAGATGCCAGCGCATCAAATACATCTGCAACTGCCATGACTCTTGCCGATAACGGAATGACCTCACCATGCAGTTTTTCCGGATATCCTTTTCCGTCCCACCGCTCATGGTGATAGGCCGCCATGTTACGTGCTTCCTTCAGATAATTCTCTCCCTGAAGAGTGTTTATTGCCTTTTCTATGATCTTCTTGCCGGCAGTAGTATGCGTCTTCATGATCTCATACTCCTCATCGGTAAGTTTTCCGGGCTTGTTAAGGATCGTATCCGATATGTTGATCTTTCCGACATCATGAAGGGGCGCGGACATTTCAACATCCGTTATATAATTGGGCGTGATCTTCTGTATGTAATATCCCTTTTCCTTAAGCCCTTCCAGTATTATCCGGACATACGCCGCAGTCTTCTGGATATGGGCACCGGTATCGGAGTCCCTGTTCTCGACCATATCCGCCATTGTAACGATAAGGCCGTTCTGCATTTTTGCCGTTGCGGCCGCGTAGTGTCTTACGCTTCTGACCTGCTCCGCCATATCCGTTGCCATCTTGCATATAGACTTATACAGTTCCTCAACCTCATCATCCGTACGTATATCCAGTTCCCGGATCGTTTTTACACTGTTATCGAGTGTTTTCTGATCATCACTGTTGACGGCAAATTCTTTTGTACGCTTCGTCATGCTTCCGATCGGATAAACGAGATTATATCTTGATATCCACATGCCGTAGCCGAGCACCATCGTAAAGAAACCGGAAAAGATCAGCAATGTTTTGATAAGGAAATTGCCCACATAATCCGAGAGATACTTCATCGATACATCCGCAGCGGCATAGCATGTTGTTTTTCCTCTGGAATTTCTGATCGGATAGTATGCCGTCACGACCCATCCGGAAATATCGTTCGACTCTATCGGCTCGATCTCTTCTCCCGCAAACAGCTTGGGAAGATACGGTTCAAAAGCAGCTTCGAAATCAGCTTTTTCTCCCGGCTCATATGCGGGAGTATCTTCCGTGTCCAGATCGAACACGAAATAGCATCCGTCCTTGGCTATTTTTACGACATACAGATACTCTACACCCCTGCTGTTTTCCTTGATACTGTACATCATATCCCTGATCTCGTTGTATCCGGGAGCCTTTTCGCCTTCTCTTAAAAATTCATCGATCCTGTCTGCATCAACTACCTTGGAGACCAGTTTTGCCGCATTTATCGCATTCTCGGTATATTCCGTTTTGGTATTGGAATAATTTATCTGTATACTGATCCAGGCCATCGCAAACGTCAGAATGATGGCCGCAAGGACTATCATTCGCGTCATCTTCCCTTTAAGGGAATGCCTTTTTTCTCTTTCGTTTTTTCCGGCTACTTCCTTTATCTCATTATCGGGAAGAGGTTTCTGTCTCCATGAGCTGGCCCATATTGAATTCCGTATGTTTTCGGGCAGAAAATGGATCGCGACAAGTGAGAGTGCCACCATAAGGCCCTTATCGATAACATTGTATCCGGTATTTACCAGAACGGATGCGAAGAAATAACCGGTCGGGCTCCTGCTTATCATTTTTGAAGCTTCGATAACGTCAAAGAACTGCGGTCCTCCGAGAAGGAACCACTGCAGGAGGATCCCCAGTACCCCGGCAACAAGTGCCAGACTGAGTATGAACAATATGATCCGCGAGATCTTCTTGTATTTCTTGCGATAATAAAACCATGACGCCATAATGGCTATCATGACGCTTATAAAAGTGTAATACAGGGCGTTTTCGTTAAAGACACTGCACAGGATGTTCGTCGCAACGCCGGTGACCATTGCCGGAAGCACTCCGGCCAGCATCGCTACACCTATTGTTCCTGCGGTATCGAAATAGAAAGGAAGTTTTGTTTTATATGCGATAAAAGAAAGGAGAAAATTGACCGCGATACCGATAACCATCGCCCATCTTCTTCTCCTGACATTAATATCTTTCCTGTGTATCTGACCCTTATGATTCATATTCCCCTCCGGGAAGGTAAACTATCCCAATATCTGTATCATTATAAGATATCCTATCCCGAAAAGCAATAAATCACGTTATTCGATCCCTTGTCAGAATATCCGCAAGCAGCGCAAACAGATCAAGGTCAAGCTGCTCTCCTCTTACTGTGGGAGACAGCCCGGCAGCGACGAGCGCCTCACCCATCCTCTCTTTGGAAATATTAAGCTGTGAATTGCCTACCGCATTAACAAGCGTTTTCCTTCTCTGGTTAAACGCCGCCCGTATAAGCGCAAACATCAGCTTTTCATCCGATACGCGTACCGGAGGCTCTTTTCTGACCGTCAACCGGATAACGCACGATCCGACCTTTGGGCGTGGCATAAAACAGTTCGGAGGCACGTTTGCCGCTATATACGTCTTCGCATAGTACCCGACAGCCAATGAGAGTGCCCCGTAATCTTTTGTTCCCGGCCCGGCCTGCATTCTCATGGCAACTTCCTTCTGCACCATGATCGTTATATTGTCAACCGGAAGCCTCTTTTCAAGCAGCTCCATTATGATGGGTGTCGTGATATAGTACGGAAGGTTCGCTACAACCTTCACGGTCATACCGAAAAATTCCTCGGCAATAAGCTCCCGAAGGTCGATCTTCATAACATCCGCGTTGACTGTCCTGACATTATCGTATCCAGACAGGGTCTCCTCCAGGATCGGGATCAGCTGCCTGTCTATCTCAATCGCAACCACCTTTGCGGCTCGTTCGCACAGTAACTGGGTCATCGTTCCTATACCCGGGCCGATCTCTATAACACCGTCGTTTTTTGTAATATTCGCCGCATCGATTATCTTGTCAAGAACATGGGAATCTATGAGAAAGTTCTGACCGAACCTCTTCTGAAACGAAAAACCGTATTTTTTTATTATGCCGGCCGTACCGGCTGCATTACTAAGATCAGACATATCACTTACCGAATATCCTTACAGCATTCTCATATGTTACGCTCTCAACTTCTTCAGCCGTCACACCCTTTATTGTGGCTATCGCTTCGACTATATAGGGAAGATACTCCGATGAATTGCGTCCTCCCCTCATCGGTACCGGAGCCAGATAAGGCGAATCCGTCTCAGTGACTATCCTGTCAAGCGGCACATACTCCACGACTTCCTTAAGCTTTTTGGCATTCTTAAATGTTACCACTCCGCCGACTCCAATATAAAAACCGAGATCCAGATACTGCTTTGCGACCTGTGTTCCATACGAAAAACAATGAACTATACCGCCGACAGTTTCCGCCTGTGTATCCTTTACAATGTTCAGCGTATCCTCAGCCGCATCTCTTGAATGTATAACGATCGGAAGTCCTGCCTTCTTTGCCAGATCGATCTGTCTTATGAACCACTTCTTCTGGATCTTGCGTTCCGGCTCATCCCAATAATAATCCAGACCGATCTCTCCTATTGCGACAACATTGTCATCTTTAGCATATTCCTCAAGAACTGCCATATCATCTTCCGTAAGATCTTTGGTCTCTTCAGGATGAACTCCTATTGCGGCATATATATCAGGATACTCACGCGCGAGCATCAGACTTGTCTTGCTGCTTTTTATCGATGATCCGATATTTACGATCTTCCCGATGCCTGCATCAAATGTACGCCTTATAGCCTCATCACGGTCATCGTCAAAGGCTTTGTCGTCAAAATGTGTGTGCGTTTCGTATATCAAACCCTAAAACTCCCTTTTTTTCGATAAAAAATCCTTGCAATTCAAAAAACATTATAATATAATAGCACTTGCGTTACAAATAGGGAGCGCGATTAGCTCAGTTGGTAGAGCACCTGACTCTTAATCAGGGTGTCCAGGGTTCGAGCCCCTGATCGCGCATTAAGGCCTCAGTTTTGCTTTTGTGCGGAATTGGGGTTTTATTATCAGAAAGGTGTGCCGGTCCTTTCTGTCTGCAATCGGCGTGTGGCTCAGTTTGGTAGAGCGCTACGTTCGGGACGTAGAGGCCGCAAGTTCAAATCTTGTCACGCCGACGCATAAATAATGCCGGAAACCAAATGGTTTCCGGCATTTGTCTAGATCGTCTTACAGGTTTTCAGAAACGATACCGCATCAGGTTTATATCCCGCTATCTGCCACTGGGTAAACAGATCTTCAAGTTCCGTTCCGGTAAGATTCTTTCGATCGAGCTTAAGCTCATCCCATGCTTTTTCGAATTCTTCCTTCTTTAAGTCTTCAAACTCAGCCGTACCACCGCTGACTTTTTTAAGCATTCCTTCATTGATCTTGTTCATGTCTTATCTCCTTCCATATTCTGCCTGTCCGATGTTACTGTTATATAACAGTTTCCGTCACAGTTTCGTCACTGACAGCCTCAGACCCTGATCCTGTCCTTTGCCTCCTCAAGTTCATCTATGACCCGGTCGCAGAATTCATCAAATTCCGGATCCGGTACCTGACACTCCGGATGAGACAGACAGTATTCTATAGTCTTTCGGATGCCCTGATCGAACCGTGTCGTGCATTCGAACCCCGGAACGATCCTCTTTATCTTACTGTTGTCGAATATGACCGAATTGGACTTGTCCCCGAGAAGAGATCCGAAATAATCATAATCACTGACCGATGCGAGGAATTCCGAAGATACATAATAAGGAATGAAATCAACATCCAGTGCATCTGCTATAGCCTCATATATCTGATTCCACGTAAGTGTCTCATCACTCGTGATCTGGAAACTCTCACCTATGGCATGCACATTTGCCATTAGACCGACAAATCCTTTTGCAAAATCCTCATTAAATGTCATTGTCCACAATGAAGTGCCGTCGCCGTGAACAAGAACGGGCTTGCCCTCAAGCATCCTCTTTATGACCTGCCAGCTGCCACATTTTCCGTGAACACCCAGAGGTACACTTCTAACATCATATGTGTGGCTCGGGCGGACGATCGTAACGGGAAATCCCTCCTTTTCATACATATCCATCAGAAACGCTTCACTTACTATCTTGTTCCTTGAATATTCCCAGAACGGATTGGCAAGGGACGTTCCTTCCGTTATGACATGGCTCCTGCACGGCTTGTTGTATGCCGATGCCGAACTGATATAGATATACTGGCCGCATCTGCCGCGAAACAGCCTATGATCACGTTCAACCTGGTCTGGAGTAAACCCTATGAAATCGCACACACAGTCAAACCGCATTCCCTCAAGAGCTTCTTCAACCCGGTCTTCATCGTTTATGTCGGCATTGATGATGCGTACATTATCCGGAACCTCATCGGATCTGCTTCCCCTGTTTATAAGAAAAAGCTCCCAGTTCGGATCGTTTGCCACGGCTTTTGTGATCGCCATGGATATCGTTCCCGTACCACCGATGAACAACGCTCTTTGCATATCCTACCTCCCTTGAAAAGCTTATCTTCCCGACGTTTCGTTAAGTATCTCCATCATTTCCCTGATCATCTCTTCATCCCTCAGGCGGAACATGATCTCAACACGCCTGGATGCAGCCGCATCGACGCTTCCGTCACTTTTGAGTATAGGCTCGCTGAATGATTTTCCGACTGTGGAAAGAACCTTTTCAAGTTCATCCTTTTCCCTGTCCGTCAGAAAATCGCTGTTTTTGCGCGTACAATAATTGGCAACCGAATAAGCTCTCTGCTGTGACAGTTCCAGATTTGACAGATAATCCCCGTCCGTATCCGTATGTCCTTCTATGACTATCTCGGATATATACTTGTTGTACTTCGGACTCAGAAGGATCTTAAGATATCGGGGCATGAACTCGGCCAGAAAGTCCTGACCTCCTGATTTTAATGTGGATTTGTTGTACTCAAACAGGATATTTGAGTCCATGGAAATAGCACCGGTCTTCTCATCAACCGCAATGCTGAGCGATGAATGTTCAAACTCGTTTCTGAGCGCCTCTATAAGTTCACTCCTGATACCGATGATATTATCAAGTTTTGCCTGCTGCTCACCCATCAGCTGCTCAAGCTCTTTGAGAAGCTGGCTCTGTTCCTCCAGCTTTCTCTGCTGTGCCAGAAGTTCCCCTTCCTGTTCGGACAGCTTCAGCTCCTGTGCGTTTAATTTGGCACCCTGTTCTTCAATGGTGAGCCTCTCGTTTTCAAGCTCCTCCGACTGGATGATGAGTTCCTGTTCTTTTCCGGCAAGTTCATTCTGCTTCTGATCGTACATTACCTTTGAACGCAGAACGGTAAGGGATATGATCAGGACAAAACACAGAAGGAGTCCTGCCATCATATCCGAATAAGACAGCCAGTATGAAGTTTCCTCATCTCTTCTTCGGCTGTTTACACGTCTCATCAGTTTTTACCGCCCAGACCGGTTCTCTTGTCGGTGAGCTTGCGCATATAATCAACACCGTTTGTTATCTCTTCAAGAGCTTCGTTTACGTGCTCGTTTGTCTCCTGTGAATTCCTGCTCATCTCCGATACGGCCTTTTTGAATTCCGATATGATATTCGCCTGTTCGATCAACATATTCTTTTCAGATACGATCAAGTCATGAACAGACCTGTCTTCGGCCGACAGACCCGAGAGCGTTCTCTGAAGTTCGTTCTGTATCGTCTGAATGCTTGCCGTATAACTGTTAAGCGTTGTAACAAGCCTTTCGGTCTCATGATTGATCGTATGAAGTGTTGCTGTATTACTGCCGGTAGTCTTAAGCAGATCGGTCATAAGATCCGCCTGCTGCTTCTGACTGTTATACTGTTCCTTGACCGATTCGTTCAGCTGATAGAAACTGTTGCCGAGTGAATTGTTCATCTCGGTTATGAACGTATCAACGATCTGACGGACCGCTTCCGTCTCATTTCTGACCATGATCGTCTCAAATTCCGACACAGCCTTTCCGAGTCTGTCAAACTGAGGCTCTATGATCCTTGCAAGTTCGTCCGCCATCCTCTCATACATCTTGTCCATGGCTACTATCTGCTCGCCCTGTAATGAGATCAGCTGGTTCATTCCGTTATTCTCTGTATCGGGAAGAACGTATTTTTTAAATGCATGAGAAAAGTTCGAAACGGCGGTCTCACCCTCATAGATCTTACGTTTGTATATGGCGTTAAATGTAAGTGAAAATACCATTCCGAAAATGGATGTGTGAAATGCCACTTTAATACCGTTCATAAGCGGCTCTATGCTCTCGGTCATCTGCGCCGTTGTTCCGGTATTGAAGTGCTCAAGTCCTATGGACAACCCGATAAATGTTCCGAGTATTCCTAGTCCCGTAAGCATTCCGGGTACCTGATTCAGCTCGTTTCTGTGGATCAGGGTATCGATAAGTTCTTCATTGATATAGTCATCAATGCCGGGTCTGTAATATGCGTTTTCGGCATCGTCCTCTCGATTCAGTTCAAAAATGAAATCCGTAAAAAGGGATGCAAGCTTTTCATTTTTAAAGAGCTTAACATTGCTTGACTGATATGGCTTCCACAGATACGAATGCGAGTTCATCGCATCGGAGCGGATCTTTTCCGTTGCATTATTAAGATCCCTGATGACGGCATTTACCGGTGCGAAGCTTCCGAAGTCCGCTGCCAAAAAAATGATCGCAACAATAACGAACATCACCGCATTCACGATGATCGTCGTAAGACTCTCCCTGTGGCCGGGTGTCATGTTCAGGTAAACACACAATGCCACCATCGCAAAAAATACAATGGTCAGTATCCATTCATACCATTTTCTCTTAAACATAACACCCTCCCCGTAAACCGTTTATGCTTTTGATGACCTTTTCTTCATAAAGAACAGGAATCCGATCGTAAGGCATATTCCTACCGGCAGCGATACCCATGTAAGATCTGCTTTTTCAAACAGTCCGGCAAGTATAAACGAAACAAACGAGATACATGCGACCGAGACTGCATACGGCAGCTGTGTTTCTACATGATTTATATGATTGCAATGCGCACCGGCCGATGACATGATCGTTGTATCCGAAATAGGTGAGCAGTGATCTCCGCATACGGCTCCGGCAAGACATGCCGATATGCCGACAAAGAACAGCGGGCTTGTTTCGGGGAATATGGCAGATACTATAGGAATGAGTATTCCGAATGTTCCCCAGCTCGTTCCGGTTGCAAACGATACAAGGCAGGCAACAACGAATACGATGGCAGGCAGCGCCCATTGAAGACCCTGTACATTCGCCATTGCATTTCCGACAAATTCCTTTGCCTCAAGAATGTTGGTCATGTTCTTAAGGGAGGTTGCAAGCGTGAGTATCGTGATCGCGGGAACCATTGCGATAAATCCCTTCGGAACGCATTCCATTGCTTCTTCAAAGGTAACGACCTTGCGGGCTATCATATATATGGCAACGACAACAAGCGCAAGTATGCTTCCCCAGGGAAGGCCGACATATGCATCCGTTGATGAGAACGCTTCGATAACTCCGCCTTCTTCAATAGCGGAAAAACCGTTGAACAGAAGACCCCATACACAGAATACTATAAGGATTATGACCGGAAGAATCAGGTCGATCAGCTTTCCTTTGGGAGGCTCTGCCGGTCCGGAATGTTTAAGTTCATATTCCTCATCATCGGAAAGTCCCATTATACCGAGGTCTCCGGTCAGTTCAGCCTTTTCCTCGTACTTTTTCATCTTTCCGTAATCAAACTTAAGAAGCGTGAGCGTAATGATGAAAACAAATGTAAGTATCGAATAAAAATTGTACGGTATCGCCCTTACGAACAATTCGATCCCCGAGTATTTCTCACTGGTGACACAGCCGCTTACAGCTGCGGCCCATGATGAGATGGGAGCTATCATACATACCGGTGCCGCAGTAGCATCGATAAGATATGCCAGTTTTGCTCTTGATATCTTCTTTGAATCCGTTATCGGTGACATTACCGAACCTACAGTAAGGCAGTTGAAGTAATCGTCAATAAATATGAGAACACCAAGCACAAACGTTGCAAGGGCTGCGCCCGTTTTTGTTTTAATGTTCTTCTCCGCCCACTCACCGAATGCACGGGATGCACCCGATTTGTTAATGAGCGCGACTATTATACCGAGAATAACGAGGAATATAAGGATACCGGCATTTCCTGCGACCGCGTCCGACAATCCCTCAACTGTTATAAGATTGAGCGTTCCTGTAAATGAAACACCGGATGCCATGATCGCACCGAGCACCACTCCGACAAAAAGCGAAGAATATGCTTCCTTCGTAACAAGCGCAAGAATTATCGCAACCAAAGGCGGAACCAGAGCCCAGAAGGTACCCGCAAACGTATAGGCGCCTCCTTGCGAAGCATTCACCACGCAGATCAGGATCACCATGAGCACAAAAATGCCTCCTGCTGCCAGCACCGAATTCTTTTTGTTCATTACATTATCCTCCCTTTTTTGGCCTTATCCGTTATTCTTTTTCGGGATAAACCTGTCTATGGCCAGTTTTTTATTAAGATTATCAAGCGAAAGAGAAAGCGTCTCTATAAAAGTCCTGTGCTTAAGTCTGGTGAAGAAATCACTCCTGTACGGCATTACGGCATATCCGAATGTCTGAACGCTGTTGCGGACAGGGGAAAACAAAAACGTTTTACTATCCTTTCTCCATTCGGGCGGGTATAACCAGTCGCTCCTGTTGGCTTCCGATTCTCCGTCGAAAGTATAAAGTGTCATCTTCTCATCATATCCGGTTATGCCTGTATCGGGATCGCTTTCGAAAAACGAACTGTTAAGGCCTATCGCAACTTCCCCTATATCGAGCATCCCCACACTTTCCTTGAGTGCTTTGCAATAATCACCGATAGACGTGCATTTGAACAGAAGTTGCCTCGAATAACTGTTTCTCAGGGCAACATCCAGCTCTTTTTTTGTCTTCTCGAGTATGACGTTGTAATCGTTTCTTATATCTCTTGTAAGGTCACAACCGCAGCTTTCGTTGTAATTGACATACCCTTCAACAAACCTCGTATCAAACTCGGTATTACCGTCAATGGCCTCCATAAGGGCATCCATGGATTCAAATCCCAGAAGCTTCCAGTTTCTGTTTACACTTGTGATGGAGGGGGAATACTGCTGGGCTTCCTCCAGATTATCAAAACCCGTTACCTTTATATAATCAGGAACCGTGATACCGTCCTTTGCTGCCTCATCCACATATCCGAGTGCCATATAGTCATTCGCGCAGATGATGGCATCTGCCATATTGACTCCCATTTCCTTCCACTCATTATACGCATTCCTGCCGTCAGTCTTCCAGAATCTCTTGTTAAGAACTCTTTTCTTGCTGACATTTATCCCGTGGGAGGCCAGGCAGTCGCAAAATGCCCTGTATCTTTCATTGCTCTCTTCGTTATCTTCCGGCCCTCCGAGATAATTGAATATCCTGCAGTCATGGATCGTAACCATATGCTCCACAAGCTGATACATGGAACGATAGTTGTCAAGTCCGCAGAATATTGCATTATCGGCATGAGTATCTATACCAACGACCGGTTTGTTGTAACTGTGAAATTTCTTTGTGATCTCATTAACGAATTTGGACGATCCGATCGAGCTTAAAGCAACGATCATCCCGTCATACCGCTCATATACGGGAAGCTGGTATATTTCCCGTCCCTTGCGGAAATAATCGGTTTCCATACCCGCATCATTGGAATTAAAGATGTGCAGTTCAATGTCATCATCACCTATCCTGTCAAGGATGCCGGCTATGATGGCCTTGGTGTAATTACTGTCCCATGTACTTGTCAGCATCAAGATATGCTTCGACATACTTACCCCTCAATTTTGTCTATAGGCAGGTCACTCTCTTCGATATTATTCCGATCCGTCCTTCTCCTGATCAGACCGCCGAAATAGTCTTTCATATTCCTTTTCTCCGGGATCGCAACCTCATGAATGAACTTCATTACCTGGTCTCCATCCCACAGAATAACATTCAGCTTCGCCGCAAGTTCTTTGGCAGATTTGGTAAATCCCTGATTAGTCATGACAACAGCTACCATGCTGTCATAGTAATCCTTGCCTGCATATGCTTCCTGCACCGCCCTGACTCCGATATTGTCGGAATAGCACTTACACTGAATGGCATAGGTGATACCGTCTCTGTCCGCTATTATATCAACCCCGTAATCATGACTTGCGGGAGTTGTTTCAACATTGTCAAATCCCTTTGCTTCAAGCAGTTCGGCACAGTAATTCTCAAACTCCTGGCCTTCCATGTCTTCAAAGATCTGGTCATCCTCATATTTGGTCCTTTTCATGTACCAGACCCAGACTGCAAGAAAGATCAGAACGGCGATCCCTATAATGACTATTGCTATCGTCTTAATGTCCACGTTAAAATACCTTCAAAATCCAAAAGCGAGCCGGAGGATGGTTCATTCCAGGCGCCCTTGCGGCACACAAAGGCATCCGCTTAGTGCTGCTCCATTCCTGGCCTGACACGGTTTG
>CACYMJ010000010.1 GCA_902775485.1 uncultured Lachnospiraceae bacterium
AATCAATGATGGGCGGATATCTTGTATACCTCAACGCTTACACGAAGTAAGCGTTCTTTTTGTGTCCGAAACAGGAATTATGAACAATCTGTTAATAGTCAACAAAACTGAAATTTAAAATTTAGGGTATGAAAAGAATAGATCATGTGATAGCATTTAATTAGGAAATATGATTCTCGGCGGATTTCTTGACTCGATGACGCAATTCGAATTATCGCTGTCGTTGTAGTTCACTTCTTCGAAGTTGTGTTAGTGCTCCTACTCAGCTTCACCCCCCCAGGATATGTTACATTCCGGCAGTGCAGGTGTTATTGCGCCCGACTGCGAACAACAGGATGTATATCTTCTTTTCCCGGAGCGTTCAATCTTGGCTCGCGGAAAAGCAGATATGCATAGTATGGCTTGGCCGTTTTGGTAGCTGTTTCTCATACATCACTTTGAGAAGACCGGACGGCTTGGTTAAGTGCGGCACATGAGGTGAAAATACATGGAAAAACGTAAATCAGAAGAAAACTACAAGAATAAGAGAATGTTGTCGTGGGATGAAGCTCGTGAATATTGTGGATTGGGGCGCACATCAGTGCGGAACTATTGCGACAAGATAGGTGCCACCTGGCATTACGGCAAACGAGTCCTATTTGATCGGGAAAAGATAGATAAAGACATTAATGCGAAATTGAAATTGAAGTGATGCTCAGCACAGGTATAAGTGTGAACATCAATATGTTGTATTCTCATATATCGATAAACACGCTGATATCCTAACTGTCAAGCGAAGAATTAGATGCCCTGTCAATAGACTTACTTATTTAAGGAAGGTAGATTTTTGGTATACAACACAATGATTTATATAAGGAGGAATTAACGATGGCAAAGAAGAAAAGATCTGATGGAAGGTTTAAGAAGTCAATAAATTATAATGGAAAGACATACTACGTGTATGGAAAATCGATTCAGGAAGTGGAACAGAAGGCTGTAAAAAAGCGCCAGGAACTTGAAGATGGGATTTATGACCATGAGAATCCAAGGATGGGATGCTACTATCAGCGTTGGAGTGACAATAGAATCGGAATAGTTAAAGAGTCAACTCGATGTGTACAAGGTCATTTTTTTAATACCATAAAAGGCATCAAGATCGGTGGTATTTCCTTCGAAGACTTAAGGATAGCTGATGTAAAGCCTGATGATATACGGATAATACAGAAGGAATTATTGGACAGCGGAAATTCTGCGCAGACAGTCAACGATAAGATTGCATTCATATCCCATATGTTCAATGATGCACTGAAGGAGAGATACATTGATTACAATCCGTGTATGCCGATAAGGAATCTAAAGCACACTGAAAAAAAGGCACGCGACACAATACATAGAGCTCTGACAAAAGATGAAACAAAAGCATTTTTTGAGGCCGCTGAGAATTCGTATTATTACGATATATATCGTTTGGGGATTAATACCGGTATGCGTATTGGTGAAATTGGAGCATTGTATGAAGCCGACATACGTAATGATATGATCCACATAGAGAAGACTGTAATGCGTACAACAACGGGCAGTTATACTATCGCAGAGATTCCCAAAACTCTACCAAGCATACGTACGATTCCGTTAAACGATAGTATCCGCGAGATTATCAAACATCAACAGGAAATCAATCGGATGATCGACGGTGACAAGATCAGATCTATAAATGATACGATTTTCAAGGCATATGAACGTGGTATACTATTGGTATTCCCGATTGACCGGGACATTGAAAGAATATGTCGCCGGGCAGGCATCGAGAAGTTTACAACTCACGCCTTCAGAGCGACGTTTGCTACGAGATGCATCGAACAGGGAATTAATCCGCGAACGATTCAAGATCTGTTAGGGCACGCTGATTATAAGTTGACTATGAACCTTTACGGGCATGTTCTGGAAGATACAAAAAACATTGCAATGCAGACAATCAAAATCGCGTTATGATCTGAACGGGTCAAACAACGGGTCAATACTGACGCGAACAGCGTAAAATCGCGATGGTGGGAAACAGTCCCTTTTTCTGCACTGCAAAAGCCCTGATTTTCAGGGCTTTTTTAATAATCATTCGGCAAGGCCAATGAAGTAAATTATTGACAGGACTTTGGTATTTTATTATAGCATCAGAGTATAGGAGAATTCAGACCGGAGGGGATAATATATGAGAGAATATTTAAAGAACACAGTAATATGGGCTCTTCCCTGCAAGAGGGACATTATAAACGTCAACTAGAAAGTGAGCCACCCGCTACTTTAAGATTAAGAAAAACCGTAATTCTATTTCATACGATTCAGTATCCCGTCAATATCTATTCCGGGGTGTGTTGTATATATCTGAAGTATCTCTTCAACCAGAGACTTCTCAACCCGGTTTCTTTCGGATATCTGATCAACGGTCCTGTTTGTGTTCATATCCTTTATGATCGACTTTATCAGCTTATCCATTTCCTTTTGCGGAGGATATTTACCACTGCGTTTTAAGATGGGAGATATGTTAATTTTCTCAATACTGTACGATCTGTCCTTGCCGATCGTCATTACCATCATTGTCACGGGCTGCGTGAACCACCTCGGTCCGCAGCTTCCGGGGTTTAGGTATGTAATATCCCCGTCCTGCCTGTTCTCGTACTTATGAGAGTGTCCGTAAACGACAAAATCGATCCCGGAAAGGTCAGTCCGGGCGTGCTTTATGTTGTGAACCATGTAAAACCGGTATCCGGCTATCTCAAATTCGATATCCTTCGGAATATCCTCTGCTCAGCCCTTATCGGCGTTTCCCCTGACAAAGTATGTCTTAGCAAAAGAGCTTATCCTGTCAAATACATCCCGGGAAGCTATATCCCCACCGTGAAGGATATAATCACAGTCCTTTATTTGAGCCTCTGCCTCAGGACGAAGAAGAGAGTGCGTATCTGATATTATCGCAATCTTCATAAGATGCCGGCCTCATCGGTTTATCATAGGGTTTCATGTACAGCGCCTGCACACAACGGAATAATTTAGCACAGTCAATTTATTATATGTATTGCGAAACCTTTTGGCAATAAAGACGTCACTATTGGTGCGATCTGCTTGATAAACAGAGAGGAGTGACATTTCTGTGACATAAGAAATGGTATAACATAATCAGAAAAGGGGAGCGGACAAAACCCCAAGGAAGGAGGGCATAAAGATGACAAAGGTAATGGAGAAAGAACTGAATATGGTAACAGGTGGCAATATTATTGAAACGAGCACTGATAGTTATCTGCTTTACGACGCCGGATACATGAGTGAAATGTATACGGAAGGCGATCTGGCATTCAACTGGGTTGAAGATTCTGCAAAGGTTGATGAAGGCTGGAGCAAAGTCGGCGTTACCTGCGTGTCCAATATCGCTTACTTCAATGAATACTATAAGGATGGCAAAAAGATATCCCGCGGGGATGCAATAGCATTGCTTTAGTCTTCTGTCCAAAACAGAACGGACTGAAACAGCAGAAAAAGGATCGCAGTGATGCGACCCTTTTTTTGAGACAGGAGCCCGAGCCCCTGATATGATCCTATTCAGGCAGCTAGATCATATTCCGGGATAAGCGGGCAGGCTGTTTAAAAAGACACATATTAATAAAATGGATCTTAACAAATAAGAGATTTAAAAGATGATGAAGGGAAATTGAACCGGATATACGAGAAGGTTAAAAACAGTCTCTTTTTCTGCACGCTAAAAGCCTTGATTTTCAAGGCTTTTTTGTTTTGTGTCATTTTATTGTTCTGCGATTTCTGATATAATATTTTTCAGGGTGTCCGTTATCGTTTTTTTTGACAGCCGGAAACGAAAACATTGATCATCAGGAGGAAAATGACTGAAGTATCAGGAAAGTGGAAGTGAACTTATGAGAAAAGCGGTTTTGATGCTCGCCGCGTCAGTATATGTACTGCTGGCGGCGTTCCCTGTCCGGGCATATGAATCTGATATACCGGATGCGGCCGCAGAGCCTGTCACGGATGCCGGGGTGGATGAGAAGAAGATATACAACGACGGATACGGGGTGTATCTGGGAGTTGATGATCTTTCCAAACTTAAGAAACTGAGCAAAAATAACGATATAATAGTAATAGAGGGTCAGTCCTTTACAAAGAAGCAGATAAAGAAGCTGAAGGAAGACGGACGGAAAGTGTACGGCTATCTGGACGCCGGGTCTCTTGAGACGTACAGACCTTATTACAAAAAGTTTAAGCATCTTAGGCTGGATCCTTATGAAAACTGGCCCGACGAATACTGGGTCGATGTTTCGGACGTCTCGTGGCAGGACTATATCGGGCGCAAGATCGCCGGAAAGCTGGCCGATAAGGGCGTGGACGGTTTTTTCATCGATAACTGCGACGTATACTCCGTATACAACGAAAAGAACAGGTTTTACAAAGGACTTGTTTCGATAATGAAAAAACTGCGAAAATTTGACAAAGACATCATCATAAACGGCGGGGATGTCTTTGTGAAGAGGCTGATAAAGGAAAAGAATACGGACCTTATCGACGCCATCAACCAGGAGACCGTGTTCAGCCGGATAGTGGATTATGATGATGACGTTTTCGCTGCCCAGAAAGCAAAAGAGAAGTGGTACTATAAGGACTATATCAAAAAGGTCAAAAAGAAGGGCCTGAAGGTCTTCCTGCTGGAATACACGACCGATAATGCCGTCAAAAAGAAGATAGACAGCTACTGCAAAAAGAACGGCTTCAGATACTACATTTCCGGAAGGGTCAGCCTGGACGGCAAGGTACTGTACTGATCACTGAAGGTGCGGGATCCGGAGGCGGATGATGTTCCCGGACGAACAGCAGACAGAAAAGAGGCGCCATGCACAGACTGTATGAGAATGATGATATAACGATCTTCTGGGATTCCGACAAATGCAGACACGCCAAGGTATGCGTTCATCAGAGCCCGAAGGTGTTCGAAAAGGACAGGAGACAGTGGGCGGACCCGTACGCAGCGCCGACTGCGCAGATCTGGAACACCGTTTCACAGTGCCCGTCAGGTGCTCTGACGTGCGTATACAATCACGACATAAAAGTGATCTTCGATGAAAAGAGGCAGTGCAGCCTCGCCCTCGAAGGAGACGGGGAAGTCGGGGAGTGCTGTTATGAGAATGACGGCACGGCCTGGACGATAGTCCATACCGGTGTTCTGCCCGATCATGAAGGAAGGGGCATCGCAAAACGGCTCGTGTATAAAGTTACGGAGGAAGCCGAGAAGAGAAAGATGAAAGTCATCCCCGTATGCTCGTATGCCAAAAAGGTGCTGGAGGGTTAGGATGGGATACATATTGTTCGGTGCCGGAAAACGCGGCAGGGAAATGCTCCAAAGTCTTGGCGCGGAAAATGTAAAACTGTTCTTTGACAATTCTCTCGGTATCATCGGAAAAGATATAGAGGGAAAAAAGATATGCCATTTTGATAAATACGTAAGTGAGCATCCGGTGAATGAGAGTGTGGTGATATGCGTCGAGGATGAACTGCGCGCTGTCAGCATCGCCGTTCAGCTCGAAGAAGCCGGCATAAAAGATTATATCTACTGGGATGAAGCAGGCAGCGGTGAGAATCCGGGCGTATTAAGGGAAAGACACGCAAGACGGATGGCGGATCTGTACTGCGGACTGTACAAAAAGGTCAGCGCCGAAAAAGATTATCTGAGGGCGCATTTCAGACCGCAGGATATCACCCCGGCGACAGGTTTTTTGCGTAAAAAGCAGCTGCGGCTCGTTGAATATGCCAGGGAGCTGCTGCTTGAGCTGCGCAAGCTTGACATACATCCGATATTATCTGCCGGCAATCTGCTCGGACTCGTAAGAAACGGCGGCTTTCTTCCCTGGGATGACGATATCGATCTCAAACTGCTAAGAGGTGAGTATGAGCGGTTAAAAGAGTACTGCAAAGCGAATTTTGTTTACGCGAAGTATACCGGACGATACAGGGACGAGCATTTTGACGAATACGGAAATTTCAAGAAGGAACTGTTCGAGAGGAACCCTGACCGCTACATTCTGCTTGAAACGCCACTCCATATACAGATAATGAAGGGCCAAAATCTGTTTGACGGATGTAGCATAGATCTTTTTGTAATAGATTCGTATAAAGATGTTTATGATTTCGCAACACACTGGGAACGCCTCATGCAGTTAAAAGAAGAGATAACAGCCAGTGTGAACTGCAGTGAAGAGTATGATGCCATAGAGAGATTTATCGACGAGGACAGGAAGTTTTGGGATGAGGACGGTAACAACCTGTTTTACGGAGCGGATAATGTGGAATCCTATGCATATTATCTGGATTATGATAAGTGGCTGAGAAGGGATGATGTTTTTCCGCTTGGAGAGGCGGTCTATGAGACCGGGGTATTTTATGTGCCGGCTCACCGGGAGGAATGCGTTGAATATGTTTTCGGACGCAACTGGCGGTCCCTTCCGGAAAAGATCGGCATCCCCGATCATTCGTACTGGCAGGATTTCATAATGTCCGTCTACACATGCGCCGATATAATTTATACGGATAAATATAACATACTCTGTTATCTTGAACTGTACGAACAGCTCAGGAAAAAGAACATTTATGCCCGCATCATACTGACCGGAAAGTTGGAGAGGGCAGTCACCGATACGTTTGATGTTTTCGGGGCAGAGATCTCGGATACGATCAACAGGGAAGCGGATATCGTTTATACGGATGAGATCGATGCCGCACTTATATATCATGACCCAAAGATCATCCGGTACAAGAGTACAGGTGACGGCAGATTTGTGACCGAAGATACATGAAGGGGCGAAGCGCTGCTTAAATGGCGCGGCTGTCAAAGAAAGTGACGAAGGAAAGGGATAAAAAATGATTATAGGTTATACGGCGGGGGTGTTCGATCTGTTCCACATCGGCCACCTGAACCTCTTGAAGAATGCAAAAGGCATGTGTGACAAGCTCATAGTCGGCGTGACGGTCGACGAACTTGTACAGTATAAGGGAAAGAGTGCCCTGATCCCGTTTGATGACAGGATCGAGATAGTTCGCTCGTGCAAATATGTAGATGCCGCCGTCCCGCAATACGATATGGACAAGCTCAGGGCATGCAAAGAACTCGGAGCCTCCGTTCTTTTTGTCGGTGATGACTGGTACGGGACAGAAAAATGGCGCAAATATGAAGAGGAATTCTCAAAAGAAGGCATCAGGATAGTGTACTTCCCGTATACAAAGGGCATTTCCAGCACGAGGATCGGAGAAGCGCTTAAGGCGGTCCGCGGATGGACGATCGAAGATATAAAAGAGAAGGATCATATTAACAAAGCCTGACCGGAGAAAGATGAAAGACAGAAGATTTTGCATGAATTCTTATCTTATGTACAGGTATGTCTATGATAAGGATCGCGGTTTTGAGGATGATAAAAACTGCAGACAGGTCGATCTGAACTTCGAGAGGATCCCCGTCAAAGATAAAAGAGATCTGTATGATGCCCTAAAGCGCGTGGTCGATGAGGCCAGCGCTGCGGAGGATGTTGCGCTCGCGCTGAGCGGCGGGATCGATTCCGCGATACTTGCGCGTCTTTTACCCGAGGGGACGAAGGCCTATACATTCCGGTGCATAGTCCCGGGAACAAAGGTTACGGACGAATCCGCAAATGCAAAAAAATGGGCCGAAATGAACAGGCTCGATCACGAGATCATCGATATAACATGGGATGATGTTGTCGCCGCGGCGGATCTGTGCATGAAGCACAAACAGTCCCCTGTTCATTCCATAGAGGCGCAGATATACATAGCCGCAAAAAAAGCCGCATCATGCGGCAAGACCGGATTTATCCTCGGCGAGAACGCCGATATCATTTACGGCGGAATGAACGGACTGCTGGAGAAGGACTGGCTTTATTCGGAGTTCGTTGACAGATATACATATGTCATGCCCTACAGGGTATTAAGGGATCCTGTGCTGCTGCTTGAACCTTTTAATGAATTTGAGGTGGACGGACATATAGACGGACATGATTTTATCAATAAGTATTTCAGGCAGGAAGCTCTCGGAACATACACGAATGCCTGTGAAACGGCCGGCATAAAGTTCATCGGACCGTATTCGCTGACAGTCATGGACCGGCCGATAGATTATGAGCGCATCAGATCGGGCGATACCAAATACATCATCCGGGAACTGTTCAGACAGCTGTATCCGGGGGAGGAGATCCCGGGGAAGATCCCTATGCCGAGGCCTGTCAACGAGTGGTTCGCAAAATGGGAAGGTCCGGTACGGGATGAGTTCATCCCGCACTGCACGGACAACATGACGGGTGACCAGAAGTGGATGGTATGGTGCCTTGAGAGGTACCTTAACATGGTACTGTAAATGACGTGGCTCTCAACAATGACAGAGGACAGGTGACGATGCATTCGGTAGCGATAGAACATACTGACAATTACAGACTTGGGCCGGTAAAGGAAGCTCTGAGAAAGTGTTTTCATGATCTTGGATATCCCGAAGATAACCCGCTGGGCAGCATAGTGCATCCTGGTGACAGGGTCTTTATCAAGCCCAACTGGGTCGCATCAAGATGGAGAGCATCATGCCCGCATAAGGATACGCTTTACTGTGTCATAACGCACCCTTCGGTGATAGAGGCGGTGGCTGATTTTACAGCCGAGGCGCTGCAGGGAAAAGGCGAGATCATCATCGGAGATAATCCGTCCATAGATGCAGACTTTGCTGAACTGATGGAGTTTACGGAAATAGAGAAGATAAAGGATAAATATGATGTTCCCGTTACCATCGTTGACCTTAGGCCGCTTGTCTGCGATGACCTGAAAAACTACGGAAAAAGAGACCTGATGGTCGCCCAGGCCGGTGATCCGGCCGGAAAGGTCGAGATAAACCTCGGCAAAGATTCCCTTTTATACGGCATAGATCCGGAAAGATTCAGAGGAGTCTTTGATGAAAGGGATGAAACGATAGCTTCGCATACCGGAGAGACGCAGTTATATTCTTTTGCAAGGACACTTTATGATGCCGATGTCTACATTTCGGTCCCGAAACTGAAAACACATCAGAAAGTCGGAGCGACACTCAATCTCAAGGGACTGGTCGGAACGATATCAAACAAGAACCAGCTTGTTCACTGGCAGATCGGGTATCCCGAGATACATGGCGATGAGTATCCGGATAAGGAATCATATGAGAGAGGACAGAAGGCCAAGGTAAAACACCGCGGCGCCTGGCCCGGAAACGATACGATATGGCGTATGGTGGCCGATCTGTATCAAGGGATGAAGATGAAAGAGAGGCGCTATTTTACGGTCATTGACGGTATCGTTGCCGGAGAAGGACAGGGCCCTTTCTGCCCGACGAGCAAGAATGCAAATACGATCATCGCGGGAGAGGATCTTCTCGCGGCGGATGTCGTGGCCGCAAGGTACATGGGTTTTGATCCCGGCAGCATCAGGTATCTTGACTATTTCCTGGAAAAACATTTTGACGGTGTCGGTTATGATGATATCCGCGTGTTTAATGACGGATCAATGGTTGAGAACTTCTTTTTCGCGGATGAGAGGTACCTGGATTTTCATGTAGTGGATCAGTGGAAGTGTATCAAATATAAGCACAAATAAGGATATGTCCGGCAGGAGGCCTAAGTGATGGCGAAAGGCAAAGACATCAGCATGACGATCATCTGGGGAACGGGATACATATATAAAAAGTACAGGGATTTTCTGAGATCCGAATATCCCGATGCATGCATATGGGACAGGAAATTTACGGATGGAGACAGTGAATATGACGGATATACCGTACGGTCGCCATATACGATCGACAGGAAGGAAGACTGCCGGATCGTGATCTGTATGACTGATCAGAACGAAATGGAAAAGATCGAATCTTCTCCGGAACTTTCAGGTTGTCATTTTGTGCGGCTGACGGGCATGATCCCGATCGAGAGGAGACTGACGACCGAAGAGATCAGGGAAAAGATGGATGCAGACGGTGTGTACAGGGACTGTTACGGCAATGTCATCGCGTGTGGGAGTCCGGATCTTCTTGACAGGGCCTCATTCCGCTTTAACGGTGAGAATGCTCATGTGCGGATCGGCAGGAACTGCCGGATATATGATAATCTGGAGACCGAATGCGGGAATGACTGCTCGATCATCATAGGCGATGATTCAACGATACACAACGCGGTCATCTATTCGGCGTATGCGGATGTGACCATAGGAAGGGACTGCATGCTGTCCTACGGGGTGTTCATCAGAAATCATGATTCGCATTTTATATTTGATAAGGTGACGGGAAAAAGGATCAACTACAGCCGCAGCATAAATATAGGCGATCATGTATGGGTCGGCCAGAGATCAACGCTGCTGTCGGGATTTGGTATAGGAGACGGATCGATAGTCGGTGCGGGAAGCGTGAGCTCGTCTTCTTTCGGGGAAAACCTGGTGATAGCCGGATGCCCCGCAAAGGTGATCAGAAATGACGTGTGCTGGGACCGTACCATGACATGGTGTTGCAATTACGATACGATAAGTGAGATGGAAACGGACAGGTGACGGCTGTGAGATTTGTTTTATTCGGAGCAGGTAAAAACGGAAGACATTTACTGAGAGAGATAGGAAGCGAGCGCATAGCTTTTTTTCTCGACAATAATGAGAGTCTTGACGGATCTTTTGTCGATGGTGTGAAGGTCCGTTCGTTTTGTGGGGTAGACCTGATGGAACTACAGGAATACTGCGTTGTAATAACGGTCATGAATAAGGACATTTCACTGAAACTGGCCTGGCAGCTGCAGCAGTGCGGTATCGAAAGATGGGTGTTCTATGACATGGTCGATGACTGGAACGATCCTCTGCCTGAAGATATTGATAAAAAAAGGACCGCGGCGGTGCTTGATCACTATAATGAGATCGGCATGCGCACACAGCGGCAGAATGAATGGGTCCGTGATCATATCGCACCCAAAGATTTGAAGAGAGCCACAGGGTTTTTAAGACACAGACAGCTGAAGATCGTTGAGTTCGCACACTCTTTTTTCGAGTCCGTTCATGAGATAGAGATCCACCCCGTCCTGGCTTATGGGAATCTGCTCGGACTCATTCGTCATAACGGTTTTATCCCGTGGGATGACGATATGGATTTCGAACTGATCCGGCCCGAGTATGACAGCTTCAGGGATTACTGCAAGGGACGCTTTTTTTCCACAAAGTATGAAGGTCTTCTTAACGGGGATGATTTTGTCAATTACCAGATGTTCAAAAAAAGCCTGTTCGAGGAACATCCGGATGAATACATTTACCTGGAAGTTCCCAATCATTCAATGATATTGAAAGGGAACAGCATTTTTGACGCGTGCTCTTTTGATATCTTTTCGCTTGATACTTATGAAAAGGATTATCCTTTTGAAGAGCACAGGAAATCCCTCAATATGCTCAAGGAAAAGATAGAGGCGGCCGATGACTGCGCGCAGCAGTTTGATGCCATATACGATTTTATCAGGCGCGATAGGAACAGATGGGATCCCGAAGGAACGCACATGTTTTTCGGCGCTGATGATTTTACATCATACGACTGGAAGATGGAAAAAGATGAGTGGCTCGACCGCAGTGATATGTTCCCGGCGGTAAAACGCAGCTTTGAGGGATTTGATTTTTATGTTCCCGCCGATCCGGAAGCGGTACTTGAGCGGGTCTACGGAAAGAGATGGACGAAGCTTCCGCCGGAAGTGGGAATACCCGATCACTCATTCTGGCAGGAATTTTACAGGGATTTTTGCGAGAATGCGGATATAGTATATGATGAGAAGTATCCGGATACGTTTTTTACCGGTCTCTATCAAACGCTGCGGGATAAAGGGATATATGCAAGGATAGTCATACTTCCCGGCAATGACCGGACGCGGGAAGAATACGAAGGAATCGTATCGAGGTTTGACGACCTGGGTATCGAACATACATCTTCCATTAACAGATCGGCCGATATGTGTTATACGGCGGCTGAGGATGAAGGATATGATTATATAAAAGCAAAGATGATATCTTACAAGGAAAGTGAGAAAAAATGACTAAACTTTTTACCGATGACGCGATAACAGCCGACGGAAAGATCTATTTTGTGGCAAAGGATATGCCGGTCTTATACAGCATGGAAACGGAGACGGGCGAGATAGCATGCGCCGGTATACTGCCCGGTGAGAACATCGCGCAAAAACAGCCGACGAGAAAGATAGTCAGATGGAAGGACAGGCTTGTCATCGTACCGTACAACGCGTGCCGTATTTATATATATGATCTTGGCACGAGGGAGATACTAGTTGTCGATTATCCGAACGGACATGAGTATGGCTACATGTATGCGGAAGCATTTGCATATGAAGATAAGATAATAATGATAGGAGCTTTTGCCGCGAACATCATTGAACTTGATATGAACACGCTTGACGTGACCGTGAGAAATACATGTTTTGAGGAATATGAGGAACCGAAGGATATGTTCTGCAGGAGCGGATACGCTATAAAAGATGGGACAGTGTATATAGCACTGGCTGTTTCGGGCGCGGTGCTTAAGATTGATCTGAAAACGTGGGAATACTCGCTTGCCACGCCCGGAGATAAGGAGTGTCGGTTTTCAGGTATCGCTTATGACGGAGAAAAATTCTGGCTGACCGCCAGAAGGGGCAGCGGTGTTTACTTATGGGACGGTGATAAGGAGTTTGAACGGTTCAATCTGCCGTTTGAGATGTCGGAGGAAACGTATAATTTCGGTGGTGTGTATCATTATGATAACAGGATATGGCTACATGGATTTGAGGGTGAAGGACGTACCGTAAAGATCGATCCGAAGAACAGATGCGTTGAGGGATATAATGAGCACAGATATTTTTTCTTCAGGAATGTTGGTGATGAATGTATCATTGGCCAGGAAAGGATAGGTACTATCCGACTGATATGTGGTGGAGATGTTACAGAATATGATCCGGAGATATCGGAGGATGAACTCATGAAGATAAAAATGTCATTCGATCCTTCGGCTGTGTTTGGCGATGGCAGGATAATGACCGAGAATGAGGTCTTTGGTATAGGAGAACTTGTAGAAATGTTAAAGAAGACCGGTGTTACGCTATGAAGGATGGATCAGGTACACAGTACAGCATGGAAGAGTTTATAAAGACATGGAATGGCACGATGCGGCTGACCCTTTTCGGAGCGGGGAAATACGGACTTTTCATTTATGACCGGCTCGCATCTTCCGGGATCACGGTAAATTCGCTGTGCGACAACAATAAAGAAGTACTTGATGCCCTGAAAGATAAATATCCCGTTCGGACTGCTGACGGAATGGATGAGGATGATATTTCTGGCTTCTTTATCATCGGGATATCACGTCTTGATATCGTAAAAGCGATAAGGAAACAACTGCAGGATATGGGCGTCGGCCCCAATCGTATGATCATCCCGCTCCCGGGTGAACAGGGCGGATTTTTTGACAACAGGATACTGCAGGATGATGAATGGTGTCTGCTTTCGGTCAGGGAAACGTGGCTTGCGACCCGGCAGACTGACGGCAGGCATATCGCCGATTATTTTGAGACGAACGATCTTTTCAGGATCGTTCTGATGGAAGAGGACATGGTTGCCGGCTGGCTTGAGGAAGACCTGAAAGGTACAGGGGTATCGATAGCCGGGAAGATAGCTTCACCCGATGAGTATAATGACGATCTTTGCTGTGATGCCATCGTGACAGAAAATGAGGCTCTGTATGAAGTGCTGGAAGAAAGACTCATGACACGGACAACCGTTCCCGTGATAAGTATATGGGATGTTTTAAGAATATAGCAAACAGGGGGAGATCATGAAAAACGCAGCCATTTCAGTGATAATGCCGTCTCTTAACGTCGTGCAGTATATCGAAAAAGCACTTACAAGCGCACTTGAACAGACACTCGAAGATCTCGAGATAATATGTGTGGATGCCGGATCGACGGACGGTACGCTGGAGATACTTGAAAAATACAGGGATAAGGACAGCAGGATCAGGCTGCTCATGTCCGATCATAAGAGTTACGGCACGCAGGTCAATCTCGGGATAAAGGCCGCCACGGGGAAATACATCGCTATCCTTGAAACGGATGATTACATCGACCCGAAGATGTATGAAGCACTGTATACTGCCGCCGAGGGAAATGACTGTGATTTTGTCAAATGCAATTTTCACAGATACTGGACGCAGAAAGACGGCACGCCGTATATGAACACGCGCTACAATCTCTGGGACCGGTCATTATACAACAAGGTCATAGTCTCGCCCGACCCGAAGGATGTGTGCATCAATGATCTGTACCTCTGGGACGGTATATATAAAAAGAGTTTTCTTGAAGAGAACGGGATAGAGTTTTCCGAAACGGACGGAGCGGCATTCCAGGATATCGGGTTTCTGTTCCAGACGGGTGTCTGCGGCAAGAGGATCATGTACCTGCCCGAGCCGTATTATTTTTACTGCGTGGACAGGGAGTCTTCGTCATCAAATTCCGACAGAGGCCTGTTGTATTCTTTCCATGAGTACAATTTTGTTTATGCCAGGTACAGGGAAGCCATCAGACAGGATAAAGCTGTTGAAAAAGCCTTTTACTGCATGGTCGCCCTTACGCTTTACTGGACGGAAACTGATTATCTGAAATCATACGGGATAAGCGCAAAGCCTTTTTACGACTGGCTCTTAAACGAGGTCAGGTGGGCTGCAGATAACGGGATCATAACCGATGATGATACGAATTTCGACCTGCCGATAAGGTCACTCCTCATACCTTTTGAAGAATACAGAAAAAGGCGCCGGGAGAGAGAGGATTATCTGTTATCCGTTCTGGGAGAAGTCGGCGATAACAGGATAGTGGTATTCGGATGCGGGAATCTCGGCATTTATGCATACAGATGGACGGTGCGTCAGGGATACACCGTGGATGGTTTTATCGATAATGATGCCGCGAAGTGGGATGACAGTATCGACGGCGTGGCGATAAGCGATCCGAATAAGATCGACGGCGACGACGAAGGCGTCAGATATGTTGTCGCGAATATGATGTATTCCGATGAGATGAAGCAGCAGTTGCTCAAACTCGGTGTAAAGGAACAGCACATCTGTCTGTTCTGATGAGGTGGTCATGGTCAAGCTTTTTACGGTCGATCTGCCCGACGGATATCTGGATGATGAAGTAAGGGACGGATATCATGTGTCGCGGCGGCGGAAAGAGATATGGGCAGTTGAACTCGATATGCTCGTAAAGTTCATATCCGTGTGCGAAAAACACGGACTGACTTATTTTGCCGATTCGGGAACACTGCTTGGGGCGGCCAGACACGGCGGGTTCATCCCGTGGGATGATGATATAGACGTGGCAATGCTCCGGGAAGATTACGAGAGGCTGTGCCGGATCGCAAAAGATGAATTTGAGTATCCGTATTTCTTCCAGACAGAGGAGACCGATCCCGGGAGCGCGAGAAAGCATGCGCAGATAAGAAACTGCATGACGACTGCGATCATCGAAGAGGAACAGGGCAAAAACTATACATTTAACCAGGGGATTTTTATAGATATCTTTCCGCTTGATAATCTTCCTATCGCATCAGAAAGAAACGCCTTCTTTGAGGAAATCAAAAGCAGGCGGAAAAAGAGCAATGAGTTCACATACGAATACACACGAAAAGGGGATAAAAGACCCAATCCGTATTATGATGAATTTGAGAGGTGCCTTAATAGATATAACGGAGATGACGCCTTGCAGATAGGTAATCTTGCCTTAATGGGTGGAGATCGTACATGTAACTGCTATAAACGGGATTATATGGGCACTGTCGATCTGCCTTTCGAGTTTTTTGCAATCAAAGCACCTGTCGGATATAAGAACGAACTTCGTAGAATGTTTGGTATTTGGAAAAAGTATAAAATTTATGGTGGTGTCCATGGTGATGTTTTCTTTGACACGGACAAACCTTATACGGAGTATATAAAATGAAGAAGCTAATCCTGTTCGGAAGCGGTGTATACGGACTGAAGATGCTGGAGTATTTCGGCAGGGATAACGTGGAGGCGTTCTGCGATAATGAATGCGTTGCCGAAGACGAGAAATACGGCGTCCGCCGCATCCCGTTCAAAAAACTTACATATATTGCAGCTGATCATATCATAATTCTTTCCGTCAACAGTAAGAACGCGGAGGAGATCGCGCAGCAGCTGGATCGGAACAAAGTGGATGATTTTCTCATCTGTGATGAGGAAATGCAGGATGATATAAAAAAATACGGTCCCGGAGAGTATCTGGAAATGCTGCGGGATGATACTTACCGGATGAAAAAAGAGAGGAATGAGTACAGAAGCCTCTTTTACAATAAGAAAAACGAATACGAGACGATGAAGTCCCTTTCCGACATAACGAAGCTGAAAAAGGCCACAGGCTATATATCTCATGTGCAGAAAAGACTTCTGGCGTTTACCGGAGAGCTGTTTGCATATTTCGAGGATGCGGGACTTGGCATAAAGCCTTTTGTTGCGGCAGGGACTGCGATAGGAAAATACAGGCACAACGGTTTCATCCCATGGGATGATGATATGGATTTCGGCCTGTTCAGAAATGATTATATGCGTCTTCTGGAGTACGGAAGGAAAAATTTTGTATGCATTGACTGCTATGCATCGATAAACGATGATGATAACCGCAATATCGAATATGCCCTGCGGGATAACCCGGGCAGATATATCATGACGGTCTCATTAAGCTGCATAAGGATACTTAAGGGGACTTCGATGGCTGACTGCGACGTGATCGATTTTTTCCCTTATGATCATTATGACAGCTCATATGATTATGATGAGCATCTTGAACTTATAAGATCCTGCGAAAAATACCGGTATACCATCAGGGGCAGGGATGTCACAGGCACGATCATAGAGAGTAATGAGCACATCGTCGAGGACGGCGCTCTCATATATTTCGGACTTGACGGGATGGATTCCTATGTCTGCCCGCACCGTGGGTGGATAAAAAAGGATGACATGCTCCCGCTTGTTCCGATCGGATTTGAAGGTGTACCGTGTTTTGCCCCCCGCGACATGGAAAAATATCTGTGGCACTGTTTTGAGGATTACAAAGGTTATCCCGACAGTATCTCATGCATCCATATACAGCAGGTTTCCGGGACGATACTGAAAACGGACTATCTGTATGCCGGTATTCATGCTTCGGCAGCGGATGATGTGGATGAGTACATGGGGATATATGAACTTCTCCGGCGCAGCGGCGTATTCTGCGTGTTCTACCATTCGGAAAAAGACTACATGAACGCCCCTCTCATCGACCGTCTGACCGGTAAGTTCGTGCAGTACAGGGACGGCTTCGATCCGGCCTTTGATATCGTCATCGGGGATGACGGCGAGGCAGCAGGCACGGTCAGGATGGTGCCCGCAAAAGACATTGATGCCTCATTTTTGAAAAAGATAAAGAACGACGGATCCATACCTGAGATAAAAAGAGATCTGATCATTTGCAAGGGGGAATGACATGAAAACTGTTTACACATGTTTCTGCACGGATGTCATACATGACGGGCATCTGAACATCATCAAGAACGCAAAGGAATACGGCTGTGTTACCGTCGGATGCTTAAGCGACCGGGAAATGATCCGGTGCACGAAGTTCCCCACGACAACAGAGGCGGAGCGCATGGAACTGTACAGGTCCATTGACGGTGTGGATGATGTGATCCTTCAGGACGACATGCTCTATGATGACGTGATCGAAAAGCTTCGTCCCGATTATGTCGTCCACGGTGATAACTGGAAGGACGGGGCAGAGAGAGCGGTACGTGAGCATGTGGAGAAGAAGCTGGCCGAGTACGGCGGTCAGATCATCGATGTCCCTTATACGTTCAGCGAGAGCGTCAGTAAGGTTGACCGGCGGCTCAAGGAAAAACTCGGGATGCCGGAGTACAGGAGAAAAAGACTGCGTCAGCTGATCGGGATGACACCTGTCGTGAAAGTCATGGAGGCTCACTCGGGCCTGACCGGGCTAATCGTTGAAAAGACAGTCATCGAGGGAGAAGACGGCAAGCTGGACCAGTTCGATGCGATGTGGGTCTCGAGCCTGTGCGATTCCACGGCTAAGGGAAAACCCGATATAGAACTCGTCGATATGACGTCGCGTTTTCGGACGATAGAAGATATAACGGAAGTCACGACCAAACCGATCATCTTTGACGGTGACACGGGCGGGCTTACGGAGCATTTCGTCTACACCGTAAGGTCACTCGAGCGGCTCGGTGTATCCGCCGTGATAATCGAGGACAAGAAAGGACTCAAGAAGAACAGCCTGTTCGGTACCGAGGTCGAGCAGACTCAGGCGACCATCGGGGAGTTCTGCGAGAAGATCGCTGCCGGGAAGAAGGCGCAGCTGACGGATGATTTTATGATAATAGCGCGTATCGAGAGCCTTATACTCGAGAAGGGGATGGATGATGCGCTTGAGCGCGCCCATGCGTTTGCCGGTGCCGGTGCCGACGGCATAATGATCCACAGCCGGAAGAAGGATCCCGCCGAGATAGTCGAGTTCTGTGACAGGTTCAGGCAGACCGATAAGACCACGCCGATCGTCGTCGTTCCTTCGAGTTTTAACGTCATCACCGAGGCTGAACTTGCAAAGCACGGCGTGAACATCGTCATATACGCCAACCAGCTCACAAGATCCGCGTTCCCTGCGATGCAGAAGACGGCTGAGGATATACTAAGATACCACAGGGCTAAGGAAGTCGATGACAGGCTGATGCCGATCAAAGAGATTATCACACTTATTGACGAGATCTGACGGATCTTATGGAAGAGGCTAAAGTGGACGAAAGATACCTTATCTTATCGGATATTCATGGAAATGTAAGCGCGTTTGATGCTGTCATGGATGACTGCAAAGACGTGTCATTTGCGGGCATTCTGCTGCTTGGAGATCTTATCGATTACGGGATGAGGTCCAACGAGATCATACAGAAGATCGAAGAGCTTGCAGCTGCGGCATGGAAAGACAGGATACTTGTCAACATATGGGGAAATCACGAAAAACTCGTTGTGGACAAGGACCTTGAAAGGCTTTCTTCCGACCGCGGCAGGGGCATCGCAAAGTATACCGCAGACCATCTTTCGGACGCATCGAAAGAGTATATCCTGAAAAAGATGAACAGGGACGGGATACAAGAGTCTGTGATCGGAGGCTTTAAACTGCTCGCCGTTCACGGGTCCCTTGAGGATCATTACTGGAAAGCGATCGGGCATGAAGATCTTCGGGGATGCTACGAGCAGTATGATATCGTTCTCGGGGGACATTCGCATTATTCCCACTGCTTTACGCACTTCTATCCGGGCGAATATCCGGATCTGCGCAATAAGAAAGCCGTAACATTCATAAATCCGGGCTCTGTCGGACAGCCGAGAAATCAGAATCCGTGCGCACAGTATGCGATACTCGGCCTGCCGTCAAAGAGGGTGGAACTGCGTGCTGTCGAATATGATATCGGATATGAGCAGTCCCTGTTCCCGGATGAAGTCGATGCGTTTTACAGAGACAGGCTCACAAGAGGTATTTGAAAGAAGGTTGAAAAAATGGGCAGACTGTTTGCAATAAGCGGAGTGACCGGCATGACCGGAAACGAACTCGTACGTCAGATACTTTCCGGCGAAAGCGGGGATCATATAATAGGATTTGACAATTTTTATGCTTCGTCGATCGATACCATATCCGACTGTATCGGTGATGAGAGGTTCGAGTTTTTCGAATATGACCTGAACGATAAGGAGCAGATGTCGGATATCGAGAACAGGATAAGAAATGCCGCGCCGTCATATGACGAGACGATATATATCAACTGCGCCGCCGTTGTACATACCGAACATTTTTATCATGTATATGAGACGTTTGAGACAAACGTTATCGGCATGAATGAATTTCTTTTACAGGCGATACGTGTCGGTGCCGCAAAGTATATCAACTGCTCCACATCAGAGGTTTATTCGATGAATTCGTGGAATGAAGAGGGCGGCGTGAAAGAGAGCGATTATCTTACGCTTTCCACGGCAGAGCACAGCCAGAGAACGAGCTACGCCACAGGGAAGCTTCTGACCGAATTTTTCATGAAGGACGCGGTCGATGCGGGGAAGATAAAAGGCTGTTCGATAAGGTTTGCAAATGTCTACAGCCACGACGAGCTGTATCCGAAGCATATAATCCCGTTCATAATAGACAGCCTGAAAAAGGAAGGCAGGGTAGTGCTGCTCGAGAACAGCAGAAAGAACAGACGTACGTTTCTGAACAATTACGACAGCTGCAGTGCGGTGCTCGCGCTCGCGCAGAGCGATGATGCGCTGGACGGGACTGCCTATAATGTTGCCACAGACGAAGAGGTATCGATAGTCGATCTTGTAAAAATGTGTGCAGACAGGATGGGGATCGATGATCCCGGCATAGAGTTTTCGGGCTTCCGCAAGGCGGATCCGGAAAGAAGACTGCTGTCGACGGAAAAGATACGCGAAAGGACCGGGTGGAGAGCGAAGGTCGATCTTGGCAGCGGGCTTGATGAATGCATCAGAAATTATATGAAGGGATAAAGGACATGAGAGCGGCCGTGATAACCATTGCCGGCATATCGAGCCGGTTCAATAAGGGAATACCCGAAGACGAAAAGGTGCTGAAGGCGATATACACCGACGGAAACGCAGCCGATACGCTTCTTGCCAGGCTTCTTGCCAAGGTTTCCTACGCGGATCGGATAGTGATAGTCGGAGGCTACAGATATGCCGATCTGACACGGTTTTTTGAAGAAAACTTAAAAAAAGACTATCCTCAGGCATACCTTGTGGAAAATCCGCACTATGCCGATCTTGCCTCGGGATACAGCCTGTGGCTGGGCGTTGATGATGCGCTGAATGCGGGTGCTGATGAAGTCCTGTTCGTCGAGGGCGATCTGGACATAGATGATGCATCGTTTTCCACTGTTGTGGAGGCTTCAGGATCCGTCCTGACATACACATCGGAGCCGATATATGCCGACAAGGCGGTCGTTCTGTACAGGGACGCAGACGGCCGTTACAGATATGCTTTTAACCGCGATCACGGCATGCTGAGGATAGATGAACCTTTTTCATGCATCCTTAATTCCGGACAGACATGGAAGTTTACCGATGCCGGTGCACTGCGCCGTGCCGCGAAGGCTTTCATGGAGCAGGACAGGGGTGATACAAATCTCGGGATCATACGGCGCTACATCGATGATATCGATCCCGCATCGATAGAACTCGTCTTCCTGAAAAGATGGACCAACTGCAATACAAAGGAAGACTATTTAAGCATCAGAAAAAACTGGAGGTCGGACAAATGAAGATTTTGCGCGAAAGGTTATCATATGTAAAAAAAGATGTTGAAGACGGGAGCATCACCGTCATGATCATCGGTCTTGGCAGCGTCGGCACATATCTGCTCGATTATCTCGTGAGCAGAAATGATGAAGCGGTGAAAGTGGTCGTTGTCGGACGAAACTACGAGAAGATGGAGAAAAACGTGAACATAGTCCGCGTCGCCTCTCTCATCCGGGAACTGAACCGAACGCCCGTTGTGATAGATGCGGGTGTCGATCTTGAAGACATCGGTTCCATCAGGGATGCCCTGATAAGACATAAGCCTGATTTTATAGTCAATTCCAGCCGTGCTTATCCCGGCCTGAAATACGGGAGCATAAGCTGGGCAAATGTAAGGGCTTACGGCATATGGACGCCTCTTGCGATCCGTTTTACGAAAAATATCATGGAAGCATGCGAACTTGCCGATACGAACGCGGTAGTGATCAACACTTCGTATTCGGATGCCGTGATCCCGTGGCTGAGAAGTGCCGGGAAGGCATATCCGGATTTCGGGAGCGGCAATCTCAATCATCTCATACCGCGCATACGTTTTGCCGTTGCCGACATACTCGGCGTGAACGATTACTGGAATGTTGGCGTCATGTTTGCCGCGGGTCATTTCCATGATGTGTGCATAAGCAAGGAAGGGCAGACGGAAGGTGTCGAACTGCCGCTTCGGGTATATTACAAAGGCGAGGAGAAAAAAATCAGTCAGGAGGAGATCTTTATCCGTTGCAGCATACCGATGCCGGTGGATGCCCAGAGGAACATGATGAACGCTTCGAGCAATTACAGGATAATCGATGCGGTGATAAGAGCGATGAGGACAAAAGAGGATCAGAGGTTCTTCAGTCCGGGCGTGTTCGGGAACATCGGAGGCTATCCCGTCATGGTCGGCTGTAAGGATGGAGTTTTCGATGCATGGATCGATGAATCCGTATTTGATCTAGAGAGCATGATAAAAGCGAACAGGGAGTCAATGGCACTTGACGGGATCGAAGATGTTTCCGGCGGCGTGCTCGTTTACACCGACCATCTTATAGAAAAGGCGGAAAAAGCATTCGGAGTGCGGCTCCCGAAAAGGGTCGCTTTTGATGACATAGATGAAACCGCACGTTTTATCATAGAAAAGATCATCACGCCGCAATTGGCATAGTGCTAAACGGCGTGGATTTCAGGAAAGAAGGGATGGTGTCGGATGAGAGCAGAGGAACTTGTAAGGATAACAGGGGCTGATTTTTTTACGGGTGTTCCCGATTCGCAGCTGCGGCCGCTGTGTGACTGCCTTATGGAAAAATACGGGATCGATCCGAAGCATCACGTTATAGCTGCCAATGAGGGAAATTGCGTGGCGCTCGCGGCAGGATACCATCTCGCCACGGGAAAGACACCTGTGGTTTATATGCAGAATTCCGGCGAAGGAAACGTGATCAATCCCATCGCATCGCTCCTGAATGATAAGGTTTATGCCATACCGATGATCTTTGTGATCGGATGGCGCGGAGAACCCGGACTTCATGATGAGCCGCAGCATATCTATCAGGGCATTGTCACCGAAACGCTCATGAAGGACATGGATGTTGAGACTTTTGCGATAGGAAGCACGACCACGGATGATGAGATAAGGACTGCCATGGACTCCTTTGAAGAGGCGCTCGGCAAAGGAAAACAGGTTGCGTTCATCATCAGAAAAGGAGCGCTTGAACATGACGGTAAAGTGGATTACAAAAACAGTTATCCGCTCTGCCGCGAAGAGGTCATAAGACATATCGCGCTAATCACCGGTGATGATCCGGTCATATCAACGACCGGGAAGATCAGCCGTGAGCTTTTCGAGATAAGAACGGACGCGGGAGAGGATCACTCGAGGGATTTTCTGACCGTCGGATCCATGGGGCACTGTTCCTCGATCGCGCTCGGTGTCGCGCTGAGCCGTCCGGATAAGAAGATCTGGTGCATAGACGGTGACGGGGCCGTGCTCATGCATATGGGAGCGATGGCTGTCATAGGAGCGAACCGCCCCGAAAATCTTGTCCATATCGTGATAAACAATGCAGCCCACGAGACTGTCGGTGGAATGCCTACCGTTGCCGGCGCTGTGGATCTTGTGGGGATCGCCCGCTCATGCGGATACCCTGATGCGGTCTGCGTTGACACCCTGGATGAGCTTGATAAGACACTCGCAGAGGCGAAGGAGAAAAACACCCTTTCATTCATAGAAGTAAAATGCCGTGTCGGGGCGCGTTCCGATCTCGGCCGTCCGACAACAACGGCACTCGAGAACAAGATCAATTTCATGAAACATATCGGCTCTCTGGAAACAAGGTAGTCTCTAACATATGTCAGAAAATGTTTATGTAGCCGGGGCATCGTCCCGTGCGCGAACGACAAAAGAATACCTGGAATACCTTTATCCGGACATACGTGTATGCTCTTATGTCGTATCCCCCGGGATGACGGACAATGATGATATGACGGACGGCATACCGGTGATGAGTATCACAGCGGATGCGGGCCTTGATACTTCCGCAAAGGTGTATCTCGGGATGCGGGGCGTTAATTTTGCAAAACTTACAAAGGAACTTACGGATATCGGGTTTTTACCGGAAAATGTCATACCGGTGTCGGTGGAGCTTGATACATCGCTTCGCAACAGGTACGTAAGAGGGAAGTTTGAAGATGCCGGAAGATCTTTTGTAAAGATCGATGAACTTGGCGCCGCGTTGGAAAACGGTGATGCGACGGCTGATGCATGCATATACACCGCTTCGTCCGTATTTGACGGAAAACTTTCCGACCCGTACGAACCTTTAAAAGAGGAGAAGATACTGCAGGTCGGAGCCGCTCTTACCGCAGACAGGCTGTTTAGCGGTGTGACCACGGATGATACGGGTGAAAATATTTCGGACATGAACAGGCAGTTCTGCGAGCTCACCGGACTTTACTGGATATGGAAGAACGCACCGGAAGATATAGCCGGGCTCGTACACTACAGAAGACATTTTCTGCTGCCTCCCGGATGGATGGGTGCATTCGCGTCCGGTGAAGCTGATGTCATACTTCCGGTCCCGCTTTATGTGGCACCGTCTCTTGAAGAAAACTACAGGGAAAGACATGATCCGGCTGACTGGGACATTATGATGGGATATCTTGAAGAATACCACCCGGAGGAAAGAGACACCGCAAAGCGGTTTTTTGCCGGGGGGCTGTACAGCCCGTGCAACATGCTGATCGCAAGGAAAGCCGTTCTTGACGATCTGTGCGGTTTTCTGTTCCCTGTGATATTTGCCGCGGCAGAAAAGATAGGGACGCATGATGACAAATACCAGAACCGTTATCCAGGCTTTATGTCTGAACGCCTGATATCATATTTCTTCGAGAGCCGGAGAGACAGATACAGGATCGTGTATGCGGATAAGAATTTCCTGAACTGATCCGCAAAACACGATGATCGATCATAGGATTGAGCAAAACTTGTGAACAGTATATCATTGATGCTATGGACTGGAAGGCAGATATCATAGGACTTAAACGAGTAGAG
The DNA here is from genome assembly GCA_902775485.1 of uncultured Lachnospiraceae bacterium. Taxonomy (GTDB): domain Bacteria; phylum Bacillota; class Clostridia; order Lachnospirales; family Lachnospiraceae; genus UBA2868. Next base: position 24,999 of record CACYMJ010000010.1, read on the forward strand.
ACACCGGAGATTCCAGTGGAAGCTGTGCGTGAGGCAATCATTAATTCCTATGGACATAGGCTTTATGACAATAATCAATGCAATGAGATAGATGTTTTTAAGAACAGAATTGAAATACATACGACCGGAGGGTTCCCTAAAGGGCATACTCCCGAAGAATTCCTAGATGGGGAAAAGAAAGCTATTCGGAGAAACAAACTAATCACCGGAGTTTTGTATTATTCTGATGATATGGAGACATTTGCAACCGGGCTTAAGCGCATAAAGGATTTGCGTGATGAAGCGGGGTGTAAGGTTGAGTTCCGTATGGAACGGGATGACTTTGTTGTGGTGTTTTATCGTAATCTCAGAGAAGAATGGAATAATGAAAAGGACGCTGAGAGGAACTCTCTTGGTAGTACTACCAAGAGACTACCAAGACAAGAACAGAGGTTATCAAAGATATTATGAGGAGCGATCCAAATACCTCTGCGGCTGAAATAGCGAAAAAAGTGGGGCTATCCATAAATGGTGTTCAATATCACATTAAAAAGATGAAGGCATCAGGGGGGATTGAAAGAGAAGGCGGAGATTTTGGTGGAAAATAGAAAGTAAACAAATAAAAGCATTTTAAATATATTTGTACTGGATAATTAAGATAGAGTACATCGTCATTAAGACTGAATCCAACCATCGTAATGCCAAGTTTTCATGATAATGACAATGGGGGAAACCAAGGGGGAAAATGCCAACAAACGTTTAAAAACCGTACTCAGAGGTTTCAAGTCCCTTTTTCTGCATTATCATTTGTACGTATTTATCAGTAACCGTCAAAACACGGGAAACGCTGATAAATACGTACTTTTTTTGTCCCACACATCGTTCATCTGTATTCGAACATATGTATCAAAATACGTCAATTTTGGGGTCGGTGGTAGTCAAAATATCAAACGATTGTTCGCTCGTCATATTGCACAATAAAAGATATTGATAGATGAATATTATAGTTTCTCTCCCTTTTTACATTTGTGTTGCTCATGATAGAATAATTCAAAATCGAAGTTTGTTTGGGAGGCAAAAATGAAGAAATATGCTATGCCGATCATTATGCTGGTTGTATTCGAAACGGTCGCAATTACCTTATGGCTGACAAAGAACAATCTGTTCTATCTGTTCAATTTCAGCTACATTGGTCTGTCCATTTCACTTGGTGTTTTTTTGTATATTAAAAAATATAAGTATGCCAGGCGCATTGTTCAACTTCTTGTCGGTCTGTACATGCTTGTCTATCTTGGGTTGATATGTAACGAAAATATGCAGATCGAGGGATTCTGGTATTATCTGTTCACAGGCGTGTTTGAGGCTGCAACAATACATTATGCCGTAGCCAAAATATTCGGACCGCTGATATTTGGACGCGGATGGTGCGGATATGCCTGCTGGACAGCTATGGTGCTGGATTTTCTGCCCTACAAAGTGCCAAAGGAGCCGCGAAGAAAAATAGGATGGATCAGGTATATCACCTTTGCGGCTTCGCTGATCTTTGTTGCAGCATTGTTCCTTGCTCATGTGGGGAGCCTTGAGAGAATCATGTTCTGGGCATTTATCATTGGTAACATTCTCTATTATACGACAGGAATTATCCTTGCATTTTCCTTCAAGGATAACCGGGCATTCTGCAAGTACATCTGTCCGATTACTGTTTTTTTGAAGCCGATGAGTTATTTTTCTCTGATTCGTCTGAAATGCGATAAGGAGAAGTGTATCTCCTGTGGGAAATGCAAACGTGTTTGCCCGATGAATGTTGATGTGACAGATAATTCAAGGAAACGTAAAAACGGTACAGAATGCATCTTATGCATGGAGTGCGTAAAGAACTGTCCCAAAGACGCATTATGACAACTTCAAGTTTGTGCATATAGAAACACTTTTGTAAAAAGGATAGAAACACTTTTGTAAAAAGGAAGGAAAATGAAGATGAAAAAATATTTGCTTGCTGTTTCAGCGGCTGCTGTGCTTGGCCTTGCATTTATTATATCCGGTTGCAATTCTACACGTCACGAATCCCCGAGGGATGCGGTGGAACTGACGGATGCGTCCGTGGGAGATATCGTTGTGTTCGGCGATATCAGGTGGTATGTGATAGCCAAAACAAATACCGGATACACGCTTTTGAGCGAAAAACCTGTGATAAAACAGGCATTTAGAAAAGCCGGAACCGGTATTTTCAACGTCACCTGGGAAGAATCCACTTTGCGAGCCTGGCTCAATGATAAGTTCTACGGCACTTTTACGGAAGAGGAAAAAGCGCTGATCGCCAGGACGCACAATGTCACTCCTGACAGCATTGAATACGGCACCGACGGCGGAAATGACACAGATGATTATATCTATCTGCTAAGCGTGGATGAGGCAAATGCCCTGAATAAAAGTATGCGAAAATGCGGCAAGTGGTACGAGCTTAGTTACCAGTGGTATTGGCTAAGGTCACCGGGGGTAAATACAGACTATGCAACTTATGTCGGTAAAGGCGAGGATGGAGTAATTGATCCCTGCGGAGATATTGCGGGAAATAATTACGGTGCCGTTCGCCCTGCACTGAATCTTCGCATTGCAGATCTGCCGGTTCCGACGACGATGAACAGAACTCCCGCGGAAGTGGAGTCTGAGCTTCAGGCGATATCCGATTCGCAGATCAATGATGTGGTGACCTTCGGCAGATATACATGGTATGTAACAGACAAGACGGATGGTATCTGTACACTGCTCTGTCAGGGACCGGTTGCGTATATGCCGTATAATGACACCAAAACGGATATCACATGGGAGAATTGTTCGCTGCGCAGATGGCTCAATGAAGATTTCTATAACAGCAAATTCTCTGACGGTGAGAAAGCCGCGATAGTGACCACTCATAACACATATACTGTAGACGATTATCATTATGAATCGGACTGTGGAAATGATACGGATGACAAGGTATATGTGTGCTCATATATCGAAGCGCTGGCCGTCAGCGACGATACAAGGGATTGCGGTATCGACTGGTGGCTGAGGACACCGGGAAAGTATCAGTACGATGCGCAATATATCGGATTAAGATCACCGGATACAATTGGCAACTATGTTGATAGTCACATGGCGGTCCGCCCTGCAATAAGAGTCAGATACTTAGGTCTGACGGTGGATAGGTAAATCATTCCTGTTTCGCTGGAAGGTTGTATGGCCTGAAGGGCAGGATATCTGCCGGCTTTTTTTGTTGTAGTCAGGGCGGCAGTCAATTTATGTATTAAAGACCGATGATGATCTAATCGATTTTTGTTATAATCTGCAGTGATATTATTTTACAGTTTTAGTGACGATAGGCTTGTGGAGAAAATAAGATGAGACAGTATATTGTAGATGCTTTTACCGATAAACCTTTTTCCGGTAATCCCGCAGCGGTTTGTGTTATGGATAAATGGCCTTCAAAAGAATCAATGATGAAACTGGCTATGGAGAACAATCTTTCTGAAACCGCTTTTATAGTAAAAGAGCCGGAAGGTTATCGTCTCCGTTGGTTTACACCGGGTACAGAGGTTGAACTATGTGGTCATGCCACATTGGCGTCGGCTTTTGTGATTCTGAATTATTACGAGTCGGACAGCCGTATTGTAAAGTTTAATACATTGAGCGGAGTGCTGACGGTAAAACGAACGGGAAATCAGTACGAGATGGATTTCCCTACATTTGAACTGAAAGAGATTCCGGTTACAGATGATATGGAGAAAGCCTTTGGCATCCGTCCGGTAAAAGCAGTTTTGGGTCTTGATCTTATTTGCATATTTGATTCAGAGGATCAGGTGCGGGAAATGAATCCTGATCAGTATGCTTTAATGAGAATAGAAGGACGCATACAAAACGCAACAGCCCGGGGAAACACTATTGACTGTGTTTCACGGAGTTTCTGCCCGAAGCTTTCTATCGCGGAGGATCCGGTATGTGGTGCGGCACATGTGCAAATTGCAGATTACTGGCTTGGGGAACTTGGGAAAGATGTTATTGACGCATACCAGGCGTCAAGACGTGGTGGTTATTTGCAGTGCGAAAGACGGAAAGATGGCAGAATGTCTTTAAGAGGTGAGGCTGTTCTTGTGGCTATTTCGGAACTGGCCGTAAGCTTGTAAGTTCTAGTTTATTCAATCATGAGGTTGAATAACCAATATAATAGGATAAGTGATGATGAGAAAAAACCTTTCTGCGATTATTATTTGTTTTATATGTGCCGTGTTTATTGCGGGATGCGGCGGTTTGCGATCAGACGGTTCCGATATTGAGGATAAAGCGGACATAGCAAAAAAGAACACAGAGATCACCGATAAATCCGACAAAAAGAACGATGACGATTCTGTCCCGAAGCCGGCAGAAGATGATAAAGAAACAAAAGAGCCTGACTATGATTTTGCCACAGCTTTCGAGCAGCGGCGGGTATACAACAACGGCAACTACTTTGTAAGGATAATGGACAAGGTGTATTTCAGGATCATCCAGCCTGAATCGATGGAGAAAGGGGCAACTTTCGGGGAGTTTCTGAATACGGAACTTAATACCCTGAACTGTCCGCTTATATCTTATGACATAAACACCTGCGAATGGGAGCAGATCGGTACAGTAGCAGGAACAGGAAAACTGTATGCCTGTCCGGATGGTTTTTATATAGGAGAAACCGATCCGGAATCGTTCGGCTCAAATTGTACGAATCTTTATGATCCGGCAACGGGTGAGAGATCATTTTACTGTGCGGGATTACCTCTTGGAGTATCAGAAAGCGGTAATATACTTGCTGTGGATGAATTGGACGGACAGGACTTATATACGGTCCTTTATAAGGAAGGCGATGAGATCGCCCGTTTAGGCGGCAGGGATATATATTATGAGTATGTCGGATTTGCCGGAGAAAACCTGATCGTTATGATGCGTAACGAAAAAGATGAATATATATTATATTCGGTTGATGAGAAAGGTAATGCTGTCAGGCTGGGAATGGTTGGCAATGCGGACAACGGCTATGGCCAGCCCAGGCAGTTACTGACGATTGATGATCAGGTATATGTGTGTATCGGATACTATGAGGGAACAGGGCATTTTCTGAGCAGATGGGAGGTCGTCAGGGCAAAACCCGGCATCGAGGGATCGCTTGAGATGGCTGTTGACGGTGCTGATGTTCCGAACGTGTACGATGACGAAGGTCCGGCCCCTGATGTCCCGGTCATTTATGTTAATGAAAAGGGGGTTTTTGATTATATCGACCATAAGGCATATGTGGCATTTATGGGAGACGGAGAACAGGAAAACGATCTGCTGTATTATAATGAGATATATGATGAATGCATTCTGGCAGAGGATTTCATAGACAGGAGCGATCGCCAAAACAGTTCGATAATACAGGATATAGAGTCGATAACGGAGACTGCCTTTGTGATATATGCCGATGTACAGGAGGACAGCGAATACGAAGTCGGCTGGAGGACGGGTTACCGTATGACCGGCTGGCATATATGCGCGATCCCGTTCGAGTCCGGGAATATAATACGGTTTTTCGATGACGGAGCCGTCAGCAAGGCTGAGGCGTCGGATAAAGCAGATCCCCTGGAAGGACTTGTATCAGCAGATATTCTTGAACAGTTCCGGGAATCAAATGCGGTAAAGGATCCGGGATCTGTCGAAGATGAAGCAGATGCACTCGGCAGGTGGGTTTACGAGAATATCGACAAGATACCGGAAGACATCAGGAACAAAGGCGAAAGAATAGGACAGCGTTATGAATTCTGGTTCGGAACGGACATTGCCAACAACTTTAACGACAATTTCCCGAGAATATATGCGGCCTACTATTCCCTGAAGGATCACTACACATCTGATGGAAAAAGAAGCAGGGACTTTTATGAAGATGTTATGGATGAAAATGTATTTTTGGGAAATGGCGATCCCAAAAACATAGAAAATATGTATAACGACATGAAGGAGTTCGTTACGGTCTGCAATAACATCATTCGCAATAAACGTTGATACAATATCAAAGCAAACCGGAGGATTCGGCTTATTTTTGATTGAAGCATATACGATGAGTAAAATAATTCCAAAGGCAGAAAATCTGATCGTTTTTTGTTATAATCCGTAGGGAAATTATCATATTGGATCAGACTTGAAAGGAGATGTGAGTAATGGACCCGGGTATGGAGGTTTTGGAAGGAATAGTTATTTTCATTATTGTTGGCGGCTTCCTCGTTTCCATCGTTCCTGCGATCATCCTGGACATCATATGGTACAAAAGAGTAAAGAGTAAAAAGAGCCCCCAATTCGGTCCGCTGGGTATAATATCCATTATCGTTACGGCCTGCAGTCTCCTTGGCCTGCGGTATTGGCTCCCCTTATTAAAGGAATTGGCCGGCTTTATACGATAAACAGATTACACAGTCGTTTTTATGACATGTAGCGGTCAGTATCGAGCAGATTTTCGCGCTTTGCGACTGCAAGGCTTACTGCAACGTCTCCCGTACAGTTGCTCATGCAGCGAAACATCCCGACAAGAGAGTCTATTCCCATGATAAGGCCTATGGCTTCAGTCGGAACGCCTAACTGTGTCAGAAGAACGCTCAGACAGATCAGTCCGGAACCGGGTATCCCGGGGGCTCCGATCGACAGTACGACTATCGAGATGATCATGGCTGTGAGCGATGCTCCGGATACCTGCACGCCGTAGATCTTTGCAAGCGCCAGGGCAAATACTGCCATGTAAATGCAGCCGCCATCCATGTTCACGGTGGCTCCGAGAGGTATCGACAGGCTGTACAGTTTTTTGGCTATGCCCATATTTTCGCACGCTTCCAAATTGAGGGGGATGGATGCGTTGCTCGATGCCATCGAGAATACCTGCATCATTGTCTGCGGGTATTTTTTGAGAAAAGGAAGCGGGCTCATTCCCGAAAGTGCCGTCATCATTATGCAGTAAACTGCCATCTGGCAGACAAGGCCGAACAGGAAGGTCGCAAAAATCCCGAATACCGATGCTATGGTCCCTATCCCCATCTTCAGCATCATGGAGCATATCGAGCAAAATACCGCGATGGGCATAAAACTGATAATGATCGTTGTCATCTTCAGGAACAGGTCATTGAGCGCTTCGAAAAAACTTTTAACCATCTGGGAATATCTTCCTATTGCGCCGGCGGCTATACCGCATAAGACCGCCAGAAAGATAAGCTGGAGCATGTTGGACTCGACAAAGGGCTCGACGAAATCGGAAGGCACGATGTCGACTATCATATCTTTTATTGATACATTCATGGTCTGGGATGTGATTGATTTTGCCGCATCGTTTGCCATGTCTGCGCTTATCTGACCGCCCGGCCTGAACAGCCAGAATGCTCCTATGCCCACAAATACCGCGATGATCGTTGTGATCAGATATAAGGACATTATCCGTCCGCCCAGACGTCCCAGCTCCGATATATCGGTAAAGCGGACTATACATGATACTATCGAGAAGAATACGACGGGGGCCACCACCATCTTAAGGCCGTTTAAGTACATCGTTTTTACGGGCGTAAGGATATAGGTGTCGAGAAGGTCATTAAACGATGCAGGCACGAATCGCGAGAGGATGAGTCCCGCTATGATCGCAAGCGCCATTGCTCCCAGCGTCCGGATCAAAAATGCACGTTTTGATCTTACGATGTTAACGCGTATCAGGTTGGTGCCGAGGATATATCTGTATCTGAAGTGTTCGGACATCGATCTGAGCAGTATGGAGCTGATCATGCTCTGTGCTGTGGCACTGCTTTCTGTATCGCTTAAAAGATCCTTTCCGACATTTTCACCAGGATCGAAACGCTCGCCTTTCGAATATATGTCGATTGAAACCGACCCGAAGAGTTTACTGATATGCACTTCGGTATGATCGGAGACAGCGTGGTCTATGATCATTGTTGCGGCTTCCTCGGCTGCAAGGCAGGCACGCTCTGTCTCTTTACCCTTGACAGCGCATTCCGTGATTTTCTCCCGTACAAACCGTACGATGTCGGATATGCCTGTTTTATCGGAACTGACTGTTTTCTTTTCGCTCATTATTTGTATGCTCATATGGATACCTTATTCTGCGTTTTAATGTATTATCGCATTACGATGCATTATTATCAACAACAATAGGGTATCGGGATTCATTTCATAAGAGGATCCGAAAAAATAATCTTTTATGTTTGTCTTTTTGACATGATTTCTTCATAATACAGTTAGCTGACGGAAAGAAGGTAATACGATAATGGGGAGAAGAAAAGTGAAGAGAAAACTCGCAATTCTGGGATTGTGCATCTTAATACCCGGTTTGCTCTGCGCGTGTACCATCAGATCCGACAAGAGGATCAGTGAAGAAGCGATAGATGCAAGACGGGAGATGTATGAGAAATATCTGGAGGAAAAATATCCGGATAAAGAATTCACAGTGAAGGTATGGCAGGAGTATGCGAAAAAAACCGGTGCGGCCGGCTTGCCTGATTATGAAGGGTATCTTTTCCGGCAGGTTGTTATGGATTCCGAAGGTAACTGTTTTATGGTCTTTCCCGGTGATAACGGAAAATGTACGGATGATTATCAAAAGGTATTGGACGGGTGGATACATTATAATGAAAAAGGTCAGAGAGTGGTTTACGATGAAGACGGAAACATTGTAACGGAGTATTATTGAATATGTTTATGTTTTTCAATCGAAAAGCAGGGATTTAAAGTTTAGTGCGTATTCGGAAAAGATGACGAAGATGCCGTGTATCGCGAGTAAATGAAATTGATCCGTGATTTTAAGGCCTATGAAGGGAAACGAAGTATGAAAAAGATCAGAACAACAGCGATCATTATGCTTATGATCACAACAGGCATGTTATGTGCATGTTTTCCGAAAGGTTATACGGCCAAAGAGGAAAAAGACCAGCTTGCACATGCCATAGCTATCACAAGGGTTTATCAGGAAAAGTATGCCGCTTCCGCGAGGTTCAGGGATGAGGAACTTCATGTGTACGATTCGATGCCGGAAGACGAGCGAATGCTGTATCTGACTGACTGGGTATACGGCAGATACTACGATGGCGGTGATCACAACATATACATAAATACCGGATCAAACAAGCTGTATTCCGACAAAGAATGGAACAAGGTACAGGTATACGGACAAAGGCTTGCCGGACGGTTGTACGGTATCGAAGAAAACCGGATGACGGTTGATGTGTGGGGATATACCGAACTGCCGTTTTGCGAGGACGATGATTCGTTCGGGATGCTGACCCTTACGAACATGCTCCCGGCAACGGAACAGATCACCAAGGGTTATGTAAGCAGGCTTTTACAAAGCGATGAATACAACTTCACATACCGTATCGATGTAAATGAAAGTGTCGATATCGATATGATCAGAAAGCTTGATTTTTCACCGCTCGGGAAAAACGTCAGACTGAGTGTGAGACGGTATTCGGATGATGCATTTGCTGAGAGGAAGCTCCATCCGGAAAAACGATCGGTTTCGAACAAAGAAGGACTGCTGGACGAATACTATTCTGACAAGGAGACTGACGAGGAGGCTGTCGGGGAAACTGACGGGGAGACTGTTGGGGAAACTGACGAGGTGACCGGCGGGACGGCTGTCGAGGGGGAGCCGGAAACGACGGAAAAAGGCGATGATACGAAGATACTTGAGATGCTCTACGGCGACTGGGAGATCATGGATGATGCCGAACTCATACAGGAGCCCGGTATAAGACGTGACAGACTGCGCTTTTCACTCCCCAGGTACCACAGGGTGAGGTTTATTACGGCAGATGGTGATGATGAGTCTTTTGATTTGGAACTTCGGGATGTGTTTGAAGGTCCCGGAAATACATACGACAGAATGATACTCTCAAACCGCCCGGGATCCGGTAAGTACGAAGGGGATGAGGTAAGGCCCGGTCAGTCGTTTCAGATAATGATAGCAAACAATCTCGGATATGATTACATGATGCTTCGGGAACTCGGAGACGAGAGGACCGGTTTTGCATCAGACGGTCTTAAGTATGACAGGAGCATGCAGGGTGTGTGGATGCTGCGCCGTGCCGATCCGAACGATTATGATAACGAGTTTGATGAAGAAATGTCGACACCTTCAACGGTCGGTATCGAGGATGAGATCAGACAGAAGGGTACATCGTTTTATGCGATCAAGTGGGTGGAGTTCGGTAACAGCTGTACGCTGCAGCGCGTTGAGACGGTCAAGACAAACGTGAACGGAGATGATGTTCTCGAATACTTTGTTCCCGGGGACGAGTATGCATACTCTGCAGTTAATTATGAGTATAAGGGACAGGAAAACATGGCTCACGGCGGATATTTCGATCCCGCACTCGTACGTGTTACGACTGACGAAAACGGACAGATCATCGAGATGGCTAAGTTTGAGTATGCGTGGGACGGCGTATACTTTGACCGGGAAATAAACTTATGATGAGTAATATTTTTTCATTTTTTTGATGGTTGTGGAAAAGAGGAGTTAAAAATGAGTTCAACGGCTGTCATCTCAGCAATACTGTCGATGCTGGCGGGAATCGGTATATTTCTGATCGCCTGCTCGACCATGAGTTCCAATCTGGAAGCTGTAAGTTCGAGTAAGCTGCGGGCACTGTTCAGAAAAGTTTCGGGAAGCAAAATGATCGGTGTCGGAATAGGTGCGGTTACGACCGCCGCGATCCAGAGTTCCGGTGCGACAACGGTCATGATCATCGGTTTTGTCAATGCCGGTATCATGACACTGACGCAGGCTGCGACAGTCATATACGGCGCCAATATCGGTACGACCATTACCGGTCAGATAGTGGCCCTCGGAATGACGGGAAGCAACAGAGTCTCGACAACGGTGATCTTTTCGGCCTTTGCCGGTATCGGTGCACTTGTATCGCTGTTCGGAAGCAGGGACCAGATAAAGCGCTGGGGCGGGATCTTTTCCGGCTTCGGTATGCTGTTTGTGGGCCTTTCCATGATGAGCTCGTCCATGGAAACATTTTCGCACCTTGAAGCGGTAAAACAGTTTCTGGCGGGAATAAATAACATTATACTGCTTGTTTTGGTCGGCGCTGTATTTACAGCCATAATCCAGAGCTCATCGGTAATGACTTCGATCGCGATCACGATGGTCGTTACGGGACTTATAACACTTGATCAGGGCATATATCTGACAATGGGATCCAACATCGGATCGTGCGTGGTGGCAATGATCGCCGGAATAGGAAGCGGGAAAAATGCCAGGAGAACCGCGCTGATCCACCTTCTGTTCAACGTGGGCGGAGTGGTGGTATTTCTGATCCTGGGATTTCTCATATCAGTAACAAGCGGTGGAACTTTGGATTTCGGTATCATATTTGAGCGGCTGTTCCCGCATGTTCCGCAGATCCAGCTGGCAATGTTCCATACGGTGTTTAATACGCTGACCGTCCTGATCTTCCTGCCGCTTACGGGAATACTCGTAAATATTGTGTCCAGGATCATTCCCGACAGGGAAGAGGATGAAAAACCCGAAGAGGGAAGATTGTATTACGTTGACAGGAACATGCTCAAAACACCTCCCATCGCAGTGGACCAGCTCAAGAAGGAGATCGTCAATATGGCTGATATTGCGATGCGTAATTATACATATTCGCTTGATGCCATATGCACTCTTGATTTTTCAAAACAGGAACAGTTTGAAAAGAACGAGAAGGAGATCGATTTCATAAACAAGGAACTTGTAAGGTTCGTGGTTGAACTGTCACAGCTTCCGCTTAGTGAGAAGGACCACAGATTCGTATCGACAACATTCCATACGATAAGCGATCTTGAAAGGGTAGGCGACTATGCCGAAAACATCATGGAATATGCTGATACTCTGAAGGCTGAAAATGAAGGATTTTCTGAGTCGGCAGTCTCGGAAGTGGCATATATGAGAGAGCACATTGAAAAACTGTTCGATAAGGTAATAAAAGCATATACGATGAAGGACAAAGAGGCATTGGATGAGGCCTATAAGATCGAGGATGAAATTGACAGGATAACTGCAAGAATGGAAGAGAACCATATCATCAGACTGAACGAGGGTATCTGTACCGCCATAGTCGGATCACAGTATATGTCACTTGCATCAAACTCGGAAAGAATAGCGGATCACTTTATTAATATGGGGAAGATGGTAAATGAGTGGTAGGGCTTGTCGTTTATGCCGAAGGCGGCAGTACGATCATGCTCCCGCAGGAGGAATTGGAAATGTTTCTGCAGTAATAAGGCAGTTTTCAACAGGAGAGAAAAATGAGAAGAAGAACGTATGGTTTTATATTGTCATGTTTGATATGCGGCATGCTTTTTGCGGGATGCGGCAGCACTGCGTCTGAGACTGCGGAACAAATGAAGCAGGAAGATCAGCAAAAACCCGAGGCAAAATCCGAGGCAAAATCCGAGGAAGAGCCGGAACAGAAGCAGAGTGCGGACAGCAATATCAGATCGTTTGCTGCCGGTGACTGGACATTATTTGACAGGACCTCGGGCGAGGATTTCGGCACGTTGTCGATTGGCAGGGACGGAAGTTTTGAATTTGTGCGCATCGCGGACGGTGCTAAGGGAAGCGGAAAGATAACATTTGACAGAAGATGGGCCAAAGAAGATGAAAAACCCGACGGTTTTGAGATGACATTTGATGACTGCAAAGACCTTGTTCCCGAAGGACTGGAATTGTACGGTGATGACGGTACGAGCGGGATCTTTCATTTCGGAACGTTCGGAAATGAAGATTACCTTTATCTGAAAGAGATAGGAAACGGTGACTCCATTGTTTCGGTATATATCTTCAATACCAATCCCGAATCGGAAGAGATAGGGGACTGGTCTTATGACTGGCTGCTGTATCGTGACGGCAACGGCGCCGATACATCGGATGCTGTCAGGGACGATACGTTCTATGCATGGGCATGGGAGATAGATGATGACGGCGAAGGTGTATGGCTTCAGCCCATGAATGAGCATGAGTTTGAAACTTTTGAGGATTACTCGAACAGGAAATTTACGGGCGGATATTTTACCGAGACCGATGACATAAGCGTGGCGTACTACGGTATGACAGACAATACGGATCTTAGCGGACTGGTAAATACAGCAGATTGGGACAGCGGATATCCTCTTATGATGTGTGAACTGACAACGGATGCGAAGGGTAATATCGTACGCCTTCGGGATGTAGATATCGCAATGTACGATGTTTATGATATGGGAGAGCTCGAGCCCGCTTTTTCATATACCGGAACAACGTTTACGGTTGAAGGATATGATATAGATGTAAGGGAGGCTGCGCCTGCGGCAACTGCGATAATGGATGCAAAACATGTGGGTGACTGGATAATAGTTGAGTGTCACAACAATCCGAATATAAGCACATATCTGTTCTACAATATCAACAACGGGCTTATGGATTATTTTGAGTACGGCATAGATGGAGCCAATCTCATATGGCAGGGCGATGATCTATCGACAGCTGTTTATCAGAGATACAACGATATTTATGATTTCTGGGGTCATCACATCGGAGGAGTTCAGGACGGAGAGCTGTACGAACTTGCGTTTAAGGACAGCAGCACCATAACAGCGAAGTGCTGGAGGATCGACGAGGCCGGCAATGAAGAGGAGTTTACGGAGGAATTTGAATATGAGCCGTATGACAGCGCAATTTTGAAATATTACGAATATATGCTTGGAGGAGCTCGCCAGTGGAGGCGGCTTATGGAAGAGGCAGGAGATGCAAAAGCTCTTGTGATCATCAATCCTTTCGAGAAAATGCTTGAGCGTATGCCGTACTCCGTCGACTTTGAGCATGGAGCACTTGATAAGGTTGCCGTTATCCCGCTTGTGGATGATGCAACGGTCAGTGTAAGATCGCTCATGCCCGGATCCGGAACAACGGGACGCACCGAAGAGGCCCAAAAAGGATCGGCAGTCGTTATAGATGCGACCGTTTCCGAGGGACTGCCGGCATCGGTGATAACCGTCAGTGCACCGGGCGTCAAAAAGTGTGAATGGGAAGTGGTCATGCTTTCAGGCAGGATCCCCCAAAAGAGTGAATTTATTAAGTGACCGCCACGATTATTAACCGTATCCGTATATAAATGTTAAGAATGATTGGTAGATAGTAATGCTTTTGCGTATTACACTTATGTTAAAATATTTAGCAAAGGTGGTAATTATATGAGAAGGACATACTTGGACAATACACGCTGGATAACCGTTGTGCTCGTGGTTATCTACCATGTTTTCTACATGTTCAACGGTGTGACACAGTTCGGGATCATCGGTCCGTTTTCGCAGGATCAGCCTCAGGATGTTTACATGTACATAGTCTATCCGTGGTTTATGCTCCTGCTGTTTACGGTCGCGGGAATGTCCTCCAGGTTTTATCTTGATGCTCATACTGACAGGGAGTTTATCAGGTCCAGAACGCGAAAACTTCTGGTGCCGTCAACGATAGGCGTTATCGTATTCGGCTGGGCAACCGGATACTATAACATGGCGATAGGCGGTGCATTTACAAGTATGGGACAGGTTCCTGCCGTTGTACTGTTTTTTATAATGTGTCTGTCCGGAACGGGAGTGTTATGGTTTGTTCAGCTCCTCTGGGTGTACAGTATGGCGCTCGTACTGATCCGGAAGGTGGAAAAGGACAGGTTTTATAAGTTTTGCGAAAGGGCAGGGTGGCCGGCTCTCGCTGCGCTTACGCTTCTTATATGGGGGAGCGCTCAGATACTTAACACCCCGATCGTTGTGGTATACCGCGTGGGTATATACGCGTCAGGATTTTTCATAGGATATTTTGTCCTGTCCCATGATGAGGTCATGGACAGGCTTGAAAGATACGGGATATTTTTTGAAGCTGCCGCACTTGTATCGGGCATCGTATTCGTCGTGATGTTTTGGGGAGCAAATTATGCAGAGCATGAGGTGCTTGATACTTTTTGGTGCAATCTCTTCGCATGGTCGGGAACATGCGGCGTATTGGCATTCATGAAAAAACACGGCGGTTTTGAGAATGCATTTTCAAAATTCATGAAAAAAGAGTCGTGGGGGCTGTATGTTTTTCACTACCTGTTCATAGCGATGACAGGGTGGTATCTGCATCTTTATGCACCGCAGATGAATCCTGTATTTGTTTATATACTTGTCGGCATTGCAGGCTTTGCGGGAGCAATGGTATTGAATGAGATCATCAGCCGTATTCCGGTGATCAGATGGTGTGTGCTCGGCATCAGGAAAGAAGGTAATAAATGAGCTTTGCGGATAATCTGACAATGCTTCGAAAGATAAACAATCTGTCGCAGGAGGAACTTGCCGAGAAGATCGGAGTATCGCGGCAGACGCTTTCAAAGTATGAGACGGGAGAGTCACTTCCTGATATCGAAAAATGCCGGGCTCTTGCTGATGCGTTCAATGTCAGTGTTGATGATCTGATCTCGTATGAGAAGAATGATAACGAAAGCATGGGGCTGGGCGTTCCGCCTAAGGGAAAGCACGTGTTCGGAATGGTTAAGGTCGGGGATAAAGGCCAGATAGTCATTCCCGCAAAGGCCCGTAAGATATTCGATATCAATCCCGGGGACAATCTTATAGTGCTCGGTGATGAAGGACAGGGTATCGCGATTATAAAGGAGAAGGGGCTGCTCGGCCTTTTGAACATGGCCGCAAAGATGAAAAAATAGCAGGCAGTGATCGATATGGAAACAAAACTTACGATAATCGTTGATAATATCGCCGCGGATGATATCGAAGGAGAGTGGGGGCTGTGCATGCTCGCACTTTTTCGCGGCAGACGCATACTCATAGATACCGGCGCATCGGATCTGTTTGCCCGTAACCTTGAAAAGCTCGGTTTTGATATCGAGGATATCGATTATGCGGTTCTCTCACATGCACATTACGATCATGCAAACGGCATGCCGCTGTTTTTCGAAAAAAACAGTAAGGCCGGGTTTTATGTCAGAGATACAACAGAGCCAAACTGCTATCACAAAAACTTTCTGTTTCGAAAATATATCGGAATCCCCAAAAGGGTTCTTACCGATCATCCGGACAGGATAGAGCACGTATCCGGGATATACGAATTGTGCGAGGGAGCTTATCTTGTACCGCACAGCAGCCCCAGCTTATCGGCGATAGGAAAAAGGGAGATGATGTACAGGCGCGTCGGACGCAAAATGGTGCCCGATGATTTTTCGCATGAACAGAGTCTTGTGCTGGATACGGATAAGGGTCTTGTTATAATAAGCAGCTGTTCCCATGCGGGTGCGGTAAATATCATAAACGAAGTAAAGAGCGCTTTTGAGGACAGACACATTCATGCCCTTGTCGGAGGCCTTCATCTCCACAATAAGAGTGAAGACGAGATACGCGCGGTCTCACGTGCAATAAGCGAGACGGGTATCGATCTTGTGTATACGGGTCACTGTACCAAGAACAGGGCATTTCATATCATGAAGGATGAACTGGGTGATAAGGTCATGCAGTTTCGTGTCGGACTTGAGCTTGTCTTCTGACATATCGCCCCTTCTGGAAATTATTTTTCAAAAGTCTTATAATGCTCATATAGGTCAGTAAGGAAAGTGATGGCATATCATGAGCAGATCAGAGGAAAAAGACCCTCTCGAGTGGGAGGAGATCGAAACCGAACATATCGTAACCGATGAGTGGATAGATATCAGAAAGTCGTCTTACCGCTTTCCGGATGGAAGTGTATTCAAACCTTTCTACAGTTACAGCCGCCGGGACTATGTTGTGATAGTCGCAAGAGATACAGGCGGTGATTATATATGCGTCAGACAGTTTAGACAGGGTATAAAGAAGGTCACGACCGAGTTTCCTGCAGGCGGTGTGGAAAAGACCGAGAATGAAGACTATCTGCAGACAGCCAAAAGAGAGCTTCGCGAGGAGACGGGATATGAATCCGACGACTGGCATTTTATGCTGACGCTTCCGTCAAATGCAACGATCGCCGACAACTATGCGCATCTTTTTGTTGCGGACAATTGCCGCAAGGTCACGGGTCAGGATCTTGATGATACTGAATTTTTAAATGTTGTAAAGGTTTCAAAGGATGAGATCTATGAAATGATAAAAAACGGTCAGTTTCCGCAGGCCATGCATATACTTGCGCTGAAACTGTCGGAAGACGGCCGGTACAATCCTCCGCCGGGCAGTTGATCGATAATATCAACATGCAGGTTATATGAGCCGATATATATATTGAATAAATAAAGGCGAAAAGCGGGGAATGAAATGAATATGTTTAGCCGTGAAAATAAAAACAAAGGCATTTCTCTTATAGAGCTGCTGATCGTGATCGCGATAATGGCGATACTTACCGGGGTGCTTACTCCGATGTTTCTCAAATATGTTGAAAAGAGCAGAAAAGCAAAGGACATATACACGGCCGATCAGATAGCAAGAGCGGCGAATATCGCGTTTGTAGAGAATCAGGAGGCGTATGAAGCGTTTAAAACGTTCGGCGGAAGAAAGGTCAATGTGAGTGTCACGCATAACGGAGTAACACGCACTTATGATGTTTTCCTGATCGCTTCAAACGGAACACAGAGTACGAACACGGTCAGCAACTGTTTTAACGGCGGTGAGATGCATTTTGCCAAGACTAATGAGGGAAAGAACGGCAGCGGAGGGTTCTATGCGGTCATGAACCGTGAACTCGGACTGTCCACGACCGAGATGAACGAATCGATCATTCCGAAGTATAAGGCCAAAAAGGAAGGCGAGGGAATACGAGCGGACGGCCGTACAAGGGAGTTTACGGAAGTTGACCGTTGGAGGATTGTTAAAAGGGTGGACAACGGTATGATGGAGATCTGGGTATCCCAGGCCAATCCGTGGGGAGGATACCCGATATACAGATTGTGGCCGCAGCCCGATGACGAATACAGAAAATAATGTGAACCGATATATGAAATAAAGAGGGCCTCGTCTGATGGCAGACGGGGCTCTTTTCTTGACCGGATCAGTGGGTATAAGTTAAAATAGAAGCAGTGTGCAAAAGGAAGCCGGAAAGTGATACAGGATATTTACCCGCGAAAATTTGATAACACATTTAAACGATGTACACCGTCAGGTGATGATACGATCTTTGTTTTTGATGACGACGGAAGGATCCTGTCGGATATAAACGGTGAGAGTGCAGACTTTCCGGGTATGGACGATACAGGTGATACAAATGCCGTTTATCTGTTTTCGATAGATACAAAAAACTACTTTCTTGCAGAAGGTACAGCCGGTGCAGGCATAAAGGGCTATGAACCCCTTTCGGTCAGGCAGCTTCGGGATAAGTGTTCGGGTCCGGAACTGTTTGCCGCGTTTACCGCATATCATTTATGGAAGTGGTATACCGATAACGGATATTGCGGCGGCTGCGGAAAAAAGATGATCCGTTCGGAAGATGAGAGAGCACTCAGGTGTGAGGGCTGCGGCAGGATCGTATATCCGCGGATCAATCCCGCTGTTATCGTCGGTGTCATAAGGGGCGATGAGCTTCTGATCACGCGATACAACAGAGGGTATAAGCACAACGCTCTTATAGCTGGATTCTGTGAGATAGGTGAGACGCTTGAACAGACCGTATCGAGAGAGGTCATGGAAGAGGTCGGGCTGCATGTTAAAAACATCCGGTATTACAAGTCGCAGCCATGGGGAATGGCGCAGGATCTTCTTGCGGGGTTTTTCTGCGAAGCCGACGGGGAAGAAGATATCAGGATGGACACAGGAGAACTCGGATATGCCTCATTCGTAAAGCGTGAGGATATACAGCTTCAGCCGAATGATATCAGTCTTACAAACGAGATGATGAAAGTGTTTAAGGAAAACACTTTGGGGCAATGAGATGATCGATACAAAAGCAATAGAAGAACACATAAGAGGAATACTTACCGCACTCGGGGATGATCCGGATCGTCCCGGACTGGTTGATACGCCCAGGCGTGTTGCTGCCATGTACAATGAAGTGTTCGAAGGTATGAATTATACGAACCATGAGATAGCGCAGATGCTTGGCAAAACGTTCGATGAAGATGCGGATGCGTCGGATGAGCGGATCGTTGTCATGAAGGACATCAGCTTCTTCTCATACTGCGAGCATCACATGGCTCTCATGTATGACATGAAGGCAAATGTTGCCTATATTCCGAACAAGAAGGTAATAGGCCTGTCAAAGATAGTACGTGTGTGCGACATGGTCGGCAAGAGACTGCAGCTGCAGGAGAGGATCGGCCGGGATATCGCAGATATCATAAGCGAGATAACGGGAAGCGGCGATGTAGCCGTCGTTATCACGGGTAAACACTCGTGCGTTAATGCACGGGGGATCAAGAATCATGATGCCGTAACAACTACCGCAGAGCTTCGGGGAAGGTTTAAGACCGACGCCGGTCTGCAGGACTATGTAAGGTAACGCTGCCGGGAAGGAGAAAACGGATGGAGCCGCTGTTCAGCCCTGACATTCATGTATTTTACGAACATACAAATATTCCGCTTGCCGTTTATTATGTAGAGGACGGCAGATTCCGTGCATACCTTGTTTCGGAAGGAAGCTGCAGCATGTATGAATCCTCAAGGGAGGAGATGATGCAGCGACTTAACAGTGACGATCCGTTTGTCAACATAGTTGAGAAGCAGGAGATGACGGAGGTCGTAAGGGATTTTTCGGACAATGACAGGCCTTACAATGTCGTTTTCCATGAATATATCGGTCCTGACAGGAAACTGAAGACCATTCACGGTGTCGGTATGCATGAGTATACACGGGACGGCAGAAGATACAGTGTGATCCGCTACGACGAAATATCTGATTCATCAAGGCGCATGTTGTTTAAGGATGAGGAGAAGGAGATCTCTGACCGTGACAAGCTCTATTATGAGATAGATGATGCAATTGCCAGAAGCTTTACCACTGTTTTCTACGTGGATATCGTCGATCTTACGGTTCACCTTGTCCGTTATTCGAAGTTCGTGGATATGATCAGAGATGATATCGACGATGATCCGCGCCTTAATAATGTCATAGAAACGTATGCGAACAGATTCGTATACAGGGATGACGCCAAGGGACTGAAAAAGTTGGGCGACTCTGAATATGTGATGCAGGAACTTCGCAGAACCAATCCGTTATATTATACATACCGGACAATAAGAGAAGGCCGGATGGTATATTACAGGCTCAAGATAATACCGTTTGATAACGGCAGAAAGCTTATATACGGATTCGAATATTTTGACTCCCAGATGCGTGAAAAGATAGAAAGGGAATCCGAGAGGGAGACCCAGATGACGCTTCTTGCCGGACTGTCAT
Source organism: uncultured Lachnospiraceae bacterium (assembly GCA_902775485.1). Taxonomy (GTDB): domain Bacteria; phylum Bacillota; class Clostridia; order Lachnospirales; family Lachnospiraceae; genus UBA2868. The sequence continues at coordinate 45,382 of CACYMJ010000010.1, forward strand.
GCGAGTTCGATATGATATGGCTTGTTGATGCCCCGATACATCATGCCAGGCTGATCCGCAACAATATAGCTGATCCTGCTAATGCCGCCATGCTTACGCAGACAGAGGGAAACTACGAAACGCTCCTCGGAACCTATATAGACAAATATGTTGCCGCCGAAGACAGGGAAAGGGTGTATCTTCTGTCCAACATCGATCATCTTATCCGCAATACGAAGGATGACGAGATATATCATATCAATTATTACAGGATCAATCCCGAAGGAGCGCGCAATTATATACAGCTGAGCGTAGCCAAGGTCATCGATGAGATGGGCGTGGTCAGACTTGTTGTAGGCCTTAGAAATATCGATTCCATAATCGAGGAGGAACGGAACAGGAGCATGCTTTACAGCATGGCCCACATGGATAATATGACAAACGTCAACAACAGGCGGACGTTTGACGAATACATGGACGCCAATGCAGCGCTTACCGTCTCGGATGATCTTGTGTTCTTCTCATTCGATCTTAACGAACTGAAAAAGGCCAACGATTCTCACGGACATGAGGCCGGTGACGAACTGATCATCGGTGCCGCTGAGTGCATGAAGGATACTCTCGGAAGATACGGCAGGATATACAGGATCGGCGGAGATGAGTTTGCGGCTATCGTGACCCTTGAAGATGATAAGCGTGTTAATGTTATAAAACATCTCAGGGAGAGATTCGATAACTGGAAGGGAAGACTGTATCCGAAATTATCCGTTTCAATGGGTTATGTCTGCGCTTCCGAAAATCCGGACATGACGATCGACGAGATGAGAAAGGAAGCAGACAGACGCATGTATGCGCATAAGAGTGAATTCTACAGCACTGAAGGGAACGACAGGCGGAGAAATCACCAAAACCGTTAAATACACTGATGATACAAGGAGAGCAAGTATGGTAAAACACGTTATATTATGGATACTCAAGGATGAATATTCCGAAGAGGAGAAGAAACAGATCAAGCAGGGGATCAAGGAAGGACTTGAGGGGCTTGCGGGCAGTATACCGGGACTTGTCGACATCAGGGTAAACACAGAGCCTCTTGAAAGTTCCAACTGTGATGTGATGCTCGATTCGACTTTTGAGGATGAAAGGGCGCTGATGCGGTATTCGGCCCATCCGCTTCATGTGGCGGTGGCTACGGGAAAGGTCAGACCCTACACGGCAAAGCGCACATGCTTTGATTATGTTTTGTGATTTAGGCGGAGAATGAATGATGGATTATGACGTTATAATCATAGGGGCCGGCCCCGGCGGTATTTATTCCGCATATGAACTTAAAAAGAAAAGACCGGATCTTAAGGTGGCTGTATTTGAAGCCGGAATGGAACTTGCAAAGAGGCACTGCCCGATAGACGGGGAGAAGATCAAAAAGTGCGTCGGCTGCAAATCGTGCTCTATCATGAGCGGATTCGGAGGAGCAGGTGCTTTTTCCGATGGCAAATACAATATTACGAATGATTTCGGCGGTACGCTTTACGAACATATCGGCAGGAACAAGGCCATCGAACTGATGAAGTATGTCGACAGCATAAACCTTGAAAACGGCGGCGAGGGATGCAAGATATACTCAACTGCCGGTACGAGTCTTAAAAAGACATGCATGCAGAACAAATTGAAGCTTCTTGAGGCATCGGTAAGACACCTCGGAACGGATATAAATTATGTTGTTCTTGAAAACCTGTATAACTATCTTAAGGATACGGTCGATTTTCACTTCATGACAAGTATTTCCAGCCTTGAGGTGATAGAAGGCGGATACAGGGTCATGAACGGAGAGGGAAGTTATACGTGCAGACAGTGCATAGTATCCGTCGGCAGAAGCGGCAGCAAGTGGATGGAGAGTATCTGTGAAAATCTTAACATCCCCGCCAAGAGCAACAGGGTGGATATCGGTGTCAGGGTAGAACTTCCGGCTGTGATCTTCTCACACCTCACGGATGAACTGTATGAGAGCAAGATCGTATATCGTACAGAGAAATTCGAGGATAATGTAAGGACGTTCTGCATGAATCCTCACGGTATAGTCGTAACCGAGAACACGAACGGTATCATTACGGTTAACGGACACAGCTACGAGGCAAAGGACAAACAGACGGAGAATACCAATTTTGCGCTTCTTGTGGCAAAGCATTTTTCGGAACCGTTCAAGGATTCCAACGGATACGGTGAAAGCATAGCCAGACTGTCAAATATGCTTGGAGGCGGAGTCATTGTACAGCGTTTCGGGGATCTTATGCGGGGAAGAAGGAGTAATGAGAAGAGGATCGCGGAGGGAATGGTGCAGCCTACGCTAAATGCCACTCCCGGGGATCTGAGTCTTGTCCTTCCGAAGCGTATCCTTGACGGTATAATGGAGATGATCCATGCGCTTGATAAGATAGCACCGGGAACAGCAAACGACGATACGCTCTTGTATGGTGTGGAAGTCAAGTTCTATAATATGGAAGTTAAGGTTGATGAAAATCTTGAGACGGAGTATCCGGGGTTGTATATTATAGGAGACGGAAGCGGTGTTACGCATTCACTCTCACACGCATCCGCAAGCGGTGTTTATGTTGCACGAAGGATAGCCGAAACGATATAACACAGGTACTGTAAAGGGAACGAAGGGTCAGAAAATGATATATGTTTTGTACAATCCTCTTGCGGGTAACAGCACCTGTGAGGAAAACTGCAAGGATGTAAAAGAGATTTTTTCGTCCGACGAGATCAGATATATAGATCTGCTTACGATAGATGATCTCGAATCATACATACGGGGATTTCAGCCCGAAGATATGATAGTCATATGCGGAGGGGACGGAACGCTCAACCATCTTATCAACTCCATCGATACCTCCAAGCTCGAACAGGATATATATTATTTTCCTGCAGGCAGCGGTAATGATTTCTGCCATGACATAGATGAGGAGGGAACCAAGGGCGTCTGCCGCATCAACATGTACTTAAAGTGCATCCCGAAGGTGAAGGTCAACGGGATGGAGAAGCTTTTTATCAACGGGATCGGTTACGGCATAGACGGATACTGCTGTGAAGAGGGAGACAAGAAGAGGATAAAGAGCCCCGGCAAGAGGGTTAATTATTCCGTAATCGCTCTCAAAGGTCTCGCATATGATTTTCATCCCGTCAACGCAAAGGTTACCGTTGACGGAAAAACGAGCGAGTTCAAAAACGTATGGATGGCTCCCGCAATGAACGGAAGGTTCTACGGTGGAGGAATGATGTGTGCTCCCAACCAGGACCGTATGAATGAAGAAGGTCTCGTTTCGGTTATTGTTGTTCACACGAAGTTCAGGCTGGGCCTGCTGATGGCGTTTGCTTCAGTGTTCAAAGGTCAGCATCTGAGGTATAAAAAACTGGTCACTGAGATCATGGGCAGCAACGTCACCGTTGAGTTTGACAGACCGACCGCGCTTCAGATCGACGGAGAGACCGTTACAAACGTTCTGAAGTACGAAGTTCATAAAGAGAAAAAAATTATCTGTTAACATAAGTTATTGTTGACATAACATGTTATTAGGGTATAAATTAAATGGTGTGGGCTTCACACCATTTATTTTTGTGTGTTTTGCCCGGGGTAAAGATTATTTCATATTATAAAAGGGAGAGAAAGTATGAAAGGGATCATGAAAGGACTGACCGGTATATTCGCTATCGCCATCTGCCTTGCAGCGGGCGCGGTAAACACGAATGCCGGTACCGGCATCTATGTAGGAAAGGATGTAAGTACTGACGGAACGACATTTATCGGTGTATCCGTTGAACAGGAGCTCGGAATGTCCGTTGTTCCGGTTGAACTTGCAAAAGGCATTATGCATAAAGGGGATGCAATAGAATGCCAAAACGGATTTGTTTACACACTTCCGGAAGACAGTGCCGCAATGGTACTTGAACATTTGATGACATATGTCGGAATGGGGCAGTGGAACTGCCTTGCTTCGAATGAATACGGCGTTTCAGTCATTGCAACGCTTACGACCGACAGCAATACGGATGCTGTTATCGCGGATCCGTTCGTATCCGACGGTATCAGCGAAGAGAAGATCGCACAGATACTCGCCGCCACATCCAAAAACGCAAAGGATGCCGTAAGGCTTTTGTGTTCAATATATGAAGAAAAGGGTGCCGCAGCCGCAGAGATCGTATTTATCGCCGACCGGGAAGGCGTATGGGCCGTGGAAAACTTTACGGGACATCAGTATGTAGCAACAAAACTGCCTGATGATAAGATAGCGACGTTTTCAAACGAACCCATTATAAGGACCGCAGATCCCGATGATCCGGATACCATCTGCTCATCCGGACTGTTCTCGCTCCCTGAAGATAACGGTTTTGTTATATATGATAAAGATAAGAACGTTGATCTGATCCTGTCATACCTTGACGGCAATCAGTACAGTGATGAATGGCACTTAAGAGGCTGGGTCGGACACGATATATTCGCACCTTCCGAGGAACTTGATTATGACGATGAAGGTGGATATGACGTATTCTTTGCGCCCGATGAAAAGGTAAGCATAGAACAGGCATTTTCGTTCTTCAGAAACAGATTTGAGGGTACGGCATACGATCTTGCCGATGCCGATAATACCGAAGAATATTGGGGTATCAATAACCAGGCCGTTGCGTGTGCAAGCGTTGTTCAGATATTTGATGACGTTCCGGCACCCATATCATCGGTAATATGGACGACACCCGGTAATCCGACCGCATCGCCGTTTATACCGATACCGGCATTTGCAGATGCCCTGCCCGAAGAGATATCAACGGATATAGACGATGAAGAGTTTAAGGACGGTATAGCACAGTTCGATTTTGCGAAGCTTAACAGTACGGTTTATCCGAGACGGAATGTTTACGGCGATTCGATCAGGCAGTACTGGGAAGGCACGGAATCAGTCTGCGCAGAGGATATTGCCGATTCCGTAAGGGGAAAATGGAAGGATGCATACGAAGCATCGCCGGCAAAGGCTGTCGGAGATATCAATGACTACGTTGAAAACCGCACCAGATCGGTGCAGGAAGACTGCACAAGACTTACGAGCGAACTTGAGTGGCACCTGTTCAGAACGGGCGTCAGAAAATCCGAAGTTCCGGATGATATGATGCAGCCGTTTGAGTGTTCATTTGATGCCGTATCATATGCACATGCAAACGGATGGGAGACCGTCATTGAAAACGATGTATTTACGGCAACAAAGGACGGCAGGACAATAGAGATCACCTTTGACGGTGACGACAAGGGAAATATTGTATTTACGGGCTTTGACAACGATAAGCTTACCGAGGATTTCTATCCGGACAAGGAAGTTGATGAGAACGGCAAGTCCGAAGAAGAGCCTGCAGCCGAAGAGGTAAAGGAAGATCAGGAAGAAGCCGAGGCAGAAGAGGCCGATACCGGTAAAGAGGCAGAAGACAGTGCCGCAGATGACGGCAAGAGTAAAGAAGAGGCCGCTTCCGAAACGGAAGAGCCCGCGGCCGAACCGGAGTATGATGAAGAAAAGACAGAGGAACTTGCCGAGAGCGTATCGGAACAGATAGAAGTTGATACCATCGCGGAACTGCAGGATTATTTCAATGAAAAGATCAATGCCGTACCGAGAGACGGATGGGCCGAAAATGAGATAGGAAAGCAGCTTGCCGATGTTTCAGGCGGTGTTACCGAGATTCTCGGAAGACACTTCTCAGGCGACATAGAGGAACTGCTCAACCTTGACGATAAAAAGTTTGCCGAGATCGCCGAAGACGCAGATGTTCCCGCGATAGCGGACAAGATGATCGCGACAGGAATGGATCTGTCGGCACTTACGGAAAAGTATTTCTCTTCTTTATACGAAGATGTCAGTGAAGATATAGTCAACGGACGCCTGACACAGGACGGCGCTGTCAGGATACTTAATGAAGCGGCTGTAGATATCGAGGGAATAGCAACGATATACCTCGAGGGCCTTGCCGGAGCATTCGGTGAAGTATTCAATACGGATCTTACGCCTGAAGAGCTCGCCGAGACGCTTGCCGAACTCGGAGAAGGAACACTTCAGATAATGGAAGATTACGGCGCCATCGACAGGAGCCAGCTTGGTCTTGAAGATGTGGATCTTACGGAACTTACGGATGCCGATATCGATGTCGTGATCACACTCAGCAAAATGGACGACGATGTTATAGAAGGACTGTCCTCTCTACTTGGAGTTGACGTCAGAAAAACACTTGATGAGTATATAGATCAGATCGACAAGGCAGCCGGTGACAAGGTTACGGTCATCAGGGAAGATCATGAGGCCGAGAAGGCTCAGTCTGCACCGGACGAAGAGGTCATGGCGGCGATCGAACTTCAGGAGGCGCTGTCTGATGAGGATATAGTGATCCCGCAGGAGGTCATAGATATCCTGAATGAGGCGATTGCCGAGGCAGCTGCCGAACGAGGAGAGGATGCCAAGGAAGCTGTCATAGACGATGTTCCCGCCGCAGAGGATAAATCCGCATCCGCCGGGGACGATACAAAGGCACCGTCCGAAGAGGAAGATCCCGATAAAGCGGAAGAAGCATCCGGAACATTTGCCATAAACATTAAAAATGTTCAGAGTGTAAACGGAAAAGTCATGCTTCCGGCCTACATGCTCAAGTATTTTAATTGATGTCTTTTTAAAGGATACGAATATTCTGCTTGCTTTTTTGTTCCAATTCGTATAATATGGTCAAGTACGGCTCGTTGGTCAAGCGGTTAAGACGCCGCCCTCTCACGGCGGAAACAGGGGTTCGATTCCCCTACGAGCTGGGTAGATCCATGCGAACAAAGAAGCCTCAGGGATTGCAAAGCAAACCTTGAGGTTTTTTGCATAGAGGATATTTATGGCAGACGATCATTTAACCGAACTTATCCTTGATGATGGTGCGTTTTCGGCACTGTCAGAACACCAGAGCCCCGAACAGTTGTATGAGGAGCTCATTTCGCGTGTAAAAAAATATCATCCTTCCGATGATATCTCCCTTATAGAAAAAGCATATAATCTCGCGTATATGGCGCACAAGAATCAATTGCGCAAATCGGGAGAGCCGTATATCATACATCCCCTGTCGGTAGCCATCATTCTTGCCGAACTTCAGCTGGACAAGGAAACGATAGTATCGGGCATACTTCATGATGTCGTTGAGGATACGATCATTACCGATGAACAGCTGCGCATACAGTTTGGCAATTACGTTGCCCTTATAGTCGACGGAGTCACCAAACTCGAAAAGATCAAATATAACGGCGACAAATTGGAATATCAGGCAGAAAATCTTCGAAAGATGTTTCTGGCCATGGCTAAGGATATCAGGGTCATCATGGTCAAACTGGCGGACAGACTTCATAATATGCGTACGCTGCAATACCAGCCGCCGGAGCGTCAGATTGAGATAGCTAGGGAGACTATGGACATATATGCCCCGCTTGCCCAGCGCCTCGGTATTTCCAAGATGAAGGTTGAACTTGACGACCTGTCGCTTAAATACCTTGAACCTGAGGTATACTACGACCTTGCGGATAAGATCAATATCAGAAGATCCGAGCGGGAGAAATACGTATCGGACATAGTAGAGGATGTCAAAACCCACATCAAAAATGCCGGAATAGAGGCTACGATCGACGGACGTGTCAAGCATTTCATGTCCATTTACCGCAAGATGCTCAACCAGGACAAGACGCTCGATCAGATATACGATCTGTTTGCGGTCAGGATAATCGTGAACACGATCCCGGACTGTTATGCCGCCCTCGGCGTCATTCATGAGATGTACAAGCCCATTCCGGGCCGCTTCAAAGACTATATAGCCATGCCCAAACCGAATATGTACCAGAGCCTTCATACGACTCTGATAGGACCGTCCGGCCGTCCTTTTGAGATCCAGATAAGGACACATGAGATGCACAGGACAGCGGAATACGGTATCGCCGCCCATTGGAAATACAAGGAAAGTTCCGACGGCAAGAGGGTCGAGGAGTCTGAAGCCGAAAAAATGAGCTGGCTGAGACAGATACTGGAATGGCAGGTCAATCTTTCCGATAACAAGGAATTTCTCAATACTTTAAAATCGGATCTGGAGCTTTATTCTGATACGGTATACTGCTTTACGCCGACCGGTGACGTAAAAACCCTTCCTGCCGGATCCAATCCCATCGATTTTGCGTATGCGATCCATTCGGCAGTCGGAAACCAGATGGTCGGTGCACGTGTTAACGGCCAGCTTGCCACGATCAATTACAAGATCCAGAACGGCGACCGCATAGAGATCATAACAAGCCAGAATTCAAGGGGACCGAGTCGTGACTGGCTGGGGCTGGTAAGATCCAATCAGGCCAAGACCAAGATCAATCAATGGTTCAAAAAAGAGCTTAAGGATGATAACATACAGAAGGGCAAGGAACTGCTTCTTGCGTTCTGTAAGGCCAACAACATAGATTCGTCCCAGATAATGATCCCGCAGTATATGAACGCCATTATGGCAAAATACGGGTTTAGGGACTGGGATGCCGTTCAGGCGGCCGTAGGACACGGAGGCCTTCGTGAAGGTCAGATCATCAACAGGATGAAGGAACTTTACGACAGGGACCATCCTCATATCATCTCGGATGAGGAACTGATAGAGGACGTAAACGAAGCCGGCAGCCATAAAAGACTCACTGTCCGCAAGAGCGGAGGCGTTGCCGTACAGGGAACGGACGATCTGGCGGTAAGGTTTTCAAAGTGCTGCAGTCCCATACCGGGTGACGAGATAGTCGGATATGTTACGAGAGGAAGAGGCGTTTCCATACACAGAACGGACTGCGTAAACATCATCTCTCTTCCGGAGGACGAAAGGGCCAGACTCATAGAAGCCGTATGGGAAACGGATGAACATGAGGATGCCGGCCGGGAAAAATACGAGACAGGCATACGTATATTTACCGAGGACAGACAGGGACTTCTGGCGGATCTGACGCGCTTCTTGACCGACAAGGGCGTCAGTATACTGAACATGAACGTAAGGACGAGCAAATCCGGCACGGCTACGATAGAACTTGCATTTTCCACTTCGGGCAAGGACGAGCTGCGGGATGTTGTTGAAAAGATTAGAACGATAAACGGTGTATTGGATATAGAAAGGACATCGGGCTGATGGGAGATATCAAAGTCGGGAGAATGATCCTGGGAATGGTTGAGACAAACTGCTATTTCGTGTATGACGATGAGTCCAAAGAGACTGTCGTGATCGATCCGGCAAAAAACGGTCTGTACGACAAGCTGAGCGCAAACGGTCTTAAGGTCTGCGCCGTATTGCTGACACACGGACACTTCGATCATATCATGGGTGTGCATGAACTTACCGAAAGATCGGGTGCGAAGCTGTATGCTCTTGCAGCCGAGGATGAACTGTGCCGCAACTCATATCTTAATGCATCGGATCAGATCAGGAGGCCGTATACGGTGGAACCCGATATACTCCTGTTGGATTCACAGGAGTTTGAAGCAGCCGGCATAAAGTTTAAAACCGTGGCAACTCCGGGACATACGCTCGGAAGCTGCTGTTACTATATCGAGAGCAAAAAGTGGCTCTTTTCCGGAGATACTCTGTTTTGCGGTTCTATAGGCCGAAGTGATCTTCCTACCGGAAACGGAGAGCAGATAATGGAAAGCGTGCAGATGATCGTTGATACATTTGACGCTGATGTCAAGGTATATCCCGGACACGGAGATGTTACGACCATCGGTGAAGAAAAGGCGCATAATCCCTTTTGTTCCTAAGCCTATGGGGGTACTGGGCCGTTTTTACAAAGGGAAAAAACTATGAAGGTATGCGTCAACAGTCAGGGATTTTCCTACGATGTCCATTCGATTGTCAAGGCATTTTACCCGGAAGAGGAAGTAGCCATCGTTGTATCGGATGATGATCCCGAAGCGGATCTGACGGTATTTGTATCATGCGGGGACGTTCCGAAAGATGATACGACATCCGGATATGTGAAGGTTGAAAATACGCAGGGTGCGGGACGCGTTGAAAGATACGAAGAGTATCGGGAGCTTACAAGACCGCTCGTTAAAAACCTGCTTAAGAGAAATCTGTATGAAGTCCTTGCATCCGTAAGCGGCAGAACGCTCCCGTGGGGGACGATGACAGGGATCAGGCCCGTTAAGGTCCCGATGAAGCTCATCCGTCAAAATGAGGATGACGGGAGGATCCTTGAATATCTGAAAAGCGTTTATTACTGCTCGGACAGGAAAGCACGCCTTGCGATCGAGATAGCGCACCGGGAGAAAAAGATCCTTGACGGATTGAATGAAAACGGTTTTTCGCTGTATGTGGGCATTCCGTTCTGCCCGACCACATGTCTTTATTGTTCCTTTACTTCATTTCCGATCTCTTCGTGGAAAGAGCGTACGGACGATTATCTGGCCGCACTGAAAAAGGAACTTGATTTTTTTGCGGGCTATTACAGCGGAAGATGCGTTGACAGCATATATATCGGAGGAGGGACTCCGACAACGCTTACACGGTCACAGCTGGAGGATCTGACGGGATATATCCGCAGGAGTTTTGATCTGTCTCATCTGCAGGAATTTACCGTGGAGGCCGGAAGACCTGACAGCATAACCGCGGAAAAACTTGAGGCATTATCCGCGGCAGGTGTGGGGCGGATATCGATAAATCCCCAGACGATGAACGACAAAACGCTAAGGCTTATCGGACGCAGACATTCGGTAGATGATGTTTACAGGGCTTTTGAGGCAGCAAGGAATGCCGGGTTTGATAATATAAACACCGACCTGATACTTGGCCTTCCGGGCGAGGACGAGGCGGATGTGGCAAACACCCTTGCTTGCATCGGAAAACTTGCACCCGAGAGTGTTACGATACACTCCCTGGCAATAAAAAGAGCGGCAAACATGCATGAGTTCCTGACAAAGCATGCGGACATAAAAAGCCGCAACAGCGCAGAAATGATGGATATGGCCGCCGGATATGCCCGCAGCCATGACCTGCTGCCGTATTATCTGTACCGACAGAAGAACATGAGCGGAAACTACGAAAACACCGGATATGCAAGGGATGGCTGCTTCGGTATATACAACATCGCCATCATGGAGGAGACGACGGATATAGCGGCTGCCGGCGCCGGAACGATATCCAAAAGGGTATTTGCCAAAGATAGGATAGAGCGGTGCGATAACGTCAAGGATGTCGCACTTTATATAGACCGGATCGATGAAATGATCGAAAAAAAGAAAAAACTGTTTAGTTAAAGGGGAAAGAAATGTCACTGATCAAAAAACCTACAACGGGAATGAAGGACATACTGCCTGCGGAAATGCAGATCAGGGATTATGTCACAGCACTAGTAAAGGAGACTTACAAGACTTTCGGGTTTACTCCGATAGAGACTCCGGCCGTGGAGCATATCGAAAACCTTTTAAGCCGCCAGGGCGGAGAGAATGAAAAGCTTATATTCAAGATATTAAAAAGGGGAGAAAAGCTTGTGCTCGGGCCGGATATTGCTGAAGACGACCTGGCTGATTCGGGACTTCGCTATGACCTGACCGTGCCGCTTTCAAGATTTTATGCGAATCATGCATCGGAGCTTCCCTCACCTTTCAAAGCTCTTCAGATAGGCCCCGTGTGGCGTGCGGACCGTCCGCAGAAGGGACGCTTCCGCCAGTTTGTGCAGTGCGATATCGATATACTCGGGGATGCAACAAACCTTGCCGAGATCGAGCTTATCACGGCAACGACAACACTGCTCGGAAAACTGGATTTTAAGGATTTTACGGTCAGGATCAATGACAGGCGTATCCTGAAAGCGATGGCTTCATACAGCGGATTTGCCGAGGAAGATTACGACAGGGTGTTCATTATCCTTGACAAGATGGATAAGATAGGCCTTGACGGCGTAAGGAGCGAACTCGAATCAAACGGTTTTGACAAAGATACCGTGGACAGATACACGGCACTGTTTGCCGCGGATATGTCGGGAGAGGATGCGATCGAAAAACTTGACGCATCATTGGGCAGCCACCTCCCCGAAGGCTGCGCCGAGGGACTTAAAGGCATCATGGAAAGCGTTGAAAGGGTAAAGCGCGCCGATTTTAACATAGTGTTTGACCCCACATTGGTACGCGGAATGTCATATTATACGGGAACGATCTTCGAGATAACGATGAACGAGTTCGGATCGAGCGTTGCCGGCGGCGGCAGATACGATGAGATGATCGGAAGGTTTACCGGAAACAAAGTGTGTGCATGCGGATTTTCCATAGGTTTTGAGAGGATAATCACGATCCTGATGGACAAAAACTTCGTTCCGCCTGCATCGGGAGAGCGGTATGCATTTCTAATCGAGAAGGGCGCATCGGGCGATTTTATCGCATCCGTGATGGAACAGGCCGCAAAACTGCGTGAGAGTGGAGCGAGCGTTCTGGTATCGATGATGAACAAAAATAAGAAGTTTCAGAAGGAACAACTTGAAAATGACGGGTTTATCGCTGATAATATAAAAGAGTTTTATCATTCCGATTTTAAGAACTAGAGTACTTACGGACCGGAGGACTTATGAAATACTGTAAAAAATGCGGTATGCTGCTTGAGGATACACACGTTCACTGCATCAGATGCGGTGCCGATGTGACAAAGGCCGAAAACGTGTCGATGTATCCGATAGAGGTTATGGAGACGATCGAGGAAGAGAACGAGCGCAAGAAGGCATCGGGTAAGATAGTTGCGATGATAATCGGTCTTGTAGCCGTTCTTACGGTTCTTGTCATCTTGTTTTTAAACGGTATCGGAGGAGGTGCCATACCTTCGAAGAAACCGGAAGAGAAAAAACCGGATGAAAGCGTGGAGACGGTCGCCACAGAACAGGAAGAAGTTGCCGAGGAGCCTGAGAGTACCGTCGAGAGCGTTCCTGAGGCTGAGGCAACCCCTGCCCCGTCCGATCGGAAGGTTAAGGACGACAAGGGACGATATTATGATTTCGTTGAAGAAAAGGATGATGCCGGGAACGTGATATTTACGGCAGTCCTGCCCGAGGATCTGACGGAGCGTGAAATGTACAGGGATTATGAAGGCTACAGCTCCAGGTACCCGTTTTCGATAAACTATACGGCATCGACGAAAGAGAATGATGTCAGGTTCACATATCTGTCCCCGAGACAGCTGTGGTACAAGATCAGTGAAAAGGGCAAGAGCCGCAGCGATGAAATGGACATGACCAATTACATGACCTATTTCAAGTATGACGGTCCGAAGAGTTATCTCGATCCGCTTCTTGCGAGGAGTTATTCGGGGGCGAAGATCGAGCTGAAAAACGAAACGGATGTATCCGAACAGATGACGGCAAAGCTTGAGGAACTGGCCAAGGCAAGGGACAATGAACTGCTGTCAAAGACCGGTGACTACGCACATATCGGAGAAGGCACCACATACGCTTTTATGGACAGTGAGTTCTCCGCAAAAATGTATGAATATGAGATCACGCTCAAGGACAAGAACGTTCTGCTTTGCAAATACGTTGTTCCGTCGATGGCACACCACGTAACATATGCCAACAGCGACTCAAACGATATGGGTGATCTGACCGAATGGTACAATTTCGCCATAATATGCTTTGAGACGGGAAACGACATAGAATACGAGGATTACGAGGATGCATTCGATCTGTTCGTGGCAAACGCGCTTCCTACGGACCTGTTCATGTATATTAACGAAAGTTACGGCAAGGAGATAGAAAAGGCCGTGGCAGCGGAAGAGGAGCCCGAACCGCTTGATGCGGCCCGCCTTAAGAAATACGGATCCGAGTTTTCGTCTTCGACAAAGATCGACGATTTTGACTCAAAGGTCATGGATATTTTAAGAAGCGCCGGGAAACAGGCATTTAAGGGGCAGAACGTGACGATCTATTCATCGGATGACGATAAGGTCGCATTTTATGACAGTGCTAAACAAAAGGTATTCCTGTCAACGGATGAGAAGGAGTATCCGGGAGATTCGTTCGAGGAGCTTAAAGCTGCGGCCGGATCGGACCAGCCGGCTGATACACAGGAAGATACCGAAGAAAATACACAGGATTAACGGAGATTTGATATGGCAGATTATGATGAGATTATGAACGCTGAAAAAGTTGACACCATGAAGGCTACCGACAGGAAGTGTCCCCAGTGCGGAGCCACGATGGATTTCGATCCCAAGACCGGCGGCCTGTACTGCCCGTACTGCGGCTATCACGAAGAGATAAAGGCCGAGAATTCACAGGGCGAGAGTGTGGCCAGCGAGCAGGATTTTGCCTCGGCTGAGCATACGGGAAACTGTGACTGGGGCGTTGCCCAGAAGACCGTAACATGTAAGTCGTGCGGTGCCGTTTCGGTTTACGATTCGCTTACCGTAGCCAATGAGTGCCCGTACTGCGGCTCCAATCAGGTCATGGAAGCAAACGATGTACAGACAATGGCACCGAACGGAGTTGTACTCTTTAAGGTAACATCGGCCCAGGCAGGTGAGAAGTTCACCAACTGGATCAAACATAAATGGTTCGCACCCAGGGCGGCAAAGCAGAGCGCCAAGGCGGAAAACTTCAAGGGAATATATCTTCCGTTCTGGACATTTGATGCCGATACGGTAACGGAGTATACTGCGGAATACGGTATTGACCGTACGGTGGGAAGCGGTGACAAGCAAAGGACCGTAACCGACTGGCACAGGACATCGGGAACACATAATGAGTTCATCGACGATCAGCTGGTTGCCGGTACCGGTGATCAGAATGTCACAATGCTTCGTAAGGTGGAACCCTTTGATACAAAGGACAACAAATCATACAAGCCCGAGTATCTTGCGGGATTTTTGGCGGAGCGATACTCGATAGGACTTAAGGATGCCTGGGAGAAGGCCAAGGAATTCATTAAACAGCGTTTAAGGTCCGCGATAGAGAGCGAGGTAAGAAGCCGTCACAATGCCGATCATGTCAGAAGTTATAACGGCAGCACGACATTTTCGAATATCACTTATAAATATCTGATGCTTCCCGTGTGGATGTCGGCATTTAAATATAACGGCAAGACATACCAGTTCATGGTAAACGGACAGTCCGGAAAGGTCGGTGGAGATTATCCGATATCGCCTTGGCGCGTAGCGCTGGCGATCCTGATAGCGATCGTGATCATCGCCGTGCTGTACATGCTCACGTCGGGCTAAAAAAATCTTTTCAACATATTGCGCTTATGGTATAATCTGTCAGGATTGAGAACAACTACTGGAGGAATATGATGAAACATATCAAAACTTTACAGACCAGAAACCTTAAGAAGTCAGTTAAAAAGGGCGGATGCGGCGAGTGCCAGACATCATGCCAGAGTGCCTGCAAGACATCATGCACGGTAGGTAACCAGAGCTGCGAAAAGGCTCAGTAAGATCAGAACATATCGTATATCTTACGAAAAAAGCTCTTAAAGGGGCTTTTTTCGACTGTTAATACGGATAGAAAGCAGGAAATTTGATCCATCAGTATAAGAACAACGGCTATAATATCGTTATGGACATTGAGAGCGGAAGCGTCCATGTTGTTGACGATCTTGTTTACGACATTATCCGTATCCTGGACGAATACTCGAAAACCGCTCCCGTAAGGACCGTTGTCGATGATGATACTATCATCCCGCTGCCTTATGAGAAGATAAAGGACCGCATCATATCGCAGCTTCCTTCGTATGACGAGCAGGTAATATCCGAGGCATATGAAGAGATAGCATGGCTGATAGAGGATGAGTCTTTATTTACGGAAGATCTGTACAAAGATATCATCGAGGGATTTGCAAAAAGAGAACCGGTGATCAAGGCACTTTGCCTTCATGTGGCTCACGATTGCAATCTTGCATGCAAATACTGTTTCGCAGGTGAGGGCGAATATCATGGCGAGCGGTCTCTGATGAGCCTTGAGACCGGAAGGAAAGCTCTTGATATGCTTGTTGCATCATCCGGAAACAGGGTGAATCTGGAAGTCGATTTTTTCGGCGGCGAGCCGCTGATGAACTTCGATGTGGTAAAGGCCCTTGTTGAGTACGGAAGGGATCTTGAGAAGAAGCACAACAAGAAGTTCCGTTTCACGCTGACCACGAACGGTGTACTGCTTAATGATGAGATACTTGAATTTGTCAACAAGGAGATGGGCAATCTTGTTCTTTCCATAGACGGAAGAAAAGAGATACATGACAGGATGCGCCCGCGCCGCGGAGGACAGGGCAGTTACGACGAGATCGTACCGAAGTTCATAAAAGCAGCCGACAGCCGTGATCAGATGAATTATTACGTCCGCGGTACATACACTCACTACAACACGGATTTTGCCGAAGATGTCAAGCATCTTGCAGACCTCGGATTTGAACAGATATCGGTTGAGCCGGTCGTTGCACCGCCCGATATGGATTATGCGATAAGGCAGGAAGATGTTCCCACACTTCTTGACCAGTATGATATACTTTCAAAGTATCTGCTTGAACAAAAAAAGAAAGGAAGAGGGATCAATTTCTTCCACTTCATGATAGACCTTAAGCAGGGACCGTGTGCATACAAGAGACTGTCTGGCTGCGGATCGGGTACGGAGTATCTGGCGGTCGCACCGAACGGAGATTTATATCCGTGTCACCAGTTCGTCGGTATGACGGATTTTATCATGGGAAATGTCGATACGGGTGTAACAAACCCAGACCTTCGCGATAAGTTCGCTCTTTGCAACGTTTATTCGAAAAAAGCATGTGCCGACTGTTTCGCAAAACTGTACTGCAGCGGCGGATGCAGCGCGAATGCGTATAATTTCACCGGAGACATAAACGGTGTTTACGAGATAGGATGTCAATTACAGAGAAAGCGTGTGGAAAATGCCGTGATGATGAAAGCGGCAGATGCTAACTGATCTGATACGAGGTTTATAAAAAGGTTTTTGAAAGGAAACGAAAAGCAATGAAAAAGAGTAATGCGATCATAACGCTGGCAGCCATTCTGCTCCTGATAGCCGGATTCGGCTATATGGTCTTTTACGGAGTGGGAGTGGATGAAGTCGGATCCGCAAAGGGCATACATCTCGGCCTTGATCTTGCGGGCGGTGTCAGCATAACCTATCAGGCTGTGGGTGAAGAGTCGCCTTCATCCGAGGATATGGATGATACGGTCTATAAGCTTCAGCAGAGGGTTGAAGGTTATTCTACGGAAGCTCTTGTTTACAAAGAGGGAACGGACAGGGTCAACATAGAGATCCCCGGACTTTCGGATGCAAATGCAGTCCTTGAGGAACTGGGACGTCCGGGCAGCCTGTATTTTATCAACCATCTGGATTCAAACGGCAATCCGAACTATGATTCCATGGGAAATCTTACAAAGAGCATAGACGAGCTCGAGGCAGACGGATCCATAGTACTTACCGGATCAAACGTTATCGAATCACGGGCCGGTGCCATTAAGAATGATATGGGTCAGACCGAATACGTTGTTGAGCTTACTCTCGATCAGGAGGGTACCAAGAAATTTGCAGATGCAACAACGGTTGCAGCCCTTACCCAGGATACGATCATGATCTATTACGACGGCAAGGCTGCTTCGATACCGGTTGTTAAAACAGCCATCACGGGCGGAATGGCACAGATATCCGGCCAGAAGACGGTTGAAGAGGCTGAGCAGCTTGCTTCAACGATCCGAATCGGTGGACTTAAGCTTGAGCTTGAAGAACTGCGTTCAAACGTTGTAGGTGCACAGCTCGGTTCCGAGGCGATCTCAAGATCACTTAAGGCAGGTGTCATCGGTTTTGCGATCATCGTTGTGTTCATGTGCGCGGTATACTTTATCCCCGGTCTTGCATCTTCGATCGCGCTGATACTTTACTGCCTCATTACGATATTCTGCCTGAATTTCTTTGATATGACACTTACGCTTCCCGGTATCGCCGGTATCGTACTTTCGATAGGTATGGCCGTCGATGCGAACGTTATCACTTTTGCGAGAATACGTGAGGAGATAGCGGCGGGAAAATCGGTACGCTCGGCTATCGATGAAGGTTACAAGAAGGCATTATCGGCCATCATCGACGGTAACGTTACAACACTTATAGCAGCCCTTGTTCTCGGCGTGATCGGAACAGGTTCGATAAAGGGATTTGCCCAGACACTCGCACTTGGTATCGTTGTATCGATGATCACGGCACTCTTTGTTACGAAGATGATAATCAGGGCATTCTATGCTCTCGGAATAAAGGATGCAAAGTGGTACGGAAGAGCGAAGGATTACAAAAAGATCGATTTCCTTTCCAAGAGGAAACTGTTCATTATCATCTCATCAGCCGTGATAGTTGTCGGTATCATTGCGATGATCGTCAATTCGGCAATGGGAAAACATTCACTCAATTACAGTCTTGAGTTTTTGGGCGGTACATCGACGAACGTGACATTTAACGAGGATATGCCACTTGCGGATATCGATTCCAAGGTCGTTCCTTCGATAGAAAAGATAACAGGGGATCCGAACGTACAGGTACAGAAGGTTACGGGTTCCAACGAGGTCATTTTCAAGACGAGAGCGCTTAACGTTAATGAGAGAGAAGCGTTCAATGACATGATGGAGAACGAGTTCGGGGTAAGTGCTGATAAGATCGTTGCCGAGACCATAAGCTCGACAATCTCATCCGAGATGTCAAGGGATGCGATACTTGCCATCATCGTAGCGACTGTCCTGATGCTCATTTACATCTGGTTCAGATTCAAGGATCTTCGCTTCGGTGCAAGTTCGGTCATCTGTCTGTTACATGACGTTCTTGTTGTCATAACGTTCTATGCACTGGCAAGGATCACGGTCGGAAGCACATTCGTTGCCTGCATACTTACGATAGTCGGTTATTCGATCAATGCTACCATCGTTATATTCGACAGGATACGTGAGAAGATCAACACAACGAAGGAAGGACTTGACATACTCGTTAACGAAGCTGTCAATCAGACGCTTTCACGAAGCCTGTTCACATCGCTCACCACGTTTATCATGGTAGCGGTTCTGTACATACTCGGTGTCAGCTCCGTCAAAGAGTTCGCGCTTCCGCTTATGATAGGTATCATCTGCGGTACGTATTCTTCCGTATGTCTTGCAAGTGCGATATGGTATATACTGCGCCAGCGGTTTGCGGCTAAAAACTAATACAGATCCGATATGAGAAAAAGGGGCAGTTTCTGCCCCTTTTTCTATGTGATATAATTCGAGTCATGAAGAAAAAATGGGTGGTTCTGGCCAAAGGGGCCGACTTTAACAAAATAGCGGCGAAGTTTAATATAAGCCCTTATCTTGCACGTATCATAAGAAACCGTGATCGGATAACGGATGAACAGATCGATGAGTTCCTTAATGCCGGCATCGACAAGATGCATGATGCTGCGCTCCTTCGCGATATGGAAAGTGCATGCGCGATCATCGAAGATGCCGTTGAAGCGGGAGCGGCAATGAGGATAGTCGGAGATTATGATATAGACGGCGTATGTGCCTCGTATATTTTAAAACAGGGAATAGAGAGCCTTGGAGGTACGGCAGACGTCATACTGCCGGAAAGGATAAAGGACGGATACGGGCTTAACAACAATATAATAAAGCAGGCTTACGAGGACGGGATCGAACTGTTGATAACATGCGATAACGGCATAGCGGCCTCAGATGAGATCGAAACGGCACTGTCATACGGAATGAGCGTTATTGTTACAGATCATCATGAAGTACCGTATACCGAAGAAAACGGTATCAGAAACTACCGTATACCATGCGCGGATGCGGTGATAGACCCGAAACGTGAAGACTGTACATATCCTTTTGACGGAATATGCGGTGCTATGGTCGCATATAAGCTCATAAGTTATCTGTATGAGCATTCCGATATTGCAAAGGCCATCGAAAACAAACAGGAACTTAAGGATGAATTCCTGTCATTTGCGGCCTTTGCGACCGTGGGTGATCTGATGGAACTTCGCGACGAAAACCGGATAGCGGTAAAGTACGGTCTTGAATTGCTTAGAAATACCCGTAACGTCGGTATGAATGCCCTGATAGATGCAACACGCATAAACAGGAACGCTTTGTCGGCATACCATATAGGTTTTATCCTCGGCCCGTGCGTTAACGCTACGGGAAGACTTGAGACCGCAGATGAGGCGCTTGAACTGTTTGAGGAAGAAGATCCCGAAAGGGCAGCTGCCCTGGCAGCGGATCTTGTTCGTCTTAATGAAGAACGAAAGCGCATGACGACAGCATTTGCCAAACAAGCGGTTGAACTTGCCGAAGGTGAGTATGCGGACGATAAGGTACTGGTCGTTTATCTTCCGGATTGTCATGAGTCTCTGGCGGGGATAGTTGCCGGAAGGCTCAGGGAACATTTTTATAAACCATCGATAGTACTTACGGATGATGCGCAGGGGAATATCAAGGGAAGCGGACGTTCCATAGAAAGTTATCCGATGTATGACGAACTGTGTAAGGTAAGCGATCTGTTCACAAAGTTCGGAGGACATAAGATGGCTGCAGGCCTTTCGATGCCGGCAGGGACAGCCGATGAACTTCGGATGAGACTCAACGGTTCATGTACATTAACCGAAGAGGATCTGACGGAAAAGATGCAAATAGACATCCCGCTGCCTGTCGGATATGTGGATCTGGATCTTGTCAGACAGTTGTCCAGACTTGAACCGTACGGTGTTGCCAATCCGAAGCCTCTGTTTGCCCAGAAGGATGTTCCGATAAGATCCGCACGGCTCATGGGAAGGGATAACAACGTGTTAAAGCTGTCTCTTGCCGGATGTGATGCATCGGGAAGGGAAAAGGCTGTTGACGCGGTTTACTTCGGCGATACCGAAAAGGCATATGATTTTTTCGGTAACAGGGATAGTGCCTCGATCTTATATCAGGCGGGGATCAACGAATACAACGGCAATGTGAGCGTACAGCTGACGATAAAGGATTATATGTGAGGATGAGGATATGAAGGACCTTAAACAGTTATGTTCCGGATTCGAATATGAGATTATCAGCGGTGATATGAGCAGGTCATATACGCAGTTTGTGACCGATAACCGCAAACTGTCCGAAGGCTGCGTATACGTATGTATCCAAGGTGCCAATTTTGACGGACATTCGTGTGTGGCCGAGGCCGTTGAAAAAGGTGCTGCGCTTATAGTCGTTGAAAAGCCGGCATCAGAGCTTGATCTTCCCGAAGGTGCGAAGGCATCGACTATCATCAGAACCGATTCGACGAGGGCTGCAATGGCGCATATCGCATGCGCATTTTACGATCATCCTGCCGATAAGCTGACTACGATAGGTATTACCGGTACAAAGGGCAAAACGACGACCACTTATCTGATCAGATCGATACTTGAGGCGGCGGGACGCAAGGTGGGACTTATCGGAACGATAGAGACTATCATAGGGGATGAGCATATCCCGGCAGTCAACACGACACCGGATTCACCGGTCCTTCAGAAAACACTCAGACAGATTGT
The DNA here is from genome assembly GCA_902775485.1 of uncultured Lachnospiraceae bacterium. Lineage (GTDB taxonomy): Bacteria > Bacillota > Clostridia > Lachnospirales > Lachnospiraceae > UBA2868. Next base: position 66,939 of record CACYMJ010000010.1, read on the forward strand.
GGACAGCGGATGCGATACCGTTGTCATGGAAGTCAGCAGCCAGGGCCTGATGCTTCATCGTACACTCGGCATCAATTTTGATATAGGGATATTTACCAATATCGAGCCCGATCACATAGGCCCCAACGAACATACGGATTTTGAGCATTACCTCGCCTGCAAGGCGATGCTGTTTCGCCAGTGCAAAACGGGTATAGTAAACGGTGATGACTCACACGTTGATAAGATACTTGAAAATGCAACATGCGATGTTGTAAAGTACGGATTTACGGATGGCCTTGATTATACCGCACAGAATGTTAAGTTTACGGGATCCGGCTCACATCTTGGAATGGAGTTTGATGTTAAGGGTCGTGCCGATTATCCCGTAAGGATAAACATGCCGGGAAGGTTTTCTGTGTATAACGGATTATGTGCCGTTGCCGTATGCGATGTTCTCGGTATCGGGGCAAAAACCGTCCAGGAGTGCCTTCCGAAGGGCCATGTGAAGGGAAGGATAGAACCCGTTAAGGTCAGTGATGATTTTACGATGCTGATAGATTATGCCCACAACGCAATGGCGCTTGAGAGCCTTCTTGCAACGCTTCGCGAGTATAAGCCGCAAAGACTCGTATGCCTGTTCGGATGCGGCGGTAACCGTGACAGAAACCGCAGGTTTGAGATGGGAGAGGTATCGGGACATCTTGCGGACCTTACCGTTATAACATCCGATAACCCGAGAAATGAGGACCCTCTTGCGATAATCGCTGATATCAAAACGGGGATAGACAAAACCGACGGAAAATACATTGAGATCCCCGACCGTAAGGAAGCGATCCGTTACTGTATCAAAAACGGGCAAAAGGGCGATATCATCGTTCTTGCAGGTAAGGGGCATGAGGATTACCAGGAGATCAAGGGAGTCAAGCACCCGATGGATGAGAGGGTACTGGTTGCCGAGATACTTAAAGAAGAAGGAATGAATGGGTAAGGACCGGGATAAGGACAACCGTATTCCTGTCATAGTGGTCGCGCTCCGCATCGATGAGACGGAAGAAGAGTTCGAACACAAGGTGGATGAGCTTAAAAGCCTGTGCGCGGCATGTGATCTGGAAGTTAAGGGAATACTGACACAGACGCTCCCTCATCCCGATAACGCGACTCATATCGGTTCGGGAAAGGCGGAAGAGCTGGCACAGCACATCCAAAACATGGAGGCGGAATATGCGGTGTGTCTTAAAAATCTGTCGCCCGCCCAGATGAAGAACCTGCAGAAGATAATCGGGGTTCCCGTGTGGGACAGGACCAATCTGATCCTTGAGATCTTTTCGAGACGTGCAAAAACACGCGAGGCAACGCTTCAGGTTGAACTGGCATATCTTCAGTACATGATGCCGCGTCTTACGGGAATGTGGCAGCATCTGGGCCGTCAGAGCGGCGGAGGTGGGAGCCGTGCGAACAAGGGTATCGGTGAGAAGCAGATAGAGCTCGACAGACGTCAGATATCGAGGCGTATCAGTGAACTTAAAAAGGAGCTTGCGAAGATCGAAAAGACGCGGGATGTACAGCGTCAGGGAAGAGGCAGGGAAAATCTTAAAAATGTGGCACTTGTCGGATACACGAATGCAGGCAAATCATCTCTAATGAACTGCCTGCTGGCCAGGACAAAACGTTCTTCAGGCAGGGTAGATGACAAGAAGGTGTTCGAGATGGACATGCTCTTTGCAACGCTTGATACATCGATAAGAAAGATATCCGTCTGGCCGAGAGAACCGTTTCTTCTGTCGGATACGGTCGGGTTCATAGAGGATATCCCGCACGATCTTATTAAAGCGTTCAGATCGACACTTGCCGAGGCAAGATATGCTGATCTGATACTTATAGTCCTTGATTCATCGGATCCGCATCACGAAGAGCACAGGAAGGTGACCGAGGATACCCTTAAGGACCTTGATGCATTATCGATCCCGAGATTGTATGTCTACAACAAAGCGGATCTGCGCGATGGCGATCTTACGGTTGAAAATGTCCCCGGGCGCGACAGTATTTATATATCCGCCCGTACCGGCTATGGGATCGATGCGCTTCTGGATGCGATCGAGGCATTTTAGCAGCATACCGGGAAGAAATTTAAGAGATATTGATTTAATATATGCTTTTTGATATCATTATCGCATTAAACTCGAAAGCAGAGGTGAACGATCCATATCATGGACCCGGACAGTCGAACTATACTGATAGTCTGTTTGTTGTTCATTGCATCAGCATATTTTGCACTTACCGAGACGGCAATTGCGAGCGTGTCGAAAAGCCGTATCAAGGTAAGAGCCGACAAGGGTACTCCCGGAGCGAAGAAGGTTCTGTATGTGCTCGATAATTTTGAAGATGCGATAACGACTCTTCTCATATGTACCAATATTGCCCATATTGCGGCAGCTGCCATTGTCACCGCCGCGGTGACAAGAAAATGGGGGCTGTCTGCCGTTACGGCATCAACGTTTATCACGACTCTTGCCATGTTCTTTGTCGGCGAGATGCTTCCCAAAAGTATCGGTAAGAAGAAAAGTGAGCGGTCAAGCCTTGTGTGTGCAGGGCTTCTTGTTGTGCTCATGAAACTGTTAAAACCGGTGACATTTATCCTTTCCGCCATAGGAAAACTGACGCTTCGGATAACAAAGGCCGGAGAGGAAGTATCCGTTACGGAAGATGAGATATACGATATCATCGAGGATATGACGGAAGAGGGAGGACTTGACGAGGAGCAAAGTGAACTCATATCATCGGCGCTCTCATTTGGGGATCTTACCGTAACGAGCATCATGACGCCGAGAGTCGATATCGAAGGGATCGATATCAACACTCCCAGCGAACAGATACTCGAGAATCTTCTCGGACAGAACCATTCGAGACTTATCGTCTATGACAAGACGGTCGACAATATCGTCGGAGTGCTTCAACTGCGGCGCTTTCTGAAATCATACATATCCCGAAAGACCATTCCGTCACTGCGGCGCATGACCGACAAAGTGTTCTTCGCACATCAGAGCATGCCGATAGATGAGCTGTTCGACAACATGACAACGGGAAGGTTCAATATCGCGGTTGTTCTTGACGGATTCGGGGGAACGGCCGGGATAGTGACGATAGAGGACATCATAGAAGAGATCGTCGGCGAGATATGGGACGAGGACGATGAGATCAAAGAGCCTATTGTAAAGCTTTCGAATGACACGATACTCGCAAGCTGTGATGAAACGGTTGAGTCTGCATTTGACGAACTCGGATACGAGGAGAAGGATGAGGACGCCGCGCAGCGGTTTACCAATCTTCTGCTGTGCGATTTTATCTTTGAAAAGATCGGCAGTGTTCCGAAAAAAGGCGATTCGTTTGAATACAACAATCTGAAGATAAGGGTCGAGGAAGTAGATCATAACCGTGTGCTCACTGCCAAGATAGTCATAAAACCGGTAGTTGAGGCAGAAGATAAAAAGGCCGACGATGATGCAGACGTTTCTGATGGCAGGACAGCCGAACCGGATGATAAGGAGGTGCGCTCATGACATCTCTTATAATCATAGCGATCGGAATACTGCTTTGTATCTTCCTGTCGGGTGTGTTCTCGGCGGCCGAGATGGCGATCATCTCGTGCAATAAGGTCAGGATGGAAAACGAAGCCGAGGACGGCAACAAAAAAGCGGCAAGGGTGCTAAGGCTCGACAAAGACTACGATAATACGCTCAGTACGATACTTCTGTCGAATAATCTCGTGAACATTGCGGCATCGTCCCTGAGCACGGTTTACATAATATTACTCACAGGTTCAGACGACCTTAACTGGCTGATAACGGCGATCGTGACAGTGCTTGTCATCATTTTCGGCGAGACGATACCGAAGATAATAAGCAAGAGACATGCAAATTCGCTTTCGCAAGGATTGTCAGGATTCATAACCGCACTTTATTACATACTGTGGCCTGTAAACTTAGTTGTGGTAAAGATCACAGCCCTTCTGACAGCGGCCATCGGACGCAATGATGAGAGCGGAGAGGATGATGAAAAGACGGAGGAACTTCAGGCTATCATCGAGACAGCGGAAGATGAAGGCGTTATCGATTCGGATCAGTCCGAGATAGTTGCCGCCGCGATCGATTTTTCCGATGTATCGGCATCGGATGTCATGACCGCAAGAGTTGATATCGAGGCAATAGATATCGATGATCCCGTCGGCAAGATAATGAAACAGGTCTCCAGGTCCAGAAAGAGCAGATTCCCCGTGTATAAGGACAGTATAGACAACATCATCGGGGTCATGCATCTAAATCCGTTCCTGAAGGCCATGGCAAGGGACCAAAAGCCCGATATAAAGGAGATAATGAACGAGCCCTGTTATGTGTATAAGACGGCAAAGCTCCCGCACGTACTCGATGTGCTCCGCGATGCCAGACAGCATCTTGCGATAGTTACCGATGAATACAGCGGGACAGCCGGTATCGTTACGATGGAGGATGTGCTCGAGGAGCTTGTAGGCGATATATGGGATGATAACGATGAGATCGAGGAGGAAGTTGTCGAATCCGAGACCGGAGAGCTTATCGTTGACGGAGATATGCCTATAGGAGATTTCCTGGAAAGACTCGGTATAGATGAGGATGACTGGCAGTACGAGTCACAGACCGCAGGCGGATGGGTGATCGAGTACTTCGAGGATTTTCCCAAGAGCGGAGATTCATTTGATTATGAAGGGTATCATGTTACGGTTTCGGAGGCCGAGGAACGCAGGGTTGTGCAGCTTACGATAACGAGAGCACAGGAAAGTGCCCCGGAAGACGAGAATCCGTCCAAATAACACAATATTCTATTGCAATACATGCGATGTTATGGTACATTTGTGTAGTTGTCGGGCCAAAAGCCCAAGTAATCACGCGTACGGATGTGTGACAGGTGCCTGTTTGCTCACGGGTCGTTCCACAGAAGATGTGCGCGGAAGTGTAAAACCAGGAGGTACATAATATGAGCGTTATTTCCATGAAGCAGTTGCTGGAAGCAGGTGTGCATTTCGGACACCAGACAAGAAGATGGAACCCTAAGATGGCTCCGTACATTTACATGGAGAGGAATGGTATCTATATCATCGATCTCCAGAAGACCGTTGGAATGGTTGACGATGCTTACAATGCAGTATCCGAGATCGTGTCAAACGGAGGAACGATTCTTTTCGTAGGTACAAAGAAGCAGGCAATGGATGCCGTACAGTCTGAGGCAGAGCGTTGCGGAATGTACTACGTCAATGAGAGATGGCTTGGCGGTATGCTCACAAACTTCAAGACCATCCAGTCACGTATCAGAAGGCTCAAAGAGATCGAGAGAATGAGCCAGGACGGTACATTTGATGTTCTCCCGAAAAAAGAGGTCATTGGGCTTCGTAAGGAATGGGAAAAGCTTGAGAAGAACCTCGGCGGTATCAAGGATATGAAGAAGATACCCGATGCGATCTTCGTAGTAGATCCCAAGAAGGAACATATCTGTGTGCAGGAAGCACATGCACTCGGTATCACTCTTATCGGTATCGCCGATACAAACTGCGATCCCGAGGAACTTGACTATGTTATCCCCGGAAACGATGATGCGATCAGAGCCGTAAAGCTTATCGTATCCAAGATGGCTGATGCCGTAATCGAGGCAAACCAGGGCGAGAGCGCAGAGGAAAGCGCTGAAGGAACGGATGTTGCCGATACCACACAGGATGAAGCAGCCGAGGAAAACACGGAAGCTTAATACGAACCGATTGACAGTTAACGATAGGAGGATAGAATAATGGCTGATATCACAGCAGCAATGGTAAAAGAATTACGTGAACTTACCGGTGCCGGAATGATGGATTGTAAGAAGGCACTCGGAGAGACAGACGGAGATATGGATGCCGCGATCGAGTTTCTGAGAAAATCAGGTGCGGCAAAGGCAGAAAAGAAGGCAAGCCGTATCGCGGCAGAGGGTATTTGCCGTGTTGCCATGGATGCCAATAAGAAAGCTGTTGTTGCGGAAGTCAATTCAGAGACTGACTTTGTCGCAAAGAACGAAGTATTCCAGGAGTTTGTTCAGAAGGTTGCCGATACGGCACTTGCAGCAGGTCTTGCCGGCGGTAAGGACGGACAGGATGTAGAGGCTCTTCTTGAAAAGGACGGACTTAAGGATCTTGTTGTTGAAAAGACAGCAAAGATCGGAGAGAAGCTTTCGGTAAGAAGATTTGAAAGAGTCGAGGGTGACTGCGTTGTATCATATCTGCACGGCGGCGGAAGGATCGGTGTTCTTGTAAGTGCAAAGTGCGCCAATGTAACGGATGCCGTTAAGGAAGCTCTTCAGAACATAGCTATGCAGGTAGCTGCTCTTTCACCCAAGTTCATCTCACAGAAGGACGTTGATCAGGATTTCCTTGCAAAGGAAAAAGAGATCATACTTGCACAGATCGAGAACGATCCCAAGGAAGCAGCAAAGCCCGACAAGGTAAAAGAGGGCATGGTTATGGGACGTATCAACAAGGAGATGAAGGAATTCTGCCTTCTCGATCAGGTTTATGTCAGAGCTGAGGACGGTAAGCAGTCAGTTGCCAAGTACCTCGAGTCTGTTGACAAAGATCTTGTTATCGAAAAGTTCGTACGCTTCGAAGTAGGCGAAGGAATGGAAAAGAAGAATGAGGACTTTGCGGCTGAGGTTGCTGCACAGATGAACGCATAAAGTGTTTTAGATCAAACGGAGGCAAAAGATGGCTGATAGAAGAGTCGGAACAGTATCAAGAGGTATCCGCTGCCCTATCATTCGTGAAGGTGATGACCTTGTTCAGATCGTTACCGACAGCGTTATTGAAGCAGCGCAGGTCGAAGGTTTTGAACTTCGTGACAGAGATGTTATTTCAATGACCGAATCAATCGTTGCCAGAAGCCAGGGTAACTACTGTACGGTCAATGATATCGCTGCTGATGTAAAGAGTAAGCTCGGCGGCGATACGGTCGGTGTTATTTTCCCCATACTTTCACGTAACCGCTTTGCCATATGTTTAAAGGGCATAGCAATGGGATGCAAGAAGATCGTTCTGATGCTCTCGTATCCTTCGGATGAAGTGGGAAATGAACTGGTCAATATCGACAAGGTTGATGAGGCCGGTATCAATCCTTACAGCGATGTCCTCACGCTTGAGAGATACCGTGAGGTGTTCGGATATACAAAGCACGAGTTTACCGGTGTCGATTATGTTGAGTATTACAGTGACATCATCAGGGAAGAGGGATGCGATGTTGAGATAATCTTTGCAAACCAGCCCAAGGCTATCCTTGATTATACGAAAAATGTCATCAACTGCGATATCCATACACGCGCCAGGACAAAGAGACTCTTAAAGGCTGCAGGAGCCGAGAGAGTTTTCGGACTTGATGAGATCATGAACGCTCCCGTTGACGGAAGCGGATACAATGAGAAGTACGGTCTTCTCGGATCCAACAAGGCAACGGAAGGACAGGTAAAGCTCTTCCCGAGAGACTGCCAGGATCTTGTGGAAGGCGTACAGAAGGTCATTCTCGAAAGAACGGGAAAGCATGTTGAGGTTATGGTATACGGTGACGGTGCTTTCAAGGATCCGAAGGGAAAGATATGGGAACTGGCCGACCCGGTTGTATCTCCCGCATTTACAAAGGGACTTGTCGGAACTCCGAACGAAGTTAAGATCAAGTATCTTGCCGATAACGATTTTGCAAAGCTTTCGGGAGAGGAACTTAAGGAAGCTATCTCGAAGAGCATCAAGGAAAAGGATGCAAACCTTGTAGGCAAGATGGTAAGCGAGGGTACAACGCCCAGACAGCTTACGGACCTTATCGGTTCACTGTGTGACCTGACATCGGGTTCCGGAGACAAGGGAACACCGGTAGTACTTGTCCAGGGTTATTTCGATAACTACACAAACTGAATTGAAATACATGAAAAGATCCTCCGCAGATGCGGAGGATCTTTTTGTATGTCATCGTATCCGATCAGATATATCCGAGAGATTTTAATTTGCCGGCAACCGCTTTTGCAACGGCATCATATGCGGCCTGGGTAAGATGTATCCTGTCATCCACGTAGCCGTTCGGACCTATCACATCAATGACATCGAGATAGTGACTGCCATAGTGCTGTGCAAGTGCTGCGTTGATCACCTTGTAGGAGTCGCCCAGCTCGTACCGTGCTGTCGTTCCCAGGACAATATAGTTTTTGATAACGACACCGTTTCTGTTCAGAAAATCATCAATGCGGCTGATAACTTCAGTTGTATCGGTATTTGGCACGCCGTCCTTTACCCAGTCGTTTGAACCTACCCAGAATACATATGTTTTGTTTGCATCACGCTTCTGGTTTATGTGGTTCTCATCGGTATATGTCCAGAATATCTCGCCGGTATTGAATCCGTATAATCCGTATCCCTCGACGGGAACGTCTACCATTTTCTTGAGCTTTTCAAACGGAGCGTTTGCAAGGTTATCATTATCATCACCGAGAGACCCCTGCGTCAGCGAATCACCCAGCCATACAACGGGCTGTCCTGATCCTGTTTTTGTGCCGGCGTCTTCCGGATCTTTATCGGCATCATCCTGAGCATCTGCGTTATCACCGGTATCTGCTGTTTCTTCTGAAGACGGCTCGTCACCATCGGCTGTAGGCTCCTGTAGTTGTGTATCTTCCGTTACTTCGTTTTCAGTCTCCGGTGCGGCTTCTGTATCAACATCTGTTCTGTTAACGGTTATCTCGGGAGCGGGTGCCGTATCCGCTGCGGGCTGTTGTACAGGTGCGTCATTATCACTGTTTTGCGATGCGGAGCACGCACATAGCGAAAAGGCCGCAACAATAAGGAGCGGCAGTATTTTTGTTTTTGATATCATGTCTTATCCTCCGAATATAGATATGCAAGTATTATATGATATAATATGTCGGTAACGCAAACACCTAATAAGAGCGGAGATATCAGATGTCTTTTTCGTTTACAACCTCAAAGATTAAGGATAACAACATCGTTTTCATATATGAGGAATGTGCCTTTCCGGGAGTTTTACGTATCGCGGGATGCGTCCGCGACGATATCGGTAAGGTTTTCGGGGCAAAACCGATAGGAGTGGAGTATAAAAACTATGCTGACACAGCGGCTTTTTATCCTAATCCGGTATTTTTCGGAACAGTCGGAAACAGCAGGATACTTGACAAGCTGGCACAGCAGGGATCTGTGGATCTGTTTGCAATAGCGGGCGAGAGGGAAGTCTATTCGATCTCGGTCGTGGATGATCTCGAGTTTGAAGGGTTTCACTTTGAATCGGCTCTTGTTATCGCGGGAAGTGATAAGCGCGGTACCATATACGGACTGTTTAAAATATCGGAGATGCTTGGCGTATCTCCGTTTACGGACTGGCTTGATATAAAGCCTGAAACGCTTTCGCAGTACACATTCGAATCGGGAGAACCCATTGTCTCCAAAACGCCTTCGGTGTATTACAGGGGTTTCTTTATAAATGACGAATGGCCCGCATTCGGAAATTTCTGTATGAAAAGATACGGCGGATTTACCGCAAAGATGTATGAACATGTATTTGAACTGCTGCTCAGACTAAAGGGCAACTATCTGTGGCCGGCCATGTGGTCGTCGGTGTTTTACGATGACGGACCGGGTATGGCAAGTGCATACCTTGCCGACGAACTGGGTGTTATAATGGGAACTTCCCATCATGAGCCTTGCATGCGTCAGGGTGAGGAATACAGCCATGTGCGCGGAGAGGGCAGCATATACGGGGATGCATGGGATTTCCGCGCGAACAGGGACGGCATCATAAAGTTCTGGGAAGACTCTCTTGAGGAAAGGAGCGCTCTTGAAAACGTAGTTACAGTCGGAATGAGAGGTGAAGCGGATACACCGATATTATCATCGGGATCCACGCTTGCCGACAATGCGGCCCTGCTTCGGGATGTCATAGCAACGCAGAATGAGATCGTACGGGAAAAATATCAAAAGGACATCATGGATATCCCGAGAATGCTTGCTCTTTACAAAGAGGTTGAATCTTTTTACTACGGAGACGGTAAGACACCGGGTATCAAAGGCTGCAGCGAGCTTGACGGTGTAACGCTTCTTTTGTGCGATGATAATTTCGGGAACCTGCGGCGCGTGCCGGACGCGGATGAGCGTGAACACGCAGGCGGTTTCGGGATGTACTATCATTTCGATTATCACGGCGATCCCATATCTTATGAATGGTTTAACACAACTTATCTTCCCAAGGTGTGGGAGCAGATGACAAGCGCTTACGATAACGGGATACAGAAGATGTGGATCGTAAATGTCGGTGATATATTCACAAAT
>CACYMJ010000011.1 GCA_902775485.1 uncultured Lachnospiraceae bacterium
AAAGGACTGATGCAGTTTGTCAATCTTTCCAAACTGATAAACGAACGCTGTGTTATAGTTCTGGTCGGTTTGAATGATGAGCAGCTCTCATCACTGCCTGATTCGATCATCGGTATCGGACATACGGACAGCGCCGAGGAACTGGCAGCGCTTTATTCAATGGCCGATATTTACGTTAATCTCACTCTTGAGGATACTTTCCCGACGACAAACCTTGAGGCGACGGCATGCGGGACACCGGTGATCACCTACCGTTCCGGCGGAAGCGCAGAGACGATCGATGATACATGCGGCATCGCCGTGGAGAGAAACTCCGTACAGGGCGTCGTTGCGGCTATAGATACGATACTTAACCAGAAGGGCATTGCATATACAAAGGAAGACTGTGTCAGACATGCCATGCTCTATGACAGGGAAGTAAGGTTTGAAGAGTACATACGTGAAGTATATGAGGGAATGTAGATGAAACTTCGTGATATATGTACCAAATTCCAGCATTCCATAATGTTCCTCATCGAAATGGTGCTCTATGTTCTGTGCCTGGCAGCATTCTTTTTTCTGTTCGCGATAGACAACCCCGAGATCATATCGTTGTCAAGAACGGCGGCCGTAACGCTTTCGACTTTTGTAATAATGCTCGTTGTCCTGACATTCATGTACGGAAAGTACGATATAGGAAGACGCAGATGGGGACAGGTGGCGCTTTCCGTATCGATCACGCTTATCTTTACGGATCTTGTCACATGGTTTGAACTGTCGATCATGAAGACGAACGAAGCCAATAATACCACTTTCAGGCTGGAAAACATCGGCATACTCTTTCTTGTTTTCATCATTCAGATAGCCGCGATAATGCTCATGTCGTTTCTGGGAGAGGCGTTTTACTTCTGGATACATCCGAAGGAGAAGTGTCTTATCGTAACAGGGGATAGCGAAAACGCAAAAAGAGTGGCACAGGCGCTCTCGTCGTTCGAAAAAAGATACGAGATAACAGGGACGGTCTCCTATGAAGATACGGATCTTGAAAAACTGATGGTCGCAAACGACACGATAGTCCTTTATGAACTTCCCGTTGAGGAAAGGACAAGGATAGTTGATTTCTGCTATCAGAATCTTAAGAATATTTACTTCAATCCCCATATAGCCGACATTCTCGAACAGAATGCAAGACCCGTGATAGCGGATGACATATCCCTGTTTTCAACAAGGTATCATATGATCTCTTTTGAGGAGAGGATCGTAAAACGCCTTATGGATACGGTCGTCTCGCTTATCGCCCTTATCATAACGAGCCCGATAATTCTGATCGCCGCCATCTGCATAAAAAAGAATGACGGCGGCTCCGTATTTTTCAAACAGAAGAGGGCAACGGTACACGGAAGGGTGTTTGAGATAATCAAGTTCAGGACGATGCGCGAGAACGTCGAGAACTTCTCATCGACCGAAGGAGACGAGCGTATAACAAAGGTGGGACGTATACTCAGAAAGTACCGTATAGACGAACTTCCGCAGTTCGTGAACATCTTAAAGGGTGATATGAGTCTGGTGGGACCGCGCCCGGAGATGCTGGAAAATGTACGTGACTATGAAAAGGAACTGCCGGAATTCCGCTACAGGCTGCGAATGAAAGCGGGTCTTACCGGATATGCCCAGGTATACGGAAAATACAATACGTCATCAAGGGACAAGCTCATGCTTGATCTTATGTACATAGAAAACTACAGCCTTGTCAGGGACATTCAGCTCCTGTTCCAGACACTGCTTGTTCTGTTCAGGGCGGATGAGGCTACGGAAGCGTTTAAATCGGATGATGCGCGGGATTGACGCAAGATGGAAACAGGTAAACTGAAAATATCCGTAATAACCGTTACATACAATTCGGGATCCACCTTTGCCGATACGATCCGTTCCGTGCTCGCACAGACATATGCTCCGTATGAGTATATCGTTATAGACGGCATGAGTACGGATGACACGCTGCAGGTCATTGATGGGTTTGCATGCGAGTTTGAAAAAAAGGGTATAGCCCTTAAGATCGTCAGTGAAAAGGATAACGGTATATATGATGCCATGAACAAAGGCATCAAAATGTCATCCGGTGACATGGTCGGAATAATAAACAGTGACGACTACTACGAGCCCGATGCACTCTTAACGGTGGCCGATACTTATGCATCGCAGCCGTTTGATCTGTTCTATGCGGATATCAGGATGATCAGACCTGACGGGATCAGTTTTGTTAAACACTCAAAAAACCGTACGTACGCAACGAGCAGGGACTGGAATCATCCGACGACATTTATAAAAAGGGAAATATATGACAGGTTTCTGTACAGGAACGAGACGATACACGATGATTACGATCTGATACTTCGTCTTCGAAAGGAAAATGTCAGGATCGCGGTTGTAAACAAGGTCATCGCAAACTTCAGGATGAACGGAGTCAGCCATGCGAGATCGATAAAGGCTGCAGTAAAGAGTATCGGTATTAAGTACGGTATATACAGGCAGAACGGGTACAGCCGGCTTTATCTGTTTGAATGTATCATTGTCGAGGCGGGAAAGCTTATCATAGGATGAAGACCATCACCTTTTTTTCCAATTATTTCAATCATCATCAGAAGGCTCTTTGCGATGCTTTTTACGGCATTTTGCGTGAGGGCTTTACGTTTGTTGAGACGATGCCCATGGAAGAGTTTCGAAGCTCGATGGGATGGGGAGAGGATGTGCCTTCATATGTGCTCAGGACATATGAGAGCAGCGAGAACGAGCAAAGAGCAATGGATCTTGCCGCATCCTCGGATCTGGTGATAATGGGAACTGCTCCCGAGTATTACATAGAGAGCCGCCTTGATGAGAACAGGATGGTGTTCCGGTACTCGGAGAGACCGCTTAAGGAAGGGTTTATCAAGTTTTTCATTCCGAGACTTACGAAAAAATATATACATCTGCACGTCAGAAACAGGAAAAAGAACATTTACGTTCTTGCCGCAAGTGCTTATACATCATGGGATTTCAGAAAGATGTTTGGAAGCTACCCCGACAAGTGTTATAAGTTTGCGTATTTTCCCAGGCATATTGAATACGATTTTGAGAAGCTTTATGAAGATAAGTGCAGGATCGCCGAGGCAGCAGGCGCACCGACGATACTCTGGGAAGGCCGGATGATCGGACTGAAGCGCGCCGATCTGCTCATAAAGGCCGCCGCTTCATTAAGATATGCGGGATACGATTTCCGATTAAAGCTTGTAGGTGACGGGGACCAGAAGGACAGACTCATAGCGCTTGCCGACAGACTGGGATTGTCGGATATCACGCAGTTTGAAGGCTTTCTGTCACCGGATGAGGCAAGGCAGCGTATGGCGGATGCGCAGATATACGTTATGACCAGTAATTTCCTCGAGGGATGGGGGTCGGTCATATATGAAGCTTTAAATGCCGGATGTGCCGTGGCAGCCAGCCATGCCTGCGGCGCAACCCCGTATCTTGTAAGACCGGGCGAGACCGGATTTGTATTCGAGTCGGGAAGCGAAAGAAGCCTTGCCGATAAATTGAAAAAACTCCTTGATAACGAACAGCTGCGTCATGATCTCGGAAAGAGAGCATATGAGCAGATGCATGAGAGCTGGAATCCCGGTGAGGCCGCAAGGAGAGTGATCGGACTGTATGAGGCGCTCGCCTCGGGAGGGGAAACACCCTATGAGGACGGCCCGTGTTCAAAAGCGCAGATCGTCAAAAACGACTGGTTTACGGATAACGTATGAGTAAAAACGTCATGAAAATCCTATATCTTATGGAGTATCCGATCGATCTGCCCGGAGGTGCACAGGAATCGACCGGGACTCTCTGCGAAGGGCTTGTCGCGGGCGGAGAGTTTGAACCGGTAGTGGCATGTCCGGAGCTTCTTTCCAAGACGCCAAAAGACTATGCATTTACCGTCGTCACCTATCCTTCCGATGAAAACCGCGAGCAGTCAAAATTCTTAAGGATATCCAATTTCCTTGCTAGGATAGGACATTTCCGAAGGATAATAAAAGAGGTCGATCCGGATCTGATCCATGTATCGATGTCCGAGTCGCTCATTACTTTCGGAGCACTCAGGGTGACCGGATCTTTCCGAAAGATACCGTTTGTTTATACTGACAGGGGATTGTGTTTCGGATACAGGAAGCATTCGAAGGCATGCATCAAAATGACGATGAAATATGCCGCACGCATGCTTACGACAACGCAATATAACGCTGATCTGTGGAAAAAGGAGATAAGCACTCCCGTGACGGTTATACCGAATACCGTAAGCAGTGCATTTGAAGATTTTGATCCCCTCAAAAGACAAAAGGCAAGGGATGAATATGGTATAGAGCAGGGCATGCCCGTCATCGGATTTGCCGGCAGGATCTCCGAGGAGAAGGACTGGGGACGTGTTCCCGTCATCACAAAAGCGCTGGCAGATTCGGGGTTGAGATTTAAGGTTGCTCTCGTTATGGCTGTTTACGAGAAAGGGGACGAAGATATCGCGAAGAGTGTAAGGGACGGGATAACTTCAGCGATCGGAGAGGATAATCTGATCTACATGCAGGACCTTTCCCAGAAGGAGATATCCGACTATTACTATCTTGTTGATTTCTTTGTAATGACCAGCAGTTTTGAATCGTTCGGAAAGGCAGCGGTTGAAGCGATGAGCAGGAAGTGTATCGTGCTCTCGACACCTGTCGGAGGACTTGCCGAGGTCATAGGAAATAAAGAGGACCTGTACGACTCGTCAAAACCGGAAACACTTGCCGAACGGATAAAATATCTTTGGGCAAGACCCGGTGAGATCGAAAACAAACGTGAAAGTTCATACCGGCGATACAGGGATCTGTATACGGCGGATAAGAATATTGCGGGTCATATAAAGGTTTATAAAGAGATCCTCAACGGAAAATAAATGGAAAACGAAAACAAGAGCGAAGACAAAAAAAGCATACTTGGCGGATTCCTGGAATTTTTCTACGGGAATCTCGTTGTGCTCATACTCGGGTTCATCTCGCTCCCGCTGAACACGCGGCTGCTGTCAACTGGTGAATTCGGCAGGACTTCCCTTTTTATGTCCGCGGTGTCGATCATATATATATTTGCGATACTCGGGCTCGATCAGTCGTATATAAGATATTATTACAGGGAAAAGGTCGATAAGAGAAAACTGTTTTGGCAGTGCGTTATGATCCCGTTTTTGCTCATCTGCGTTCTGACGGCGGTATATGCCCTGTTTTCGGGCTTTTTCAATAACCTTTTGTTTGAAAGGACAGGGGTGGACATTACGCTTCTTGTTGTCGGCTACACCGTAACGTCGGTATTCGAAAGATTTCTGTTCTTAAATATCAGAATGGAGCAGCGCGGGAAGCTTTATTCAAACCTGAACATTGTGTCAAAGGCACTATACATCCTGTTCATTATCATATTTGTGAACATTCTCGGGGATGATTTCAGGATCGGACTTTACGCTCCCACACTCCCTCTTGTTATAGTGACTGCCGGTCTGCTCATTGCGTTTTTGGCAAAGGGCAGGGGATATAAGGGAAGTGAGCATGATCTGTCCACGGCGGAACTGCTTCGATACGGCATTCCCTTTGTGCCGATGCTGCTTATGGAGTGGCTTCTGTCCTCGATGGATAAGTGGTCGATCCGTTTTCTTAACGATTTTTCCGAGACCGGAGTATATTCCTCCGCGATGCAGATAATGACTATCCTGCTGACGCTGAAGATAACGTATGTGGCCTTCTGGTCGCCGATAGCGATGCAGAAATACGAGCAGGAAGACGAGGCAAGGGTAAAACCGTTTTTTGCCGACATGTTCCAGAAGGTTCAGTTTCTGTGCATGCTTGCTGCGTTCGGACTTACCGCTTTTCGAAGCTTGATCGTTCTGATACTGGGAAGCGATTACCGGGATGCCTCAAAGATCATACCCTTCCTGTCACTCATGCCGGTCCTTTCGATACTGTTTGAGATGACGGGCCAGGGGATCAAATTCGTAAAAAAGACCGTATATTTCAATTATGCCTCACTGGCCGCCATAGTCTGCAACCTTGCCGGAAATCTCCTGTTAGTGCCCCGGTATAAGGGTGTGGGAGCGGCGTTTGCGACAGCGGTCACGTACATAGTGTATTTTGCGATAGGAACATATCTGTCCGGGAAATGCTATCCCGTGGATTATAAATACCGCAGTTTTGCCGTCAGTCTTGCGGCATATATGATCTATGCTTTTTATGCCACATTTACCGATAAGGAATGGATGAACATCGCCGCAGGTGTTATACTTATCATCGGACTGATAATACTTAACCGGAATGTTACAGCATCTCTTTGGGGTTACTGCATGCAGTATATAAACAGGATCAGACGGAGGAAATTAAAATGAGCCTTTATGAGGATATCAAGAACGGAAATGAGAAGATCGCGCTTATAGGTCTCGGATACGTCGGTATGCCGATCGCGGTCGCTTTTGCCAGAAAGGTAAAGGTTGTCGGGTTCGATCTTAACAAGGAGAAGATCGCCGCGTACAAAGCCGGAAAGGATGCCACAAAGGAAGTCGGTGATGAGGCCATCTCCAAATCGACCGTGGAGTTCACATCCGATCCGTCGGATCTAAAGAGCGCGAAGTTTCATATAGTGGCTGTACCCACACCCATCAATCAGGACAAGACCCCCGATCTGTATCCGGTGGAGTCGGCCAGTCAGATACTCGGACAAAATCTTACAAAAGGTTCGATAGTGGTGTATGAGTCAACCGTTTATCCGGGTGTTACCGAAGATATCTGCGTTCCGATACTTGAGCGTGAATCCGGACTTAAATGCGGAGTTGATTTCAAGATCGGATACTCGCCCGAGAGGATCAACCCCGGTGATAAGGTTCACCGTCTGGAGAATATCAAAAAGATCGTATCGGGTATGGATGCCGAAACTCTTGAAGAGGTGGCAAACGTTTATGAGCTTGTCATAGAGGCCGGAGTGCACCGCGCAAGCTCCATCAAGGTCGCCGAGGCCGCAAAGGTTGTCGAGAACTCGCAAAGAGATATCAATATCGCTTTTATTAATGAGCTTGCCATGGCGTTTGACAAGATGGGAATCGATACGAATGAGGTCATAGATGCCATGAACACGAAGTGGAATGCGCTCGGATTCCGGCCCGGTCTTGTTGGCGGACATTGTATAGGCGTTGACCCTTATTACTTCGTTTATGAGGCCGAACGTCTCGGTTACCATTCAAGGATCATTTCCGCGGGAAGACAGATAAACGACGACATGCCCGCGTATGTCGGCGAACAGATCGTCAAGCAGCTGGTACTGGCCGGCAAGAAGGTAAGGGATGCAAAGATAGTTTTCTTCGGAGCAACGTTCAAGGAAAACTGTCCGGATGTGAGAAATTCAAAGATCATGGAGATACTGCGGCATCTCGAGCAATATGACATGAAGCCGATGCTTGTTGATACATGGGCTGATCCGGCCGAGGTAAAACGGTCATACGGCTATGAACTGGATAATGAGAAAAACGCATATGATGCCGACTGTATAGTTCTGGCAGTGGCTCATGAAGGATATAAGAACCGTTCGCTGAAGGAATGGGATTCGTTTTTTGCCGCATCCCCCAATGCGGAAAAGGTCATCATAGACATAAAGGGAATACTGAATAATGCAGAGGTTACGGAAGCGGGGTACAGGTATTGGCGCTTATAGTAAATGCCGACGATCTCGGCCTTAATGAAAGCATTAACAGTGCGATATGCGAGGCCGTAGCAAAGGGGATCGTTGACAGAACGACGCTGCTCGTCAATATGGAAGCGGCGCAGGCCGGAATGGAGCTTGCCGGGGAAAACGGTTTTGCGGACCGGGTCGGACTTCACCTGAATCTTACATCCGGAAAACCTCTTACGGACTCTGTTGCCGCAGATCGCATAATGTGTAATGGATCCGGTGAGTTCACAGCGGAATTTGCACGGGATCTGAAGACCAGATTTTTTCTCCCGAAAAGCACGGTAAAAAACGTTGAAGCGGAGATCCGTGCCCAGTTTGACAGATACAGGGAACTTGGCGGCACACTCTGGCATATCGATTCGCATCATCATGTTCATACGGACCCGTCGATCTGGAGGATATTAAAAAGGGTGATACCTGATTATCCGGTAACGTCCGTCAGGCTCGGAAGGAATATGTACAGGGGCGGCAATCCTCTGATGCATATATACAAGCATCTGCTGAACGCATCGATCCGACGGTTTTGCAAAAAGAGATGTGATCTGTTCGGATCGGCAGCGGATTATGAGCAGTTTTTTAAGACTGACGGGGCTTTGGCGCGCAGGTATGACATTGAGGTCATGGTACATCCCGCATATGATGATGCCGGAGGGCTGTGCGACATCTGCGGTGGAAATTATCTCAAATTATCGCGACCGGATTGACTCAAAAAGTTAGTTATGTTAACATATTAAATGATTATGCGTTACTATGTGCTTTTTGTGCGCGTATTCATATATTTGGAAGGAAATAAAGATGAAGACCTATCTCGTAACCGGAGGAGCCGGATTTATCGGTTCGAATTTTATCCATTACGTGTTTGACAAGCACGGGGATGATATCAGGGTAATAAATGTTGACCTGCTTACATACGCAGGCAATCTGGAAAATCTGACGGACGTTGAGAATAATCCGAATTATTCGTTCGTAAAAGCGGATATATGCGATAAGGAAGCTATATCAAAGATATTTGAGGAAAACGACGTTGACTTCGTCGTTCATTTTGCTGCGGAATCACATGTTGACAGAAGCATACGCGATCCCGAAGTGTTTGCAAGAACCAACGTGATAGGAACGCTCAATATGCTCAACTGCGCGAAATGTGCCTGGGAGACTTCCGACGGATTTAAGCCCGGAAAGAAGTTCCTGCACGTTTCCACCGATGAGGTATACGGATCACTGTCGGAAGAGGGAACATATTTTTACGAGACCACTCCGTATGATCCCCACAGTCCGTATTCTGCAAGCAAGGCTTCATCGGACTTCATGGTAAAGGCATATGTGGATACGTACAAGTTCCCTGCGTTCATCACGAACTGCAGTAATAACTACGGCCCTTATCAGTTCCCTGAAAAGCTCATACCGCTTATCATAAACAATGTCCTTACCGGCAAAAAGCTTCCGGTATACGGTGACGGCAAAAACGTCCGCGACTGGCTGTATGTGATGGATCACGCCAAGGCCATCGACATGGTGCTTGAGAAGGGAAGGTTCGGCGAAAAGTACAACATCGGCGGACACAATGAAAAACAGAATATCGAGATAGTTAAGATCATAATAGACACGATTAAGGAAATGCTGCCCGAATCGGATCCGAGAAGGGAACATATCAATTATGATCTTATTACCTATGTAGAGGACAGAAAAGGTCACGACAGAAGATATGCCATAGCTCCGGACAAGATCAGGTCCGAGATAGGCTGGGAGCCCGAGACAATGTTTGCCGAGGGCATAAAGCTGACCATCAAATGGTATTTCGAACATACCGAATGGATGGAACACGTAACAAGCGGCAATTACCAGAAATATTACGAGGAAATGTATAAATGAAAGGTATAATCCTTGCGGGAGGATCGGGAACGAGACTGTATCCTCTTACGAAGGCGATGTCCAAACAGATGATGCCTGTCTACGACAAGCCCATGATCTATTATCCGCTTTCGATCCTGATGCTTGCCGATATCAGGGAGATACTCATAATCTCAACACCAAGGGATCTTCCGATGTTCAGGGAACTCTTCGGTGACGGAAGCCAGCTCGGCCTTTCGATGTCATATGCCGTGCAGGAAAGTCCGAGAGGACTTGCCGATGCGTTTATAATAGGCGCCGATTTTATAGGCAGCGACAGTGTTGCACTCATACTCGGTGACAATATCTTCTACGGACAGAGTTTTTCCCGGGTGCTGCGGACGGTTGCATCCAGGACGGTGGGCGCCACCATATTCGGTTACTATGTAAGAGATCCGAAAGAATACGGTGTTGTTGAATTTGATGAGGACGGGAAGGCGATATCTATCGAGGAGAAGCCCGAAAAGCCCAAATCCAATTACGCCGTTCCCGGACTGTATTTTTACGATAATCAGGTCGTAGCGATCGCAAAGGATGTCAAGCCCTCGGCAAGAGGCGAGATAGAGATCACGTCAGTGAACAACGAGTATCTGCGGATGGGACAGTTGTACGTGGAGACGCTCGGGCGCGGATTTGCATGGCTCGACACAGGCAATCACGACATGCTCCTTGACGCCGCTGATTTTGTAAGGGCATTCCAGAAACGCCAGGGAATGTACATATCCTGTATAGAAGAGATAGCATACAGAAGAAAGTTCATAGACAGGGATCAGCTGCTCAGGCTGGCCCAGCCGCTTCTGAAAACGGATTACGGAAAATACCTGACAGATGTGGCAAACGGTTTGTAAACGTCTCTGACCGGAAGAGGGAGCCGGAAGGGACACAGATATTGATAAGGGGAACGATATGAAAAAGAACATGTATGACGGCAGGGGGGCCGAAGAGTGCACGAGACTTGACTGGGTTCAGTTATCGGAAGAGCTTGACGCAAATGAAAACAAGCAGATGGCTGATCATATCGTGGGAGAAACATTATCCCAGATAGTTTCGGAAGACCTGAAGGTAGACACATCGGACATGGACGGCGTAAGAGCTGCCGTTGATTCTTTTTACGCATACGAAAACAAAAAGTCCAAAAAGAGCGTATCCGCTGCCGAAGACAGGGAAGAGGCGATCAGAAGATCGGTTGATGAAAAGATCATCATCAGATCCGAGGAGCTCAAGCATAAGCGCAGATCTTCGGAAATGACAAGAGCCGAGAAGATGGCGGCGCTCAAGGCCAAGAGCAGGAAACAGGAAAAGAAGGAAGAGCCTGAAAAGACGGATGATTCCTTCAGACATGTAAAGGGCCTTGAAAAGTACAGAAAGCTCGGTATTCTTCCTACAAAGAAAAACGGTCCTTCAGATTTCAGAAAACAATCAGCCGACTGGAGATACGACAGTGTTCCGGAGGCTCAGATAAGCGATGAGGCCATTGAGGCTGCAGAAGAGGATGAAACCTTTTGGGACAGGCTCAGGAATATGTCTCCGGTACAATGGATATGTACGGCCATGGCCGGAGTGCTTGTTATCACGTCTGTAATGACAACTACGGTGTATGCCGATTACAGAGGGGAAATGAACAAAGTCGCGGCTATGTCAGCTCTGCCGTATTTTGAAGACGATGCCACGGCTATAGCATATAACGGTCCGGACGGGTACGAGGTAGAGGACGTTCCGATGGAGGACGTTGCGGCGGCTCCGGATTCGGCAGAGGGCAGGATGCTCTCGCTCGTGCTTACAAGCGTGGAAAAGGATCTGAAAGTCAAGCTGGTCGATGATCAGGATACCCTTGTAAAGGGCGTTAAATGGGGGATCAGCGTAACCGACAGCAAGGACAAGGAAAGCGATTACGAGGATGAGGACGAGGACGGTATCATCCATCTGACCGGCATCAGCGCCGGAGATTATTCCGTAGCGATCAAAGATTCCGATGCGCTTTCGGGATATGTATTTCCGACGGTAGGACAGAAGGTCAGCGTAAAAGCAAAAGTTGAATATAAAGTAATAGCAAATATCAAGGACGAGATCAAGAAAGAGAGCGAGGTCAACGCAGCTGCGGAGGATAACGGAAACAAGGCTGCCGATGTTGAGACCGGTACGGCTCCCAAAGATACGGTTGAGTTTGTTGAATCGACAAAGACGGAAAACGGCGAGGAGTATGTTGAATCCTCAGTCGATCTGAGTAAGACGGAAGTTATCGCTTCCGCAGCCGGAAGACTGTTTGCGGCACTTTCGGATATGGCTCGATTCGGAAGATCTTTCTCGGCAGATTCACTTGCAACAATAAAGCTGATTCCGAGAATGGTTGCTGATGAAAATGACGCCAATACAGTTGGAACCGGTGAAGGCTCGGGCACGGGCGAAGGATCCGGAGAAGGATCGGGAAGCGGCTCAGAAGGTTCAGGTACAGGCGAAGGATCCGGAAGCGGCTCAGAAGGCTCGGGCACAGGTGAAGGATCTGGAAACGGTTCAGAAGGTTCGGGATCTGGAGAAGGATCGGGCACGGATAATGTAAATCCGACAAATACACCTACCCCCACCCCGACGCCTACACCTACACCTACACCGACACCTACACCTACGCCGACACCGACACCCACGGCGACACCTACAGCAACACCTACACCGACACCGACTCCTACGCCTACGCCGACAACATACAAGCCGGAGGCACAGCTTTACGATTCCGCAAAGAATCCGCTGTATGTCAGCGACAACGGCACATACAGACTTGCCAAGTATGCCGATATTAACAATTTCACCAAGTTCTACAAGAAGGTGGCAGGTTATCTGTACACCGGCTGGCAGAACATAGACGGCAGAAGCTATTACTTCACCAAGGACCATCAGAAGGTAACGGGCGATCAGGTCATCGGAGGCGTTTCGTACAGCTTCAATTCGGACGGATCGTTAAATGTCGGCTCGGGAGTTATGGGTATCGACGTATCCAAGTACCAGCCGAGTATCAACTGGGGTTCGGTCAAGGCCTCGGGAGTTGATTTTGTCATAATCAGATGCGGATACAGAGGAGCGTCAACAGGTGCACTGATCGAGGATCCGTACTTCAGGAGCCATATAAAGGGTGCCAAGAATGCCGGACTGAAGGTAGGCGTTTACTTCTTCTCGACGGCACTTTCCGAAGCGGAAGCGGTAGAAGAGGCAAGTATGTGTGCGGCACTTTGCGGCGGATACGGTCTCAGTTATCCCGTATTCCTCGATGTGGAGAGTTCTTCAAGGCCCGGATACAACACGCTCTCGCCGTCGCAGAGAACGGCCAATATACAGGCGTTCTGCAAGACGATAGCATCTGCGGGATATACACCGGGACTGTATGCGAACAAGACATGGCTGACAGAGAAGATCAATACGTCATCACTGTCATGCAAGATCTGGCTGGCACAGTACAATGCAAACGGACCGACATACAGCGGACGTTACGATATCTGGCAGTATACATCAAAAGGCCATGTTGACGGCATCCCCGGAAACGTGGACATGAACAAGAGCTTCTTAAGGTACTGATAGTTTCAGGAAGCAACAGAACAGGGAGAATATCAAAATGGGAAAGATCACCGTTGAAAAAACACCTATCGAGGGACTGCTTGTTATAAGTCCCCAGGTGTTCGGAGACGAGCGCGGATATTTTATGGAGACATACAATATCGCGGATTTTAAAGAGGCAGGGATAGACTGTACGTTCGTTCAGGACAATCAGTCTGCTTCGAGAAAAGGTGTTATACGCGGACTGCATTTTCAGAAGGAATTCCCGCAGGATAAGCTGGTGCGTGTGATCAGCGGCGAAGTTTTCGATGTTGCCGTGGACATGCGCCCGGGGTCTTCCACATACGGAAAATGGTACGGGATACGACTGAGCGCGGAGAATAAGAAAATGTTCTTTATACCGAAGAATTTTGCCCACGGTTTCCTGGTACTGTCTGATTATGCGGAGTTTACATACAAGTGTACGGAACTCTATCACCCCAATGATGAGGGGGGAATAATCTATAACGATCCCGGAATAGGCATCGAATGGCCGATAGAAGAGGGAATGGAACTGATATTTTCCGAAAAGGACAAAAAATGGCCGACGCTTAAGGAGTTGTAATGGCAAGAAAGAAAACGGTCATATCTGTTGTCACCGTGCTCATCGTGGCACTTACGGCATATATAATCCTGCATCACAATCAGTTTGCGGATCCCGGCGAGGAAATGATCAAGAAGATCATTTCCTGCGTTATTCTTATTGCCATATATACCGTATTCCTGCTTAAATACGACAAGATAGTCATTCTTCCGGTTGAGCTGTTCCAAAACCGCCAGCTGATCTGGAAACTGGCAAAGAATGATTTCAAGACAAGATACGCGGGCTCTTACCTCGGCATAGTCTGGGCTTTTGTCCAGCCCGTAATAACGGTATTGCTGTACTGGTTCGTTTTTTCGGTGGCCCTTCCTTCAAGAGCGGTGGCTGTCAAGGGTGATATTACGATACCGTATATACTCTGGCTGATCGCCGGCATCGTCCCCTGGTTTTTCTTCTCTGAAGCACTTTCCAACGGAACGGGCGCACTTCTTGAGTATAATTATCTTGTCAAAAAAGTTGTGTTCAAGATCAGCATACTTCCGATAATCAAGATAATATCCGCGCTTTTTGTCCACGGATTTTTCCTGATATTTACGGTAGTGCTCTTTAGCTGCTACGGTTATTATCCCGACCTTTACACACTGCAGGTGTTTTACTACAGTGCATGTATGTTCATATTTGTGCTCGGGCTTTGTTATATCACGTGCTCGATCATCATATTTTTCAGGGATCTGGGACAGATCATATCAATTGCGCTCCAGGTGGGTATATGGGCGACACCGATCCTCTGGAACATAACGACTCTCTCACCAAAGCTTCGCATAGTGTTCAAACTCAACCCGATGAACTATATCGTGGAGGGATACAGGGACGCTTTTATTGACAAGATCTGGTTCTGGGAGAATTTTTATTCGACTGCATATTTCTGGATACTGACGATGTGTGTGTTCGCTTTCGGAGCGATCATATTTAAGCGCCTCAAGGTGCATTTTGCCGATGTTTTGTAAGGTGGATCATGGCTGATTTTCTCGATGCGATAAAACAACCGAATAGTGCGGCGGAGCATACCGACCACGTGCGCGCGGGAAATATATCCGATGAGGTAGCGATAAGCGTGGCAAACGTGTCAAAGGTATACAAACTGTACGACCGTAACCGCGACAGATTAAAGGAAGCGCTTCATCTGGGCAGGAACATTCACTGCCGGGAACATTTTGCGCTCGATAATGTAAGTTTTGACGTATATAAGGGCGAGACAGTCGGGATAATCGGAACGAACGGATCAGGAAAATCCACCATCCTTAAGATAATCACGGGTGTTCTGTCGCCGACATCCGGAGAGCTTAATATAAGCGGCAGGATAAGTGCGCTGTTGGAACTGGGTGCAGGATTTAACATGGAATTTACCGGGATCGAGAATATATATTTGAACGGAACGATGCTCGGTTTTTCGGAAAAGGAGATAGACGACAGGCTCGAATCCATACTCGAGTTTGCCGACATAGGTGATTTTGTTTACCAGAAGGTCAAGACATATTCGAGCGGTATGTTCGTGCGCCTTGCATTTGCGGTTGCGATCAATATAGATCCGGAGATCCTTATAGTAGACGAGGCTCTGTCGGTCGGAGATGTTTTCTTCCAGAACAAGTGTTACAGGAAGTTCGAGGATTTTAAAAAACAGGGTAAGACCATTCTGTTTGTCAGTCATGATCTTGGAAGCATAAGCAAGTATTGTGACAGGGTGATACTTCTCGAGCGCGGACACAAGATCGGAGAGGGTGACGCCAAAACCATCATAGACATGTACAAAAAGGTTCTTGTCGGACAGCTTGACAGCACGATGAGCGAGGCCGGACCGGGCAGCGATGAAAAAGGCAGCATGTGGAAGGACCTTATGCAGCTTAACCCGAACGTGGATGCGTACGGGAGCGGACTTGCCGAATTTGTTGATTACTGCGCGTACGATAACAGCGGAACAATAACCAATACGATCATAAAGGGCGACGAATTTACCGTAAAGGTTAAGATAAAGTTTTACGAAACCATTCAGGATCCGATATTTGCGCTTTCGTTCAAGAACATGCAGGGTACCGAGATCACCGGCACGAACACTATGTTTGAGAAGATCACGACCGGTACACCCCATGCGGGCGATACATATATAGTCACCTTTACCCAGAACATGTCGCTTCAGGGAGGGGAATATCTGATCTCCCTGGGCTGCGTAGGATACAGGGAAGGAAGTTTTACCGTTTATCACAGGTTGTATGACGTATTCAACCTGACAGTCATATCATCAAAGAACACGACCGGATTTTATGACATGAACTCGGTCGTTACAGTTCGCAGCGAGGACGAAGATGCCGTACAAAAACCGTGACCGCATTGGAAATGTGACAGTAGATTACACATATTACGGAGGAGAAGACCTGTACACCGAGGGAGCCGCGGAGGACAGGCTTCTTGACTACGTCAGGAATCATACCGCGCTTGACTACGAACATTACATTCAGGAAACAAGATCGTGGTCGGTGATGTATCATCTCTCCTACATAAGGGAAAATGTTGCCGAGTGGCTTCCGATAACATCGGGCGATAAGGTTCTTGAGATCGGCAGCGGATGCGGTGCCATAACGGGCGTGCTCGCACGGCTCGCAAAATCGGTCACCTGCGTTGAACTTTCCAAAAAAAGAAGCCTGATAAATGCATATAAAAACAGGGAACACGACAATATCAACATAATGGTCGGTAACTTCCAGGATGTTGAGAAGGGCCTGAAAGAAAAGTACGATTACATCACACTTATCGGAGTGTTGGAATATGCAGGGTCATATATCAACGCCGATAAGCCTTACAATAAATTCCTTGAGATATTAAAGGGCCATTTAAATCCCGGCGGAAAGATAGTCATAGCCATAGAAAACAGGCTTGGAATGAAGTATTTTGCGGGATGCAAGGAAGATCACCTCGGAAAGTATTTCGGAGGGATAGAAGGATATGCATCCTCTCCGAATGTCAGGACATTTTCGAAGTCAAGTCTTGAAAAGATAATAGAAGATGCGGGATTTACGGACGCCAGGTTTTATTATCCGTATCCGGATTACAAGCTTCCCCATACCATATATTCGGATGACATGCTCCCTTCGATCGGGGATCTTGATACCAATCTTCGTAACTATGATGATGACCGCCTCGTGTTGTTTGACGAGACCAAAGCTTTTGATGCGATGATCGAGGAACACCGTTTCCCTGATTTTTCCAATTCGTTCATAGTGATCGCATCAACGCAAAAGGGATGGCAGGATCATACGGTGCTTCCCATATATGTCAAATACGGAAACGACCGGAAGGATGATTACCGGGTCTGCACATCAATAATCAGGACACCTGACGGTCAGAAGCGTGTGTACAAGCATGCGCTTTCCACCCATGCAAACGCGCATATCAGGCATCTTTCGGAAGGCTATAACAGGCTGGTGGAACAGTTTGGCGATACGAATCTCGTACCTGTGGGATGCGAATACATCATGGGAGAAGAGCGGGGAACCGTATTCGCAGGAGTAGCGTCAACCGCAAAGGACAGCGTCAGATTCGATTATATTTCCGGAATAACGCTGGAAGACTATTTAAGTGAACTTGAAAATGCCGGACAGTATGAGAAGATGGAATCGGTCATACTCGAATATTGCAGGAAACTCTCATCATGTACGGACGTTACCGAATTCAAGCGAAGCGTCAAGTTTGATGAAGTTTTCGGAAAACGTGAGTTCAAAAAGAAATACATTGCGAGCAATCCATGCAATTTCGACATGATCTTTTCGAACATAGTCCTTGATGAGGATGAGAAGGATGCCGGATCATGGACCGTTCTCGATTATGAGTGGATATGGGATTTTGCCGTACCGATACAGTTCGTGATATACAGGGCACTGTATTATCATTTCCGCAACAGGACGGATGAAGGGTTTGCACTGTATCTGTCCAGAAAAGGGATGGATGTGTACGGACTGTGCGGCATAGATATCGGCGAGAGGATGCTTTTCAATGAGATGGAGCATTCGTTCCAGGTGTATATCATAGGCGGAGCCGCATCGCTTGAGGTGATGCAGGTACTGATGCCCACTACGACGATCAGGATAGACAATATCGTTAAGATAGGGTCATATCTTCGTAATCTTGATACTCCCAGGATATATTTTTCGAGGGGCACCAATTTTACATCCGAAAACCAGATCAGCGTTATCGGACGTGTAGAGGACGGAATGGTGAACCTTCATATCCCGTTTGACCATTACATCAATTCGATCAGGATCGATCCCACGGAATATCCGTGCCTTCTCTATCTTGACGGTATATCATATACGCTTAACGACGGGATACATCAGGATGTTTCCGAGGTGATAGTAAACGCTTACAAACTGGCAGAGGATGCATATATCTATGATACGAACGATGCACAAATCGTTGTTACGGGGATACCTCAGAACGCACAGGCGATAGACCTTCGTTACCGTGTAACAATGATCGAAGATCCGTTTTACGAGAAGATGCTGAGTATCCTGAAAGCCGAGGAAGAGCGCAAACTTGCTGAAAAACGTAAGATAATATACCGTGCAAAACGCAAGGTCGGTTTGATCAAAGAGGATATACTGCCTGAAGGGTTCGTAAGGGCATTTCTTAAAAAGGACGAACGGTCGGAACAGTAAATGAGAGCAAAAAAAGACAGTCTTTTGCTTGAATATCAGCAGGAGTGTTTTAAGCAGACAAAACCATACGGTTATGAACTGGCATATACAGACGAAACCGAAGAAGCGGAGGGCGTCCCGGGCAGAGGCGGCCATCCGAGCGGACATATCATATTTTTTCCCGATGATGATCAAAACATATTGAATTTCGAGGGCATAAACGAGG
This sequence comes from uncultured Lachnospiraceae bacterium, assembly GCA_902775485.1. GTDB lineage: Bacteria > Bacillota > Clostridia > Lachnospirales > Lachnospiraceae > UBA2868. Next base: position 18,656 of record CACYMJ010000011.1, read on the forward strand.
ATTATGTGATCTTCGTTTCAAAAGAGGGTGTTTATGAGCCTGACCTTGTAGGATCACTGCTTTCGGCAGGCGGCGGCGCGGACATTGTATACCCCGATGAGGATTTTGCAACGGATGCATCAGCGGATCTATCGGATATTAATGTCAGGGTCCGTACGCTTCGTACCCCCTGGAGAAAGCCCGAATACTCTCCGGATACGATAGTGACCTTCCCGTATATCGAAACATGCTTTGCGATAAAAACCGCGTTTGCAAGGTGCGTCCCGGCAATGAAAAGGACTCCCGAACTCGGGGATAATATCAGATGCCGCGATTTTCTGCTTCGCTCGCTGGAGAGGGCATCATCTGTTTCGCATGTTGCAAAGATACTGTATCACAGGGATCTTGAGTCACTTTTGCCGGGCATGGCCGATGTTTTCGATGAAGATATATTTGATGCTCTTTACCGCAGGTATACGAAGCCCGGATATATACTCTGCCGTGAGGCTGCGGAAAAAAGGCGCGGTATAAACGTCATCCCCGAGCCTGAAAAGGATGCACCGCTGGTATCCATAATCATCCCTTCAAAGGATCAGCCCCGCGTGCTTAAGGAGTGTATACGCAATATCAGGCTTAATGCCGGCGACGTAAAATACGAGATCATCGTTGTGGATAACGGAAGCAGCGATGAGAACCGAGACATTATCGAAAGATACGTTACCCAGCTTCCCGGCGGAAGGGGAACGTATATTTACGACAAGCGTGAATTTAATTTTTCGGTTATGTGCAATACCGGAGCAGAAGCCGCGAGGGGCAGGTTCCTCCTGTTCATGAACGATGATGTTGACGCCATAACGGAAGGTTTTATTGATAAACTTGTGATGTATGCCGCCAGACCTTATGTCGGGGCTGTCGGGGCTAAACTTCTGTACCCGGATGATGTCAGTATTCAGCATATCGGAGTAATGGATACAAACCGTGGTCCGGTGCATAAACTGGCCGGATTAAGGGATGATATCGTGCATTACTACTGCAGGAACAGATTTGCCTGGAATACTCTTGCCGTAACGGGGGCCTGCCTTATGACGGAGAGGGAAAAATACTATCAAACAGGCGGATTTTATGATAAAATGGAGGTCGGTTATAACGACATCGATCTGTGCTTGCGGCTGATCGAAAGAGGGTATTACAATGTCGTCAACAATGAGTGCGTGATGACACATCATGAGTCCATCGCACGCGGCACGGATTCGAAAAGTGATGAGAAGAGTGCGCGTCTTGCCGCAGAGCGTGCCATGCTATACTCCATTCATCCGTGGATCGCAAATCATACGGACCCGTTTTACGGATACATGCTCGACAAGGATACGAATCTTATCAGATGCGGTATCGTTCCGGAATACCAGATCACCGATCTGAGGAACAAGGTGAAGGAGATCGACCATCTTCCCGGGAGGCGTTCCGATAAGATACAGATGTCAATAGATGCATGCTCTGTTGAGCGAAGTGTTGCCGATGATGCCGAAGACGCTTATGTCATTGAGGGATGGTGCATGTCGAATAAATGGGACAACGCACTGACCGGGAGATATCTCATCCTCATTCCGCTCGATGAAGAGGATATGGAAAAAAAGGACAGCTGTATCCTTGCACGGATTTCGCCTAAGTACAGAACGGATGTCAGGGAAGTATTCCCGGATGCCGTAAATACGAATCTGGCGGGATTTGTATGCAGGATATCTGCCGACAAGATAGACCCGCACATTAGATACAGGATCGGTGTGGCGGTCCGGAAACTGACAGGGATCAAAAGCTGCAGGATAGCTTTGGGTGATATATATGAACCGCGAAGAGGAATTGTCAAAGACGAGTGAATACTATAAGGATCTGTACGAGAAGGAACGTGCGAAAAATGCGCAGTTGACGGAAAAGCTCGTTGACGCCGAGGCAAAAGCGGCGGACCTTGAATACAAGATGGACAAGCTTCGCAATTCCATGATATGGAAGATGGTCTATCCCATAAGGCTTTTATGGAGTCATACAAAGAATATCTTTATCCGTATCAAAAGATACGGAAGTCTTTCAAATCTCAAGAAGAAAATTGAGAGCAAGATAATAGAGCGCCGTGCGTACAAGAGTTACGGAACGCTTTCCATGCCTGATGCCGAAGAGATAAAGCGTCAGAGGGATACTGTATTTGAGCGAAAGATACTGTTCAGCATACTCGTACCGCTTTACAATACTCCCGAACAGTTCCTTAGGGAGATGATAGATTCGGTCGTCGCCCAGACTTATACAGACTGGGAGCTGTGCCTTGCGGACGGATCCGACGATGAACACGCATATGTGAAAACGATAGTCAGTTCATACAACGATCCGCGCATCCGATACGAGAAACTGACTGAAAATCTCGGAATATCGGGTAATACGAACAAGTGCTTCGATATGGCAAAGGGAGACTATATCGGACTGTTCGATCACGATGACATATTGCATCCTACCGCGCTTTATGAGTATATGAAGGTCATTTGCGCAGAAGATGCCGATTACATATACTGCGATGAGACAACCTTTTCGGGCAAGTCCATCGATCATATGATCACGCTTCATTTCAAACCGGATTTTGCACCGGATAATCTTCGCGCAAACAACTATATATGTCATTTTTCGGTATTTGCCAAGGAACTTGTAAAAAAGTGCGGCACCTTCCGTACGGAGTTTGACGGAAGCCAGGATCACGACATGATCTTAAGACTTACAAGGGAGGCAAAGCATATCTCACATGTTCCGAAGATACTGTACTACTGGAGGAGCCACGCAGGCTCGGTCGCCTCGGACATCAATGCTAAGACCTATGCGATCGATGCAGCCAAAGGTGCCGTTGCGGCTCACCTTACGGCCTGCGGATTTAAGGATTTTAAGATCGAAAGCTCAAGGGCGTTTGAAACGATATTCAGGATCAGATATGCACTGACCGCGCATCCGCTTATCTCGATAATCATACCGAACAAAGATCATACGGAAGATCTGCGCAGGTGCATTGAATCGATAACCGACCTGACGTCCTACGACAATTACGAGATAATAGTCGTTGAGAACAATTCCGAAACGGATGAGATAAGGGAGTATTACAGATCCCTAAAAATGCATCCGAAGGTCAGGGTTGAAGAGTACGAGGGTCAGTTCAATTACTCGAAGATCAATAATTTCGGAGCCGGTTTTGCAAAGGGTGAGTATCTTCTGCTGCTTAACAATGACACAGAGGTGATCACGAGAAACTGGATCGAAGAACTCCTTATGTATGCACAGCGTGATGATGTCGGCGCGGTGGGCTGCATGCTCTACTATCCGGACTATACGATACAGCACGCAGGCATTGTACTCGGTATGGGAGCGCACAGAACTGCGGGCCATTCGCATTACAAAATGGCCAAGGAAAATCTAGGATATATGGGAAGGCTCTGCTATGCGCAGAATGTATCGGCAGTTACCGGAGCCTGCCTGATGGTCAGAAAAGCGTTGTTTGACGAAGTGGGAGGCCTGTCCGGGGATCTGGCGATCGCGCTTAATGATGTGGATCTGTGCCTGAAATTGAGACAGAAGGGATTACTAAACGTGTTCACGCCGTTTGCCCAGCTGTTTCATTACGAATCCGCTTCAAGAGGTGACGATGTGACGGCGGATGCATCGAAGGAAAATGCCGAACGTTACAACAGGGAATGTGAGATTTTCAAAAACAGGTGGAAAGAAGTGCTTGAGGCGGGAGATCCGTATTTTAACCCGAACTTTTCACTGGATTATTCCAATTACGTGCTCGCGGGAAACAGGAAGAGCATGCTCGAATAGATGATACCGGTCCGGTTACCAAGAATAAGAATGGAGGATGTGTTATGAGTTACATGGAGCAGTACAGATACTGGTGTGAGGATGAGTATTTTGATGATGCGACAAAGGCTGAACTTGCCGCCATCAAAGATAACGAGGCCGAGATCGAAGACAGGTTTTACAAGGACCTTGAATTCGGAACAGGCGGTCTTCGTGGTGTGATAGGCGCCGGCACGAACAGGATGAACATTTATACGGTCCGCAGGGCGTCGCAGGGACTGGCCAACTACATCAAAAAGCAGAATGCTTCGGATAAGGGCGTTGCTATCGCATATGACTCAAGAAGGATGTCACCGCAGTTCGCGGATGAAGCGGCTCTCTGCCTGTGCGCCAACGGCATCAAGGCGTATGTTTTTGAAACACTGAGGCCTACACCGGAGCTGTCGTTCGCACTCAGAACTCTCGGCTGTACCGCGGGTATAGTCGTGACCGCAAGCCATAACCCTCCCGAATATAACGGTTACAAAGTATACTGGGAGGACGGTGCTCAGATTACATCCCCCAGAGATACCGAGATAATAAATGAAGTCGGTGCCGTAAAGGACTACAGCGGGGTTTTGACGATGAGCAAGGAAGAGGCCATCGCAGATCATCTGTATAACGTCATCGGAAAAGAGATCGATGACAAATACATGGCAGAGCTGAAAAAGCAGATCATCCATCCGGAGATCATAAAGGCTGTGGCCGATTCAATAAAGATCGTTTACACACCTTTCCACGGAACGGGAAATCTCCCCGTAAGACGCATACTTTCGGAACTGGGATTCAAGAACGTATATGTTGTTCCCGAACAGGAACTGCCCGATCCCGATTTTACGACACTCGAATACCCCAACCCGGAGGATCCGAAGGCATTTACGCTGGCACTTAAGCTTGCAAAGGAAAAAGATGCCGATATCGTGCTCGCCACCGACCCGGATGCCGACAGACTGGGCATATATGCCAAGGACAAGGCAACGGGTGAGTATATACCGTTTACGGGAAACATGTCCGGTATGCTTATCGCCGAGTATATACTGCGCGAGAGACAGAAAGAGGGCACACTTCCAGCAAATGCCGCCCTTATCAAGACTATCGTAACGACAAACCTTGCCGATGCGATAACAAAAGCATTTGATGTAAAGCTCATAGAGGTTCTTACGGGATTTAAGTACATCGGCGAGCAGATCAAGTATTTTGAACAAAATCACAAATATGAATATGTATTCGGTCTTGAGGAAAGCTACGGATGTCTTGCCGGAACACATGCAAGGGATAAGGATGCCGTAGTTGCCGTAATGTGCCTGTGTGAAGTTGCCGCATGGTGCAAATACAACGATATGACCGTATGGGACAGGATGCAGGAGATCTATAAAAAGTACGGTTATTACATGGAAGGCATACATACGATCACGCTCAAGGGTATTGACGGAGCACAGCAGATAAAGGATATGATGGACAGACTGCGTGCAAATCCGCCCAAAGAGTTTGACGGCCTCAAGGTGCTTAAATTCAGGGATTATGAAAAGGATACGGTAACGGATATCGCAACCGGAGAGGTTACATCAACCGGACTTCCCAAATCGAATGTCCTGTATTTTGATATAGAAAATGACAGCTGGTGCTGTGCAAGGCCTTCCGGAACGGAGCCCAAGATTAAGTTCTATATGGGTATAAAGGGCAGCGATATGGATGACGCGACAAAGAGGCTTGAAAGCTTTAAAGATGCAGTTGTCAGAGCGCTTGAAGGATAACAGGATAATAAGGATCGCCATTCTTTGCGTACTGGCTGCGCTGGCGGCTGTTTCAGTGTATCAGGGTGCAAGGAATGCGCTTTTGTACTCGCAGGATCTTCAGTGGGACGCGGCCAAAGCGCTGGCTATGAGGCTTGATCCGTATGAACTCTCGCTGAATCCGGATGCGGCCTGTGATCACCCGGCACTGGCTGATTTTTACCGGATGTTTACGGATAAGGGGCTTGAGCAGAAGATGGAGGCCAATCAGTTTCCGTCACTCCTTATGCTACTGTTTCCGGTCACACTTTTTCCGCCGTCTGCCGCAAGATGCGTATGGCTGATACTTAATCTGGCATTTACTGCCGGTATAGTATATCTTGCACGAAGGACGATATTTGAGAGGGTAAGCGGTATCGTATATGCCGTGATGATCCTGGTAATGCTGGCGGGAACACCGTACAGAAACCAGCTCGGAGTGGGTCAGCATACACTGTTTGCCTTCTTTTTCTTCATGCTGGCGGTATACATTGAAAAAACCGGGCCGAATGGTGCTAAAAAAACGGTACATACGGCCCTTTGCCTGTTTGTGTCGTTTTTCAAGTATACACTCACAGCTCCGCTTGCACTGTATTTTCTCTGCAGGAGGAGATATAAGGAACTTGCAGCATCGGTGGCAATGCATGCTGTGCTGACTGTGGCGGCGGCCTTTTGGCTTAAAAGAGATGTCATATACATGATAACGGCCCCGCTTAGGGTTGCATCGGCACTTGTTGCCGAGGGCGGGCTCGATCTGGGAGTGCTGCTTGGCACAAAAGCGTATGCGGTTGCTGCATTTGTCCTGGTAGCGGGCCTTACCGTGATGAGCATTTACATGAAGGAGGGGAGGGAAAACATCCTCCTGGCCCTGCTCATATTCTGGTCGCTCGTCCTTACCTATCACAGGACATATGATTTCTTTGTTCTGACGTTTGCCGCTGCCCCTTTTTTTGATGCAGCACAGGCGGATAAGATATTTACGAAAAAAGAAAAGACGTTTTTTGCACTATGGTACATTCTGGTCATTTTGGCGGTTTATTTTCTCCTGCGGGTATTTAATGAGAATGATGCGTCAAGGATCGGGGTCGGTATCATATATTACGCGTTTATGCTCGCCTATACGGCTGTGTGCATAAAAACGTCGCTTATCGGGAGTAAATGATGGATAATACGGAAGTTACAAAAGAGGAAAAGCGCAAAAAGCTCTTTGCGCAGATACTAAAGTTCGGGTTTGTCGGCGGAACGTCGTTCGTGATAGATTTTGTCATTACGCTTATCGTATCGAAGCTTTGCCGCACATTCGGAATGGGGGTCGCAACGGCCGCAACCGTCGGAAGCGTGTTCGGTTTCTGTATTTCGCTTGTGTACAACTACATCATGAGCATGAAGTTTGTGTTCGAGCGCAGGGATGATATGAACCGTACAAAGGAATTTGCGATATTTGTGCTGCTTTCGCTTATAGGAATGGGGATAAATTCAGCCATCATGTTTTTCGGAGTCCGCGGATTCGAGACGTTCCTTCCGGACATCGTAGCACAGTATCCCGATCCCGTTACCGCCTTTGTCAAGATGTTCGCAACGGGCGTAGTTATGGTATATAATTTCATCTCAAGAAAGATGACGTTGGAAAAGAAGTGATGATCATGAAAAAAACAAAGATATACATGACTGCGATCGCCACGGTGCTGGTGGCGCTCCTGATATGCGGATGCGGATCGGGAGGCGCTCAGACTGATACCGGCGAGGCCGGAAAAGAGAATGCACAGACAACGCAGGTACCCGATAAGAGCCCTTCGGAGCCCGTATCCGGTGATGATGGATCAACGGAAGGATACGGAGATACGTTTTCGGGACAGACCCAGGCTCCGGCCGAAGAGGAACAGATCGAGGAGACTGTAGAAGAAGAGCCTTCTGACGATAAAGATGTGGACCTTATACTGTTCATGGGGCAGTCCAATATGTCGGGAGCCGCAGGGGATGCATCCCTTGCACCGAAGGTTTCCGAGGAAGCGGGCATGGAGTTTCGCGCTGTTTCAGACCCGACAACGCTCTACCCCATAACCGAGCCGTTCGGAATAAACGAGAACAATCCGTCAGGACTGCATGAATACCCCGGAGCCAAGAAAGGTTCCCTTGTGTCGGCATTTGTAAATGAATATCACAAACTGACAGGCAGACGCGTGATCGCGGTATCGATTTCCATGGGAGCTACCGACATGAAAGTCTGGGATTCTCCCGGGGTAATTGCGGACGTTAAGGACAGATACGAGAAGGCGGTAAAATTCCTTCAGGATAACGGATACAGCGTCAAACATAAATATGCGCTCTGGCTGCATGGAGAATCAGACGGTATGGAGCATACGGATCCTGCGGTATACAGGACGAACCTGGACAATATCATACGTCCGCTCTTTATCGGCGGGCTGGAGAAGATGTTCATAATCACTCCGGGAAGGACAATAGACTACAGAGACATATTTCTGGATATAATAAACGTTCAGAAACAGATTTGTGCCGAAAGCGGCTATTATGCGATAGCCACGACGATCCTGACAGGTGTCAGCACCGAATATATGCGCGATATGTTCCATTACAACCAGCATGTGCTTAACATGACAGGGCAGCGTGCGGCACAGTCGGTTGCTTATTATACCAATAACGGCGTTGAGATGATCGTATATGATTACAGAACGGGCGATTATATCGTGCCTGAAGGTGCGGATCCCGAATCGGATGAGAAGGAAGAGCCGGTAGATCTGGCCGGGATCAATATAGACGAAGTGTATTAACAGCAGGAACGGCCCTTGTGCCGGGGAGGTCAAGACATGACAGGTGACAGGATTTTGCTCTTTATTCCCGCATATAACTGCGAGAAGCAGATAGTACGTGTGCTGGAACAGTTGAATCCGGGTATCATGGCCATGATCAGCAAGGTCATAGTCGTTAACAACCGCAGTACCGATAATACCGAGCAGGCGGTCACGGATTTTATGCATGCCCATGCCAATCTTCCGATAACACTCCTTCGTAACAGGGAGAACTACGGACTCGGAGGATCTCACAAAGTGGCATTTGATTATGCTATAGAGCACGGATATGATTATGTGATAACGCTTCACGGTGATGATCAGGGACAGATTTCCGATTTTCTTCCGGTTATCGGAAAGGGATACTACCGGAAGCATGACTGTATACTCGGGGCAAGGTTCATGCCCGGATCCAAGCTCGAGGGGTATTCAAAGTTTAGGACATTCGGGAATATCGTATACAATTTCCTGTTTGCATTTGTTGTCAGAAAAAGGATATATGATCTGGGTTCCGGACTGAACATGTACAGCGTTGACATGCTGCGTTCGAGGTTTTACGAAAAATTTCCCGATAATCTTATGTTCAACTATGTGATGATAATGGCCTCGGAGTATTACGGACATGATATAAAGTTCTATCCGATAAGCTGGAGAGAGGATGACCAGGTATCAAACGTAAAGATGGCCGCACAGGCTAAAAAGGTACTTGCCATGCTTAAGGAATACTATGACGATCCCGGCGTTATCACGTCGGATTACAGGGACAAGCCGATAGAACGGTATGAGGCGGACGTGGTATGATCATTCTGATCGCTGTGCTGACTCTTGCGGGATTTCTCGGTGTGCATCTGATCAAGATGATGAGGATGTATCTTATTGTCATGGACAGGAAGATATCGTTTGACGGATTTGTTCCGGCATATCTGCGCACAACACTTGTTAATCTGGCGGTTCCGTACAAACTCGGGGAAATATACAGGATCGCGGTATTCTACAGAATATCCGGAGGGTTCAAGACCGGATTTTTCTCCGTGCTTACGGACCGGTTTTTTGATACGATGGCCCTTGTGATGATCCTGCTGCCCTATCAGCTGTTCATATCGCGCAGTGTTACCGTCCCGACGATAATGCTTACGGTGTTTCTGGCTGTTGTGTTGATGACATACGTGGTGTTTCCGTCCTCATATGTGTTTCTTAACAGATATATCATAACTTCAAGGACATCCAAAAGATCCATGACGGCACTTATGATTCTTGAGCATGTGAACGGATGGTATGAGTATGTCCGCGATCTTGTAACGGGCCGGTACGGTATTCTCCTGCTGTTCTCACTTGCCGCGTGGATACTCGAGATAGCGGTTCTGGCCGGATTTTCCCGGATATGCGGCAGGAACTTTACGGTTGCGGATTTCGGGGCATATATCGAATCTATCGTATCCGGCAGGGGTTTTGAACTCGGAAAGCGGTACACACTTACCGGAGCCGTTATAATGGCGGTACTTACAATAGTATTTACCGCGATATATCTGATCAGACGTCGAAGAGAAAAAAGGATCTAGAAAATGTCAAGAAGCGTTTCGATCGTTTATGACGATACCAGAAAACCCGGAAGGGAAATAGCGGTCATTACCGGAAACAAGAGTTTCGGACAGACTATCTACAAAAGGCAGACTCTTAAGGACAGGATAGAGGATGTCTTTCTGTCACTGCCCCAGGTGGCAGGATTTTTTGAAGCTGGTTCGAAAGAAATGTCCGAGATTAACAATACACCTGTTATCCTATACTACTCGGACTTTGGAGTGGCGGATTTAAAGGAATTGGAGACGATTGTATACAAAGCGGGGTATGCTCACGAGAACTATAAAATAACACAGGCGAATAGAATAGCATGCGTTATCTTCAAGGATGCCGCCTCATTCTTTTCTGCATCTTTGGCTGATCTTGATAAATATACGGAAATAATCAGCAACGCCTTTACCGATCTGTCGGATGTCGGAAAATTCAGGTCATTTATCACGGGCGGATTTGATGCCAGATTTTTCAACACTTTATCGGGCGATGAATATACAGTGGTAAAATCTTCTGACAAGAAGAGCAAGATAAAGGCTGAGTATACATTTTACGGCCTTCTGCCCGATGATATGAAGCAATGGTTTGTAAGGCCTTACGATTACCGGGAGGACGCAGAGCGGGCAAGCTATAAGATGCCGCGATATCACATGACGGATCTGGCTATCAGATACGTACACGGATCCATAGGACCGGATGAGTTCGCGGACATCTTAAAGCAGCTGTTCTGGTTCATCTCTCACAGGAAGAGCATCGATACGACCGCTATGGAGTATGAGGCGCAGGCAAAACGGCTGTATGTATCGAAAGTATACGAGAGGATCACCGCTCTTAAACAGATGCCCGGATATGATAAGATCGCCGGTCTTATAGCAAATGCCACACCTTATAAGGATATAGATGAGATAGTGGCCAGATATGTAAATCTTTACGATTCGATGCGCGAAAAGACTGAATTTGAACATGTTTTAACGATCAGTCACGGTGATATGTGCTTCTCGAACATTCTGTATTCGAATGCCGACTCACTTGTCATACTGATAGATCCGAAGGGAGCAATGACCGAGGACGAGCTGTACATGGACAGGTATTACGATATCGCAAAACTGTCGCATTCCATATGCGGTTATTACGATTTCTTTAACAGCGGACTTTATGAGATAACCCTGGATGAGGATCTTATGGCAAAGGTCAGGGTTGATGCGGATAACAGACAGTTCGCCGCAATGTTTAAGGAGTATCTTGAAAAGGCGGGGATCGATCTGGCACTTGTAAGGCTGTATGAGACATCCCTTTTCCTGTCGATGCTGCCGTTTCATATGGACAGGCCCGACAAGGTGTTTGCTTTTGTATTAAATGCCATAGCAATAATGGACAGTCTGGAGAAATAAATGTACGAAGAACTGACATTTGTGTTTGACGTGGACGGGACCATCTGTCCGATCAAAAAAGAAAACGAGAAATACGAGGATATCGTTCCTTATGCCGAAATGGTCGAAAAGATACGGGAATATAAGGCGGGCGGTGCAAAGATAGTGCTGCTTACGAGCAGGAACATGAACTCATTCGGAGGCAATATCGGCCTTATAAACGCAAATACGGCCAAGATACTGCTTGCGTGGCTGGAAAAATGGGATATACCCTACGATGAGATCATATACGGCAAGCCCTGGCCCGGATATCACGGTTTTTATGTCGATGACAGAACGGTCAGACCCTCCGAGTTCCTCTCCAAGAGCGTCGAGGAACTTGATGAGATCGTAAGGAGGGACAGATGCAGACAGTCATAACCATGGCAGGACTTGGCACGAGGTTTAAAAAAGCCGGCTATGATGTTCCGAAATACGAGATAATATCTCACGGCAGATCGCTTTTTTACTGGTCAATGTCCAGTCTGAAAAAAAGCGTTTCCGACGATGATGATTTTTACTTTATCGTAAGGGCTGAGGATAATGCGGCAGGATTTATACAGGATGAGGCTGCAAAGGTGTTCGGCTCCTGTAAGGACAGATTCCACGTGATACAGATCGATGCGATGACGGACGGGCAGGCCACCACTGCATTGCTGGCTGCGCCCTGTTGGAAACCGTTTGAACCGCTTCTGATCTATAATATCGATACCTATGTCGAGCCCGGACATATGATGCCCAAAGACGGTGTTCCTGCGTCAACGGACGGGTTTATCCCGTGCTTTAACGCCCCGGGCGATCACTGGAGCTTTGTTGAAACGGATAAGGACGGCATTGCCGTACAGGTCAGGGAGAAACAGCGGATCTCGGATAACTGCACGATCGGAGCTTACTGGTTTTCTTCGTGCGCCCTCTATGAGCGGATGTACGAAGAGTATTACAAAAACGGCCAAAATATGGAAAAGGGCGAGAAATACGTGGCCCCGCTATACAATCACATGATCACGAAGGGTATGACGGTCAGGATATGCAATATCGGCAAAAGCTTCGTTCATGTCCTCGGGACGCCCGAAGAACGGCAGGTATTTGAGAACGAAGAGATCCGGGAGCTTTGATAAGTGGGCAGGAACTATTTCAAGAGAGGAATAGCGTATTTTCGCAGAAACGGGTTTGCCGCGGCGTTTATAAAGGCTTGTGAGCGCCTGACGACGGATAAATGCGAAAAGGGATATTTGCCTCTGCGTGCGGGAGAAGAGGAACTGGCGGCGCAAAGACTGCATGTTTTTGAGCATCCTTATAAGTTCAGCATACTCGTTCCCGTTTATGAAACCGATCCGGCTCTTCTGATGCAGATGATGAGAAGCGTCGGTGACCAGACCTATGCAAATTGGGAGCTTATACTTGCGGATGCAAGCAAAGATATATCGCGAAAGGATACGGTCGATGAGTTTGTCACATCGTACCAAAACAGGTGCTCTGATGCGTTCGGAAGCATAGAGGATAAGGTAGTATACGTAAAGATCGGGGATAACCGCGGGATCGGGGCCAACACAAAAGAGGCCCTGGCCTATGCAAAGGGCGATTACACCGCACTTCTCGATCACGATGATGTTTTGGAAAACACCGCGCTTTTTGATATAATGAGCGCGATAGAGGAGCGCGAGAAGTTTTTTGCCGTATCCGGACATTGTGACAGGGTGCTTGCCGCGTATACGGATGAGGATAAGGTAAGCTTTGACGGTACGGGATATTTTGACCGCCATCAAAAACCTGATCCGGATCCGGTATTGCTTACTACAAATAATTATGTCTGCCATTTTTTTGCTGCGGACACATCGCTTGTCAGGAGCGTCGGTGCTTTTGACTCTGTATATGACGGTGCCCAGGATCATGATCTGATCCTCAGATGCTTTGAACAGGCGGACAGGAAACAGATAGTGCATGTTCCGAAGGTACTGTATCATTGGAGGAGCACTGCGAGCTCAACGGCGGAGAATCCTGAGGCCAAGTTGTATGCCTATGAAGCCGGGAAACGTGCTGTTTCGGACCATTTTAAAAGGCTTGGCATCGATGCGGTAGTAACAGACAGCGCGCATCTGGGATTTTTTGATCTGAAATACCCGAAGAACGGCATGAGACCGGTTATCATCACACCGGATGAGATGGAAAAAATCTCGAAGAACAAGGCCCCTTTACCTGACGGAGAGTTTATCATGATACTCTCACCTGATCTTAAGCCGGCAGACGATGGCTGCATTGACGATATGATGTCATGCATGTGCCTTGAGAATGTGGGAGCCGTTACGGGCAAGATACTGACAAAGAACGGTAAGGTTGAAAGCGCGGGCTTTGACATTGACGGGAACGGGGATATGGTCCCGTGTTTTGCAGGACTTTGGGGACGATTTTCCGGATATATGCACAGGGCCGGCCTTGACCGCCTTACGGACGGATTTTCTCCGGATTGTGTACTTTTGAGGCGGGACTGTATAAAGGAGACTGCCCCTTGGCCGGTACTTGCCGACGGGGCGGATATATATTACCGGGCCGGTGCCGTATTTAAACGAAAGAGCTGATGAAAGAAGTAACGGTAATAATACCAAATTACAACGGAATAGTCTATCTGGGCGGCTGCCTTGAATCTCTTGCTGCCCAGACAATGAAGTGCGATATCATCGTTGTGGACAATGCCTCTACCGACGGTTCGCTTGATATTGCCCGGAAATACGATGATATCAGGATAATCGAGCTGTCACAGAATTTCGGATTCTGCAGGGCGGTAAACGAGGGGATCGCCGCAACAAAGACAAAATACCTGATACTTTTAAATAACGATACCAAAGCAGATCCTATGTTCGTTGAGGAACTGTATAAGGCTATAGACAAACATGATGACACCTTTTCGGTCGCGGCAAAGATGCTGCAGATGAACAGGCCGGACAGGATCGATTCCGCGGGAGATCTGTACTGTGCGCTCGGGTGGGCGTTTTCGCTCGGAAAGGACGGCAGCGCCGGGCGTTATGACAGGGAATCGGTGGTGTTCTCTGCATGCGGCGGCGCGGCCATTTACAGGAAGGATCTGTTTGAGCAGATCGGATACTTTGATGAACTTCACTTTTCGTATCTTGAAGATGTTGATGTGGGATACAGGGCGAGGATAATGGGCTATACAAACAGATATACGCCCCGGGCCATTGTATATCATGCAGGCAGTGCCTCGACCGGATCGAGGTACAATCCTTTCAAGGTCAGGCTTGCGGCCCGTAACAGCTGGTATGTCATATACAAGAACATGCCCGCGCTGCAGATCATTCTGAATCTTCCGTTTTTCCTTATCGGGTTCGGCACGAAGGCGCTGTTCTTCATATGCAAGGGATACGGACGGGAATATCTTTCGGGAATGAAACGCGGATATCTTATGTGCGTTGCAGGCAGGAAATATCCGTTTGATTCGAGATTTATCAAAAACTACTGCAGGATACAGCTTGAATTGTGGTTTAATATGTTCAGGCGCATTTTCGGATAAAGCCCGAGGGGCTGTGAGGACATTATGATCAGGGACAATCAGCGACTGATCAACCGGCTGACGCTGGTGATCGACGGTTTTGTAATAGCGGCAAGCTACCTGTTTGCCTATTTTCTCAAATTTGAGAGCGGACTGCTTCTGTACGAAGAAGGTCTTTCGGTGCAGACGTATATGTTCGCGCTTGTTTTTCTGATCCCAGGTTATCTGATCCTGTATTCCCAGATGGATCTGTACAATACAAGGCGTGCATCGGGCCGTAAGAGGGAGCTGCTCAACGTTATAAAGGCCAATACGGTTGGCGCTCTCATCTTCATGATGATCCTCTATGTGATAAACCAGCCCGATTTCTCCAGACAGATGATCTTCATATTCTGGGGCGTGTGCATCTGCCTTGAGACGGCAGTGCGTAACATGATGCGCGCGCTTATGATGTTCTGGTGGAAAAAGGGATTCAACATCAAATATGTTCTGCTTGTCGGATATTCCGGTTCGGCAACGAGCTACATAGACAAGATACTCCTAAATCCCCAGTGGGGATACGTCATCCGCGGCATTCTCGACGATAATACCGAAAGGGGCACGGATTACAAGGGCATAAAGGTTCTGGGCACCATCGACAATCTGCCGCTGATCCTGCCCGAGAACAAGCTTGATGAGATAACGATCACGCTTCCGCTGGGACAGTACGGCAGATTGAAGGAGATAGTCAACCTGTGTGAAAAATCGGGTGTTCATACAAAGTTTATCCCGGATTACGCCGGTATCATACCGAACCGTCCGTATACTGAGGATATCCAGGGACTTCCGGTAATAAATATCCGCCGCGTTCCGCTCAACAACACGATAAACAACGTGGTAAAACGGCTTGTTGATATTGTCGGATCGATCGCAGGCATCATAATCGCATCTCCGGTAATGATCGTCTCAGCCATACTCATAAAGGCAACATCCGACGGGCCGGTCATCTTTTCACAGGACCGTGTGGGGCTTCATAACAAGCCTTTCAGGATGTACAAGTTCCGCACGATGATCGAGCAGACCGAAGCCGAGGAGGCAAAGGGATGGACAACGAAGGATGATCCGAGGGTCACAAAGGTCGGTAAGTTCCTTCGCAGAACGTCTCTTGACGAGCTTCCGCAGCTGTTTAACATATTCGTGGGCCAGATGTCCCTCGTGGGTCCGCGTCCGGAACGCCCCCAGTTTGTCGAAAAGTTCAAGGAAGAGATCCCCAGGTATATGATCAAGCATCAGGTACGCCCGGGCCTTACGGGATGGGCGCAGATCAATGGCCTTCGCGGTGATACGGCCATTGACAAGAGGATCGAGTACGATCTTTACTATATCGAGAACTGGACGCTGGAATTTGACATAAAGATACTGTTTCTGACGGTATTTCGAGGCTTTATCAATAAGAATGCTTATTAAAGAAACTTATGACAGTAGATGTAATAATACCAACATATAAACCCGATGGCCGGCTTCTTGATGTTATCGAAAAGCTGCGCAGTCAGAGTCTCGCTCCGGGAAGGATCGTACTTATCAATACCGAAAAGGAATATATGGATCAGCTTCTTGAAAGAAGCGGTATCGATATTCTTAAGGCTCCTTTTGAGGTGATAAATATCAAAAAGAGCGAATTTGACCACGGAAAGACCAGGAATGAGGGCTCTAAAGGTTCAGACGCCGACTATATTCTGTATATGACAATGGATGCGACACCGGCAGACGATAAGATGATCGAGAAAATGGCCGGTGCGTTTTGCGATAAAAACGTTGCAGCGGTCTATGCGCGTCAGCTCCCTTATGACGATGCTTCGCTTGGAGAGAGATTTTCGAGAAGTTTCAATTATCCTGCAGTATCCCATATCAAGTCGCTTGCCGACAAGGACCGGCTCGGGATCAAGACATTTTTCTGCTCAAATGCATGTGCCATGTATGACCGCAGGGTGTTTGAGGAACTTGGAGGATTTCCGGAGGGCATGATATTTAACGAGGATATGGTATTTGCCCGCCGTATCATAGAGAGGGGATACAGCATCGCTTACGAAAGCGGGGCCGGAGTGTATCATTCCCACAATTATACGAATATGCAGCAGTTTCACAGGAATTTCGACCTGGCCGTCTCGCAGGCGATGCACCCGGAAGCATTTGCGGATGTATCTTCCGAGTCGGAGGGATTGACCTATGTGAAGACTGCTTTTGTTTATTTTTTGAAGGCAAAAAGGCCGTTTTACTTTATTCCGTTTGCCATACAGAGCTTTTTCAGGCTGGCAGGTTACAGACTCGGAAAGCGCTATGACAGACTCTCACACAAGAGGATACTTAAGTATACGTCGAATCCTGATTTCTTTTACAGGTACTGGAGCTGATGATATGGGAGAAATAAAAGAATACTGCAATCTTTGCGGGAGAAGCTCGGATGATGTCGGTGAGCTTATGTCTGTTACCGGAGGGATCAAGGTATGCAGATCATGTCTTGAAAACGCAATGAAGGTTGCCGAAAAACTGACCGACCTTACGAGAAATTCCGACAACATAGAAATGTTCATGAAAAATATAACACCCGCGGCATCATCCGATGGGGAGAAAAACGAGGCAGGCAGCAAACCGACTTTTGTTCGGAATGAAAATGACGTTCCCGATAAGGATGTTCCCGATGAGCCAGATCCCGGTAAGCAGGACGGTGAAAAACAGCCGGAAGGCGGTAAAGGCGTCCGCTTTGCGGGAGGATTCGGCCTTCCTAACGTGGGATTCCTTAATATGGCGGATCTGCAGAACATGATGTTCGGAAGCCCGGCAGCGAAAAAGCGCGATAAGGACAGCAAAAAACCGCCGGTTATCGATATTAAGGACATTCCGCTTCCGCACAAGATCAAGGAACTGCTGGATGATTATGTAGTGGGACAGGAGACGGCCAAAAAGATCATGTCCGTCGCCGTCTACAATCACTATAAACGCGTTGCGTCGGAGGGTATGAAGCCGGAAGATTTCGTTGACGATCTGAGGGATGTTGAGATAGAAAAATCAAACGTGCTTCTGATAGGACCGACGGGATGCGGCAAGACCTATCTTGTAAAGACGCTTGCAAGGCTTCTGGATGTACCGTTGGCCATAACGGATGCCACAAGTCTTACCGAGGCAGGATATATAGGCGATGATATAGAATCCGTTGTCTCAAAGCTACTGGCTGCGGCCGACAATGACGTTGACAAAGCCGAGACGGGCATTATCTTCATCGATGAGATCGACAAGATCGCCAAAAAGAAAAATTCACATTCAAGAGATGTATCGGGTGAGAGCGTTCAGCAGGGGATGTTAAAACTACTCGAGGGATCGCAGGTCGAGGTGCCGGTGGGTGCCAATTCCAAGAATGCAATGGTGCCTCTTGCAACGGTCGATACGCGCAATATCCTGTTCATATGCGGCGGGGCTTTTCCGGATCTTGATGAGATTATAAAACAAAGACTGCGTAAGCAGACATCGATAGGATTTAACGCCGAACTCAAGGACAGCCTTGATAAACGCAAGGACATCCTGTCGGAGGTTACGGTAGAGGATATCAAGAAATTCGGCATGATCCCCGAGTTTGTCGGAAGACTGCCGGTGATATGCACGATGCAGGGCCTTACCGAGGAAATACTCGTAGATATACTAAAGGAGCCGAAGAATGCAATCATCAAACAATACCGGAAGCTTCTGTCAATGGATGAAGTTGATCTGGTATTTACGGATGATGCGCTCCTTGAGATCGCCAAAAAAGCCCTCGAAAAAGAGACCGGAGCCAGGGCATTGCGCTCGATAATCGAGGAGATAATGCTCGATATAATGTATGAGATCCCGAAAGACGACAACATAGGACGTGTAACGATAACTGCCGATTATCTGAATAAAAAGGGCAGTCCTATCATCGAAACACGCAGATAAAGCAGGCACGATCAAAGGTTACGGTGTAACAGTTCGTGCTCGCGTCCTTTTATGAGATCCTCCCATATCTGTGATATGAGGGGATTTTCGTCTGTATATCGTATGCTTGAGAGCTGGTCGACCTCGTAGATACCATCCATTCTCGCCTTCCTTGTCTTCGGCCCCATCGGAACGGGCTGTCCGCCGCCAAGGATACATCCGCGCCGGCATGCCATGACTTCCACAAAATCATATTCGGCCCTGCCCGCTTTGATGTCTTCAAGAAGATCCGATGCATTTTTAAGCCCGTGAACTACGGCGATCCTGACATTGCGATCTCCTATGGTAACGGTGGCATGTTTGAACCCTTCCTTGCCGCGGATGCCGGAATACTTGATGTTTTCGATGGTCGTGTGATCCTTGTCGGGTGACAGATAACGAAGTACCGCCTCGGTCACGCCGCCGGTTATACCGAAGATCGAAGCACCGCCTGATGCCATGGAAAACGGCATATCACACGCCTCGCTCGGCAGTGTTTCAAATTTGATGCCGACCTGTTTGATCATACGTATGATCTCCTGGGTCGTTATGACTATATCCGTATCCTGTCTGCCGCCGGTGTGGTTGTCGGGTCGAAGAATCTCATCTTTCTTTGCCGTACAGGGCATAATGGCGACAATGTAGGTCTGTTTGCCCTCTTCTTTATCTTTTTTCGCAAAATATTCCTTTATGACAGGAGAGAACATGCTCATCGGAGAACGGCACGTACTGACATTTTGGGCAAATTCCGGATACTTGTTCTCGCAGAACTTGACCCATCCGGGACAGCACGACGTAAACAGGGGAAGCTTTTCGCCGGATTTTAACCTGTCGGCAAATTCCGCAGCCTCTTCCATTACAGTCAGGTCCGCACCGAAATTAGTATCGTAAACCTCGTCAAATCCCATGATACGAAGAGCCTTTACAAGCTTACCCATGGCATTTTCGCCCTTGGGAAGACTGAACTTGTCACCGACCGCGACTCTTACCGCGGGAGCGATCTGTGCTACCACACGTTTATTGGGATCTTCGATCGCATCCCATACTTCGGTAACGTTCGTTCTGACGGAAATCGCGGCTGTGGGACATACAACGGCACACTGTCCGCAACCGACACAGTCGGTATCGCACAGATTTTTGCCGAAGGCAGGGCTGATCTGCATCTTGGAGCCCCTGTGGGCAAAATCGATGGCACCGATCCCCTGATTTTCCGAGCAGGTTCTGACACAGTCACCGCAAAGAATGCATTTATTCGGATCGCGGACGATACAGTTGGAACTCATATCTATCGGAAGAGGATCCTGCTTGTTATCGAAACGGACCGAGTGCACGCCTACGCGGTATGCAAGGCTCTGGAGCTCGCACATTCCGTTCTTGGTGCATGTTGTGCAGTCTCTGCAGTGTCTTGACAGAAGGAGCTCTATGATAAGTCTTCTGTATTTCTGCAGCTTTTTCGTATTGGTGTGTATGATCATGCCGGCTCTGGGCTGTTCGGAACATGATGCGAACATGCGGCCTCTGTCATCCTCGACCATACACATCCTGCATGCACCATAGATCGACAGATCCGAGTGATAACAGAACGTGGGTATGTCTATCCCGGCCTTCCTGATAAGGGACAGGATGTTCTTTTCGTCCTCTATCGGCACCTTGATGCCGTCTATTGTCATATATTCCATAAGATCCTCCTTATGAGCGTGAGATTGCGCCAAACGGACAATTATCGGCACATGCACCGCACTTGATGCACTTGCTCTGGTCGATCGTATACGGTGACTTGAGCTCGCCGGATATAGCGCCTACGGGGCAGTTTCTGGCACATTTGCTGCAGCCTCTGCACAGATCGGGCGAGATCGAGTAGCTGGCCAGTGCTTTGCAGGTGCCTGTGCGGCATTTCTTTTCGTTTACGTGCTCCTCGTATTCGTCCCTGAACACTCTCAGCGTTGACAGAACAGGCAGAGCCGCCGATTTTCCGAGACCGCACAGTGCGGTATCCGTTACGGCACTGCCGAGCTCTTCGAGAAGATCGAGCATTTCCGGTGTTCCGCGTCCGTTTACGATATCCTCGAGTATCTCAAGCATTCTCATCGTTCCTTCACGGCACGGTACGCACTTTCCGCAGCTCTCGTTCTGGGTAAAGTTCATAAAGAACCTGGCGACTTCGACCATACAGGTATCCTCGTCCATGATAACGAGACCGCCCGAGCCGATCATCGCACCCTTCGCTTTAAGGGAATCAAAATCAAGGGGAACATCAAGATCCGCCGAGATCAGGCATCCTCCTGAAGGACCGCCTATCTGAACAGCCTTAAAGGCCTTGCCGCCCTTTATTCCGCCGCCTATATCGTATATTATCTCGCGCAGCGTTGTTCCCATCGGAACCTCGATAAGACCGGTGTTGTTGATGCTTCCGGTAACCGCAAAAGCCTTTGTACCGGGGCTCTTCTCGGTACCGATCGTATGATACCAGTCGGAACCGTTTAATATGATCATCGGAACGTTGGCATATGTCTCCACATTGTTAAGGACGGTGGGCTTGCCGAACAGACCCTGTTCGACCGTTCGGGGCGGCTTGGTCCTGGGCATTCCGCGCTCGCCTTCGATAGATGCCGTAAGAGCGCTTCCCTCGCCGCACACGAATGCACCCGCGCCTTTGTTGATATGGAGTCTGAACGAAAAATCCGATCCGAGTATGTTATCGCCGATAAGACCTGCTTCTTCAGCCTGAGCTATGGCGATCTTCAGCCTGGATACGGCAAGAGGGTATTCGGCTCGGACGTATATGTATCCTTCGGCTGCGCCAACCGCATATGCGGCGATCAGCATACCCTCGATCATCTTATGGGGATCGCCTTCCATGACGCTTCGGTCCATGAATGCACCCGGATCGCCTTCATCGCCGTTACATACGATATACCGGGTCTTTTCTTCCTGCCGTGCGACCTGTCTCCATTTATAACCCGTCTGGAAACCGCCGCCTCCTCTTCCGCGAAGATTTGAGTCGTAAATGACATTTATGACCTCATCGGGAGTCATTTCAAAAAGCGCTTTTTCAAGGGCTTTGTAACCGTCAAATGCAAGAGCTTCTTCAATATGTTCGGCGCCGATATGGCCGCAGTTTTTCAGGACAAGGCGCATCTGTTTGGCATAGAACGGGATCTCTTCCTGCGCTTTGTAGGTAACACCGTTCATTGTGTACAGGAGGCGTTCAACCGGCTTGCCGCCGAGGATCGTCGTGTTGTATATCTCTTCACAGTCTTCGGGCTTTACCTTGATATACAGGTAGTTGTACGGCTCGATGCGGACAAGGGGACCCATTTCACAGAAGCCGTGGCATCCGCTTTTTTGTATATCGGTTTTATCGTGAGCCGCTTCGGGCCCGAACACTATTTGCAGATCCGGGTCCTGTCCGGTAAGTTCACACATTTTTTCGTATATTTTCTGGGATCCGCCGGCAAGACAGCCTGTTCCGGCGCATATAAGTACACGGCACGGGATCTTTGAGATACGCTTTTCGGAAGCGGCGCGTACCTTTGCCAGATCTTCGCGTGATGTCAGTCTGTTCATGCTTCGTCCTCCTTAAGTTTCTTTATGGTCTCGGAAACCTTCTCGGGTGTCATTGAAGGATGTACCACGTCATTGACCGTCATGACAGGTGCAAGCCCGCATGCCCCGAGGCATGATACGGTCTCCACGGTAAAGAGCATGTCGTCGGTGGTTTTTTTACCGTCGGAAAGCCCCAGCTCCTTATACAGTCTTTCGAGTATGAGGGTTCCTTTTCTGACGTGGCAGGCTGTCCCGTCACAGACCTTTATGACGTATTTGCCCTTCTGGTCAAAAGAGAAATTCTCGTAAAACGTTGCCACGGAATAGGCCTTTGCCTCGGTAACCCCGATCTTTTTTGCCACATATGACAACAGTTCGGGCGGGATATAGCGATACTGCGCCTGAATATCCTGCATTATAGGTATGAGCGATTTCTTGTCTTTTCCGTGATCGGCGATGAACTCATCCGCCTTGTCAAAATAGGATCTGTCCAGCATGGCTCCTCCTGTATGAGATGCATAGTGATAAATACTATATCATTATATCAAATGAGTTTTTTATAACAAGAAAAACTATACGATTGTATTGACTATTATGCGTGACGTTGTGACCTAAAAGGAGTATAATTAAAAATCTAAAGGGGTGATCTGTTATGGGAGAAAACAACAGGGCAGAATCTGCCGATCAGAAGAACAACAGACATATTCTGCTGCGTACCGCTTTTATAGCCGGTGCGGTTCTTATCAATTTTGTTTTGCCCCGGACTGCCGCTGCTCTTGGGCTTCCTCTTTATCTTGACAACGTGGGCACTCTTCTGGCCGCCGTGCTCGGAGGGTATCTTCCCGGAATCCTGGTCGGGTATCTCAATAACATCATAAATATGCAGGGTAATCCCGGAAATGCGTATTATGTCGTACTTTCCACGATCATAGCCGCAAGCGGAACGTTTCTGGCCGGAAAGGGATATTTTGATAGATTTACAAAAGCGCTTCTGACCATTCCCGTTTTTGCGTTCATAGGAGGAGTGCTCGGATCGATCCTTACGTATCTTATGTACGGTTTCGGAATGGGCGAGGGCATAAGTTCTCCTTTTGCCAGAACTCTTCTTGAAAAGGGTATGCTGAACGTGTTCTGGGCACAGATGGTATCGGATGTGATCATCGATCTGATAGATAAGGGCATAACCGTTATACTGGCTTTTCTAATTATCAGGCTTATCCCCGACTCAATAAAGCCCGAGTTGTGGCTGACGGGATGGAGACAGGCTCCTCTTTCCGCGGAAGCTCTCAAGGCTGCCAAGAAAAGTGATACCAGATCGTTTTCTCTGAGAGGAAAGATAATCACCATCATATCCGTGATCATGTTCTGTGTTGCGGTTGTAACAACAGTGATCAGTTACATACTGTACACCAATTTTGCCATGAGACAATACCGTTCAGGCTGCACCAGTGCTGCAATGCTTGCCGCGAATCTGGTGGACGGTAACAGGCTTGATGACTATGCCGCTCTCGGGCGAGAAGATGACGAGTACAGGTATATAGAGAACAAACTCGACAGTATACGGCTGTCCAATCCCGATATCGAATATATATACGTATACAGATTCCTTCCCGACGGGATCGAGGTCCTGTTCGATCTTAATACTGCGGATGTAGCTGCTCAAAAACCCGGGGATATCATTCCCTACGAGGATTATCTTCTGCCGTATAAAGACACCCTTCTTGCGGGACGTGAGCTGGATCCGATCATCGACAACACGAAGTACGGAAGGCTGCTTACCGTGTTCGAACCCGTGAAGGACATCAACGGCCGTACCGTCTGTTATGCGGCAGCCGATATCAAGGTGGAGGATATCAGACTGTCAAACCTTAACTACATGACAAAGGTATTTTCGCTTTTCATGGGCTTTTATATATTCATCCTTTCACTGTGTATTTGGCTGGTCGACTACCAGCTTATCTATCCGATAACCGCAATGACGGTATCCGCCAGAAAGTTTGCCTATGACAGCGAGGAAGCAAGAGAGATAAGCGTGGACAGGCTTCAGCATCTGGACATTACAACCGGAGACGAGATAGAAAAACTCTATGAGTCGTTATCGAAGACGATCTCCGAAACGGTCGGCTACCTTGAGGATGTCGAAGAAAAAAGTGAAGAGATAAGCCGCATGCAGAACGGCCTTATATACGTTCTTGCCGATATGGTCGAGTCGAGAGACAAGAATACAGGCGATCATGTGCGCAAGACTGCGGCATATGTACGGCTGATCATGGAAAAGATGAAAGAAAAGGGCATATATGCCGATCAGATCGATGACGCTTTCATAGATGATGTTGCCAACTCGGCACCGCTGCATGACGTCGGTAAGATAATGGTTTCGGATATGATACTCAATAAGCCCGGGAAACTAACTGATGAAGAATTTGCAATGATGAAAAACCATACAACCGCCGGTTCGCAGGTCATATCATCCGCGATGTCGCTTGTTGCCGACAGCGGATATCTGGAGGAAGCCAAGAATCTGGCGACTTACCATCATGAGAGATGGGACGGAAAGGGATATCCGAGCGGGAAGGCCGGTGAGGATATACCTTTGTCGGCACGTGTCATGGCCGTGGCGGACGTGTTCGATGCGCTTGTTTCAAGAAGGAGCTATAAGGAACCGTTCCCGTTTGAGAAAGCCATGGATATAATAAGGGAAGGCGCCGGAACGCAGTTTGACCCGCAGATCGCGATGCTGTTTGTTGAGTCGGAAGATGAGGTCCGCAAGATAACAAATGCTCATGAAGCCGCGCTCATATCTTTTGAACGGTTAAAATCAGGGGAAGAATAGTATATGTTAAACAGATCAAGGGGGGTATTGTAATGAAAACGATTTTGGCTGTAGTACCGGACAGTCCGCTAAAGGATGAGTTCATAAGTCTTCTGGTCGAAGACTTTGTCGTGATCACAACCGACAATACCGTTAAGGCTCTTTCGACGGTTTATGAGTGCCTGGAAGACATATCGGCGGTACTTATCGACCTTGCAATAGAGCAGATAAACGGTTTTTCGTTCATAAGGGCAATGAATGAGGAACCTCTGTATGCTTCGATACCGGTTATCGCGATGTCGGACCATCTTCCGGAAGAGCGGGACATGCAGGTATTTGAACTGGGATACTCCGATCTTCTCACTCCTCCGGGCCTTAGGCAGCACGTGGTCAGGAGGATCAATAATGCCATTCGCGCAAAGGATTCTTATACGTATTCGGAAATGCAGGAAATGCTCAGACAGCTCCCTTCCAATATTTTCCTGAAGGATGCGGAGGGGAAATACGTTTTCTCGACACAGTACTGGAATCATCTTCGTCAGGACGGTAAGCACTGGACCATACGCGGCAAGACCGATATGGATATCCGCAAGGACAAGGAGAATGCAAAAAAGGCCATGGAAGCCGATCAGGAGATCATCAGGACCGGTAAGGGCACGGATTACGTGATCGAAGAGAATGTTGACGGTGTAAAGGAATACCTTGAGCTTATCAAGAGGCCTGTGTTTGATAAAAAGGGAAACGTTACGGGAATAATCGCGCTTATAAACAATGTTACGGAGCATGAGCTTTTAAAGCAGGAACTTGAAAAACGTTCGGATGGAACGGACGGCAGGACGTCATGAACATCACATCGGGAATAATCGAGGTCGATCTTCACGGCCTTCGTGTTGAAGAAGCGATCAGAAAAGTTGAGAAGGAACTGTCAAAGGCTTCGGGATCTGTTTATATGATACGTCTTATCCACGGTTATCACGGCGGTACGCGCATAAAGGAAGCCGTGGAGGATGAGTTCTCATACGGGAGAAACTCAAGGGTCAAAAGCATCCGCCCCGGATCCAATCCGGGGATAACCGAGCTTGTTTTAAGGTAAGGATTTGAACATATGACCGGAAAGGATCATTACGGGAAGACAAAGCTGGCGTGTTATCTGGGATTTGTTACCCAGGCAATATCCGCAAACTTTGTCCCCCTTCTTTTTTTGACATTTTACACGGCATATGGGATATCTTATGCGGACCTTGCACTTATACCGTTTACTTTTTTTGTCACGCAGCTGATAGTCGATCTTCTGTGTGCAAAGGCGGCGGACCGGATAGGATACAGGACGAGTGTTGTCATTGCCCAGGTCACCTCGGGACTGGGACTGCTGATGCTCGCGTTTGTTCCGGATCTGTGTTCGAACCCTTTTGTCGGAATACTGGTCAGCGTAACGGTTTATGCCATAGGAAGCGGGCTGATAGAAGTGTTGTGCAGCCCGATCATAGAAGCCTGTCCGTTTGATAATAAAGCCGGGATGATGAGTCTTCTGCATTCATTCTATTGTTGGGGAGCGGTCGGAACGATCCTTGCATCTACGCTGTTTTTTGTGCTGTTCGGAACTTCGAACTGGCGCATTCTTACCTGTCTGTGGGCAGCAGTCCCCCTTTACAATGTATATAATTTTGCGACATGTCCCATTGAGCCTATTGTTGCCGAGGGGGAAGGAATGACGATCAAACAGCTGTTTGGGACAAAACTGTTCTGGCTGTTCGTTGCTCTTATGGTATGTGCAGGTGCGGCAGAGTTGTCCATGGCCCAATGGGCATCAGCCTTCGCCGAATCGGGCCTTGGCGTGACAAAGACAACCGGGGATCTGCTTGGAGCATGCGGATTTGCGGCGTTTATGGGATTGAGCAGGATATGGTACGGCCGGTACGGACAGAAGGTCGATCTTACGAAATTCATGATCTTATCCGGCATTTTATGTCTTGTGGCTTATATTCTTGCGGCGTTTGCCATGTGGCCGCTGATGGGGCTTATCGGATGCATGCTCTGCGGTTTTTCCGTAGGGATAATGTGGCCCGGGTCGATAAGCATATCATCATCACGATTACCCGGAGGAGGTACCGCATTGTTTGCATTTCTGGCACTGGCCGGGGATCTGGGAGGTGCTGTCGGACCGGCTGTGGTCGGAAGCATTTCACATATATTCGGAGAAAACATACAGGCGGGTCTTACGGCCGGAATGGTATTTCCGCTCATGCTTGCCGTGATCGTATACCTTGTCAAAACGGACCGGAATGCCGGGTAATGTTGATGAGCAGTTGATGAAATATAATGATTCTAAGATTTTTCTTGAAAACAATTTTTAATTGCATTAGCCTCTTCTTAGGACGTTCGAATCTTTCTTAAGAGGAGGTTTTTTGTGCATAAAGAACAACTTCATCAATACATTTGTGCAAACACCGGAAATGAGAGTAATATCTGTCAGATATATGCAATTAAAGATGGTGGCACAGCTTATGAAGACTGTTGGCATGGATTTAAAACATCAGATGCCATGAATGTGAATTCCGTGACCAAAGGGGTTATGGCATTGCTTGCGGGAATTGCACTGGACAATGGTTTCATTAGGAGTGTGGATCAGAAGGTGATGGATTTCTTTCCGGACTACTCTGTAAAGCGCGGAGAAAAAACCATATATGATGTTACGCTCAGGCACCTGCTCACGATGACGGCTCCGTACAAAGGAAAGTCGGAACCGTGGAAAAAAGTGTGTACTTCACAGGATTGGACTCTTGCTGTACTTGACTATCTCGGCGGCCGCAGGGGAATTACCGGTGAGTTCAGGTATGCAACACTGGGCATTCAGATACTTGCCGGGATAATTGAGAGAGCAACCGGCAGGAAGTGTATTGAATTTGCCAATAATAACCTGTTTGAGCCGTTAAACCTGCCCAAACGGATACTGCATGGAGACAGTTCCAAGGAAGACCAGTTTGATTTTTTTATGAACAGGAATCCCAGAAACTATGAGTGGTATTCGGATCCGCAAGGATGTGTTACTGCCGGCTGGGGATTATGCATGTCGGCAAGAGATATGGCGGTGATCGGTGCGCTTGTGCTGGATGGCGGATTGTATAATGGGGACAGATTGATCTCGGAAGAATACTTAAGAGACATGTTGTCGCCACATGTTAAGTTGGGTGAACGATTTGGCTTCATGAACTATGGATATCTGTGGTATAAGCCATATGATGACAAGGAAGTCTATGCAGCGATCGGAGACAGTGGGAATATCATATATGTGAACAAAGAGATGAACGTTTCCGTCGGAATAACCGGTACGTTCAAGCCCAGGATCTTTGACAGGGTTGAATTTATAGAACAAAAAGTACTGCCGGCTATAACAGCAGTGATAAGGCAGCCTTCATACAGTGGATAGGGATAAGCAGCAATAAGGAGAGGAGGCCGGACAGATGTCTTTGTTTGACGAGAAGAACATCAAAAGGGTTCTGGAGATTCTCACATACAGAGAAGTTCAGAAGATAGCTAAGGATACTATCGAATACATAATAGATGAAATAAAGCCC
>CACYMJ010000012.1 GCA_902775485.1 uncultured Lachnospiraceae bacterium
AACTGCAATACCCGAAAGCCAAGTTCTTTACCTTTGGATAGACAATCTATTACCAGCTTCTCTCCAATATGCAACCCTCGACACTTTGAACTTACTGCATAACTTGCATTACAAATATGTCCGCATCTACCGACATTATTCGGATGCAAAATATATAAACCAACAATCTGTCCATCGTCTTCAGCGACTCCAGTATAACTCTGCGATTCAAAAAACTCCCGGCCTGACACATCGTAAAGCAGATCTTCCTGAGGAAACGCTATTCCATCCTCGACAACTTCATTCCAGATTTCTATCATCTTATTAATGTCTTTTTCTTCATATTTTCGAATAATCATTCATATGCTCCTCGTCAGTTGACTGTAATTAAATCGTAATACTATCTCTGTATTTTTCAAACAGTTCGTGCGAATACTCCTTCTTCATATCCGAGTCCCTTACGATTCCCCAAAGAGACGCGGCTGCTTTCAGTCTTTTATCGAATATCTTAGTTACATCATCCGCACAAAAGTCTTTTACAAACTTATTCCATTGAAGTGCTGATTTATCATATTTGGCATATGTCTTCTTCCCATAGTAGATATCCAGGAGATCGCCAAGCGTAAAAGATTCATCTCCATTTTCCTTTACAGCTTTCGCAGACGCAACCATGTCAACATTGAACTTGAACGGTCTTACACCTGTCTGCTCCGCATAGAATTCCCGAAATCTGTTGCCAAATGTAAATCCGCACTCTATAGTCAGTTCCTTTATCGTGGTCTTTGCACATTTCATTCTTCTCTTTTCAGGCAGGATTTTATCGCCGGAAAAATATGCCTTAATGACATTGTTTAGCTCAATTTTGCTTCCGCTGGCCTTAATTCCATGCTCTTTACATATTTTGATCAGCTCTTCGCGGTACCAATAATATTTACAAAATTCGTCGTAGTCTTTTATTTCGTTAAATTCCGGACGTTCCATCTTAGCTATATTCCTTTGATTCCAGTCTAATCAAACAGTAATCTCAATCTGATTTCCTTCAATACCGACTTTGCAGCTCTCACAATAGCCATGTCCCCAATCATCTTTCAGGTTATCTTACGATAGAATATCCCTCAGAATCCAAAACACTTAATGCACGTTCAAAGTTCTCTTCTTTCACCAGAATATAATCTGTATTATATGTTGATACGGCAAAAATACCTATTTTATGTTCTGCAAGTATTCCGGATAGTTTTGATAAAATACCGATCAGAGAAAAGTCAAGTATTCCCTGGATACGAAAACCTCTCCATCCATCGTCACGTTCTATCGCAACCGGCGGAGCGTCTTCTGTCCTGCAAACCAATGACACTTCTTCATCAGTTTTCCCGATAAAGTAAAAATCCTTGTTTATATCAAAATCGGAAATATCTGCCACCTTACAAACAGTCAATCTGTATGGGATTCTCTTAAGCTCCATTATTCAACCCTCCGGCCAAAAGGAATTATATCATATATCTAATGCTGTCTGGCGCTTCCTAATATGCAGTATTTGAAATTGTCTAATAATTCACAGAATATTCACAATATTTTAGCACTCTCCTATTGACAGTGCTAATCCGTGGGTGTATAACATAGTCAGAACAAAGGAACAGAGAAGATTCCGTAGGCAGAATCCAAACACTCCTTCCCTTGCTCATGAAACTTAAGTATATTTTAGTTTTTTGAGAAGGAGGAATGACCTATGTTATTACCGAGTTTATTTGGAGAAAGTTTATTGGATGACTGGATGGATTTTCCGGAGCTGGAGATTCCTGATATCGACAAAAAGCTGTACGGAAAACATGCTGCACACGTTATGAAGACAGATGTGCACGAAGACGAGAACGAGTATGAAGTTGATATCGATCTTCCGGGATTTAAGAAAGACGAGATCAAGCTCTCTCTTGATAACGGATACCTGTCGGTTGGTGCCGTAAAGGCAAGAGACAACGACAAGAAGAACAAAAAAGGCAAAGTCATACGTCAGGAGCGCTACATGGGCTCTATGCAAAGAAGTTTCTATGTCGGTAAAGGCGTTACCGAAGAAGATATCAAAGCCAAGTTTGAAGACGGTGTATTGAAACTGGATATCCCGAAGAAGGAAGCAAAACTTCCCGAAAAGAAGCTCATTGCCATCGAAGGATGATCATACTGAGTGTTATCAACAGGTCCGGCCCGCATAAGCGGGTCGGATCTTTTTATATTCTACTGCATTTTTACGACTCATTGACGAGTTTTCCGGTCATATGCTCCAAAGTGATTTCCAGACACTGCACTCTGGGAAATGCATTGGTCAGTTCCTTTTGGATGAACTCCTCATCGTCTGTGAATTTTCCTGTTATGGCCATGCATATTGCCTTGGCCTTTTCTTCATCCTCAACAAGCTTAATCCTGCCAAAGGTGATTACACTTTTTATATTAAGTGCCCACTCGCCTTCCCTGCGATACCCTTCATCATATACACAGTAACTTACTTTATCGCAGGCTTTTACAGCGTCTATCTTATGACCTTCCTTTGCTCCATGAAAATATATCTTCCCATCCTCCTCACAATACCAGTGATTCATAGGGAGCCCATAAGGATAACCATCATCACCTATAATTGAAAGAACGCCTCTCTTGGTATTCTTCAAAATCTCAATGCACTCTGAATCTGAAATCTGCTGTTTGAATCTTCTCATTTTTCTGAACATAACACACCTCACATATAAGATCAGCTAAGCCGTCAAAACAACAACTGTTAAGCTTTTTGCGTCCCAGGATCATATGATCTCATTCTTTCGGCATGCTGTGCTGGGCAATATAAAGATCATATGTGTTCATGATCTCGGCATTTCCCTGAAGATCGGCGTAAATATAGACAAGCGTCCATTTCTTTTCGGCTGCGTCTTTCGGGGCAACCTGGCAGAGGATACAGTAATTCCTTCCAGCCACAAGCTGGGTCGCAAGAAGGGAGACAGGCGTATAATCTCCGTCAGTAAGTTTCTCTTTTGCCGTATCAAACGCCTTCTGGGCATCCTCGGGAAGCTCCCCCGCCTCGTGTTCCGCCATCTCCCAGCCTCCAAGGAGTGCTTCCGAAGAAGGGGCAGGTTCTGCCTTTGCCTGACCTTTGCATCCGCATAATACAACTGATATGACCAAAAAAGCTGTGTAACATAACGTTTTCTTTTTCATTTTCCATCTCCTCCTCTGTCTGACTTTCTTTTTAACATATCGCATATCCTGTCTGCGGCAATTCCAAACAATATCCCCAGGACTATACCGCACAAAACATCTGTGGGGTAATGCAGGAATAAATACATTCTGCTAAATGCGATAAGCGCTGCCACTGCAAACGCCGCTATCCCGGCTTTTTTGTACTTTACAAATATCGCTGTTGCCGCTGCAAATGCCTGGGCTGAGTGTACAGACGGAAACGACGATTCAGTCGGGCGCTCGACAAGAAGCGCGAACGCCTGGTCCAAATGACACGGTCTCGGTCTGTCAAACAGGTTCTTCAGGATAAATTGACAGAACATGCTTGTAAAAACCCAGGATACAAGTACCGCTATCCCAGTAAGCCTTGTCTTCTTCGGTATCAAAAGCACCAGGCCTATTGCGAGCCACCACTGGCCGTATGATCCCGCGATTTTTGTGACTATCAGAAAGACTGTATCGAGCAGTCCGGTTCTTGGTATTGCATATAAAAACGATAATTCCACTATTTTTGTCTCCTTTCCTCATACCGGTTCATAAGCACATGCGCCAGTTTAAGATTTGCAGCCACCCCGGCAATACCTGTGATAATCCCGATCAGCGCCGCCGTGTTCATATCCTGTCTCGTACGGATGAGAAGCATGACGCTCGGCAAAAACACGAGTATCGATGTAAGAAGCGACGGGATGTACTTTTTTATTGCCAAAGACTGGAGGATATGGATGATAAGGTGAACGGTAAAGGCGATAAGACCTCCGTACCAGATGCCCATGGCCCACTGCGCCCCTGTAAGTTCTGCAAGCGCACATACAGCGATGAGAAGGATAAGTTCCTCATACACGGCAACCGCAAATGCTTCGCTTGTCATTCCACTTCTGTATGCCGAAAGCGGTTTTTCGGCTATCGGATAGCGTTTTATTATGTCCTCCCGGTTTTTATTCATGAATTCCGGAAGCCATATGATCTCCTCCATGTCATGAAATATAAAAAGGACCGGGAATATCCAGATATATTTATCCATTTATTTCCTGCCTGCCTTAATCAACATATTAGTTCCCGCTGCCCGGGATCAGTCTGTCTGCCTATTGTCTCCTCTTGAGCGGAAACAGTCGTATCCGGTCAAGATAAGGGGCGTATTTTTTCAGATCGGCTGTCTTAAAAGGTTTACCGTGAGCAGGATAGATAATATCAGGATCGATCTTTTGCATCACGTCCCATGTCCGTTTGTACTGCTTAAGATCCTCTATCCAGATGATCACCCGGTGTATGCTCGGAAAATCATTCATTGCAGCATCCGCGCAAAACAGCATCCCGTCTTTTAACAGCATGACCTGGTCTGCGGTATGTCCAGGAGCCTCAATAACCTGAAATGGCAGATCCATTGTCCGAAAAAGCTCGGAGTCGGTTGTAACAAGGCGGCCGGTAAACTCCTCTCTAAGCGGCGAAAAACGGTGATCGCCATGCCCGAATACCGAAAGTATTAGGCAGAACAGATATGCCAGACGACCTGAACAGCCGCCCTCAAAGGAATTCTGGCCCCGCTTTAATCCCTCAACTGCCTTCGGATGCAGAACAACCATTGCATCCGTCATATTCAAAGCTTCATTCAGAAATCCTGCGTGATCATCATGTGCATGGGTCAAAAAAATGATCTTGATATCCTTAGAATCGATATTGGCTTTGGCCAGTTTCTTACGAAATCCGCGAAATCCATTCGCATACCCGGTATCGATCAGAACATGCCCGTCCTCTCCCGTCAAAAGATAATTATTTACCACGCGGTTTCCCAGATTTAATACCATATATACTCACCTTCCTCAAGGATCGGATGATCATATTTTTTGCAGATCTATCATATCTTTATTAACTTCAATACCTATATTACCAAGCATCATCATACCAACATCATACATCATTCGGTAGGCCGTCTCCTTCGAAAGTTTGTAATTGTCAAAGATCATCATTACCGCCAGGCCATGGGTATATATGACTATATCCCTGACAGCACTGCCGATCGCTTCTGCACTGATGTCGTATTGCGCAGTAAGCAGCTTACACGCATCCTCGTTAAACTGGAAGTCAAATATGCTTTTTTCGCCGAATATTCTCTCACCTATTGTTTCATTTGTATCATCTACGTTTACGAACCTGAAAACATGAGGGTGGTCGCAGGCACCCGACAGATAGTGTTTTCCCGAAATGAAAAAAGCCTCTATGGCATTCCTTCCCTTCATTTCATCTTCCAGCGAGCCATACAATTTCATTGCAGCATATTTGAACAATTCCTTTTTCAGTTCCGTCATGCTTCCGAACTGCCAGGAAACCGGCTGTGTGGAGCTCCCAAGTCTTAAAGCGACGGTCTTGATGGCCACGGCACCTATCCCGGATTCGTCAAGCAGTTCATACGCTGCCTCCAATATCATTTCCCTGGTTATCTTTGTCTTTCTTCCCATGATCTGCCCTGCTTTTCTATTGATAAGGTCTGTAACCAAGAGGCCTCGTACATCCCCAGCTGCGTGCTACCTTTGCAAACATGGTTCTTGCGACGGTCCTTTGGATGATCCGAAGCATGATCCGCAAATGCAGCGGCAGGATCTCATATCCCGTAAATGCCTTGCATTTATCCGTATTAAATCCGGCATTTGCAGCGTATTCGCGCCCCATTTCCTTATACGGTCCGGTTACCCTATCCCTCATTTCCCCTTCAAAGAATCTTATACTGAAATTATCGCCTTTGACAAGTGTTCCCGCATATTCACAGCCAAGATATCCTGTCAGTTTTTCAAGATATGCTTCTCCACACCGAAGCTGTATCCCTTCCGCAAACCCGCTCTGAAGTATATACGCTATCCTTGTACCGTCACCTTTGGGTGAGAGAGTTTCCAGAAATTCCATGAGCAGACCCGGAACACATTCAACATAAAGCGGAAGAGCGATAAGGATATTGCTGTTGGAATAATATGCCTTACGTATGTCTTCCCATTGTTTTTTATCAGATATCTCATACTGCTCGTATGTGGATCCGTTTTCTTTGATTCCCTGTGTGAAACTTTCCAGGATCTTATCCGTATTGCTATGCTGCTTAACCCTGGGACTTCCGTTAATGATCAACACATGCATGATACTGCCTCCTTTATACTGTCTGTTCCGAATACGCCAAGTGACCTGCTTTCAAAATTCAATGCTGCTCTTTCGCTCCATCTTTGAAGATATTCCCTGTCGATCTCGCCCCGATATATGATCCCTATATCCGTTCTTTGTTCATAGCGCGGCACATGACGCATCTGGTCTTTGACAAATTTTAAGTACATCGTTGCTATCGGTAGTATCCTGTCAAATATATTCTTGCCTTTATGATCTAAAAATCCGAGCGCTGTATTTGAGATCACCCATAGCTGATCCGCATGTATGATCTTTTTCAAAATCATCTCATAATCATCCTTGATCGAACATTCTCCGGGAGTCTTCAACCAGCAATAATTACACCCGATACAATGGCTTATGTTCATTTCGGCGGTCTCGATCACCTCGGGTTTAATGCCGCTCTTTGCAGCCAACTGTTTTATTTCTCCGGTGATCGATATGTCTGAAGTGGTATTTACGATCAGTATCATTCCTTTTTCTCCTTTAGTTTTACTCCGTAATAATATAAACGTGTTTATATAAACACGTTTATATTATATCCGTATCTTCGGATTGTCAATATTTATTTCGTGTTTTATTTATCACTTACACCAAAACCCCAAGTCAGCCTTTCCAGGGTCTTGCTTTACCGATCCAGCCGTTTTCATTCCAGTACTTATAATCAACATATTCAGGGTTTTGTTTGCCAAGGCTTGTCTGCATCATTCTTACGGCATAAAACTTTGCCTTGACCGCAAGTCCGGTATGCGCCGGTTCATTATAATTGACGGCCCGCATTTTTCCTGCGGCACGACTCAGCTTCCTGTGGAAAGCGGCTTTTCTTTTTTCGTCAATCCTGTTCCAGTCAATATCCGCCATCAGCCTGAAACTCACAACCCTGATTGAAGAAATGCCCCACCAGGAAAGGCTGTCCTTAATATCCTTTGCGGTGGACTTTCCACCTGCTCCGAGGCATTGTGTTATGATCACCGCTCGCTTTTTGAACATTTCCTTCGCAGGGCGGTGAGGCATCCATCGATAGCCGAAATGATCCAACATTGCCTTCATTGCACCTGTTGTATGAAAGACATAAGCAGGGGATGTGAACACCAACAAATCCGCTTCCAGCAATGACTTCTCGATCTTCTGAATATACTTGGCATCTTTGCAAAGATGCTGATCTTTTAAGAAGCACACCGTACATCCCGAACAAAAACCGGGACAGTCCCCCGGAAGATAATACTCCGTTATTTCCGCATCATCTCTGAATTTTTCCAAAAAGATTTCTTTCATTTTGTATGTCACACCGTGTTTTTCGGTTCCATTGATAACCGTGATCTTCATAATCAAATCCCTCCGTGATTTGTTCTTATTTGCTTTGAATAAGCTCTTCATCTCTTGCGTATATCCTGTTAAACTGCCGGATGTGCGCTTCCATTGTTTTTAGTGCCTCAGCTTCACGTTCAGGCTCTCGATCGCATATGGTCAACAGCATATATATCGGTGCATAAAAATGCAATGTCATGATATTCACATCCTCTGTCTGCAAAACACCCGCAGTAACCATAAGACCTAACAGCATTCCCTGATATGAAAGCGGGTCATCCACATACTTTTTCGTATACACATCCGCGAGTTTTTTGTCATGAAACTGTTCGATCGTGAGCATCTTGCGGAAACGCTTTGTATAGTCGTCATGCAGGAAATAAAGAAACAGGTTGTTCCCAAGAGCGATCAATTCGTCTTCCGATATATGCTTATAGATTTCGGCATCGGCTGCAGCGTTCGTCCCGTCGATCCGTAATGCGCCGGCCTCTTCCGAAAACCGCCTGTTCATCTCTTCAACAATTGCATTGAATATAGCCTGCTTGCTTTTATAATGCTTGTATAGCGACGGGGCTTTAATGCCTACTCTTTCCGCAATATCCGCGACAAAAACATTTGCATATCCCTTTTCGGAAAACAGCGTCAGTGCTTCATCGAGTATTCTGTGCTTAGTATCCATCCTTTTTCCTCTTTTCTTACGCATGATAGATCTGTTATTTTCTAATCATCGCGTGGCTAATTAGGATTAGCCTTATTGTAGGCTAATTTGGATTAGCCGTCAAGAGCAAAAAAGGCAAAAATACCTGCCGGCGAAATTATTCCAATATCAGGATTTCCTGCACGTATGTTATAATAACTCCGTAATAACGGCATTATGAGGACACCACATGAAAAGCAGAACCGGCGGTAATTATATAAGGTTTACGATCCTGTCTGTCATCGCGGCCATCTCGCTTTGCGGATGCACGATCAATGTCTCAATCTCACCTCCGCCCTTAAAAGAGCCTGCAGCCGGCGAAAAAAACAGCCTTATCAGACCCCGTTCCACCGAACACACATACGTTCATGGCGCGGACGGATACTATAATCTTTCGGAAGACGGTGTGGACTTTGAACTTGTCCCGCAGATCAGCGGTACCTGCTGGATCTGCGCCGCTTCCTGTGCGATGACAACGGGCTGTCAGATAGCGCATGGCAAAAATATTGTATTTGACCAGATCAGCCTCCTTCGGGAAATATACGATGACGATAAGGAAGAAGGCGTATTTATTGCCGAAGGTATAAATAAGGAAAAATTCGGAGGCTCCGTCTTATTTGTCATGAACGAACTGAGCCGGGGATTTGGGGACAACCTTGCACTGGATAGAGCGATCGATGCAAAAAACTGGACAGCAGACGAAGTAAAGGACGGCATCCGCAGGTTCGGGGCTCTTTATATCGGCATCCCGGACACTGACAGCTATAAGGGAAACCACGATAATTATTATACGATGAACAATCCGGCTCCTGATGAGAATGATTTTGATCATTCCATAGCCATTCTCGGCTGGGATGATGATTTTCCCAAAGAATATTTTAACGTGGAAGCATCCCGAGACGGTGCATGGATCACTTACAACAGCAATTATCCCCTTGATTATGTATATGTATCCTATGATACACCGTTCGATCAGCTCTATGACACTCCGTTTTTTCTGTCCGTAACGGATGACTATTCCAAGGTACTCTCACACGACTGCGGCTGCTGGCTTAAAGATCCGGTCAGTACCAAAGATACGACTACAACTGCAAATATCTTCAAGGAAAAAGGTACGCTT
The DNA here is from genome assembly GCA_902775485.1 of uncultured Lachnospiraceae bacterium. Classification (GTDB taxonomy): domain Bacteria; phylum Bacillota; class Clostridia; order Lachnospirales; family Lachnospiraceae; genus UBA2868. The sequence continues at coordinate 9,465 of CACYMJ010000012.1, forward strand.
GCGGCAGTAGGAACGTATGTCCTTGCCAATGATCAGGACCTTTTGATACAGATCCTGACGCCCGATCTGACCAAATGCCTGTATTCGCAGGAATGTCATGCAGACCTTAGAGGCTATCACGTCTTCGAACTGGATACTCCCATGGATGTTGAAGAATACGCTCTTGCCGTTTCCTATCCGAAGGGAGCCTGTGTTGAAGGAGAGTCGCTGGATCTGGATAAGGGGATCCATATCCGGATAACAAGTAAAAAAGGCCAGTCTTTTATACTGCTTGACGGCAAATGGCTGGATATGAGCGAAAAAGCGACATGGGACAAGATTGGATGCGTAACCAATAATGCCTGTATCAAAGCTTTATATAAATAACGATGATAAAAGGAGCGGGTTTAAAGCCGCTCCTTTTACGTCCGGTTTTGTATCTAAGGAAGCTTATGCGGAAAGCTTGCCTATTTCTTTTTCAATATATGAAACCTGCGATTCCAAGTAGCCGTCGATCTCAACGTTCGCTTCATCCAGCGGAAGGTACAATATGTTTGATATAACCGCTCTCATATCTCCGTGAAATCCGTTCTGGTTGATCTTTCCTTTGATGCCGTATCTGTCTGCTATCTTTTTGAGTGCTATAAGGTCTTTTACCGAATCAAGCTTTACCGAATAATTTAACATATCAATCCCTCCTTTTATGATCACTGTATTGTCTTAATACTTGTATTTTTCTTTTTCTGATTATATGATAAACGTATGGAGCATATATTAAAAGTACATATGCAGACAGATTATATAACGATTAAGACATAATATAATGGCAATTTTCGCTTATTTTCGGAGATAATATAAGGATATGATCGTAAACTACAACTTTTCAACAGACGAGAACAACAGGGAATCTATTCCTTCAACCAGGGATTTTCCCTTCGTAATAAAGTATACCGACTTTTCCAACATGACAGGCGGGATCGCAGCCTGGCATTGGCACGATTTTTTCGAATTGACCATTCCTCTTCATGACGGCATGATCCTTCAGACGCCAAACCGTTCGATCGGACTGGACTGCGGGGAAGCCGCCTTTGTAAACTCAAATATGCTCCATACGGTAAGCTGGTCAGATGACCCGCCAAGCAAATCCTGCTATACATTCTTTTTTGACAGATCAATTATCGCAGGGGAATACGGGAGCGTTTTCGAAGAAAAATACGTCAATCCCATAACCATGTGCAGGGATCTGGACTGTTTTCCGATCAGGCCTCACAATAAGGCCGGTCTTAGGATGATGACCCTGATAGACGATATGGTCTCATATTTTACGACAGAAGAATTCGGATACGAAATGAACTCCCGCTCCGCACTTTCCGAACTTTGGCTGATACTGCTCGAAGAGACAACGAATTTGCGAAAAAGTTCCAAAAGTATGGATCCGACCGACAGCATGAGAATGAAACAGATGATGAATTATGTTCACGATCATTTCCGGGAAAAGATATACCTTGAAGAGATCGCTTCATCCGCCGGGATCAGTCCTCGCGAATGCGCAAGATGCTTTAAACGCCAGATAGGTTTTACTCCGATGGATTATCTCAACCAGTACAGGGTACGAATGGCCGCAGAAGAACTTAAGACGAGCAGCAAATCAATCTCTGCCATAGGAGAAGAATGCGGTTTTGCATCTGACAGTTATTTCGGTAAGATCTTCAGGCAGTATATGGAATGTTCCGCACGTGAGTATCGCAGGAAAATGCGTTCCGACGATTGAGCATCACCAAAACCGAAATATCTTTTCTGTACCCTGATCACGGATCTTAACCCGATCAGGATGTCTTTTTTACAAAAATCTTCCCTTCTGCTTCCGGATCATCCATGATTATCTCACCGACAGATTCTGCGTTGATACATCCGCTTCGCGGATTCTTGATACTTACTACATGCGAAACGATCGTTGCCTGTAATTCCGATTTTTCAAACGAAAGATCACAGTCCTCCATGCGGCAATTGATGAGCTTTAAGTCCTTACAATAGCACAGCGGCTGTGTCCCGATGATGGTACAGTTTTCAAATGTCACATTCTCGCAGTACCATGCAAGATATTCTCCGTTTACAACGCTATCCCTTACGGTCACATTCTTAGCATGCCAGAATGCATCTTTTGTATTAAATTCGCAGTTGGTAAAAACCGAATCCGAGATATACTGAAATGAGTATTTCCCTTCAAGCTTTACATGGTCAAATTTCAGATGATCCGAACGCATCATAAAATATTCACTCTGTACGTTTGTATCCTTCATATCAATCCCCCGTACCGACCATCCAAACTCAGGGGATATGATATCGCAGTTTTGTATGTTTACGTGTTCGCATTCCCTTAGCGCCTTTATCCCGAAAATCTTCGTGTCCGTGATCACAACATCCTCGGTATACCACAGTGCTGCACGGCAGGACTCCGTCATCTCGCTTCCCGATATCCTAAGCCCCCTGTTGTGCCAGAACGGATACCGTAAATTGAAAAAGCAATCCCGTATGACAATATCCGCACTTTCCTTAAATGCGCTTTCACCGTCCGCCGGTCCGTCAAAATGGCAGTTTATCGCCTCCACATCCCTGCTGGCGTATAAAGCTCTTTCTTCATCAAATGTCTGACCTGTTATTGTCTTCATGCTATTGTGAAATTCCTTTATTTCAGTTCCGCGAAGTCACAACGGATTATACAACATCATTTGCATTAGGCGCCGTAACTGTAAGGATCAGCTTTTATGTTTTTTGTATGATCGAGCGCAATACACCGGTGCTCAGTCTGCCATTCGTTCGATCAGGTTGTTTACGATATCCGGAGCGTCCGTATTGGAATTGTGCCCGGCCTCCTTTATCCACTCAATTGGGATCCCCGTTTTTTTATGCCATGCTTTATTATATCTTATGCACGATCCCGCCCTGTCTTTCTCGCCGCATATAAGAAGCGCCGGACACCTGACGGCATATGGAAGATCCGCCTCCATCGCTTCTGCCAGTATCTTGAACCCGTGGCCGGAAATGCGGGCATATCTGTCCTGATCACCGTCATAAACCATCATGATCTCGTGCATGAGTCTTCTTCCGTACTCCGAAACCGCCACACCGTTCGTTCCCGACCTTAGGAGGGCTTTCCAAGGATAATGCCGGTATACCGGCTCCATTCTCTTTAGCAGCCATATCTCCAAACCCGTTACATATTCCCTCTGCAGCGGAGCCGAATCGATCGACACAAATCCACACAGTTTATCCGGAAACAACTGGGCATATGCCTGTCCGACATACCCTCCCATCGACTGTCCAATTATGACAGGATGATCGTAGTTTTCGCGAAGCAGGATCTCGTTAAGCCACTTTGCCTTATCCATCAGATCAAAATCAAAACGAAACGGCCACGAGGAAGCGTGTCCCGGGGCATCCCACACAAAAACAGGATATTTATCCTCAAAGTATTCTATCTGTTTATCAAATAACCTGTGATCTGCGGTAAGTCCGGGAAGAAAAACCAGCTGCCGGCGGTTGTTTCTTGCGGCATCATTTACCCAGTAATGTATGCATCCGCATGGTGTTTCATATATCTTCTCAACCATAATATCCTTGCCTTTTCCGCTCCCTCAGATCCGTGCTTAAGCCTGTCCAAGAACCTTTTTTACATCCGCTTCAAGATACGGATTTATCCTCCCGACGAAACCTTTCTCCTTCAGCAATTCGGATATGTCATAACCTATATCTTCCGCAAGCGCGACTATTCTGTCCTTAAGATTCGGGCGATTCGGTTGATACCTTGTACCTTCCCATGCACCCTCATCGGGCTTTAACCGCGCAAGTTCGTCTATTCTCGCCGAAAAAGCACCGTCGGTATCCATCTGCGTTAACACTTTGTATGACCACTTATAATATGGCATATACTTTCTGTTTAACAGGAAAAACAGCTCCATCGCAGCCATCATCCCGCCGGTTAGACACACCTGCGCCGCAACAACGTCTCCTCTCGTCATGCACCGCTGATAGTTTACCTGTAACGCCGCAGAATACTCATGCATCTTCTCGGCTATCCGGATATGCCACACACTGTCCGGATAATAATCGAGCAGCAGCTTCCTGAATCTTGAAAACTGTCCGAGATCATCCCTGAATACATTTCCGTTCACTGCAGTGGCAAGGCAGGAATGATCGAGCCTGCGCCACATATCATCCGTCATATTACAGTTATTTGTATCGCAATCGATCTGCAGTATATTGGAGTAAAAATCGTGTATTGTCATCACGCCGCGGCGCTCTTTAAGCCTTTCGGTATAAAATGACCTCTCTTTTTGCTCTACAAGCTCATCGTACGCTTCGGTAAGGTCTTCCCCGATCTGTGCCATATCTTCATCGGTAAGCCACAAACACACACCCGTTCCGAAATCATGATCCCTTGACAGTTCATCATCAAAGCCGAAACAGTCGCTTCCTTCTCCGGCTATACCGATAGCAATGCGCTCTTCATGACCGGGGAATTTGTCCCGTATCATCGGGGCCACAAGATCATCATAAAATCTGAAGTTTTTCATCATCTGGGTGTTGATCATTTTCTTAAGTACGGCTGTTTATGTGCTTTTTTCCGTTAACGATACTGTATTCTCATCTTTCATCAGGCAATATACCGCCGGCGCGTTCTCCGCAAATGCATTATACCAAAATACCGAAAGCAGCGTGATATATTCTGGTTTTTATTTACTTGATACACACTCAAAATAATTGTAATATTTTCTGGTCACACGATTATTATCAGGATATATAAGATGAAAAACAGGATCAGTACTATTATTTTTGATATGGACGGGACGGTCCTAAATACGCTTGATGACCTTGCGGACTCGGTAAACCATGTATTTTCACAGTTTGGCCTTCCTGCAAGAGAGCGGGACGAATACAGGCGGTTTTTCGGGAACGGGATCGGATATGCGATGAAATGTGCGGCCCCGGATGATACGTCCGACTCGCTCATAGACCGGATGATCCCCGTATTCAGGCAGTATTATGACAAACACTGTCTTGATAAGACCCTTCCCTATGCCGGCATACTCGAGCTTATGAAGACATTGCACGATCAGGGCTATAAAATGGCTATCGTGTCAAACAAAATAGACTCCGCCGTTAAGGAACTTAATGACCGGTTTTTCTCCGAATATATCGGTGTTGCCATCGGCGAAAAGGCCGGTATAAAGAGAAAACCGGCGGCAGATACCGTTATGGCGGCACTCGATGAGCTCGGATCATCAATTGATGAGGCTGTTTATATCGGTGATTCGGAAGTTGATGTACAAACCGCAAAAAATGCCAAAATTCCATGCATCACAGTCCTCTGGGGTTTCCGGGACAAGGCATTTCTTATAAAAAACGGTGCCACGACATTCGCCTCGACACCTTCCGAAATAGCCGAACTGATCAGGCAGCCCATTGGGCTTTAATCCCGGAACCGGGCGCCCCCCCCTTCGGGCAGACCGGACCGATATTGATCACCTCTTTTGCAAAATCATGTAATACCGCTATTGACCAATTCGAACGTATGTTCTATAATGCTCGTGCGGGGAGTTGTTTTGGTGGTGTTATGGGATCAGACGGTAACAGGAACATAGATATGATCTGCCAGCACAATGCTGACGGTTCTATAATCCCCCTCAAGCTGCGCATGCTTGATGACGACGGAGCATATCAGGAATACAGGATCCGGGCATATAAAGATCTGTCATACAAGGGAAACGTATTTGACATGCCGGATGTGAGCAGGATACATTCGCCCGGAATCTATCCGTTTGAATGCGTGATCGAATGTTTCGGGCACAAACGCATACTGAAGCTTTTTTATAACAGCTACGAGCATACCTGGAAACTGCACGGATAATCTTGCGGCATAACCCCGATCCGGATACTCACCCGATCCCGAATATCATCACGCGGTTACGATCGTCCTCTTCGCTAAACAGATCGCCGCAATCTATCTCATCATAAAACATCACTTCGGAAATGCCCGATAGCAGCGCGATGAACGAGTCCTGTGGATAATAGATGAAGATCCTGATATGTCTTTGCACTCTTTCATACGATTCAAGCACTTTCCTTATCACCACCCTGAATGTCTTATACGAGAACGGATTAAAGAAAAACAGTACATCAGCCGTATCGGGCAGGTCATAATCCTGTGCCTTTACGTTTATGAAATCTATGTCGACTTCCTTTTTCGCATTTTTCCGGTAGGCAGCCAGATTCGCACAGGCCTTTTCATGGAATTTTTTCACAAGTTCGATACCCGTTGAACGGCATCCGATCCTGTCGGATAAAAAGATGCATACCCTTCCTTTTCCGCTTCCGTAATCGACTATATGATCATCCGCCGTTATATTTCCCTGTGTGATTATCCTGTCCAAAACGGTGTATGTGGTCGGTTCATACGCAAGAACATTCGGTGTTTCACACGAATTATCCCTGCCCGTAGTCTCTATGCCAAGTTTTGCATCCTCCAAAAAATCATCAAATGCCATTTTGCCCGTCTCCGTCTGTGACCCGCTCTTTATCATACTTCACATAAAGAACCCGGCAAGCGCGCTGTGGCTTGCCGGATGCTTTAAGGGAGGTTTACAAATGAAAAAGAGTTTTTTGGCTTTATTCTTATCTTTGATATATATATCGGACATATCTTCGATAACTTAACCTCCTGAATGTGATTTTTTTAATTTTTTATCCGAACACGCTCCCGCATCCTTCTCTGTCTGGAATCCTGTATCACAAGATCCATTATCGCGCTGTCTTTTATGAGCATTTGCCACGCCTCATAAACTGCACGCCCAAACTCATCCGATAAACTCTCCTTCCCCTCGATAAAGGGACAGGGATACGGGATGTCCATATAACACATGACCATCTCGAAAACTCCCTCCTCGGAAACATACGGATGCAGCGGGAACGTACGGCACTGTATGGGCCGGTTGCGCCGGTCGCAGCCGGCCTTGCCGAGACACCTGGCTATATATACATACTCCCCCCAGGAGGCCGGAAGATCGTGCTCATCTCTTTTCTGCCGCTCGATACGGATGCCGCTTCCCGCCGATCTTAAATACTCATTTTCGCCCGGGAGAAGATAGATATACGACTCCTCCCCGTCAAACGACGCATCGCTGCAGCATATGCTGCCGCAGAGCCTGCCGCAGTCATACGGCGCCGGATCGGCCCGGTCCAATATATTATAGATTTTCCGGTAGTCTTCTATGCTCAGCATTATATTCCCCGTTAATATCCGATCTGCAAAGTCTTACGATCCCTTTGCCCGCTGTCCTACCTGTTTTAAGCAGATATCATACCACTGGCAGCTGCCGCATATCTTCCCAAAGAGCTGCGTTTCAAATATCTGTTTTGATGCCATGTCCGAAGCGGTATTCCAGCTGATCCTATCCCCGCATTTAAGGCCGAGCGCATCTGCCGTCTTCTCATCCATGAGCTTTACTTTATCAAGCGAACTGCACTGTCCGTTTTCGTTATACGGGCAGGCCGCACAGATGTCATCGCAGCCTTCGGTGATCTCGATTTGCGGATCATCCCTCAGCTTTTTTACGATCTCATCCATATGGACTTTAAAATCTTCGCTGTATCCGTATCCGATATAGTTCTGAACACACAGTATATGATGCGCTCTTATCTTCATTATGTCCCTTGGTCCTGTCTCAAATCATTGCGGCCCTATCCCATATTCATCAACGACCGTATATATCATCCTGCTCTTGCCGCGATCCGAGCGCATCAGGCTTATATACTCCACATCCATTCCGGCAGGAAACGGGGTGTCCGCAGGGATACCTTTTTCATACTCCATCCTTCTGGCGATCGTCATATGGGGCATGAACTTCTTTTTATCAAACGGTATGCCGCCATCCGCAAGCGCCTTTCTGATCCGCCGGACGTTTGCCTCAAGGCCTTTATCCTCTTTTATACCCACCCAGAAGGTATCGCCAAAACAGCCAAACCCGTCTATTACAAGTCTTACGCTCTCAAATGTTATCTGCCCCAGTACCTGTGATATAAGATCGGGATCATTGTATTCCCCGATAAAAGTAAGTGTCAGATGCATGTTCTCCCTGGGGGTATAGGCAGCCTTAACGCCTAAAAGCTGCAGCCGTTTTTGTATAAAGCACAGTTCGTCTTTGATCCCGTTGTCGGGTATTATCGCCAGAAATAATCTCATCGTAGTTCCTAACCTGTCTTAGACGCGCTTGGCGCCGATAAGCTTTGCGATCTTTTCGGCACTCTCGCCCTTCTCAAGCATCAGTATGAGCGGTTTTTCATCTCCGTATTCTATCTTGATCTTTTTGACCGGAATACCTCTTCCGCAGCAGCAATGCGGATTATATGTACTGTCATGGATGCTGACGGCGCTGATATTCTCAAGAGGAAGATACCTGCCCTCAAAGTACAGGGCCTTTTCGGATACCATGTATTTTTCCACCTTCAGGGCGCTTTTCCTGTCTGATCTGACATCATTTATTGTCGTTTCGGTTATACTGTCCCATCCCATCGCAAATTCCCCCGTGCCGGTATGCCTAATATGTTTTCTCTATATCTGTGGTTATTCCGTACTGCTCTTTAAAATCTTCAAGATCCGATGCATCCCTTATCAGCATGATCTCTTCAAATGCCCCCGTCTGAAGGTTTTTAAAGCCTGCCACCTGCTCTCCATTGCATATACTGGCCCTGATCATGGGTTTTTTGACTGACGCGTCGTATGATTTTTTCCCGCTTTTCTTAAAAAACATCTCTTTCCTGCATTTATTCCGTGCATTTTGCAATGGCATGTCACACCGTCATCAGGACCGCCCTGCAGGGAGCTCCGTCCGATGCGCCCAGATTCAGCGGGGCTGCATTTAGCATGTAAACTCCTTCGCCAACAGCGGCAAGCCTTATGCCCTCCAGAAGCACTATCTCCTTCGAAAGCATGATAAGATGCACATTTTTCGGGGCATCTTCGGGACCGACCGTCTGGGATTCGTTTCCAAACAGCTTTATATTGCTGTTTGCAAAGACCTCGGCAGCCTCTTCGGATACAACGGCCTTCCCCTTGACCAGTATCCTCAACGACGGCTTATCATCCGGCAGAGCGTACCTGTTATCGGCTTCTTTTGCCTTCTCCATAATCCTCTCGGCGTCGTTTGCCGTTATTTGCCCCTCAAATGCCGTTACGTATGCAAGGCCTATGAATTTGTCAAGATCGACCTTATCGATCGTTTTTGATCCGTTTATGAAGTGATACGGGGCATCCACGTGCGTACCGTTATGTGCACACATCTTTATCCCCGTCAGGTTACAGACGTCGCCGTTGTCTATCTTCTGCATCAGGATCCTCTCCGGCTGCGGGTCACCCGGAAAAACGGTACAGTCAAATACCTCCTGCGAAATATCATATATCTTCATATCTTCCCTCGTTGACCGTTTTGGTCATTTGCGCCGGGCGGCTCTTAAAACATCAGATCCGGCAGCGCCTCATAAGTCTTTCCGTTTTCAGCGTAATCCTTGGCTATAAGATTCCTGATGTACAGCGAGCCGTTTCCGCCGTATGCTTTCGAGGCAGTCCTTATCATGTCGAGTACCTCCGGTGTCATGTAAAAAGTTGCGGGCGTGCTCTTTCCTCCTCCGCGCCTCTTTGGTTCGCCGGCCGGCACCGCTTCCCTGACAGGTGTCTTTACGGGTGCCTCTTCCTCCGCCGTCTTTTCCTTTACATCCTGCACCTTTTGCCCGGGTTTTTTGGCCGCAGACTTTGCAGCTGCCGCTCTTTTTGTGGGCACGGCTCCCTTTGCGGTATTCTTTTTATCACTTTCAGACGTTATGTCCTTTTTTATATTGTCGAATAAAGATATTGCGCTTGGTTTTGAAACAGCCATGATCATCTCCCCTTTCTTTTGATCTTCTTAAGCAATTCGTCGAGTACCTCGGCATAATCGACAGCCGCGTTTGAGCTTGGAGCCGTCTCAAACAGCGATTTTCCGACCGCCTGGGCCTTGCTTATCTCCTGACAGGTACGTATCGGTTTTTTAAACACCGGAAAATCAAGCTGCTTTCCGATCTTCGGAAGCGTGCTCCAGATCTCCTTGTGAAGCGCTTTTGTCTGGTTATAATTGTTAAGCAGCACTCCGTATACCTTAAGATCGGGATTTGTATTTTCCTTGGCATCCCTTATCGTCTTTAAAAGAGCCCCGAGACCGTCTATGGCGTATTTATCGGCCAGTATCGGGCAGATGCAACCATCTGCGGCGGTTATCGCGTTTATCATCCACGTCCCCAGCGTCGGAGGCGTATCAAAAAGGATAAAATCATAATCATCATCTACCCCCGAAAGCTTCTTTTTAAGTATCATGTACCTGTCCATCCTGGAGTTTATCTTCGAATCTATCTCCGGAAGATCCTTGTCGCCCGGAACTATCGAACCTCGTTCGGACGTTATGATGCACTCTTTAATATCCATTTTGTCGTTAAATACATCGTAGATCGTCGGGATGTCGGTCGTATCCGATATGAACTCACTCGTCGTGTTGCACTGCGGGTCCATGTCCACGATCAGGACCGAAAATCCGCAATACTTCATCGCATCGGCCAGGCACAGGGTCGTCGTCGTTTTGCCGACTCCTCCTTTCTGGTTCGCTATCGCTATCTTTACAGCCACTTTTATTACCTCCCCGTAAGTTTATGTGCTGCACACATTATATTGCCATATAGAGCGTGCGCTAACATTATGACATAATATAATGTATTATGCTACATTATATTTATATGTACTTTTGTATAATACAATATATTTTATTGTATGTCTACATAATATTTCCACATTACAACATATTATTAAAATCCATATCATAATATATTGTATTATAATGTAATATACGTCAATGTAATGTTTTATATTTTGCTATGCATAGTTCTTATGCCATTGCCTGATCCGGTTTTATAAAATATAATAAGAGCAGGGTATACTTAATGTATCGGCAATACACATATGGCCGCATGATGTAATGTATTGCATGCTATGTGGATGTAATGTGTTATAATGTAATATAATGCGTTATGCCACGTTTGGTGGTAAAAACACTATCTGCAGTTTTATCAATGATCGAACATCAGATGGCCGCCGCCGGCTGTTGTTTTATTTATATTTTAATCTACAACATATAACTTTTATTTGTTATTTAAGGGAAAACACAAAAGCCACGGATCCTTTTGATAAGCGCATCTGCAGAGTGCGACAGTTTTTTATGACGGAATGATTCGGGACATTTGACGGACGATATAGGGGCAAATAAGGGAACCCCGAGGTTTTTTCTGCGGACGGATTAGGGACAAAATATTCCGTAAGATCCGGCTGCAAAGCGGCACAATAAGGATAAATAGCGGATCAAAACAGTTCAAGATACGGACAGATTAGGGCCGGCAGCATCCCTATTGTGTCCGCCAAATACAAAAGAGCACAAAATGATGGGCCATTTAAAACGGAACAAAGGCAAACAACCCTATTTTGTCCGTAAGTTAACCTGCCGGTGTCCGTACAATAAAATTTTGTGACATTTTCACAACGCTCCATTGGCAGCAACCCTATTTTGTCCGTTGATTGATCCCTAAAATGTCCGTAAGTAACAAGCGGATACCCCTAATTTTTCCGCAGTTTGACGCGTTTTTGGTAATATTTAACCATTATCACCATATATTGACCTTTAAAAACAAAAAATACTCAAGATATAGTATTTAACGGACCGATTAGGGTTGACATACGATTCTCAAAAGTTGTATGTTTTTAACGGACAGATTAGGGACTGTTCAGGGAGTATCGGATAACAGGGGGAAATATATGGACACATCTTTATTACCGGTAGAAGAGTATCAGGACGAGAATGATATTTATGCTCGTTCTAATTTTATGATTTCTGCCAAATATAAAAGCAGTTTGTATGCAAATCGCCTGATGGCATTGTCATTATCCAAGATAAACACAGCCAGTGAAAGTGAAGAAGGGTTTCTTACGGTAAAGATCAAAGGCCGTGAGATCAAAAATGCATTTGGGAGCAGGTCCGGTGACTTCTTCAGGCAGCTTGACAACACTGCAAGGGACATGACCGGCCAGACTGTAGGCTATACGGACGCGGATTCGCAGAGTTTTACGTATATCGCAGCGGTTATAAAGGCGAAATATGAAGACGGAGAGTTCGCGATAACGTTTCATAACGAACTAAAGCCGTATCTTCAGAATCTGTCGCAGAACTATTCAACGTTTTCGCTTAAGATAATGATGAAGTGGCAGTCAACGCAGACATTCAGGTTTTACGAGCTTTTAAAGAGCCGCATGTATCACAGGAAGAATGATTATGCACCGAACAATAACCTGTTCCGTCTGCAGTTTGATATTAATGAGCTGAAACTCTGCCTTGGAATTGTAAACGCCGAGCTTGCAGATGTTCGCAAGATCCTTAACAAGAGTAAGGGAACGCCCGAGATCTGGGCAAAGGCTGTAGAAGCATCTCCCGAAAAAACATACAGTACCTGGTATGATTTTAAGAGAAAGGTCATAGACAAGGCCACAAAGGAGATAAATGACAATCCCGAATGCGGCGTAAAGATCCATAAAGTTGAGACTTTGAAATCGGGAAAAGGCGGAAAAGTCTATGCGGTGGTCATATATGCCGAAAAAACAACACCGGGAAGCCATAAAAAGCCGGCAGTTGATGTGGAAGAGATCGATTATGATGACCTTAGCGATCAGATCAGGGAATTGATCGGAGATATCCGTACAAAGGAGGCAAAAGCGATAGGAGAGGCCGCCAGGTGGGATATGGACAGGATCAGAAGGAACTATGAGTATTCCGAGACAAAGGATGTTGAGGACATCGTCGGATTCATGATAAAAGCCGTTAAGGAAGACTGGGCCGCAAGCGAAAAGAAGCCCCGGAAAAAGTCAGGATCACCAAAGAGCAGCGGATTTTCGAATTTTGATGAGAGAGACTATGATTATGATGAACTCATGGCAGGTCTGACCAATAAGTAAAATGCAAAATGCCTGTGAAAACAGGCATTTTGAGATTATAACAAAAAAGGGCAATGCCTGCTGACCGATACGGTCAACGCGCATATGCCGGAGAAACGGTATGAAAAGAAAGATAGGAAAAGCGGGAATAGCACTTATATTCGGAGCGCTCTCGGTCATATTCGGAGCAGTCATAGGGACGGCTGTAAATGATACGATAGATCTGACGAGGCCGGCAAAAGAAGATGGATACGGAAAAAATAATAGCTGAGCTTGATGGGATATACGGAAAAGGCAAAGGCCTGGGCATTTATACAACCATAATGCCCGGGATCATCGCGGATTTTACCGGGATATTAAATAAAGCGCGCCCCGGAGCGGTGATAAAAGAAGAGTACGGCCTGGAAGATAAAAAAGCCGTGGTATATGTCAGGGGCACAAAGCAGAAAACCGGCCTTACCGATATAAGCATCGAGATTAAAAAATATAACTTACGGACGGATTAGGGATAAGGGAGAGAGCCGGTATATGCAAAAACTGATATATATCATATCGATCATAGTCAACGCGGTGTATTATTATGTCCTTAATCTTGAGCTGTATGTTGACAGATATCATCTTCCAGACGGTGAGATGGGAGAGCATTCACGCAGTCCCGTCGAAAGTCTTTATACAGCTGATAATCCCATCCTGTGGTATCTGCAGCTTCTGTTTATGCTGATAAGTGCGGTCTCAGGCCTGTTACTGCTTTTTGGTGTAAATAACCGTATCGTAAAGATCGTCCAGATCGTGGGAACCATCGCTTCGACACTGCTTTTTGTCATAATCCTGTTTTATACAAAAACATCGGTACGTCCGCGTTACTGACATGTACAGGGAAAAGAATGGATCAAAGGCGCTTTGACGGTAAAGGCAAAAGGGAAGCGGCAGAAAGGCACAACAGAGCATTAACATGATCAAAAACCTGATATTTGATGTCGGAGGTGTTCTTATAGGATACCGCTGGAAGGAAATGCTGACGGAGGATTTCGGCCTGTCTGATGAAAAGGCCGAAGAGCTAGGCCATATGATATTTGATGATCCTATCTGGCGTGATTTTGACAGGGGATGTGTACCTGTTGATCAGCTCGTGGGGCATTACTGTGAGGATCATCCTGAAGATGAGGATCTTATCCGGCGGTTTTTCTACGGAAACGATAAAATGGCAACGGAGCGCGAAGCCGTATGGGAGAGGATGAGGCAGCTTAAGGAAAAAGGCTACGGCATATACATTTTGTCAAACTATTCCGAATACCTCTTTAAAAAGCATACCGATCCCATGCCGTTTAGGAAGATGCTTGACGGAGGCGTTGTATCGTATCAGGTAGGGGCGGTAAAGCCGGAGATCGAAATATATACACATCTTCTTGAAAAGTACGGCCTTGACCCGAAAGAGTGCGTTTTCTTTGATGATATAAAGGCCAATGTGGAGGCGGCAAAGAAAGCCGGCATAAAAAGCCGGCTTATCGCATCCGAAGAAGAACTTCTGACGCAGCTTGACAATTATTGATATGTGTGGCCCGTGTCGGTTTTACTGAACCGGAAGTTCGGGATAATTGGCGATATCCGGACACAGAGACTCAAGGCATATCCCGCAAAGAGGCTCATCGGAGCATTCATCCCTGTAATCGTCAACGAGATGATCACAGGTCATATCGTATATATAGTGGTAATATTCTTTTCCGCCGTCGGTGGGATGTTCGTAGTTTATTACAAGCAGACCGTTTCCGCGAAGGAACATGCCGGTTATCGTATCTTTTGGATCGATCAGCTTACCGACTATATCATAGCCGCATATATACCCGGCATCATCCCTTGACAGGCTTGTGCCTGCGTATTCGTATACTTTGTCTTCCTCGTCGAGATAGAAGAAGTAATAGTGCTTCCATGTGTGTCCGATCATGCACTCCATTTCATCGTCATACATCATGTCATAGCTGCTGTCCATGATCCGAAACCGGATATCATCATCAAGATCGGTAATAACCTCACCAAGCGCCGAAAAAGGAGCTTCCGAAACTTTACCTTCATCAACGAGATAGACGTGGGTTACTATCGATGTTGCATATACCTCATCAACCATCAGATATACTGTATCTCCGAGCGTCATTGTGCGGAAGCGGTCGTAAAAACCCATAGCGCCGGATCCTGTAACCTTTTCGGCCTTTTTGTCCTTGACAAACCATACGATGCCGTTAATGAGTTTTTTTCCGTCATAATCATCGATGACTTCTCCGGTCAACGCAAAGGCTTCCTCTGATCCGTCGTTGTCAAAATCTTCCTGTGAAAAATCGATAAAATCGTACATACTGATACCGGTTTTGCTCATAAGTACATCTTTCAGGTTTATATCGGTATCGTCGGAGTCTTTTTCTTTGTCATCATCAAGCGATGTCCATTCTTTTTCCTCCGAAGGCTTTTTTTCATCCTTAGCAGGTGCATCATCCGTTTTTCCGGCTGTCTCTTTTGGCCCGCCATCCGCATCGGCTTGTTTTGCGACACCCGTACATCCGCAAAGGCATAATGACAGGATCATAAGGCATGAGAGCATCGTTTTTTTCATGGGATTCTCCTTTTTGCTGGTGGTGAAGGTCAATATAATAATTACAGCATTTATTCCGACGGTTTCTTGTTAAATGCATAACCGAGAGCGCCGCCTACTATGCCGCCGACTATATGAGCGGTGTTTGATATGTTGTCGCGGATCGTAAGGCCCTCGATTATCTGCTGTCCTATGAAGAATACAGCCACGAGTATAAACGTTATCGGGATCTCGCCTTCTTTAAAACCCGTGAATGATGAGAGGAGGATGAAGGCGAATACTACGCCGCTTGCGCCACACAGCGCGGAATGGGGAAAGAATACATAGTTTACAAGGCTTGTGGCAAGCGCAGTTACTGCAACCACTCCGGCTATGGTCTTTGAAGTGTATTTTTCCTCGAGCATGGGCCCGAGAAGCAGAAGATAGCTCATGTTCCCTATATAGTGGGAAAAATCAGCATGTCCGAATATGTGCGTAAATGAGCGTATCCATGTAGTCGGATAATAAAGAGGCGATCTGTAGGTCATAAAAAGAGCCTCTCCGATAAGACCACCCGATATAAGGCTCAAAACGGTGGCCACAAGGCTGATCCCTGCAATAGCAAGGGTCACCGGTGCGTTATATGTCAGTTTGATTTTTTTTCTCATGGCAGTACCTGTTCCCCGGATTTTGTGATGATCTAATTATATACAAGGTTTGACCGATATGAAAGAGCCGGGTGATCATTAAAAATGTGGCCAAAAGAACTAAATACCTGTAAAATGAACCAAACGGAAGGAGGATCATGATATGGGAATTAAATGGGGTGTTCTGGGAACTGCAGGTATAGCAAGGGGATGCACTATCCCCGGGATGAAGGAAGCTGATAACTGTGAGCTTTATGCGATCGCCGGAAGAGATGCGGCAAAAACAGATGCTTTCAAAAATGAATTCGGATTCGAAAAAGGATACACAGGGTATGATCTCCTGCTTGAAGATCCCAATGTTGAGGCCGTATATATTCCCCTTCCGAACAATCTGCATAAAGAATGGGTAATAAAAGCCTTAAATGCGAAAAAGCATGTTCTTTGCGAAAAACCTCTGGCGCTTAATGCCGCAGATGCAAAGGAAATGTTTGATGCCGCAAAGGCAAACGGTGTTCTTTTGATGGAAGCTTTTGCCTATCTGCACAGTCCGTATATAAAGTCGCTAAAAAATGATGTACGAAGCGGACTGATAGGCGATGTTGATTATATCGAAACGGCATTTCTTACGCAGGGATATGACGATGATATACGGATCCGCAAGGAAACCGGCGGAGGTGCGATATATGACCTCGGATGCTACTGTACTACGATGATTTTATCGCTTACGGACAAAAAGAGCGATATGATAATGGCAAATGCCGAATTTAACGATAACGGCGTTGATATTTTCACGTCAGTCCAGATGAGGTTTGAAGGCACCTTAAGAGCTGCTTTTAACGTCGGGATGATATTTCCGAGCAAAACCGACGCGCGCCATGACAGGCTGTATATCCACGGATCAAAGGGGATCATAACTTCGCCTGTTGAGTATAATCAGGCCGGAAATCTTAGTTATACGATCATTACCGATGGCAAAAAAACAGAGCGCAACATCTGCGCAAGGCAGAATTACGCTCTTGAAGTCGAACAGTTCGCTCGGTGCATCAAAGACGGAGAAGCTCCCTGTATCTCCGGTGCTTTCTCGATCGCAAACGCACAGCTTATCGACACGATCCTTGAAAAGATCGGATACTGATCATTTTTTAAGGCCGGCCTTCATCATATTTGTCAGGACTTTTTTGAGATCCTTGTTGGAAAGGACGGCTTCAATAAGGCTGTCGTTGGGCTTTTTATCGGCCTTGAGCACTTCCATGGCTTCCTTCTTTGTAGCCGCGCTTGCATCCCTGTAAAGCTCCACGAGCTTCTTCTCGGTTGCCGTAAGCTTTAAGGAAGCGGCGGTCGAAGTTGTTTTTTTGGCCGTTGTTTTCTTAGCCGGAGCTGCCTTTTTAGCGGCCGTTGTCTTTTTAGCAGTTGTTGTCTTTTTAGCGGCCACAGTCTTTTTAGCGGTCGTTGTCTTTTTTGCGGCTGCAGTCTTTTTTGCCGCAGGTTTCTTTGTTGTTGTAGCCATGTGTAACCTCCTCCTGAAAAATCGTTTTATCTGCTCCTGCGCTGTTCGTAAACGCGCTTTAAAAGTTCGGAGTTATTGACTTCACGCTTGGAATCCGATGCTTCTGCGTGGGAACAATAGTCGGCGGTAGTCGGAAATGCGAGACCGTTCTCGTTATTACACATGCAGATCCCTTCGGGATTGATGAAAAAATGTTTACAGTTACCACATTCAACTATATCTTTGTACATATCAAACACCTCTTATTCCAAAGCGCCTTCATATGCGTATTGTATCGCTGAGAAGGTACACAGGCAAGTCGTTGATCGATGATGCCCCGCTTTTTGAAAATTGATATTATGCTAAACGCTTGCCGGCGTTTCGGGACTATTGCCGGCATCCGTTCCCGGTATGGTTGCAGCGATCACTGACAGCTGCCGGAACTTCTTTATCGCAAATATGGTTATGACCACTTCAAATACAAGGAAGATCAGGATGAAGATCCCGTACTGCGTACTTAAGCAGAAATCATAGAAGCCGTGTATCAGCACCGGAATCCAGAAAGCCAGTTTTAGATATTTTTTCTTTAATCTCTCATCGTTATATGCGTCGGCATATCTTGCCATCCCGAAATAATACCCCATATACAATGCATCTATCACGTGGCCGGGAACACTGAACAGGGCGCGCGTGACGGCGGTTGTGATGCTGCCGTCAAACAGATAGAGGATGTTCTCAAGAGTTGCGAATCCGAGAGATACCGAGACCGCATAGACGACCGCATCGAACGTGTAATTGAACGCCGGATGCTTCCACGTGGTTTTCTTCAGAACGAAATATTTACCGGCCTCCTCGGAAAGAGCCACTATCAGGAAGTTTTCGATGAGCAGGTACAACATCCCCTGATGATCCATAAAAGCAAGGATGTAGTCGCTAAACAGTATTTCGATGATCATGGCGCTTACGGTAGTAAGGGCGCCGAAAATGAAAAGCTTTATCAGAAGTCCGGAAGGCTCTTTTTCGTATCTGTCGCCCTTCCAGACAACAATAAACAGTATGATGCATGGCAGAACCGAAAGAAAGAGCATTTACCCCTCCAAAGACATTCATATCATAAATAAATGGAGTATACGGGACTTGAACCCGTGACCTCCACACTGCCAGTGTGGCGCGCTCCCAACTGCGCTAATACCCCGAAACATGTATTTATTTTATCATAAAATGTCCGGCTGTGTATTAGTGAAATGTAAATAAAAAGAAATCCGGCAGCCGTGGTATATTTATCATCCCGTCTGTGATACCATAAGTGGAAGGAAAGGTGGATTCGTACAAATGAGAAAGGTAGCTGTAATTTTTCCCGGCGTGGGATATACAAAGGACAGACCGCTCCTTTATTATGCGGGAAAACAGGCAATAAAGGCCGGATACGAGCTTTTGCACGTTGATTTTTCCGGTATTAAGTGGAGCAAGGAAGAACTAAAAGACCGCGATTTTCTGTTAAGGACGCTTGACAGATGCCTGAAGATGACCGAGGAAGCGCTTGATAAGGCAGGTGATCTTCATCAGGCAGATGTTGTTTTTATCTCCAAGAGCATAGGGACCGTTGTCGCAACGGCATATGCCGGGAAAAAGAACATAAAGGCAAAGCAGATATGCTTTTCTCCGCTTGAGATGATAGAAGAGTTCATTGACGAAGAGGGCGGGATACTGTTTTACGGAAATAACGATCCGTATGCTGATTACCGGGATATCGAAAGGATAGCAAAGAGTAAGAAGCTTAAGACATATTGCGTGGATGGTGGAAATCATTCGCTTGAGACCGGGGATT
This sequence comes from uncultured Lachnospiraceae bacterium, assembly GCA_902775485.1. Classification (GTDB taxonomy): domain Bacteria; phylum Bacillota; class Clostridia; order Lachnospirales; family Lachnospiraceae; genus UBA2868. Next base: position 29,019 of record CACYMJ010000012.1, read on the forward strand.
TTTGTACGGATGCGGACAATCTTAAAGATATGATCATGTATGTCAGCGAGATACTTGGCTGATATATACTTATTGTGCGGCCACATTTGAAGATCGGCGGACAGGAAAAGGAGGAGGAAGATGACACAGTATTATACGCTAAATGACGGTTCGAAGCTTCCGAAGATCGGATTCGGAACGTATAACGAGGAGTTTGCGGACAATAAGGACGTGATAATGCAGGCGATAGAGTGCGGCTACAGATTTTTTGATACCGCATCGCTGTATGAGACGGAACGATCCCTCGGAAACGCCCTTCGCGAGAGCGGGATAGCAAGGTCCGAGGTGATCATAGAGACAAAACTGTGGATCGATGAAATGGGCAGGCAGAACGTTTTTAAGGCGTTCGAGCGCTCGCTTAACCGCCTGCAGACCGATTATGTGGACATATACATGATCCACTGGCCCAGACAGACCGGCGCGGACGATGAGGACTGGAAGGCGCTTGATATCGAGACATGGCGGGCCATGGAAGAACTTGTGGACGCGGGGAAGGTAAGAAGGCTCGGACTTAGCAACTTCCTTCCGCATCATCTTAAGAATATCCTGGATAACTGCAGGATCCGCCCGGTAGTGGACCAGCTCGAGCTGCATCCCGGTTATTCGCAGGAGAGGGCAGTCGAGTACTGCCTGGCAAATGACGTTATCCCCATGGCATGGTCGCCTCTTGGAAGAGGGCGCGAGAACGCAACGATCGGAAATTCCATTTTAGTTAAGCTTTCAAAAAAATACGGCAGGAGCATCCAGCAGATCAACTTAAGATTCCTTCTGCAAAAGGGTATACTTCCGATACCGAAGGCTTCGACGATAGAGCACATGAAGTCGAATATGGATGTGTTTGATTTTGAGCTGTCAGAGGACGACGTATCGATGCTCTCGTGCATGCCTCAGACGGCATGGCTTGAAGAACATCCGGATTTTGCGATACCGGACAGAAAGAGCAACCCGGACAATATCTGACAATGACCAAACCGGTCAACCGGCCGGTGAGGCAAAAAATGAAGGAAGACCTAGACATGGAGTTATTTAAAGGAAGACCGCAAAACTGCGAAGGAAGGCTTGAACGGGAGGTCCGCACGTACGATTTTCTCGATAAGCTCGGGATAGAGTATGTCAGGACGGATCACGACAGGGCCGACAACATGGAGGCATGCAACGAGATAGATGCGATTCTCGGAGTTCTCATATGTAAAAATCTTTTTCTTTGCAACCGGCAGAAGACGAACTTTTATCTGCTCATGATGCCCGGAGACAAGAAGTTTAAGACAAAGGAACTCTCATCACAGATAAATTCGGCGAGACTGTCGTTTGCGGATCCGGAGGACATGCTAAAGTACCTTGATATAGAGCCCGGAGCAGTCAGTATCATGGGACTTATGAACGATAAGGATCATGCGGTACAGCTTCTTATCGATGAAGATGTTCTTGCCGGGGAGGAACTGGGGTGTCATCCGTGCGTATGCACATCAAGTCTTAAGATGAAAACAAAGGATGTCATCGAAAAATTCTTGCCTGCGTGCGCTCACGGATATGTGACGGTGCATCTTACAGGAGAAGATTAAGCTCAGATCGGATTTCACATTTTTTTCATTTTTTAGTCACAAGACTCTCAAAAAAGCCATATATCATCTCAGGCATATCAAACGAAAAATTTTTCAGGAGGTTATGCCAATGAGAAACAAAAAAACTCCCGGGATCGTTATTGCAGCCATGATAGGCGCAGCTTTGGCGATCACGGGATGCCAGGGACAGGATCTGAAGGAAGCGCCCATTCAAGGTGCGGAAAAAGAGCCTGCCACGGCGGAAGCAGCAATGCCGGTGCCTGAAGAGGATGAGGCAGAAGACAGGTCCGAAGCGGCGTATGATAACAGCGAGAGTGGAGGACACGCCATTGAAGCTGATGGCATCGATGTCAGCTACAGCAAGTCACCGGTTACAAAAACCGGTGATTCGGAGGGTGATGAGGCGGATTTTTACGGAGAAAATGCTGCGGTATTTGCCACAAACGGTGCGCATCTGACGCTATCCGAGATGAACATTAAAACTGACGGAGAGCATGCGAACGCGGTTTTTTCATACGGAGAGGGAACGATCGTTGATATTAAGGATTCGAATATAGAAACGTCGGGAAACTGTTCCGGAGGTATCATGACAACGGGCGGAGGGACCATGAACGCCTCGAATCTGACGATACACACAACGGGCAGGTCATCAGCAGCGATAAGATCGGACAGGGGAGGCGGAAAGGTTACCGTTAACGGCGGAAACTATATTACCGACGGTACGGGATCGCCGGCAATATACTCCACCGCGGATATCACCGTAAACGATGCCGCCCTGACATCAACAGCGTCGCAGGGAGTGGTTGTAGAGGGCAAAAACTCGGTAACACTCAATAACGTGGTATTAAACGCTGACAATAACCAGCATAACAGTGATAAATCGGATCATTATCAGGCCGTGATGATCTACCAGTCGATGTCGGGTGATGCCGATATGGGGCTTTCGGAGTTTAATGCAACCGGAGGGGGCATATCAAATGCCAATGGAGATGTCTTTTTTGTCAATAATACGGCAACATCCGTAAATCTTGCAGGGGTTGACATTACAAACAACGGCGGCGGCATATTTTTAAGAGCGGCGGCCGCAGGATGGGGAAATGAGGGTTCAAACGGCGGAAAAGTCAATCTTAACGCAACAGATCAGAAGATTGACGGTGATATGATCGTAGATGATATATCAGTTCTTAACCTGTATCTTAAGGAAGGAAGCGTATTTTCCGGCGCTGTAAATCCCGATGGTGCGGCGGGCGCTGTATATGTGGATCTTTCCGGCGGGGCAAAATGGACACTTACCGCGGATTCATACATAAGCTCTCTTACATGCGATGCCGACTCCATCGATCTTAACGGATATACGCTTACGGTTGACGGTAAGAAATACTCGCCCCAAAGCGCATCAAACGGCGAGCCTGTAGAGATAAAACCGGAGGAAGGCGCCGGCAGGGACAAGATGCAGGCAGATGATAATAAAAAGCCTCCGATAGAAGACGGGAACATGCAGCCGCCGCAGGACGGGGAGAGACCGGAAATGCCGGACGGCCAGAGGCCGCAAAAGCCTGATGGCGAGCCGCCACAAAAGCCGGACGGCGAAGGCGGCCCGGCGGGGCGGGAAGGAACACCGCCTCCCGATATGCCGGATTGACTTCATATATGAGACAGGAAAACGGGCATCCAATGGATGCCCGTTTGTAGGGAGAAGGTCATTACAACGTTACTGTGTAATTCACCATTTTTCTGAGTGTGAAAACTCCTCGTAGTATTCCTCGATAAACTCTAAAAATTTCTTTAACATAGATACCGCCTCCTTTTTATATGCTCCGCTGCCCTGAGGGCTCATCCCTCTTTCTGACTCTATACTACCGCAGGGGTCTTCCATAGTAAAATACATATAGTATCATGAGGACGATACCTTTTGGGTATGGCAAAATCATTTGCCAAATAAACGCATGATCTCGCAGACAGTCCGGCTGATGTTGGCTTTTGCGGTATCACCTGCCATGGCTTCCTTGATGCTCATAGGGGCGGATAATATCGGAAATATGGCTTTTATACCTGTATCATGGCATTTTTCGGCGCCCGGCCGTATGCACCCTGCGACGGCGATGACCGGAACGTTGTATTTCCCGGCAAGCGATGCGATCCTTGCCGGGGCTTTGCCCATGGCAGTCTGTCCGTCGATGGCGCCTTCACCTGTGATCACGAGATCGGATGATGCTATTTCACCCTCGAGTCCCGTACGGCTTAGCAGGACGTTAGCGCCGGGGATCATTTTGCCGCCCAGGAATGTCTGAAGGGCAAATCCGAGCCCGCCGGCCGCCCCCGCACCTTTTGCATCAGGGTTAGCCGCGGGGCAGCAGGTTTTGACGACCTTGGAAAAATCCTTCATCCATGCATCCATCTTTTCGATATCAGCTGCCGATGCGCCTTTTTGGGGAGCGAAAATGCGGCTTGCGCCGTTATCGCCGTACAGTGGATTTTCGACATCTCCGGCTATAATAACGCTACAGTCGGAAATACCGGGCAAAAGGGAACCGGCGTCGATGCTTTTTGCTTCTGCAAGGCCGAGGGCTCCGTCACATACAGGTTTCCCATCTTTATCCAAAATCGCAAGGCCAAGTTCCCGGAGCATTCCTGCGCCGCAGTCATTGGTAGCGCTGCCGCCGAGTGCGATGATGATATTTTTGTGGCCATTAGAAATCGCGTGTCTTATCAGTTGTCCGACGCCTCTTGTCGTTGTTATAAGAGGATTTCGCTCGCTTTCCGATAACAGGCACAGACCTGAAGTTTTGGCCATCTCTATTACGGCGGTGCCGTCTGACAAAACCCCGTAACATGCATCGATTGGCCGCCCGAGAGGGTCAGAGGCACGAACGCTGACTTTTTTGGCATCCCTATCCGCCGCAAGAAACGCATCGAGAGTACCTTCGCCGCCGTCGGCAAAAGGAAATACGGATATTTCGGCGGATATACCTGATGCGACGATCCCGGATCTTACCGCTTCGCCGGCTTCCTCAGAGGACAGGCTTCCCTTAAATGAATCCATGAGTACTGTTATCTTCATTACATCTCCCGTGCTTTTTCAGCAACCATAGCGTTAAGAGCTTCTTTTACCATTATGTCGGGGTTGGCTTCGGGTTTTATCCATTCACTTACCATGTCATCCGGCATGATGAGCGGCATTCGGTCATGTATAAAGCAGATGTCTTCGGCCGCGGGTTTTGTCAGGATCACAAAATGAGGCAGCCCGTTTTCCATCCTGTACAGCCCGCAAAGCCATGTAACGGTGGCATCTTTGGGTTGGATGACATATTTGCTGCCGGCAGATGACTTGCCGTTATCACCTTTTATATGCTCCCACTCAAAATAGTAGGATGCAGGGACGATGCATCTGTGCATCTTCCAGTCGCCCCTGAATGTAGGTTTTTCGGAAGCCGTTTCGACCCTGGCGTTTATGAGAAGGGTTTTTCCGGTATAGCCCCATTTCATGGGAAAAACAGACTGATTCCCGGCCCTGTTGGAAGCTATGACCGGAACCACGTCAGTCGGGTGCATCTCACCGGATGTGAGTACGGCTGAAGTGGCATTCCATTTTCGTACAAGAGGAGACTTCATCATCTTTTCGATAAAAGATTCGGTTTCAATTGTATTTTCCAGATAATATCGTCCGCACATAAAGATCACCATTCTTATTATAACTTATAAAATGTCATGGGACATCTGCGGATTGGTAAATAGTAAAACGTAAGTCCCGAGTTTTATTATGTGCCTTGACATGTTATGATGCATTTAGCAGTTTTTTGCATGGGTTAGCAGATATAAGGGAACGCCCGCAACATTGAGCCCATCGCTTTATGTACGGGCGGTTTTCTTTATAGTAAACGGGAGAAGAGGAAATGGCAGCAGATTTTAATAATATGGAACTGGAGCCGAAACAGCTTAAAATATCCCCGATGCAAAAGACCTGGATCCTGGATCTTGACGGGACGCTTCTGGTACATGACGGCCCGTACATTATGGGGAAGGACGAATTCCTGCCGGGAGCAAGGGAGTTCCTTGATTCCATACCGAAGAGGGATATGATCATCTTCCTGACAGCCAGAAGTGACTACGAAAAGCCACATACCATGCAGTTCCTCAAAGAGAACAACGTAAGGTATGATCATATAATCTTCAATGCCGGCGAAGGTGAGCGCATAATGATAAACGACATGAAGCCGGACGGGCTTGTAACGGCATATGCTGTAAACACGCAAAGAGACAGATTCTGCAGAACAGAGTTTGTCACGGACAATACAATGGGGACAAGATTTGACTGACCGCCGAGGCATCGGTTTTTAAAGAGGTAATAGTACATGATAAAGGGCATAGAGTTTTTTGCCGAAAGATAAGCAAAGAACTGATTTGGAGAATAACGGATGATGCAGATCTTTGGCACTAAAAAGTGCAACGATACAAAGAAAGCGGTGAGATTCTTTAAAGAACGGGGCATAAAGTTCCAGTTCATCGATATGAAAGAGAAGGGTATGAGCAAGGGTGAATTCACATCTGTTGCCCAGTCGGTCGGCGGCATCGATAAGCTTATAAACGAAAACGCCAAGGATAAAGACATGCTTGCCCTGATTCAGCATATGTCGGGAGATGACAGGCTGGAGAAGATCCTTGAGAACCAGCAGATCATCATAACCCCGGTCGTAAGGAACGGTAAACAGGCCACGCTGGGATATCAGCCAGATATTTGGAAAAACTGGCGATGAATAAATATCAGGAGGGGAGATAAGGATGTCAGATCGGGCCAAAGAGAATCCGTGTCGAACTCATAACCTGTTCCCGCATATCGGACAGGTTATCATCTGATTAAAGTCAAAATCTTTTCTGCCAGGCATTATGCCTATCATAAAGAACATATGATATCTCCGTTCAGAATCTATAAACCTATATTTTGAGTTTTGACAGTGCCATGGCCATTGTTCCCATACCGGCGCTGCCGCTCCTCTTAGGTGTGCTGCTGTTGTGCGCAGGTTTATCCTTTGGCTTGGACGGCCTTTCTTTTTTGGCTCCTTCGCCGAGCATCGTAAGGGATATACGCCCCTTCTTCTCATCAACATCAAGTACGGTCACATCGACTATGTCTCCAACAGATACGACCTCGAGGGGATGCTTAATGAATCTGTCGCACATCTGGGATATATGCACAAGACCGTCTTCATGAACGCCGATATCAACAAAAGCACCGAAGTCAATGACGTTTCTGACGGTTCCCTTTAGCTTCATGCCGGGTTTTAAGTCTTTCATATCAAGAACGTCTGAGCGAAGAGTAGGCTTCGGCATTTCGTCTCTCGGGTCCCTTGCGGGCTTCTCAAGCTCTGACAGGATATCTTTCAGGGTTATCTCACCGCAGCCGAGCTCATCCGCAAGCAACTTAAGGTCTTTGATGCCTTTCATAAAAGATCGGATGGCTTCTTCATCCTTGAGATTACAGCCTATCCTTTGAAGGAGTGCTTTTGCCTGTTTATAGGATTCCGGGTGAACCGCAGTGGAATCAAGGGGTTCGTCTCCTCCGTTTATCCTGCAGAACCCTGCGCATTGTTCATATGCCTTGGGACCGAGCTTCGCTACCTTAAGAAGCTCTGCTCTTGAGCGGAACTTCCCATTCTTCTCCCTGTAGGCGACGATATTCTTTGCAACAGTAGGAGAGATGCCGGATATATAGGACAGAAGAGAGAAAGACGCAGTATTTAGATCCACACCGACTGAGTTTACCGCATCCTCAACAACTCCCGTAAGTGTCTCGGAAAGCTTTTTCTGATCCATATCGTGCTGGTACTGGCCGACGCCTATGGACTTCGGTTCGATTTTAACAAGCTCCGACAGAGGATCTTGGACACGTCTTGCTATAGATGCGGCACTTCTCTGTCCGACATCAAACTCCGGAGATTCCTCTGTACCGAGCTTAGAAGCTGAGTACACGCTGGCACCGGCTTCATTGGTTATGATGTAGCTGACCTTTTCAGGTATCTCTTTAAGAAGCTCGGATACTACCTGTTCTGATTCCCTTGATGCAGTGCCGTTCCCTATCGATATAAGGGAGACTTTGTATTTTTCTATAAGAGCCTTCAGGATCTTCTTGGATTCATCGATCTTGTTATGAGGGGCGGTAGGGTAGATCACTGTTGTATCGAGTACTTTTCCCGTTGTATCAACGATCGCCAGCTTACATCCTGTCCTGAACGCCGGATCCCATCCAAGGACAGTCTGGCCTGCGATCGGTGGTTGGAGAAGGAGCTGCATCAAGTTCTTCCCAAACACTTCAATGGCACCGTTTTCGGCCATATCGGTAAGAGAATTCCTTATCTCGCGCTCGATGGAAGGACTTATGAGACGCTTGTATGAGTCGGCTATGGCTGACTTTATGATCGGGGCAGTGTACGGGTTTTCGCTTGTGATGACCTGTTTTTCGAGGTATCCGAGGATACGCTCCTCCGGTGCAAGTACGGAAACGGAAAGGAATTTCTCAGCTTCTCCGCGATTGATCGCAAGTACTCTGTGGCCCGCGATCTTTTTGATCCCTTCTTCAAAATCATAATAGTTCTGATAAACCGATTCCGCCTCAGCATCTTTTGCTTCTGACAAAAGCTTACCTTCATCGGCGGTGATGCGACGGATATACTCCCGGTACTGTGCGTTGTCCGATATGTCTTCGGCTATGATGTCGGATGCACCGGCTATTGCGGCGGCAACATCGATGACCTCCTTTTCTGATGCCTTTATGATATCTTCCTTGCACTCTGAAGCAGGTTCGATCTTTCCTGTGACATATTTAGAAGCTTCTTCCTCAACGGGCTTATCGGTATTCTGCCTGATGATAAACTGTGCAAGAGGAGCAAGGCCGCGCTTTTTGGCAGCCTCTGCCCTTGTTTTTTTCTTCTGTTTATATGGTCTGTACAGATCCTCGACAGTAACAAGCTTTTCAGCAGCAAGTATGGATGTTTTCAATTCCCCGGTAAGTTTTCCCTGCTCGTCTATAAGGGTTATCACTTCCTGTTTTCTTGCCTCGAGGTTTCTAAGATATGTAAGCTTTGTATGAAGGAGTCGAAGTTTTTCGTCGTCAAGGCTTCCTGTTGCTTCTTTCCTGTATCTTGCGATAAAGGGGATGGTGTTTCCTTCGTCAATAAGCTTTACTGCGGCCTCCACCTGAACTTTTCGAGCACCGATCTCTTCAGCTATCATTGCTATAATGTCCATAATAAATCCTTTCTTCGTGTGTCCGGCTACCGTTTCTGTTGTGTTTTCCAGATAATAACGGCCGCACATAAAGATCACCGTTATCATTATAACTTATAAAATGTCATGGGGCATCTGCGGATTTAAGAGATGTCTCCCGTTTTTGCCCCCGATGTAGTAAAATCATCTTAACGGTGAGGTAGAAAAGGAAACATCATGATAAAGGAGAAAAAAATGGCCGAGACTGTCAGGATCAATGAAGATACATACAGGTTTGAAGACGGACATGTAAGATTTTATCTGTTTATCGGAAAAGAGAAGGCGGCGCTTATCGACACCGGTATGAATGCAGCTGATGCGAGAGATGTCGCGCAGTCGTTGACAGAGCTTCCGCTGATCCTTATAAACACTCATGCTGACCCGGATCATATATCCGGAAACGGGGCATTTGACGAATTCTATATGAGCCCAAAGGAAGAAGGAAACTATCGCGGGCACGGCGGAAAAGGGCAGATAATCCCGATACATGAAGGAGAAGTGATAGATCTCGGGGACCGTCCGCTCAGGGTAATAGATATTCCGGGTCATACTCCCGGGAGCATCGCGCTCATTGATGAAAAGAACAGGATACTAATAAGCGGTGACTCGGTCCAGGACGGCGACATATTTATGTTCGGGAACATGAGAAATCTTGACGGGTACATCGAAAGTCTTAAACATCTTCAGGAATTTACCGATATGTTCGATGTTGTCTATCCTATGCACGGAACATTTCCGGTAGGGCCGGATTTGATCGGAAAGCTTATCGAAGGAGCAGGCCTTATTAAGGACGGAAAGGCTTATGCAAATCATGTAAACATCCACGGAAATGAAGTTATATTACACAAGTTCCCATATGCAGGATTTTTGTGTGATATAAGGTGATGTCATGACAAACTCTCTTCTTGTAATCAGCATATCCGCAATAACCCTGGCACTTGTATCTTATACGATCGGAGTATGGGCGGAGCACAGGGCAAGGATCCTCAAATGGCGGCATTTTGCTGCCTTTGTCATCGGATTTGTCTGTGACAGTGCCGGAACGGCTGCCATGTCAGTTATGGCAGAGCGGGGCGGCAGTGCTTCGGATTCGAATCTTATAAGCGTTCACGGCATTACAGGAGCGCTTGCCATCATCTTAATGCTCGTACATGTAATATGGGCCCTTATCGTGCTTATTAAGGACAACAGGGAGTCCAAGGAGCGTTTTCACAAGTTTAGCCTCGTTATCTGGGCGATCTGGCTGATACCGTATTTTATCGGTATGTTCATGGGTATGGGCAAATGACAAAACCATTCCCTCTGACATACCGTATCCGATAAGGGTTGCGTTCTGCTACGGTCCTTTAGGAGAGGAGATAGAGTTTTTTGCCGAAAGAGAAGGGCATGAGCAGGGGAGGGATTAATTCCGTCTCACAATCTGTCGGCCGGAAGGAAGAAAAATGAAACCTGATATAGCTATCGTGGCAGGCGGATCATGCGATCTGTCACTTTACAAAGACATATTGGCGGATGCATTTGTCATCGGTGCCGATCGGGGAGCCCTGTATCTTGCCGAGAGCGGCTATAAGATCGATATTGCCGTTGGTGACTTTGATTCCGTCTCAGAGTCAGAGATGGAGAAGATATGCAAAAGTACCGGAGATCTTGACCGGCTTGTTCCGGAAAAAGATGAGACTGATCTTGAACATGCCTTAAAGAGAGCCCTTCGTCTTGCCGGGGTGATACATATATTTGGTGCGACGGGAACGAGACTTGACCAGACATTTTCCGCGATCAATCTTCTGAAACTGTGTCATGATAACCACCGGGAAGCTTATATCTATGACAGAAACAACCGTATACGTCTTGTTGAGGGCCATGCGGTGATAAGGAAGGGGCGATACCGCTATGTATCGCTTATCCCATATGGTGACATCCTGGTAAATGTATCCTTAAGGGGATTTAAATACAGCGGAGAGCATATAACTCTCGAAAGAAGATCATCTCTTGGCATCAGTAATGAGATAACAGGGGATGAAGCCGAGATAGAGTGCAGAGGATACCTCTATGTATTCGAGTCGGAGGACTGACGGATGAACACAACCCTATGGCAGCTGAACTATAATTGACGCAAAAAGGAGCAACAGGAGACAGAAAAAATGAGATACAGAACACTTGGAAAAACCGGTCTTAAGGTCAGTGAGATAGGATTTGGAGGCGAGTGGCTCGAGCGCCATGATTTTGATGAGTCCGTGGAGCTTATCAGATATGCTGCATCAAAAGGCATCAATATAATCGACTGCTGGATGCCTGATCCGAAATCGAGGGATATTATCGGAGAGGCCATGAGCGGGAACCGAAAGAACTGGTTCGTGCAGGGTCATATAGGATCAACTTATCAGAACGGACAGTATGTGCGGACAAGGGATATGAAACACGTGGTCCCGGCCTTTGAAGACATACTGGCGCGTATGAAGACTGATTATATCGATCTTGGAATGATCCACTATATTGATGCGCAGGATGACTGGGATCATTGCATGAATACTGATTTTATAAAGTATGTTCACAAACTTCATGACGAGGGAGTGATAAAGCACATAGGCCTTTCCACCCATAACCCGAGGATCGCAAAACAGGCGATTGAGGCGGGATTTATAGAAATGCTCCTGTTTTCGGTCAATCCGGCATTTGACATGCGGCCGGCAACGGAAGATCTTGATTCGATGTTTGGCGGATACGATGGGGATTATTCGGGAATCGATCCGGAAAGGGCGGAAGTATACCGCCTGTGCGAGGAAAAAGAAGTCGCGATCACCGTCATGAAGGGATTTTTCGGAGGAGCATTGTTTGATGAAAAACGATCCCCGTTCGGAGTTGCATTTACTCCCAAGCAGTGTATCCACTATGCGCTGACAAGACCCGGGGTCTCATCCATCCTTTGCGGGTATGATACAAAAGAACAGATCGACGAGGCAGTATCTTATGAAAATGCCACAGCACAGGAACTTGATTATGCATCTGTCATAGCGTCTGCCCCGATGCATTCATATATGGGACAGTGCACATACTGCGGGCACTGTAAACCCTGTCCGGTTAATATAGATATCGCTATGGTAAATAAGTTTTATGATCTTGCCACGGCCCAGAAAACAGTTCCGGAGAGCGTAAAAGCCCACTATGAAGCGCTTGGTACAACAGCGGCCGCATGCGTGAACTGTAAAAGCTGCGAGAGCAGATGTCCGTTTGGTGTAAAAGTTTCTGAAAGGATGAAAAAGACTAAGGAATTATTTGGTTGTTAGGATCTGAGGATAAAGTATTTCACTGAGATTAACCGTTTTCTTCGCAGAACAGTTCCAGCTTTGATATAAGATCTTCGAGTATGTACCTGCTGTCGACATCCGTATAAAGCCTGATCTTCGGAGCATCCGGATCCTCGAGTGAAGAGGTATCATCAGCAACGGTCGGAGCTTTAATCGTCTTATAATGTCCACAGCCGGGATTTATCGCTATTGCTATGGCGGGAGAATCTCCGAGTGACCAGCTCTCGCCCTGGGTCCATCCGGCACCTTCAGAGTTATTATATGCCATCAGATTTTCATAAAGGTGCCTGCCTATATCCCCGAGAGGGCTGATGCGCCGTTTTATCTCGGCGATGCCGATGGTTATCGTTGTATAGACCTGTGACGGTACAAGCCACAGATCGATACCGCTTTTCAGGACATAATTGGCAGCGTCTATGTCGTTTCCGGCATTAAACTCACGAAACGGGGCAGAACACGGGGCTTCTCCGTGTGTTCCGATCCAGATGACGGTCATCTTTCCGATGATATCGGGATTGGTCTTTATTGCCATGGCAACATTTGTGATCGCACCCTGACAGAGGACGAAGAGAGGATAGGGGCTGTCAGACAGCGCTTCTTTGATGATAAGATCGACCCCCTCGGATACGAACGAATCGGAGGAGAGGGGCCCGGTCTGGCCCATAAATGACGGAAAATCAAGTGCCATTGCCTGCTTGATGGCTGAGATCTCGTTGTAGCTGTCTTCCATGGAATGAGCCACATTAAAGTGCTCCGCAATAACTCCTCTGACGATAAGTTTGGGAGATAGCAGGGCATGGACTATCGCAAACGGATCATCTGCCTCACAGGCCGCGTCCGTATCAACTATCACGCGTATCTTCTTGTAATCGGGTATATCAAATCCTATATCACTCATATGTCTCCTGTGGTAGTATCTCAAAAACGCAAGGCTTGGTTTTTTTGTATCTTATCCATATTTTCGTACCGATAAGGCTTTCAGGATCCGGATCGGGCAGAGGGTGGAATGTGTGCCAGCTGAAGATCTTTTTCTCATCGGCAAAGTATGATATTTCATATGCGTTGTAGTCAGCCTCGACAATTTTCCGGCGTCTCATTTCCGTGGCTTTCCGTATTCGTCCGGTAAATGTTGCGCCCGTCTCTTCCCAGAGCCATTTGATGTGCATATGTGTCAGTTTTACGAAGATCTCAAACAGATTCATTTTTCACCACCGGTCCGTGAAATAGATATATCCACATCTGCCGTTTTGGGGGCAGTTCATGATCTTTGACAGCCTTTGGTTCTTTATCAAGTTTATTTTATCGTCGGAATCAAGGACTGCACGGTCATTAACACCTTTGGGAGAGATCATTAAAAAACCGTCCAATCCGTATGTGTCGCCGGTTCTCCAGACCCAGCCCTCATCCTCGTCGAGGAAGTAATCGTCAAAGTCGTAGTTGTTTATGATCGTGTTTCGCAACAGTTCGAGCATTCATATTTTTACAGATCGGTGCTTTATGATTTTTCTTAAATGATCCCGCCGAAGTATTCGGTTTTACAAATAATGCTCTCTTTCGACTTCGGCGCCGAATGGCCGAAGAGAGAGTCCTGCGATCTTAAAAAACTGTTTTCCGAACGGTATTCCTATGATCGTTATACAGAGGATGAGTCCGGTTATGAAATTCCCGAGAGCCAGTTCCATTCCGCCGAAAATAAACCATACGACGTTAAGGAGAAAAGAGCCGGCGCCGCCACCGTATCGGATCTGCTTGCCGAAAGGGTTAAGAGAAATACTAGAGAGCTTAAAGCATTGAAGTCCGACAGGGATCCCGACAATAGTTATGCAATACAGCAATCCTGTGATGATCCATCCGAGGAAGCTGAGTAATCCGCCAAATATGATCCATAATATGTTTCCAAGTATTCTCATAACTATTCTCCGATCAAGTGGTACCGGCAGGATTCGAACCTGTGATTTGCTATGCGCCAGGAAGATGCTCTACCGGCTGCGTCAGTGTCCCATACTGCCCGCTGTCCCACAGATCACCACACAGCCTACGCGATGAAAAAAAGTGTCGTGGGCAATACGGCCGGAGCCGCACTCATAATCATGAACGGGCAGATAAGAATATTTTATCACATAAAATCCCCTTTTTTAATAACTGCATACGACATTATATAAAGATAGTTGACGCTGCCTTACCGCATTATGACACATTATAACATAATATAATGCAATATATTTTTCACGAAGCGGCAGCGCCTTGAAATAACGCATCTTGCAACATGGCATAAATCATGTATGATATTTAAAGCCCGGTCGGGACTGTTGTAAATATGATCATTACGTTATCAGGGAGGCGGTAACTTATGGTACTGCGGGATCTTAAAGAAAACGAAACGGAACTGCTAAAGACATTTTTATATGAAGCGATATTCATTCCCGAAGGTGTAAAAGCGCCGGAAAAAGAGATCATAGAGCAGCCGGAATTAAAGCTCTACTATGAAGATTTCGGGACAGGCAGTGCCGATCACTGTATAGTTGCAGACGATGACGGCAAAGTGGTGGGAGCCGTATGGACCCGGATCATGAATGATTATGGTCATGTCGATGACAAGACCCCGTCTTTTGCCATATCATTATTTAAGGAATACCGGGGGCAGGGCATAGGGACGCAGCTGATGCGAAAGATGCTGGAGCTGCTTAGAAAAAACGGATATAAGAGGGCATCGCTGGCTGTACAGAAAGCAAATTACGCTGTCCGGATGTATGAGAAGGTCGGTTTTAAAACAGTTGATGAAAATGATGAAGAGTACATAATGGTGTGCGAATTGTAATTTGGCCGGCAGATCATAATGTCCGGCTTAAAGCATCTTTAAAACCGGCAAGTCACATTGGTTGATAAAAATGACATTCCGGTGTATAGTATATGATCGTTGGTTTAGTATATCGATCGCGCGGGAGAGGAGTCTGATTCCAAAATGAACTTAAAAAGAGTATTGTCGAAATTATCTGCATCGTTGTTGGCTGTAGTTGTTCTGACCTGGTCGGTGATGCCGCATGCGGCTTACGGGGCCGTTATTGATATTGGAAGCGGCCTCATGTTTGACCCGGAATACTATTCCAAAACGTATGCGGATGTACCTGCTTTATGCGGGACGGACACTAATGCAATGATCGCGCATTATCTTACCATGGGGATACTTGAAGGACGCACGGCATATGAAGGGCAGGATCCCCAGGTAATAGCCAATCTGAAGATGGCTGCAGCGGAATTGAAGGCGTCTGATCCGGCAGCTCTTGATCTTAACCCGGAAAAATCCGCACCTGCGCCCACAGCCGAAGCATCTGTACCTGCTCCTGCGACTGAAGCAAACATACCTGTTCAGGATATGCCAGCGGATACGGCTGTACTGCCAATTAGCGGTGTACCGGCATCTCCGGTTCAGACCTCAAACGGTCTGGTACTTGTATATCTGAACGGAACCGATCTTGAAAGCGGCAGCGGGGCAGCAACAAGACTGGTCAATCAAGCCATAAACGCATCTTCATCAGGTAATACGCGATTTGTTATCATGGCGGGAGGAACCAGGAAATGGCAGCATCCCGCAATGCAGAATGCAAATGACGGAAATACGGTATCATATGTGGTTGAAAACGGAACGATAAAGGAGCTTAAGCAGTATGGCACCCAAAAAGAGTACATGTCTCCCGATATGATAACGACATTCATAAATGATACGAAAGCAATGTATTCTTCCGGCCATACCTCGCTTGTCTTCTGGGATCACGGCGGCGGAGCTGCAGGCGGATACGGGAGAAATGAAGTTACCAGAAAAAAAATGTCATCCTCAGCTGTAAGTACCGGCGTCAAGAATTCGGGCACTGTTTTTGAGTCGATCGGATTTGATACATGTCTTATGGGATCTCTTGATGTGGCGAGCAATTTTTCGGGCACGGCAAAATATTTTCTCGGATCTCAGGAAAACGAAGGAAACTACGGATGGGATTTTAACAGCTTCTCAACTTACGGAACCACGGATTTTGTAACCTTCGGTAAAAAGCTTATAGATGACTACGATGTTTATACAAGGGCGAATGACTCAAAAGGATCGACAAGGACGCTTGCGCTGTATGATCTTAACAGTGTCGGTGCCGCACAGAACCAGTGGAACGAGCTTGTTGCCAAGCTTGGAGAGACAAAAGGCGGGATAGAGCTGATGGCGCTTGCAAGAGATATGGCAAGAGAGTATGACAACAGCACCACAGCGGATAACCGAAGCGGCGAGATCGACCTGGTCGGATTTCTTGACAGTCTTGCCTATACGCCGGTGGGTGTGGAAAGTGCAGCGCTTTTAAACACACTTAAAGAAACGGTTGTGTATAAGAACGGAAATACCTCGGGCGGGGTTAACGGGATATCCGTTTATCTGCCCGGTGAAAATACATATATGTATAATTCGGGATATGACGATATTAAAGCAAACAATATCTCTGACGCTGCCATGAAGGCTTATGACAAGCTTGCCAGCATATATGCCGGACAGCGGGAAAATGCATTGTTCCAGCAAACATCCTATGACCAGAAACATAATGAACTAAACCTTAATTATTATAGAAACAAAAAGTGGTTTGATAAAGAATACGCATCCCTTGGAACAGGGATCACATGCCATTATAAAAACGTGAAAAACGGAGGATTTTCCATAGAATCCGAGACGGGTCTGACGCCGGAAATGATAGATTCAGCCGAACTGCGTGTTATGCTCAAAAACGACAAGCTGGGTTATATATCCCTGGGACGTATGGATACTTTCTGTACAACCGCGAGCAAGACAAGCCCTGTCTATAATTTCAACGGGCAGTGGCTTCATATAAACGGCATGCCGGTTCCAATATATCAATACAGTGATTTTAAGGTCAATGGCACGGGAAATCATCAGATGGGTATGTATACCACGGCACTGGTCAACGGGAAAGAGTCAAAGATCGACATAGTGTGGGATGCTACCGCTAAAAAGTGGGAATATTACGGATATGTAGGAATAGATGACAGATTGACCACCAAGACTCAGGCCAGACCGTTTTATGTCGGAGATATGGTACAGTTCCTGTATGATTCGACAAAAACAGGGTCATCGGATCTTACTGCCAAATGTTTATTCGATCCGATAATACTTAAAAAAGAAGGGCTCAGCCTTGAAACAAAACCTATCAACCAGCCCGGAAATGATGTCCTGTTCTATGGAACGATCACAGACGCCTACGGCAAAACAATCTCCACGCCCTGTTTTAAGTTCGATCCTGCATCTGCCAGGGCAACCGAGGCGCAGGTGCCCGGGGTAGAGCCCGAGGTAACACCTGCAAAGAATATGGCAGCAACAGAAAAATGGGTATATGCGGATGACGGTGAGGACAGCTTCCTTTCATATTATTACAATCCGGAAAGCGGAGCATATGAGAGCTACAGTGAAGAGACCGGTGCATTCAACATGGTATTTGAGTCTTCCGGCGAGGTTTACCATTACAATGAAAATCTAAAGGCCGGATTCTATTATGATGATGAAGAGGGCCTGTACTATCTGATAGATGAGAACGGTATTATAGACGAAGCAGGCGGGATAGACGAGGAAACGTTTATTCTTCTGTTCGGTTCCGATGCGGATGATTTTGAAAACTTTGATGCCGTGATCGCTTCGCTTTATGATACCGATGATGAGGATCCTGTAAATACCGGGGCCGATACGGGAACTACGGTTGCAAATCCGGATACACGAGATGAAGACGATGATCAATATGTCATCGATGAGGGTAACTACAGCGAATACGATGATGACGACGATTACGATTACGACCCCTTCGATGATGACGACTATGACTATGATGAGTGACCTGTCTTGATAATTTTTTATATCCATGACAGGATCATCCCCGGAATGAAAAAAACAGATGTGTCATGGCATGGAGAGGGTTTGGGTCAGAGACGGCCCGGACATGCGGAACGGGACGGTTACGCTATCCGGGATAAATAGTTATTGCGTTAAATCTTAGTTTAATGTTATAATATGCCCATACAGGGGGTATATAGACAAAATGGGGGAAAATTCCGCATATTACAAAAGCAAAGACAGATCAAAGCGCGAACTCATAAACAGGATGAAGGCGCAGCTTCCGCAGCATACACATTCCTATATAGAAGAGATCCTTCTGAAATACCAGATCAACACGGTATATATGTATGTCTATGACCTGACGGTTTTTTACAAATACCTAAGAGACAATAACAGCTTATATAAAGACCTGGAGCTAAGAGACATTCCCTTTGAAGCGATCGATCAGCTTAGGGCAGCTGACTTCAACGAATATCAGAACAAACTCGCTGAAGGCGATAACGAGGGTCGCAAGGGTGAAAAATCTCGTGCGGTCGCACGGAAAATGGCGTCTGTGCGCAATTTCTTTTCCTATCAGGAAAGAATGGGCTATATGGATCATGATCCGACGCTTAAAGCGGCCAAAAAACGAAGGGAGATCGAGAATGAGATCTTCCGGTTGGATTCCGACGAGGTAAAACAGCTTATAGACGCTGTTACAAACGTAAATGTCGGCAGCCAGCACTCGAAAATCTTGTCGGAATGCACTGCTAAGCGTGATTTAGCGATAATAACGCTCTTGCTAAATACCGGGATCCGGGTATCCGAGTGCGCCGGGATCGACATGGATGATGTCAATTTCAACACAAATACGATCACTATCGTAAGAAAAGGCGGAAAATCGTCGGATATGTACATTGGAGAGGCGGTCAGAAATACGCTGAGGGATTATATCAACACAGAACGCCCTACTCTCCTGTCTTACGACAATGAAAAGGAGTCTGCACTGTTCATATCCCGCAAACATACCCGTTTATCCGTAAGAAGCATTCAGTATATGGTCGAAAAATACGGGAAGAATCTCGAACTCGGTCGGTCACTGAGCCCTCACAAACTCAGGAAGACATACGGTACCGCCCTCTACAACAAAACCGGCGACATCTATATGGTCGCAGATGTTCTCGGGCATAAAGATGTCAATACAACGGTCAGGCACTATGCCGCCATGGAGGAAAAGCATAAGCAACAGGCAGCGCAGATCGATATCTACGGACTTGAATCCGATGATCGGGATCAATAAAAAGTGTGTATATATAATAGAAGGAATTTTTCAGCAGGCATAATTGACCGATGTGGTCAATTAGGGTCCGGGGCAGGAAATGTTTTTGGAAACCCCATGGTTTTTATTTAAATCAGATCAGAAAAAGTTCAGAAACAGAGTTATCACGGTGGAGTTGATAAAATCCGCAAACACGCTTCCCACGATCGGCACGAGCAGAAAAGCCTTGAATGACGGTTCGTATTTCAGGCAGACAGCGTGCATGTTTGCCATGGCATTCGGTGTGGCACCCATTCCGAAACCGCAGAACCCGGCCGTGATCACAGCCGCATCATAATCCGCTCCCATAAGATTAAAGACCACATATCTGGCATATATCATAATAAGAACCGTCTGTATGAGCAGAAGCACTGCAAGAGGCAGGGCGAGCTGTAAAAGGACATATACATTCATGGTTATCATGGCTATGCCAAGAAACAGCGGAAGCATGATCTCCCCTATATCGGTTATCTTTTCCATGTTGATATCGAGCTTTCCGGTCAACTCCCCTATGTTCCTGATAACAGCTGCGGATATCATTGCCCCGATATACATCGGAAAAGTCATCCCGGTCTTTGATAACAACAATGAAAATGCCGTTCCGATGCCTGCAGCGATGGCTATCTGAAATGCAGCGATCGAGTATCCGATCTGGCCTTCATGCGTTGACCTGACAAGTGCACTGTCTTTGTAAGGATCTTCTGTAGAGACCGTGCTGAGCAGATTTTTTTTAACGATCAGGCTGTTAGCTATGGGACCGCCGATCACCGAGCCGGCAGTGAGGCCATATGTGGCGCTTGCGATACATACCGAAGATGCCCCCGCCAGTCCGTGCTCTTCCAATATCGGGCCAAAAGCGACCGAAGTTCCGTGTCCTCCGGTCATCGGGATGGAGCCTGTACACAGTCCCAGAAGCTTATCCATTCCAAATACCGCTGCAGCCCCGATCGCAACAGTATTCTGAAGTATCACAAGGACCAGAACGAGTATCAGAAATATGCCCAAACTCTTTCCGCCGGTCCGAAGAAGTTTAAAATCAGCCTGAAATCCTATGGTTGTAAAGAAAAACACCATACACACATCCCGCAGGGTGCTATCGAAAGCCACTTGCGCAGTTCCGGTCTCATGCAATATACATACGATCACGGCAACGATAATGCCGCCTATCACGGGTGCCGGTATGCAAAACCGTTCCAGCACTCTGATGTATTTCTTTGCCAGGCGTCCCACGATTACCGCAACTACTGCGATCGCAAGTGTCTGATATATATCAAAAGAAACTGATGCCATTTATGATGCCTCCTGCAGTTATATATATTATATCTGCATTATACCAGCCGGAAATGCCGGATCAATCCCACCAATAGCTTCCATAAAAGTTCTCCACGTGGTTTCCTTCGATACTTACTTCAAATACACCCATAAGATCCTCTCCGGAGGTACTGTTAAACCATTCCAGGGGAGATTGTCCTTCCTTATATCCCGGGAAGTACTGCATATCACATGTCTTATCAAATACAGTGTCTGCATCGACTATAAGTGTCATTGGTCCTTCATCTTCTTCCGTTCCCGACAGTTCCACTGTCGTAACATCTTCCAAAGTGACCTTTGACGGCGTTATTGCTGCATCAGACGGCGAATACAGATAATAATAGATCCTGTGGCTTAGCCTCTCGCCGGTATACTTGACATATGCGCCTTTATATCCGGCCTGTTCCACATCCGCTATAAGTTCCTCTGCACGATCCTTTGTCGCAGACTTTCCGACTGTTACACACCAGTAGCTGTCCCTGTTCAGATTTTCCCACTCCGGTGTATATATACAGTATGCATCCAGTCCTTTATCATTAAGATCCTTTGCAAGATCGAGCGATTCCTGCCGCTCGGCAGATGAGCCGACCCACACTCCGTAGAAAGGTTCGTCGGATACGTCAAAGCCGTCCTGTACATCAGCATCATTTGCGTACTCGTCGCTGCCGCCCTCTAACGGGGTGATTTCTATCTCTTTTACTACCATGCCGTACTTTGAGCTGTCATTCGGCTCAAGCGTACAGGTCGCCAAATAGTTCGAATATCCGGGATTCATCTCTATTTCGCCGAAGTACCCCCAGAACATGTTGACTTTCCCTGTATATTTGCCGTCCTCTTCTTCCACGGTACATTCATGAATCTCCAAAACGGTCTCCGTATCTACTTCCTGATCGACGATAAGTGCATAAAACTCATTCCCCTTTTCATATCTTACAGCATCCGACAGGTCACACACAGGCCCTATCGGCAGATCATCCCATGAAGCTTTTGTACCGAAAAGATCCATGCAGTTTCTCTCGACACTTTCCTTCGACACAGACATCCCGTGAAATCTGTCACCATCGTTATCCGTATCGGAATTTTCCTCTTCCGAAAATCCTCCCATTCCAAGAACAAAGGTGCTGTCGATCACGCCATCCGCATCACCGCTTAAGACAGCGGCTCTGATCTTCTCCTCATCCGAAAGGGAAAGTTTTATATCTGTTATACCCGTATAATTATAATCGGACTCCTTCATCATGGTTGCCCATAAAAATCCGCTTAAAGCTTCACTCATTTTCTTCAGAGAGTCCTGTGCGGCTGCTGTGTCAAGCTTCTCCTTCCTGTTGGATTTCTTTTTGTCCGATTTTTCTTTCTTTTCCGGAGCTTTATCCTCGACTGCGCTCTCTTCTTCCTTTATTTTTTCCGGGCTGTCCACAGCCGCGCTTTTTTCGCAGCCTGCAAGAATACCGCAGAATACAAGGCTGATTATAAGGGTTGCAAATGCTTTTCTCTTCATTATCTTATTTCTCCTGTCCGTGGTAATGGGTTTGTTTTCTCGGATCTGTTATTGTTCCCATATGATAAATGATTATAAACAAAAAAGGGGACTTTAATACCCCCTATCGTCTAGATATGTAAAAGATATACAAAAAGTTCAACCTTCCACCGGCTTACAGATCGGAAATCCCCGTATGCAAACGCCAATCTTGTATTTTCTTTCAGCTCTGTCCTTTTACAACTGTAATATAATCTCACTACCCAAAAAGGATTATATCAGAAACTCGACCTTATATCTTCGCAAAAAAAGGGTCGCATCGCTGCGATCCTTTTTTCTGCTGTTTTTTTGTTGATTATTTTCGGAAAACAGACTTGCCGTCCCAGCCATTAACGGTTGTATTATTGATAACTGCTCTTTCAGTCCAGCCAATCAATATATTTGTGACCACATTTATTGCATTTCAGAACGACAAGAGCATCAAACCAAAAGACTATAGAGACGTCGCTGCTCCCACATTTCGGACAGTTCGGACGTTTATAATTTACATGGGGGCGGTCTACGGGCGGAAAGTCCACTCCCGATCCGCCGGTAATGGATGCAAGGTCCGCATCCGAAAGATGTATCCCGCGTCTGAGTGCTTCCTTTTTGAGTTCCTCGATCGATGTAAGTTCTTTGAGATTCAGTTCTGACATTTTAATCGCCTTCTTTCAAGTTGCTGTCCGGGCGATCAGGTCCGGTTCCTTTTGTTAATTATGTTTTAGCACCCTGCCCGTCACAGATATGTCACACTACTTGGCTATGTTCACCAGTCGCTGTCCCAATCCGAGTCGTCAGAGTCCCATGAATCCGAACCGGAATCCCAGTCATAATCCGAATCGGAATCGGAGTCGGATGAATGATCATCCCGGTATGCCGAACTGTCTGTTACGTCCGGAACCGTTCTGAGGCTTTCGTCAGAATTTTCATTAAGGTCCTGATCTGTTGATTCCCAGTCCACATCTTCGTATGACCTGCCCATAAAATACGGGTCTGTATTGTTGGGATCATACTGTGCGGGCGCTGCGGCGGTATACCAGTCATCGTCATCATCATCGAAATAATACCAGTTGCCGGCGTCATTATAATAGACTACATCTTCGTAATTGTAGTAACCGTTGTGGCGTTTGCCGGAGACACTTTCAAATACAAATATGGCAATAAATGCCAAAGCAAAGATCATGTAAATAATGGATCTGATCTGCTTAAGCCTGTTATCCGATTTTGTCTGCCTGCCCCGGGAGGTGCTTCTTGCTTTCTGATGGACTATTTCATCCTTGAGCTTTTGAAACAGTTCGTCAACGGCATATGTCTCATCCTTTCCCTGATACCTGATCACACGGCTGCCGTCGGCTTTGTTTTTGTATACGACAAACTCATTATTGTCATTTTTATAGATACCAAAAGCCCTTGGCTCTTTATAATCGACTCCGATAAAAAATCTCGTGGTCTCGGGAGGCGGAAGCTGCCTGTCTTCGTACCATTTTTTCAGTTCTTCAATGGTGCGGGGCTGTTTGTCGCCATCATGGTGAGAGGGATTGGGTGCACCGCACGAGGGGCACTTTTCCAGATAATCCTCATATGTGTTTTGGCAAAAATCGCATTGTATTTTCAATTGGACCTCCTCGCCTCCCTGTCTCTAATCCGTTACTATCCCTTTATCTTCCGGTTCTGACGACGTTTCTCATAAATCACCTTGTCAAAAGGCCAGTAAGCTCAGCAATATGCTGATCACACCCAAAACAATGGCCAAAACCGGCATCCACAAAATAGTTGCTCTTTTTACAACTATATCGATTATAAGCATTATTAAACCGATCATTCCGCCCAACAGAGCAAATATCCATGTGAAGGCGGTAAAAAAGATCATTCCCGTTACCGACAATGCGGCGCTGTTTGTGATCGCCGTGGCGGTTCCCCCCTGCCCCGTTCCGGATTTGGATACGATCAGCAGCAAAATAACACAGATCAGTGCCATGGCAGAAACAACCAACGCTATGACCGAAAAAACCGCAGGCGCGGCTGATGATGTCTTTCCCGATAAATTTGCCATTTTATCATCCTCCCGGTATTTCCCATACCTGCCATTTCCCCATTCCCGTACTTATATATCTTACGGTATAATCCCCTATTTTTCTGCTATAACATATTCCCCGTTCTTATACTTTACAGAAGATCCCGTCATCCTGAATCCCATTTTTTTCATCTCACGTAACAAGGTATGCATATAGAATCCATGTGTGACAACAGCTATATCCATACCGTCATTTCCGATCAATTTCGCAAACTCTCTTGCCCGTTCTCTCGTTTGCCTGCGACTTTCAACCTGCCTTTTGCTGTTAATAAACCATTGCAAACGTCCAACCAGACTCCAAAACCATAGCGGCATTTCCAGTTTAGTATCATAGCACGATTTGAGCGGAACCTCATTTATAAGCCGGGATTCAGAGTATTTTTCATTCGGAAAGAGTATTTTAGCCGTATCATGACTTCTTGACAATTCGCTGACGTATATTTTCTGATATACAGTCTGCGGAACGCTATAAGTCACATTCCTGATCGGAGAAAGATCATATTTTCTACACTGCGAATCAAGCACTTCTGATGTACATCGTCTGATCCAGCAATAATCCACTTCCGCATGTCTTATTATAACTGCTCTCAATTAATATCTCCTTATATATACTTCTCAATCCCACACTGCTCTACAACCCTTTTCCCAAGAAGAGTGATCGCCTGCCCGGGACATTTGTTGATACAGCGATAGCACATAGTGCAACTATCACTTGAGACTGCTTTCTGCTCCTTAATTGAAATATTTTTCATCGGACACAGTTTTTCACATATTCCGCATCCGATACATTTATCATTATCAATTTTTAGCTTTGAGGAATATCTCGCGGTCTTATGCCCAAAATAGGCTCTCTGTCCAAAGAAACCGGCCAGTCTGTACAATACACCTATACCTTCCCGTGTCGGGTTACCGGCCTTCAGACGCTTTACAGATTCTTTTATCTTCCGATCCGCCTGTTTTACAAGTTCTCTATTCTTTTCAAGCGGACGCTTTAGTGCCTTCTCGTCAGCTATACTGTCCGGCATCTTAAGATGAAGTCCGCCTATTACTGTAGCACCACAGCTTTGCAAAAGACGTCCAAGAAGCCCTGATCCATCACCACTGAAAAGTCCCATAGTTGCGATTATAAAAACCTTCTTGTTCATCCACAGTTCATTGTGATCCGTAATATAGTCCCGCATGATCTTCGGAACCGTACTAAACTGAACCGGATATGCAAATATGATAAGATCCGCATCTGTTGCTGCTGTTAAAGCCTCTGAATCCTCAATGGAGTATGTTTCGGACTCGCTATCATACTCCTTACAAAACAACTGCGCTGCATATTTTGAATTACCTGTCCCACTAAAATATATACCAACCATTTTTCTTACTCTCATATGCAAAAATCACCCGGTTTTACTCTTATAAAAGCATATGTCATCCACATTACTTGGTCATGGGGATCATCATTTTGGAACTGTTCACGGCAGGCGCGTTCTTGATATCCACTCCTCCGTACCCAGTTGGTTATATCCCCATCTCTTCCAGAATATCAACCGCGGATTCTACCATTCTCGGACAAATATCCTTAAAAAGACCTTTCTCCCGGGCATAGAGCATCCCCTCTTCTGAGGATATGTCACAGCCAAGTATATCCCTGCAGACATATGAGGCATTCTTTTCTTTGAATCTGTCCATAAACTCAGCAGCCTTGGGATAAGCAGTTGCTTTATAGTCGGGTCCGTCTCCGTATTTCAACCCGATCACCATGATTGCCCCGGATACAGCACCA
>CACYMJ010000013.1 GCA_902775485.1 uncultured Lachnospiraceae bacterium
CTCCTTGATTAGTTTTTTTCGTCGAAAACATTGTATCAAAGATTGATGGGTTACTCTCTTTATTTTATTTGTGAACCAACTAAAGGTTTACTCTATTCACACGGCGTTTTCTTTCATAAATCTGATATATGCCGATTTTGTCAGAGGTCTGGAATAATAGAATCCCTGTATCTCATCGACACCCATCTGTCTGAAAGAATCCACCATCTCCTCAGTCTCAACACCTTCGACAAGCACCTTCAGATTCATGTTCTTGAGCATTTCAATAAGGTTTTTGATGATGACATGGTGGCCTCCGCTCTCCTCCATCTGTACAAACGCACGGTCGAGTTTGACAATATCAAGAGGAAGTGATGCGATCCTCATCAGGTTCGAGTAACCGGTGCCGAAATCATCGAGTGAGAATGAATATCCGCGTTCGGCCAGGGTCTGGATATTTCCGTACAGCTTGGACTGCGAATAACCACTGGCGGTTTCGGTTATCTCGAGATTAAGTTTTGCGGGATCAACATTGTATTTTTCACACAGTGAGATTATCTCATCAGCCAGATTGCTTCGAAGACACTGCATGACCGACAGATTGATCTCGATATAGTCGACCCCCATCGGGGCAAAATCCGGGGATGCTATGAACTTGATGACCTCTTCAAACACAAAAGATCCTATTGCATGGATCGCTCCGCTCTTCTCGGCGATAGGGATGAACATTGACGGTGATATATATCCGTATTTGGGATCACGAAGCCTCAGCAGCGCTTCGGCCGACGCGAACCTGCCTGTATTCGTGTCATAAATAGGCTGATAGAATACGGAAAAATAATGATTGGAAAGAGCCCTGTCGATGATCGTCGACATCTCTTTCTTCATAGTGAATTCCTTGGTCTCTGTTATTGTTGACGCCGATACTATCTTTCCGTCTGTCTGCGCGATATCAAGGTCTGCTATGAGCATGAACAATGCGTTAATATCCGAAATGTCATTCGGGCAGTTGACGAGGCATGTATTGATCTCCAGTTCAAAATCCGCAACCTCCATCCTTATATTCTGGCGGATGGACCGGCTTATCTCATCGGTTATCTCGCGGGCCGCTCCAAAACTCCTTTGGGACAGTTCTATCGCGAACTTACCGTCTCCGTTATAGTAGCACATGGCCTGTGCATGGTAGCGCCTCATTATGCGCAGAATCTCACCGGACATCGGAGACATCATCCTGAGCATCGCATCATATCCGATAATACGCAGAGCGTATTTGTAGTTAACGATGTTGATAAGAATGATATCCATCTGTTTACCGCTTTTGAAATTGGTATCCATATCCTCGGCAAACACTTTGTAAGTATGCATTCCGGTCGAAAAGTCGATTGAATCCTCTACTCTTCTGTTTATAAGGACAAGCCCGAGAATACATATGGTGATCGTAAAGTTTATGATATGCTGTCTCGGCGAGAACAGATCGATCAATGCTCCCACTAACACTACCCAAAGCGGAAGAACCAGTACATAGTATCTTTTCCTGTCGATGGGACGGACGTACTGTTTTATGAACCATCCCGTCAGGGCCATATAAAATCCGAATATGATAAGGCCCACGGCATAGCCCCAGTGTTTATCGAGGCTTCTGTCGGCTGCGATGCCGAAAACCACGGGCTTGAAGAAATTACAGATAAGAAGGCCGATATTAATGAGTATCGGGATCATGCACAGAAAAGATCTGATCCGCACTTTCGAAAACTTGTGCCATGTATCTGTCGTTGCTATCGAATAGAGCAAAAACAGCGGCGGGACAAGTGACAGCAGCAGATAATATATTACATTGACGTTTATCAGCCTGAATTCGTTAACCGTGCCAAGAGCCGAAAATCTGATCCTCGTGGCATCACATGCGGCGGCACCTATAGCAGCCCAGACGATGATCGTCATTATGCGTACACGGTATGTACCGTGAACGCTCGTTCGGAAATAGTATACAACTATTACAAAAAGAAGTATCAGTGCACAATAATCATATGCAGCTATGTCATTTGCCATCTTCTCACCCCATCAGAATGAATCTGATAAGCTCCTTTTTCTCAAGCGGCCTGCAGAAGCAATATCCCTGCAGGTAATTACATCCAAGTTCGGTAAGACGTCTTTCCGTTTCTTCATTTTCAACGCCGACCGCAACCGATTCAAGTTCAAGATCATGTATCATACGTATGCTTCCGTCAAAGACCGCCTGGTTTTCCGGTTTGAGTCCCTCACGCACAAAGTTCCTGTCAAGCTTGATACCCGACAGCGGCATCTTCGCGATCCTCTCCACTTCAAATATACCGGCTCCGAAGTCGTCCATGAGGATCGTAAATCCGACCTGTTTCAGGGCACATATATTGTCACGCATTTTCTCAAATGCATCCGGATTATCAACATCGGTTATATTAAAGCATATGTTCTTCGGCTGAACATTGTACTCCCTGATCGTGGACAGAAGTACGGGCAGCAGATCGGACCACATACACTGTACCGGTGACAGATTTACCTCTACAAATTCAAGCCCCAGAAGCAGATATTCCGACATTGAAATAAATCTGCATACTTCTTCCAGAACAAACGTCGTTATGGCATGTATGGAGTTGATCTTCTCGGCTTCGCTGATGAGCAGATCGGGACTGATATCACCGAAATCCGGATCGTTCAATCTCAGAAAAGCCTCTACCCTGACAAACCGTTTATCCTTTACCGAGTATACCGGCTGATAATGAAGCGTGAACAGCTTCTCGCTAAATGCCCTGTCAATGACCTTTACAAGATCGCGTCGAAGTTCAAATCTCTTTTTATCAAACAGTTTCTCAGCGTAACGCAGTTCCCCGCTGTACGACTCTTTCTCAAGCCGGCCGTCGAACGCAAAAAGAAAATCCGGATCATCAATATCCTTGGGACAATTGATAAAGCATACATTGTTCATGACCTTTACGCTCATCTCGCCGACACTGACTTCCTTCGAGAGCACGGAATTGATACCCTGAGATATGGTCAGCATGTTTTCCTCATATCTCTCATCCGTGATCACCGCAAATCTTCCGCCGCCGAGATAATAAAGATCGGCATCCACGCGGTTCTCGGTCACCCACTCTTCGAGTCTTTTTGCGGTATCGTTTATAATGTCCTGAACCGTGAAGAAGCCCAGCATCTCTATGAGCGCATTGTAATTTGTCATAACGGACAGTGTTATCCCGATAGGCGCACTAAGAACCCGGTACTTGTTTATGTCCGTCACATATGCGTTCATCGAAAACAGGCCCGTCGAGCCGTGCATCCGCTCTTCCGGTGACTGGACACCGAATACCGTCACGAGAAAAGACACCGCCGTACAGAACATCTGGATATAATACAGCGGGTTCAGCGCCTGTATGATGCTGGATACGACCATAATGACAAACACCATGAGAACGCTTATGAGCTTACGTACAGAAAAAAGCCTGCGGTATTTGATGAGTTCATAGTATCCCACGACCGCATACATGTACGAAACGGCATACAGGGTATAAAAAATCGGCCCTCTTTGATATATTCCGTTTGAATCTATGTAAAATACTATCTTGGTAAAGGGGTTTATAACGATGATAAGAATTGAGATCAGCACTATAGGCACCTTGTAGATCATCTCCAGAAGGCGTCTTTCACTCAGCTTATGCCATATTCCTATAAGGGCAAAAAGATAGCCGCAAAAGATCACGGAGAACATTGTCGCTCCCCACAGATCTATTGTATTGGCTATATAACTCCATACGTTATATCCGCTCCCGAGTTCCTCAAGGAACACCGCCGCTATATCGGCTCCGGTAGTGAGAATAAGATCTCCCAGAAGGACCAGCGCCCATCTGTTCACACGGCCTCTGGTCATCTTCCGGATCATAAGCGATACGAGTATGAGCGCCTCAACTACAAGCGCGCAATAATCATAATAAATAAATCTAATCAACCTTCAGGCTTTCCTTACTGATCTGTAATATTTTATCTTTCATCTCGGTCTCGATACGAACAAGTTCGGTTTCGGCAGCCTGTCTCTTTGCGCGTCCCTCGGCCTGTATCTTCATGACTTCATCAAATGTCTCTATAAGCATCTGATTGGTGGTGGTAAGTGTTTCTATGTCCACAATTCCTCTCTCGCTCTCTTTTGCCGAATCGACCGTTGCGATCTTAAGTGCCTCTGCATTCTTCTTGAGAAGTTCGTTCGTCATATCGGTGACTTCACGCTGCGCCTTTGCGGCATCCTGTGAATGATCAAGTCCGATCGCAATGACCATCTGGCTCTTCCACAGCGGTATCGTATTTACAAGAGTTGACTGGATCTTCTCAGCCATTACGGTATCATTGCTCTGGATCAGTCGTATCTGCGGGGCCATCTGCATTGAGATGTTCCTCGTCAGTTCGAGGTCGTATATCTTCTTCTCAAATCTTTCTATCATCGCGGCATAATCCCTGGCAGCCTGTGAGTCTTCCTGAAGCCCGGATTCCTCTGCCTTTGCGAGAAGCCTCGGCAGTTCCTGTGTCTTGGCTTCGTCAAGTTTTTTCTTGCCCGCTATTATATAGAGACTGAGCTGTTTAAAATAATCGAGGTTTTCCTCATACATCTTGTCAAGCATGGCAACATCTTTAAGAAGGACCTGCTGATGTCCTTCCATAGCTTTGCTGATCTTGTTGACGTTCACTTCAGCCTTGTCATATTTTGCCTTCAGTGATGTAAGCTGATTGCTCCCTCTTTTGAACAGTCCGAGAAATCCTCCCTTTTGTTCCTCAACGGAAAATCCCTTAAGCTCCGTGACAACTCCGGTAAGCATCGAACCGATCTCGCCCATGTCCTTTGTCTTGACACTCTTAAGCGCGCCTTCGGAAAAATCGGCAACGTTTTTCTGCGCAGCCGCACCGTACTGGAGCACCAGCTGGGAATTCGTAATGTCGATCTGTGACATGAAATTTTCAACCTTTGCCTGATCTTCGGCAGAAAGCTGTGACTCCTGTGTCTCAACTATCTCGGTTCTTTGAGGGGTATTAAGAAGCTGTGCGAGCGGATCCGCCGCGGGCGAATTTACAGCCGCTTCCACCACCTTTTCGTCAACCACCTGTGCATCGATCACTTCACTCATTTTTATCTCCTTTCACCGCGGTCTCCATTCCGTCCGACAGGCCCTTCTGTACAAGGACAGTTTTCAATACCTGTGCATCCGTTGTCACATCAAGCACCGAATCCTTAAACAGTCTGTTGAGCAGTTTGGAAAGTGCCGCATTTATCGTATCCAAAGTGTTCTCTATATCTTTTTTTGCCGAAATGATATCCTTTCCCGGTTCACTCACACTGTCATACTCTTTGTATGCACTTACAAGCTTCTCGGCTGTCGGCAGATAATAATCCATCAGTTCATGTATCCTCGACATCTGCTCGGGATGTTTTTTGATACTGACAAAGATCTCCTTAAGAAGGCCTTCGAACCTGTCAAGTTTTGCGGATATCTCTATGCCCGGGATCCTGTCATTCAGGGCGTGGAATCTCGCGATGTATTCGTTTCCTTCCCTGATCATCCCGGACAGTTCGGCCGATTCCTCCGGAGAGAGTGTCGGGAATTCCTGTTCGTCGTCACTTCTGGCGGTTGTATCTATTATATCCTTTGATCGGTTCGATTTCTCCAGTTCAAGATAACGGTCAAAAACCTCGTCCGTCAGAATGAACGTTGTCTGATCACGGTCAAACCGCCCCTGCGGGAAATACCCGGCATCAATGAGCCTGCGAAGTTCTCTTATGACCTTCTTCTCGCTCCTGTTCATCGCCAGTGCCAGAGTAGGAATATCGATGTAGGTTCTTTTGCCCACAGTCCTGGCATAACGTTGTGCGAGAGCGGACATATTACCGCCCCTGATACCTTTGACCAGTACAAAAGAGAACAGTCCGACAAGTGCAAGCGGGATCGCGACTCCGGCTCCCGAAAGAATTCCGGTTATCATACCGGTTATCCCTGCCTTTAGCAGAGCTACCCCGGATATCCCCAGTCCTATGCCGCCGGATACACAAAGAGCGGTAGATCCCTGTCCGACATTTCGGTACGGAAAGCCGAGTGCAGCAGTCTCACTCCTGCCGGTCCTGACTGCCTGTCTTGACTCCCGTTGCATCCGGCGCTCGCGGCGCTGGCGTTCCATCTCTTCACGCACGCGCTGACGCTCTGCATGCAGTTTTCTCTGCTGACTGGCAGTCCTTGTGTTACCCGAAAAATCCTCTTTTCTCTCGGACAAAGGCGTGGCACCGGCCGGTATTCCCGATCTTGTTGCAACGGCATCGTTCATTTTATCGCCGAGATCATCAAGAAGATTGTCAACGCCCTTAACAATAACGTTATTCAGCGTTGTCCAGTTGTTGTTTTCTAACCCTTCGCTAAAGGCCCTCTCAAGGTCCTTCCCGAAATTCGATCTTCCCTCGGACATCTTCTATCAATCCTTCCGGCCGTGAGTCAACGGCGGTTTCATAACATCCTGTTCATCTTCGGGGATCACTCCCGAACCGTCAAACGCATACCTTAGGATGTCGGACGGACTGTTGTATATGTACAGTCTGTTATGCCCCTCACCTTCGGCATCCGTAATATTTAACATATAAAAAATATCAAACGAATTGTCCCTTCTGACAATAAATCCCTTATACGTGATCCCGTTTACCTCTCCGGCATGCGCACTGTTTGAGTAGTGGCTCATAACGGCATCCTTAAGCTCGCTGTCACTTTTCTGGCATAAACCGAATATATCACCTGCATCCACTGCCCGTTCGTTTTCTTTGTCATAGTTGTAACAGCGTATATCCGGATCATCCCCGTTGTTCGGGAATGTACCGAAGGTTGCAGCAAACTGAACGTATCCGTACGAAGTCAGCGGATAGGATATTATCTCATGCCACGAACCTTCTTCAACCGGCATATCAGAGTATGCGAGGATCTCATCATCGATACGCGCATTAAGTTCATCCACCCCGGGAAGGTTATCGGAGAACGATGCATAGTACAATACCTCATCGATACTATTGACTCCGGTTCCGTCATCTGCACCTGTATCGTTTCCGTACAGGCGCTTCTTTTCAAAGAGGAAAGGGGTTCCCTCTATTTTATCGGATGTAAGCTTATCCGCGGGACGTACTCCCGTGATCTCATAATAGAACAAGGCCGAGGTCGTTGTATCCCTTGTGTTTGGTCTCATTCCGTATATAAAACTGACCGTCTCTTCCCCGGTATCGGTGTCGGTCAGTGCCACCTCCATCTCCATCGTGCCGTCCGAATACTGGGTCACTCTTCTGACCTCCGGAGCCGATGTTCCACGGTCTATACTCCGGAATCTGTAATTAAGCTCGGTGCTTATCGCCACATCCGGCATCCCGTCATTACCGCTCTCAAGCGATTCCTTCGGTAACTGCGGTATCTCCCTAAGCTTTCCGAACATTGAATACAGCACATCATCAACAACGCGCGGATAAACCTCGCTGTAATCGGCAACATGTTCAACCCCCAGTCTTTTGTCGGTACAGTTGATGATGTATTCATGCGCACACTTCCATAAAAACTCCGGCTTATCCTGCCTGTATGCGGTATGCAGATCAACGCATGCAAGATTTATTGCATCACAAAGACCGATCATATCGGATACTGCCGGCGGCAGATCTTCAAGATCAAGTTTCTTTGACGTTTTCATGGTCGTGTTAACGGTAACGGCACCTTCTTCAGCCGCCTGATCTCCGGTTTCGCCTTCTTCATTATCACTTTGCAGACCGATCAGCACCTGACCGTCCTGCATTGGATCAACATTCCCGAACGTGCTCTTTTGGGCAGGTTCCTTATCACCGCAGCCGCCAAGGGCAAAAGATACCATTATCACGCACAGTATGATGCAAACAGAATAACGCTTTCTCATATTTTTAACCCACGATGCTTCTTTTGAACATACATGGTTATTCTATCACAATTTCACGTTTTGTAAAACCGAAAGGAACACAGGTACTACCCTGTGTTCCTCTAAAAAACGCCTGTTGAAATATATCTGAATTACAATCTGTCAGCAAATTCGGACTCCGGCATCGGCCGCGAATAATAGTACCCCTGTATGGCCGAACATCCCATTGATGAAAGGAGGTCTGCCTGTTCCTTTGTCTCAACGCCTTCGGCTATTATATCCAGTCCCAATCCCCTGGTCATGTTGACAACGGATGATATTATTATATTTCCCCTGTCACGGTTTCTTTCGTTCTCTTCCCCGCGCAAAAATCCCATATCAAGCTTAACGATGTCTATCGGAGCGTCTTTTAACAGATTCAGCGAAGAGTATCCGCTTCCGAAATCATCCATATTTATCTTAAAGCCCATTTCCTGTATATGCCTGACCCTGTCGAAGATCTCGCTCGTATCACCCACATACGCGCTTTCCGTTATCTCGAACTGTATATAACTGATCGTTTCGGGATATTCTTTTTTCAATCCTTCGATGTAGGAAACGATCCCCTCATCCAGAAGACTGATCCGCGAAATATTGACCGACACCGGAACCGCTTTATGTCCGCTTTTGATCCATTTCGAAACCGTCTCGAACGAACTTCTCCATACATGGCGGTCAAGTTCGGTGATGTATCCGCTCTTTTCAAATACCGGAATAAACACTGCGGGACTTATGATCGATCCGTCCGATCTGACCCATCTTGACAGCACCTCTGCACCGATCATATCACCTGTCAGATGGTCATATTTGGGCTGGTAATACAGAACAAATTCTCCCCTCTTCATGGCGGATTTCATCTTCTGTGTGATCTCAGCCTCAAGCGACATGCTCCTTGACATCTCATCGGTATAGAAAATATACGTGTTCCTGCTTCGGTCCTTACATGTTCTGTATGCATAAGTTGCGTAAAGTGCGGCTCTTGCTATGGTAGTGTTCAGATTATCAAGCCTGTATATCCCGAACTTCATCGCTATCGGATAATCAAGCCCGAGATGTGCTACGGACAACTGCGTATCCTCTTTGAATCTCGCGAAATTCTGCTCGGTATCCTCAAACAGACATCCGAATGTTCCGGCGCCCATCCTTCCGCAGACTCCTCTTTTATCGCAGAACTCGGCAAGAACCTTGGCAACATACGTTATCACAAGATCGCCTCCGGTGTTGCCGTACAGGTCATTTATCCCGCCGAGTCCGTTTATATCGCCGAGGATCATAAGGTACTTTTTGCCGGTATCCGATGCCGCCATCTTTGTCGCCGCCTTGAACAATCCCCGTTGATTGTACAATCCCGTAAGGGAATCAATTCCCATCTGGTTCTTCATCTCGTCGTTCAGATAGTGAACGCAGTCTTCTATCCTTGAATAACCGTTCGCGACGGCGCATGCCATTTCATAGCAGCTGTTATATCCGCATGCCTGGCAGTCGAGTTCCTTTTTGACCTTTGTCGTCTTGTGCATGGATTCGAATATCTCCTCGACGACATTTTCGGGAACCGAGCACTTCTGCCTGTAGTTTTCCTCTGCATCCCACTCGAAATCACGAAGGTTTATAAACGAATACTTTTCCGTAAGACGCGCATATTTTTCATCTGCGGATATGCTCCAGTCAGAGTATTCGGACATTGCCTGTTCATATACCTTTACGTATCCGGTTACCGAATTATCCATATTGACCGTTTTCCTATTGATCGCGGGCCCGTCAACGCACCCGTTAGCGCAGTGTGCAACGGCAACAAGTGCAGGATGGGCTCCTCTTTCAAGGAATCTGGGCGAACGAAGCATCTTTTCAAACTTCTGATTCACTCCCGGTATATATTTGAACAGAAGATTGGCCGGGAAATAACGTGAAACGATACGCGAGAATGACTCACTGTCACACAGTACCGTACCCATGCCTGCACATTCGATCTCAAATCCCGAATCGAAAGCCGAGATATCGGTATCTCCGATATATTCGAGCAGACTGGAAAATCCTATAAGATAATTGATGTTCCTTCCCGTATTGTATGAACTGAACTCATCATATATCGCCGTACACGGTGAAAGAAGCGCGAACCTGTCGGAAACATTCCTGTATTTACGGTAATATATCGCAGCACATACATCGGGAAGTTGTACCGGTATGAAACTGTCAAGAACATCCGGTGCGTATCTCGAAACGTAATTGGAAAAACCGGGACATGTATGGGCAAAAAACTTATCGCTTTTTCCCTCGTCATCCATATTGGCATGCAGATACTCTGTATGGCAGAAAATACTGATATCTCCTCCCACCGAGCCGTCGTAGACTCCCTTCACGCCGAGACTCTTCAGATAGCCGAATATCTGCCTGGACCTTTCCATACCGTATGCCACGATGAATGCCGGATCGACGATGACGGAAATCTCGTTTCCCCTGTCAAGGTCATTGAGAAACTCCCCAAGGCTGTCCTTGTACTCTCTCGCGCCGTGCAGACAGGCATTGATACACTTTCCGCAATGAATACAGTTCTTGTCGGATACGTCTATACTGATCCTTCCGTTATCGTTGGCAGAGATATTGGCTCCAACGGCAGGACAGACATGAACACAGTGGTTGCATGCAACGCATCTGTCGTTTGTATATATCATTCCGTCGTTATATCGTCTCACTTGGCAACCCTCCCACCGGCATCACTCAAAAGCCAGTATAAGCATCGTCTGGTTCAGATGCCTGTATGCAAACTGCTCTCCGTGTCCGCTCACACCTATATAATCGGGATAGTACTCTGTCAGCTTATCATTGTATTCGCCCATTTTACCCGTTTCGGTAAAATACTTAAGTCTTGAGAAGCAGTTTATGATAAAAGCAAACGAAGGATCCTTTATAAGTGCATGGGTTCTGTTTGACGTATCAAGCCAGACCTGTTCCACAGGCTCTATGGGATCAAGCAGTACCACTCTCGTCTGGTTGTAGATCCTGGAGAAAAAGCTCAAACTGCCGTCAGAAAACTGTTCCTTTACGGCAATGATGTTAAGATCGTCGTTTTCTATCCTTCCGACCGGATGGAAAAAGGCATTGGCTCCAAGCTCATCCTCAGGTATATGCATGGCCGATGCAAGTGCGCCAGTGGCCGTCCTGTGATCGAACTCATATACCTTCCTTGCATCGCAGTCCACATCGGTTGCAACAAGAAAATGCTCGGTCGGACTGAACATGTTCTCCTTGACTATGGCTATCCTGCCCATTTCGTTATGTATGAACGCAAAAACGCAGGCATCCATATACAATATACCGTTAAGCGAAACAGCGGAGGGCTTGTCCGGGTTGACTGCCGCTGCTGCCGTACAACCGCACAGCGGTATCCCCGTATCAGCCATGATCTCATAAAACGTATCCATTACAAGTTCTTCGCAGTTACCGACAGATGCGTTAAATTCCAGGCACACCGTGTTTTCCCTCTCAACGGATCCCATGGCGGCTATGACTGATTCGGCCGATCGTTTCGGATATCGGCTGACCTCGAATATGACACCTGAAGAAACCGAAAGTCCCTCCGTCACAGCCATAACAGACAGTCCGACTCTGTGAACGGTGCCCGGCGAATACATCGTGTCGGAGGTTGTTCCGATCACGGTTGCATTCGGAAATGAATTGGAAAGCATTCTTGAATACCAGCCGAAATTGGCATTATCCGAAGTGAATATGACAAGGACCGGGGATATCAGTTCCCCGTTCTCCTTAAGCTGTTCCAGCATCTGCGGATATGCTTTGGTACCTATCTTCTCATCCACGCTGGCTGTATAACATCTTTTCATAGAGCCCCCCAAGAAAATGAACAGAGCATATTTATAACATTTTAACATTAAATGTTATAAAATAACAGAACATTTTGTATATTTTCACAATTTGGATCTGTCTACCCTGATAAGCATAAGATCACAGCCCTGCCACTGTTCGCTTACGCA
Organism: uncultured Lachnospiraceae bacterium; assembly: GCA_902775485.1. Taxonomy (GTDB): domain Bacteria; phylum Bacillota; class Clostridia; order Lachnospirales; family Lachnospiraceae; genus UBA2868. Next base: position 11,925 of record CACYMJ010000013.1, read on the forward strand.
CACTTTTCCAAGGTTCTTAAAGCCTTCTGCGTTTACAGGATATTTGCATACTTCAGCCGGACCTACGAAAATATAATCGATATCATACAGTTTTATGAAGTTCCTGCAAAACTGTTCATTTCCGGAAGTGTAAAAATAAGAAACGTAATCCGCCCTCTCCCTTACCGGTCCGGCATCGTTATGCCACATCCATTCATGAACGAACCAGCCCACCGGAGTACATGCTCCGGAGTATACAGACAACGCATCCTGATGCGAATAACTGTCTCCGGCAGCCTCCACGATATTGACTACATTGCTATCGTCATCATCAAGGATATCACAGGCCTTCATCTCGAATCCGTAGACCGGATCGTCCCTTAATCCCTCTACGGATGATATGCCTGTTCTTTTCCCGGGATCTGTTATGTCTCCAAGCCATTGATGTGCCGCATATACAGTATATGACGCCGACATGACTGTGTATAATGCCGCAGCAACCGTCAAAATGTAATAAAACACCGATCTACCCTTTGCACTTACCAGTTCGTATACAAGTATCGAAAAAAGCAGTCCTGCGATAAATGCAAACAGCACGTAGGCCTGATACGTCAGCTTGAACATCGTATTGAAACGCCTGTTATCAGCGCCATAGATATCGCGGACATATATCAGCTCCGGAACTATGATAAGTCCTATGGTACACAAAACAAATGACAACAGTCCCGCCCTGCACACTTTATCAAACTCCCGGCGCCCCCGCTTTCCGAAATAAAGGACTGTGATAAGACCGGCCGCCGCAATAACCGGCAGCATCCAGAGAACGGCAAACTTGAATAACGGTGTATGAGTTTCGCATAATTCTATCCCGGATTCCATTTTTATAAAATGCATCGTAAAGGGAAGAGGTGAAATAATGCTGATCGCGGTTATAAACAACGCTTTTGAAACGATCTCGGTTATCGCTGCGGATATATGAACAAAACGTTTGATATCGCAGAATACGATCACAGCTCCGGTGATCACATAATAGATCGCAAAATCCCAGTAATTGCTGCCTTTGTAGTATCCCAAAAGCATGGATACCAGTAACAGCGCATATATGATACGCGCATTTGACCACCATCTTTTTGTATTGTCCGCGCTCTGTATGCAATGATCGAACAACAGTGCCAGAAGCGGAAGGACCAGCATCAGGTTTATGACATGGGCATGAAGATCTCCGAGGATGACCGAATACGCGGGAAACTCGTTTTTGCCGTTATCCGGATCTCCCAGTTCGGAACGGATAAACACCGTCCCGTCGGGAAACCAGTAATCCTTGTCAGGCACCCGGCCCGTTATCTTTTGTATAAGCGGGGACATTATCCCATAGAAAAACCAGTGCGGGTTCGCGCCGAACGCCGCAAGCAATCCACCGACTATGCCGCCTGCGACCGCACACCTGCCTGTGTGCTCTTTATCGGTAAACAGTGCCCCTGCAACACCCGCCGTAAGCTCGAACACCATCAAAAACACCATGCCGGCAAATGTTGCAAGCAGCATGTTGTATCCGAATTCAGTGGTATTCTGTCCCAGGCGCAGCAGTAAAACACACAGAGCCTGCCCGAGATAATAATAATTGAGCGTATCCGTTGCAAACCATATGTCATTCGGAATCGCAGCCTCCTGCCGCATTATGGTCCTGATAAATCCGTAATCCATATAGTTTTCGGTTCCCGCGTCAACAAGCGGATTAAATCCTATCATCCAGAAGAAAGCGAGGAAGATAACGGCAAATACCGCAAAACCTCCCAGAAAACGCTTAAACTCAGCATGTGTTACATATGCTTCTTTCAGTATGTATTTCTTTATCAGACAGCCCGATAAAGCCATTACAAGAAATGTTATAAAGATCACCGGATCGGCATACCTGCACAATCCAAGCGCCGACAGCGTCCATGCCGGAAAGAAACAGATAAAAGCCCCCAGGCCGAAATCCATGGCAAACCCCGCATCCGGAAATACCAGGTTTCGTATCGGATTAAAAGGGCGCATGAAAAAAGATACCGAAAACACAACCGCCAAATGACGAAGTGCAGCTGTATTTCCGGTATCATCCATTATCAGAAAAAGAATTATAACAACCGCGATCACTGCCGGACTAAAAAAGTCCGAACAGTTTCTCCTGAAACGATCCATGAAGATCCTCGTATGTCGTATAATCGAAGGCAGGATTGTCTGTGCGCCTTCTCCACTCATCCCTTATACTGTCGCAAAGAAGCGTGGAATTCACATCCTCAAGCATAAGTATGGACGGGAAAATATAATAGATCATGAACAGTGAAAGATCGGTACGGTCGCTCCCCGAAAGTTTGCCGCCGTTCCCGTATTCGGAAAAGACATTTTCCGCAAAAATGTTCGCAACTTCCGTCGCAGCCACTTCGCGGTCTTCCCTTCCCTTTATATACTGGGTCATATCCGCAAAGCATGCCCTGTTCTCGGAAAAGAACAGATCGAACCGTTCCTCATATGTTCTTTTTTTGATCTTTTTCAGCTTTGTTCTGTAGCCTGTAAACATCTTTGCAGTCTGATCGAACATATCCTACCTCACATAGCCGGATTTACTGGCCGTAATATGCATTTTCGCCGTGTTTTCTGAAATAGTGCTTGTCCTGCAGCTCCTGCGGGGCCGGTTTGACATCACGGTTTATTGTTTCACAACGGTATGCCATCTTGGCCACTTCCTCAAGCACAACAGCATTGTGAACTGCCTCATGCGCATCCTTTCCCCATGCAAAAGGCCCGTGGTTTTTGCAGAGTACACACGGAACAGCACTAACATCACGGTTTGTCCTTTTAAACTCATCGATGATAAGAAGTCCCGTATTCGTCTCGTATGCGCTGTCGATCTCCTCTTTTGTAAGACACCTTACACACGGTACCTCACCGTATATATAATCGGCATGTGTGGTACCATAGCACGGAATGCTTCTTCCGGCCTGTGCCCAGCTTGTAGCGTAACTTGAATGCGTATGCACGACACCGCCTATTTTATCAAACGCTTTATACAGTTCCAGATGGGTCGGGGTATCGCTTGAAGGTTTATACTTACCCTCCACCTTGTTCCCGTCAAGATCCATTATAACCATATCTTCAGGTGTCAGTTTATCATAATCGACACCGCTCGGTTTGATCGCGAACAGCCCGCTTTCCCGGTCTATTTCCGAGACGTTGCCCCATGTAAATGTAACAAGTCCGTACTTGGGAAGAAGCATATTGGCTTCATAAACTCTCTTTTTTAATTCTTCAAGCATTATAACAATACCTCCACGGCTGCCTTCTCTATCTTAAGACCATCCATGTATGTTTTCATGAATGCGTCAAATCCGGCTTCATCATCCTTGGACGGCTCGATCGTGCTGCCCTTTGCATCGGCGAATATCTTGCGGTTAAGGAAGTCTTCAAGGTTTTCTCCGGGATTTCTTCCATCTGCAAACGATGCAAGAATGGCCATTCCCCAGGGACCGCCTTCACCTGCTGTCTCCATTACCGATACGGGTGCATGGATCGCAGCTGCCGCAAACTTCTGGCCGACACCCTTTGTCTTAAAGTATCCGCCATGACCGTACATCTTGTCAACCTTGACGCCTTCTTCGTTGATCAGTATATCAAGTCCGGATTTTAAGGCTGCAAGAGCCGAGTACAGATGCATCCTCATGACATTCCCGAGCGTGAACTTCGAATCGGCAGTCCTGACAAAAAGAGGAGCTCCCTTGTCAAATCCCGTAACAGGTTCTCCCGATATATAGTTGTATGAAAGGAGCCCGCCGCAGTCTGCCTCTCCGTCAAGAGCCTTGCTGTAAAGCCTGGTGAAGAGATCATTCATATCGATATCGTATCCCATCATCTCTCCGAACTCTTTGAACAGATTAACCCAGGCATTGATATCGCTCGTGCAGTTATTACAGTGAACCATCGCAACAGCGGCTCCGTCGGGAGTCGTAACCATGTCTATCTGCTCGTATACTTTTGAAAGTGCCTTTTCAAGAACGACCATCGCGAAAACGCTCGTTCCCGCTGATGTGTTACCGGTACGAAGTCCTACCGAATTGGTTGCGACCATTCCTGTTCCTGCATCTCCCTCAGGAGGACATACGGGAATACCCGCTGTCAGATTACCGGATACGTCGAGTCTCTTTGCACCTTCAGCCGTGAGCTTTCCGGCATCTTCTCCTGCAGATATCGACCTTGGCAGAACATCCGCAAGTTTCCATGAGAAACCGCACGGGGCAATAAGTGCATCAAACTTCTTCATCATATCCGCATCATAATCTTTGGTTGCGGAATCTATCGGGAACATACCCGATGCATCTCCGACACCGAGCACCTTCTCGCCGGTAAGCATATAGTGAACATATCCCGCAAGAGTCGTAACAAAATCAATGTCCTTAACATGCTCCTCCTTGTTCAGGATAGCCTGATAAAGATGAGCTATGCTCCATCTCTGCGGTATGTTGAATCCGAATTCCTTAGTGAGTTTTCCGGCTGCCTCTTCGGTTATGGTATTTCTCCATGTCCTGAACGGAACAAGGAGGCTGCCTGCCTTATCAAATGCAAGATATCCGTGCATCATTGCCGAAAAACCTATTGATGCAAATGCCGTCGGAACGATACCGTATTTATCCTTTATATCCTTCAGAAGGTCGGCATAGCAGTCCTGCAGGCCGCCCCAGATATCGTCCAGAGTGTATGTCCATATTCCGTTATCGAGACGGTTCTCCCACGAATGTCCTCCGGTAGCCAGAACCGTTCCCTTATCATCAATGACTACCCCTTTGATCCTTGTTGATCCGAATTCGATCCCGAGATAGGATTTTCCTTCAGCAATAAGATTTTTTGCATCCATAACTCTTCTCCTTTTATGTTTTTAATATGGCCATTGATGCAGATCGCTCTCGCGCAGCATCGTCACATTATACTCTTTACCCCCGAGCATTATCGAAGGGACCGCTGCCGTATTGGTGTACAGTTTTTCATTGACGTACTGGTATTTGTACGGTTCGTTCCCCGCAGCGAGTTTTCTGATGATGGACTCCACTCTGGGGCCGTGCAGCGGATTACATTCACCGATACAACTTATCTGTCCCGCGACAAGACTCGACACGGCCTTTTTGTTTACACCGTCAAACGAGACAACCATGATCTCTCCGTTTGTTATATCACTGCCGCATTTTCTGCCGCTCGCCTCGATCACCTCTATAACGCCCAAAGCTTCATTGTCATTTTCACAGTATACCACATTAACGTTGTCATAGTTACGCAGTATGTTAAACATCGATTCTTTTGCCTTACTTTTGGTAAAATCGCCCTCTTCATGCGCGACAACATCCCAGCCGTAAAGCTTTGCCATATGATCAAATCCTTTTGTACGGCCGATCTGTGCCGTACTGCCGATCGTACCCTGTATATCCACGATATGGACATCTTCGGGAGCAACACCCTTTTTCCTGAAATAGTAGGACATCCACATACAGACTTTGCGCGCTTCAAGTTCAAAATCGGACCCGACCCAGCAGGTGAACAGATCATCGTCCGCCACGTTGACCTGTCTGTCAACTATTATGACCGGTATACCCGCTTCTCTGGCCTCCATGAGGACCGTATCCCATCCGGTTTCCGTTACCGGGGCGAGAACTATATAATCGACATCCTGCTGTATGAACGACCTGATAGCGGTTATCTGGTTGGTCTGTTTCTGCTGCGCATCCTCAAAAATGAGGTCGTATCCGTTTTCTCTTGTAAATACGGACTTCATGGATTCGGTATTGGCATTTCTCCAGTCCGATTCGGCTCCGAGCTGTGAGAATCCGATCGTAATAAGATCTTCTTCCTCAACTACGCGTTCAGCCTCCGTGCCTTTGGCGGGATAACAACCCGCCAAAAGGCAACAGAGGCTAACTACAAGAATTGTTTTAAGTGTTTTGATGTTTATGTTTCCGATCATGCCTGCTTCTTAAGAGACTTTTTCTTACGGGCAATGACAACGGACTGAACAACGAGGAACAGACAGAGCATTCCCGCAACAGTTATACCCGTCCACCATGCCTGATCGAAACCGGCAGATGATACTATACTCTGGATCGTTGCAAGCGATAATACGCCGAACAGCGTTCCGATGATATTTCCCACACCACCGGTCAGCATCGTACCGCCGATGATGGATGATGCAATGGCATTCATCTCGGCACCGGATGCATGAGATGCCGCTCCGGAACCTACATGGAGGAAATAAACATATCCGCCCAGTCCCGCAAGTATGCCACACATCAGATGTGCGAAGAACTTTGTCCTCTTGACGTTGATACCGAGCATCAGTGCACTTGTTCTGTTACCGCCTACCGCATAGAAAGCACGTCCCAGTTTTGTATATCTGAGTACAAAGAACAGTACCAGCACTGCAAGCAGAGCAACAAAAACTCCTACTTCTATCTTTGCCGGAACAAGATTGCCCTTTTTGTTAACGGTTCCCAGAAATGCGATCCTGATGGGCTCTTTCAGCTCATTGAAAGCCTTGTTCTCAACATTGAACGGGTTGGTGTGAACTATGGTTGTCATACCCCTGGCAAAGAACATACCTGCAAGTGATACGATAAACGGCTGAATGTCAAGGTAGGCTATAAGATACCCCTGTATAAGGCCGTATGCAAGACCTATGCCGAGTGCTATGAGCATTGAAACGAACACGCTGCCCGGTGTCAGGTTCTGCTCGGGATTGAGCACATTTCTGTCAAGATAGACCGCACAGCACATCGAAACAAGTGCGGCAACACCGCCGACCGAGATATCTATGCTGCCGATGATCATTACAAGCGTAAGACCGCATGCCATAAGGATCAGAGCTGCATTTGCATTCAGGATGTTAAAGAATGTCTGGAGCTTTAAAAAGCCCTTCCCCTGAAACAGCATCGCACCGATATACATCGCAAAGAATACAACGATGGTGATCGTAAGAAGGATGGTCGTATCAGAGATACTTCTCTTAGTCTTCATTTATGCCACCCCCTTTTTACCGGTGAGCTTTTTGAACTTGGAACCGATCCACTCTCTCACCGTAGGAGCCGAGAAAACAACGAGCACGATGACGACTACGGCCTTGTATGCCGACAGTGCATCCGAGCTGACCTTAAACTTATAAAGCGTGGTCGTAAGGAACTGGATAACGTAAGCACCTATGATCGATGCCCACATATTGAACTTACCGCCGCCGAGAGGGTTGCCTCCAAGTGCTACGGCAAGGATCGCATCCATTTCTATATCCTTGGCGATTACCGAGTAGTTTATGGTTGAAAGCCTGGATGTCTTGATAAGTGCCGCAACAGCCACACAGAGGCCGAGGATCACAAACGAGATGAACTTTACAAGCTCGGGATTTAATCCGTTAAGTCTGGAAGAACTCGGATTGATACCGACTGCCTGCGTATAAAGTCCCAGTGTTGTGAACTTGAGCACAAGGAATATCACGATTATGCATATAGCCGCTATAAATACCGGAGCCGGAACGGGGATCCCGGGAATAAATCCTCCGAAATACGCGTATTTGGGATCCGGAACTATAGGAAGTTCGTTGTTGTTTATCCATGCCGCGATCGAACGTCCGGCAGTGAACAGTATCAGTGTGGCAACCATCGGCTGTATCTTGAAATATGCCACAAGCACACCGTTAAACGCTCCGCAGATCATTCCTACTATACATGCTACGAGGAATCCGACAATGATCGGAGCCTGGAGCTGATCCGGACGCGAATTGGCTCCGCACAGTACTCTCAAAAGAGCCGATCCGCATATGGCTATCGTCGCTCCGACGGAAATATCCTGTCCGCCTGATGCCGCCGTTACGAGCGTCATTCCTATCGCAAGTATCGCAAGCTCCGAGCCGTAATCGAGTATCGTTATAAGATATCCCGACAGAACCGGGTTCCCCGCGGAATTTGTCTTCGGCGTGATCACGAAGAATGAAGGATCAAATATAAGATTGAAAATGATCAGAAGCAGCAATGCTGCAAGCGGTATAACGATCTGGCTGCGCAGTAACCTTGATAAGACCCCGGAGCCTGATTTGCTGTTATTATTCATTTTTTTCACCTCCGGCAATCGTACTCATTATCTTGTTCTGGTTAAGATCGTCTCCGGTCAGTTCTCCGACAACGTGTCTGTCTCTCATGACGATAAGTCTCGAACATGTCCTGAGCATCTCATCCGTCTCGGATGATATAAATGTCACGGCCATTCCTTCACTTGCAAGCTTTAACACAAGTTTCTGGATATCAACCTTTGTTCCGACATCGATACCTCTTGTAGGTTCATCAAGTATCAGATAATCGGGATGTGTCAGAAGCCATCTGGCAAGAATGACCTTCTGCTGGTTACCTCCCGAAAGTGACTTGATCGGTGTATCAGCCGATGCTGTCTTGATATCGAGAAGCTTTATGTACTCATCGGCAAACTTGTATGCTTCAGCCTTACTGAACGGATGAAGAGCACCCTTTAATACCTGATATGCGAGTACAATATTGTCTCTGACCGAAAGGTCGCCGACTATACCGTCAACCTTACGGTCTTCGGGAAGATAAGCGATACCTTTCTTCATTGCATCTATCGGTTTCGAGATCTTGACCTGTTTTCCATCCTTTGTCTTCTCTCCGGAAAGGTTTCTGTCAGCTCCGAATATCGCACGTACGCACTCGCTTCGTCCCGAACCTAAAAGTCCGGTAAAACCGTTAACCTCACCCTTGTTAATATGGAAATCGAAAGGATGCACCGCTTCCGTACTCGACAGATTCTTTGCGGTAAATACAGGCGTCTCGCCTTCTTTCTTCTCATATGTTGCATTCTCGCTCTTGATGTCGGACATATCATCAAGTTCCTTACCGAGCATCTTGGAGACGAGCTGAACTCTCGGAAGATCTTTGATCTCGTACTCACCTACCAGCTGTCCGTCACGAAGTACCGTGATCTTGTCGCAGACTTCGTAAACCTGATCAAGGAAGTGTGTAACAAATATTATTCCTACACCCTTTGCCTTGAGGTCTCTCATGAGCTTGAACAGCTTCTCAACCTCCTGCTCGTCAAGAGAGGAAGTGGGCTCATCAAGTATGAGTACCTTACAGTCCATATCAACGGCACGCGCTATGGCAACCATCTGCTGAACCGCGATAGAACAGCTTGCAAGCTGCTGTGTCGGCTTTGCGGGGATCGTAAGTTCGTTAAGGATCGCCCCTGCAGCCTCATTCATCTTCTTCCAGTTCTGAATACTGCCCTTCTGTCTTCCGATAAACATGTTCTCAGCCACCGAAAGATTAGGACATAAAGTTATTTCCTGATAAACAGTACTGATACCCTGGTTCTGAGCATCCTGCGGCGATTTGATCGTTACAGGTTCCAGATTTTCACCAAGGAAAATATCCCCGCCGTCTTTGGGATAGACCCCGGTCAGCACCTTGATAAGTGTTGATTTTCCGGCTCCGTTCTCCCCCATAAGTGCGTGAATCTCGCCTTTGCAAAGTGTAAAATCCACATTCTGCAAAGCGCGTACTCCCGGGAATACCTTATCTATACCACGCATTTTAAGTACTTCATTTCCCATAATGAGTGGATTCACCTCCAAATCCGTTAGTTCAAAAAAAAGGCGCGAGCTGCGTAATTATTATGTACGCTGTCGCGCCCTTTTTCATTGATCTGTTTCCAGATAACAGATTGCTCCGTTTCTTCGAAACTCTCGCAATCCTGAAGCTATTCGGAAAATTGTCTGCTTCGCAGATTTTCCTCATACCTTCCTGTTTCCCGAATACGAGCACCTCCTCGCATATATGCGGTCGGTGCTCACATCCGTTAAACTTATCTTAATTAGATTCCGTAGTTCTCTACATCGTCAGCTGTGATCGTTGTAGCGTCGAATCCCTTCTCGTTCATGACGATAGTCTTTTCAGCGGGCTCGTTACCTGCCTGAAGCTCGTCGATAACCTTAAGAATGTACTCTGACTGGAAAGGATTGCACTGTCCGTCATAGTTCCAGTTCTGGTCAAGGAGTTCCTGAAGTGCCCACTTGTTGCAGTCGAAGCCCATTACGATGACGTCTTTGCCAACACCGTGTGAGATGTTTGCTGCATCAAGAGCTGCAACAGCACCCTTAGCCATATCGTCGTTCTCAGCATAGATTACGTTGAACTTCTCGCCTGAGTCGATAACTGACTGAACGATCTGCTGTGCCTTTTCTGCGTTCCACTCAGCTGTCTGCTGTGTAACGATCTTCCACTTGTCGCCGTCTGAAGCAACCTTGCTGTCAAGAGCGCCTGAACGACCCTTCTGAGCTGCTGAACCCATAACACCCTGGATGTGGATTACGTTGTACTCGTCAAGGTTCTGGCCTTCAAGCCATGCAACTGCTGTCTCACCTTCCTTGTCCATATCGGAAACGATTGAAGCGCTGTAAAGTGAAGGATCAGCATCGATAGTTCTGTCGAAAAGGATTACATGGATACCAGCATCCTGTGCATCCTTAAGAACTGAATCCCAACCTGCTGTATCAGCTGCTGAGAGAAGGAGGTAGTCAACACCGTCCTGGATGAACTTCTGAGCTGCTGTGATCTGCTCGTCGTTCTTTAAGCTGTAAGCGAATGAAGCATCAAATCCGTTCTCTTCCGAGAAAGCTGCCTTGAGGTCCTTGTCGTTAGCTGTTCTGTAACCGGACTCGTTAGGGTCATTGTTGATGATACCAACTTTGATGAGTTCGCCTGATGCTGCAGGAGCTGCTTCCTCTTCTGCGGGAGCTTCCTCTTCTGCAGGAGCTGCCTCTTCTGTTGCTGCGGGCTCTGCTGCAGGTGCTGCAGGCTCAGCGGGTGCTGTAGCTGCTGCTCCGCCGCAAGCTGTAAGTGCAACCATTGCTGCTGCCATAATAGCTGCTAAAACTTTCTTTTTCATTTTTTATCCTCCCTGGAATAAAATTTTCTGGATCAAAGGCCTATCCTTTGTCCGACGATACAATAATAATAACCGGGAAGAAAAAAAACCATGAACATAAATACGTCCATGGTTGATTATTTTACTGACCGGTCATCTCCGGGTTGATTTTTTTATCCGGGAAGTTGATTTTTTTACATCTGCGCCGGCAACAATATATTGCATGTGCTTCCCTCGTTATATACACTATCTAGTGTGATCCCGTATTTATCGCCGAATTTGAGCCTTATTCTCTCGTTGACATTGTACAGTCCGTATATGGCATTATCAAAGTGCGCACCGCCCTCAAGTCCGGCGCGGACCTCATTTAGTCTTTCGGGTGTCATTCCGATACCGTTGTCGGTCACGCTTATGACAACATCATCCTGGCTTCGCTGTCCCCGTATGATGATCTTACCTCCGCCCCTCTTGTTCTTGATCCCGTGATAAAGCGCGTTCTCAACGAGCGGCTGAATGGTTATCTTCGGTATTGTGCATTCCCCGAACTCATCGGGAACATCGATCTCATATTCAAGTATATCCTGGTACCGGAACTGCTGGATCTCCAGATAGCTCTTCGCATGAACGAGTTCCTCGCGTATGGTTATGATGTCACGGCCTCTTGACAGGGATGTTCTGAAAAATGCGGAGATGCTCTTTACCATCTCAACAACCCTCTTCTGATCTCCCCCTTCCGCCAGCCATATGATGGTATCAAGCGTGTTGTACAGAAAATGAGGATTTATCTGTGACTGCAGAAGTTCAAGCTCAGCCTCCCTTATCCTTATCTGCTCCTTGGTTATCTGCGAGAGGAGTTCATTGATCTTTTCGATCATCTGATTCATGGATTCGGACAAAAGACCTACCTCATCGTTTGAAGTATTCACGCTTCTGGCGCCCAGATCGCCCTTTGCCACGCGGTCGGTAACATCAACAAGGTCAGTGATCGGCTTCGTAAAGCTCTTGGGCAGATAGATTGAAAAAAATACCACCATGATTGTCAGTATCGCAAATGCCGCCAGGCTTCCCGTCATGGCCTGCCGGTAAAACCGGTCCATCTCGGCCTTTTCGTTCTGCATGTCTCTTATCTCATAGAATACATACTTGAATATTTCTTCCTTTATCAGACTTGTTACTATCTGAACATCGTTTTCCCATATCTCCATATTAGCGTCGTATTCAGCCTCTGCCTCGAGATTTTTTTCTATCCTCTTCTCGTATTTGCGCAGATTTTCCAGATACTTCCTGACGCTTCTTAGACGACCGAGGTTCTCGCCTTCCTCCGTTATTTCCATAAGACCGTCGACGATCTTGTCGGCATCTTCTATCATTTCATCGAGCGAGGACTCCTCCATCGTCTTGTTTCCGACAATTACAAGGTACGTCTCGTAATCGAAATCTTTTTTAAAATCGAGGGAAAAATCTCCGGCAAGAACTGCCGATCCGATCATCTCACTGTATTTTTGCGAGGATCGCTGCATCATGTAGAAATATACTATAAGAAGAAGAACGAGAGGAATTACAAGAAGAAGATACGATATACGTATCTTCGTCGACAGAGATGTATTGTCAAAATACTCCCGTATCTTCTTCATCCTTCGTCCTCATCGCCTCCGGCGCCGCCCCTGTAATTTGTGGGAGTCATTCCGACCGTTTTTTTGAACATATATGAAAAATAATGGGGATCCTTGTAGCCGACCGCCTCACTGATCTCGCTCGATCGCATGCTCGTGCACTTGAGCATTTCCCGTGCCTTGTCCATCCTGAATTCCGTCAGATATTTGATGAACGTCTGTCCCGTCTGCTGCGAGAAGATCGTACTCAGATGATTGGGTGAGACGTTAACATGACTTGCGAGCTGATTCAGTGACAGATTTTCGTCATCAAAGTTCTCTTCAATATACTTGACCGCTTCGTCAACAATATCCTTGTAACGGTTCGTGGCAACGGAATCCCGGAATCTGACCGCATCGCTTATAACGGATGAGATATACGCGGCAACACTGTCAGCGCTTTCAAGCGATTCCTTGGTGACTTCCTTTATGATATCATCCTTCTTCTTTCCGGCCAGTTCCTCCAGGAAGGATGACACGGCAAAATAAACGTCCATGGCGATGTATTGCCTGAATATGTATGAATTGAAGGCATCCTCACCGACACTGTTAACAAACTCGCTTACATAGAACGGTATCTCGTCATGATTTCCGAACTTGAGGAACTTCTGGACATTACTCTTGTCGATCCTCTTCGCATCTATGCTGGTCATGTCCAGCTTGACGTCGGATACTCCCTCCTGCCTCGACATTTTCCCGGCCTTGAAGAATCCGCTTTCCGAAACGAAAAATCTGTTGGCAAGCGCACATCCCGCTTCCTCATACGATTCATTCAGTTTGGACAGTCTGTTTACCGCACGTCCGATCCCGCCGCAATATCTCACATGGGCATAATCGGCAAAAACCTCTTCTATTCGCGCGATCAGCATCTCCTGCCTTGTGGCAAGTTCCTCTTCGGAATCTCCCATGACAAGAACAGCTCTTCCTTCAAGATCCCTGTCGAAGATGATGCAGCCGTTATCCTTTACTATCTCATTTATACGTTCATCTATCGTAACCGAGCTCCCGGAATATTCTTCTATCTCATGATGATCCGATTTGGTGAACAGCAAAACGATGTTGTACCACAGCGCCGACAGGTCGATGCTCAGCTTTTCCGCCTTCTGAAGAAGTTCGGTGACACTGTAAGTGCCCGAAACGAGGCAGCGGAACAGTTCGCTTCTCTCCCTGCTCTCATTCTCCTCCATCTCTTTTTTAAACTGCTCCTTAAGGGCACGCTCTTCCTTGCTCTTTACGATCTTCTCACGAAGAAAATCGAGTTCACGCAGGAGATCGTCGCCGGATATGGGCTTGGTCAGGTACTGTGCAACACCTATCGAGATGGCCTGCTTGGCATAATCGAACTCTTCATAACCCGAAAGTATGACTATCTCTATGAACGGAAATTCCTTTCTGATCATCCGCGAAAGTTCAAGCCCGTCCATAAAGGGCATCTTTATGTCGGTTATCACGATATCGGGTTCGAGCTTTCTTATCAAAGGAAGGGCAAGCTCCCCGTCGGAAGCTTCCCCTACAAATTCATAACCGTTATCGGTCCAGTTTATGTTGTTTTTTATACCTTCCCGGACGACAAATTCATCCTCGCACAAAAAGACCCTGATCATCCTACATTTCCTCTATGTGTTCTCTACCCATGGACAGGATCGTGCTGACATGATCATCCGCAAGAGAATAGAATATCTGCTTTCCCTCACGTCTGCTTCTGACGAGTTTGTTCATCTTAAGTATCTTAAGCTGGTGCGATACGGCGGACTGTGTCATATCAAGTTCATCCGCGAGCACGTTCACACTGTATTCCCTCTCAAGCAGTCTGTATAATATTCTTATCCTGGAGCTGTCTCCGAAGATCTTGAAAAGATCCGCCAGATCACCCCAAATATCCGTGTTGCTCATGCTCACGATTATATATTCTCAACCTCATAAAATCAAATCAGGTTTCAATCCACATGCAGCGTCCTTATCGCATTGAGCACCGCGAGTATCATGACACCCACATCGGCGAATATCGCAAGCCACATGTTGGTAAGTCCGAATGCCGATAGGATAAGGACCGCAACCTTTATTCCTATGGCAAAGTATATGTTCTCGTAAGTGATGCGCATGCACTTCTTTCCTATCCTCATCGCCTTTGCCACTCCCAGAGGATCGTCATCCATGATGACAACGTCAGCCGCCTCAATGGCCGCATCGCTTCCCAGAGCACCCATGGCTATTCCGACATCGGCTCTTGTGAGCACCGGTGCATCATTTATTCCGTCACCGACAAACGCAACCTTTCCTTTTCCGTTTTCGCCTTTTATTATCTCTTCAGCCGCGCTGACCTTGTCCTGCGGGAGAAGCTCGGCCCGGTAATCCGTCATGCCGATATCATAAGATACGCTCTTTGCGACCTCCTCGGCATCGCCTGTCAGCATTATCGTGCGCTTAACTCCCATATCGTGCAGGCTTCTTATCGCACCCGCGGAACTTTCCTTTATAACATCGGAAATATGTATATGTCCGGCGTATTCACCATCGATGGCGATATGCACGATAGTCCCGCCGTCATGGCATTTCGGACACTCAAGTCCGATATCGTTCATAAGTTTCTCGTTTCCGGCATAAATCCTGCTTCCGGAAACGACCGCTCCGACTCCTCTTCCGGATATCTCTTCCACATCCGTAACGAGCGATCTGTCTATATCAAGTGCATATGCGCCGACTATCGAGCGGCTGATCGGATGTGTGCTGTAGCTTTCCGCATAAGCCGCGTATTTGAGCAGCTGCTGGTCGCTCATTTTCTGCCGGTGGATCGAAACGACCTCAAACACACCCTTTGTAAGTGTACCGGTCTTGTCAAAAATCACTGTGTCGAGTTTGGAAAGCGTCTCTATATAATTGGACCCTTTTACGAGTATTCCCGCTTTTGATGCGCCGCCTATCCCCGCAAAGAATCCGAGGGGTATGCTGATAACCATCGCACACGGGCAGCTTATGACAAGAAACGTCAGTGCCCTGTAAACATAATCACCGAATGAAGGCGCAGCTCCTCTTATCATATTACAGACCGGAGGTACTATCGCTATCACAAGCGCAAGGATGCAGACCGCCGGAGTATATACTCTTGCAAATCTTGTTATGAAGTTCTCCGACCTCGACTTCTGGCTGCCGGCATTTTCCACAAGTTCGAGTATCTTTGTCACGGTTGATTCGCCGAACGGTTTTGTTGTCCTTATCCTGATCAGCCCGTTCTGGTTGATCGTTCCGCTTATCACCTCATCACCGGCATGGATCGTTCTCGGAACCGATTCGCCTGTAAGAGAGCTCGTGTCTATCGTTGAATCTCCCTCGATAACCATACCGTCGATCGGGATCTTTTCACCGGGCTTGACCACAAGAATGCTGTCCTTTTCAACCTCTTCGGGACTGACGGTCACCGTTTTTTCCACGCCATCCTCTGTGATGACAAGGTTCGCCCTGTCAGGTCTTATGTCCATAAGTGACGCTATGTTCCTTCTGCTCTTTCCGACGGCATAGCTTTGGAACAGTTCACCTATCTGGTACAAAAGCATGACCATGACGCCTTCACGATACTCTCCGAGTACCATCGATCCTACCGTTGCAACAGCCATCAGAAAATTTTCATCAAGGACCTGGCCGTGTATTATTCCTTTAAACGCTTTTCTGATGATGTCATGTCCTATCAGTATATACGGGATAAGATACAGGCCGAGCAGTATATATGTTCCAAATCCTTCTTCGCCTGCTATCTTACCGGATGCTCCGGTTTCCTCAACAATGGCAAGAATGACCAGAAGTACGGCCGTAATCAATATCCTTATGAGAGTATTTTTCTGTTTCTTTGTCATGATATTCCCCTGATGTATTAAATAAATATCTCGCAGTCGTCTTCGACCTTTTTGCAATTCTTAAGTACTTCCTTCATGACGGCCTTTTCATCGGCTCCGTCTTCAAATTCAACGTTCATCTTAAGTGCCATGAAGTTCACGCTGCAATCCTTAACCCCCGTCGTCTTCCTGGCAGCCTCTTCCATCTTGTTCGCACAGTTTGCACAGTCAACTTCGATACCGTATGTTTTCTTCATTTTGATTCTCCTTTGCTAAAAACTTTATCGGTTACATATGAATGTTTATTCATATGTTTAATTGTATTATACATCATATGAATGATCTGTCAACTGTTTTATCGGATATTATCCGAGTGGGCCGACAAACCAAGAAAGTGCCGGCTGCTGCGGCACTTTCTGATACTCATGGTATATATGCCGGTCATTTATCACCCGGTTTTGTAAGTCCGAGCCTGTCGCATGCGAGATTTATCTGCTCCACAAGCTCGTCATCGGTAAGTACCGTGACTCTTCCTTCATCATACTGCTCGTCGACCCACTTTTTAAGTTCGACGATAAGCTCATCATTCTTCGAATACTGTCTGCTTCCGCGAAGTTTGTAATATGTGTTGATCCAATGCGCTATGCCGGCAAGACCGGACGTATTTGATACAGCACACAATACCGGACGGTTCAGGAACTTTTCGGTATCGAATATGTTGTATATCTCTTCATTTTTCAGAAGTCCGTCTGCATGAATACCAGCTCTTGTCACGTTAAAGTTCTTTCCGACGAACGGAGTCCTCGGAGGGATCTGGTATCCGATCTCCTTCTCGTAGTACTCGGCAAGCTCCGTTATCACCGTTGTATCCATTCCGTTAAGCGTACCGCGAAGCTGTGCGTACTCGAATACCATGGCTTCAAGCGGCGTGTTTCCGGTTCTTTCTCCGATACCGAACAAAGAAGTGTTGACTCCGCAGCATCCGTACAGCCATGCCGTTGTCGAATTGGACACGGCCTTGTAAAAATCGTTATGTCCGTGCCACTCGATAAGTTCACACGGAACGCCTGCATGAGTATGTATCGCATAAATGATACCCTGAACGCTTCTGGGGATAACGGCACCGGGATAGTTGACACCGTAACCCATCGTATCGCAGGCCCTGACCTTGATCGGAATGTTATACTCTTCCATCAGTTTCATCAGTTCCAGACAGAACGGTACAACATATCCGTAAATATCGGCTCTCGTTATATCCTCAAGATGGCATCTGACGGATATTCCTTCCTCCAGACAGTCCCTTACAACGCTGAGGTAATGCTCCATGGCCTGTCTTCTTGTCATCTTAAGTTTCAGGAAAATATGATAGTCACTGCAGCTGACAAGTATTCCGGTCTCGGGCATTCCGAGTTCCTTGACAAGTTTGAAGTCTTCCTTGCTCGCTCTTATCCAGCTCGTGACCTCAGGGAACTTGTACCCTCTTTCCATACACTTGTATACCGCATCCCTGTCCTTCTTCGAATACAGGAAGAATTCGCTCGCCCTTATCATGCCGTTAGGGCCTCCGAGTCTGTGCAGGTAATCATATATGTGGACTATCTGATCCGTAGAATACGGTGCTCTTGACTGTTGTCCGTCACGGAACGTCGTATCGGTTATCCAGATCTCTTTGGGCATATTATGAGGAACGGTCCTGTCATTGAACGGGATCTTCGGAATCTCTTCATACGGAAACATATTTCTGAAGACATTGGGTTTTTCAATGTCATCAAGAATGTACATATGCTCCTCGATCTGAAGGAGGTTATTGGCCTCGTTCATCGATACGGGACGATTTTCAAAATACTCCGATTCCTGTTTTTTCATGCTTACTCCTCTTGATAAAACCGTGAAGGTATACGCACACGCCTTACGGTATCCTCCATATCATCATGCAATGAACACACACTGTAGCAGTATATATCCTCGCTTTCAAACTCTTTTACGTAAAACGTCCCGTCCTGCCCGGGAAGTTTTATGCTTCGGTTTTTGCAGCCATTTTCGTCAACGAGCGAAAAGCTGTCAAACGGACGCCTGATCCCGTCACCGCTGCACTTTACAACGGATTCTTTGAGCGTCCACAGCTTTGTAAACTCCAACGCTCTTTTACTCTCATTGCCGATACCGGCAAGAAATGCCAGTTCATCTTCCGCGAAAAACCGTTTGGCGATCTTAAGCGCCGCATCGCTTTTGCACTCCACGTCGCATCCGACATCCTCGCCGGAAAGCGCGACCGCCACCCTGTCTTTTGAATGGGATATGTTAAAACATATCGGAATGTCCGTAAAATACGGTTTTCCGGAAGGCATACGGGATATACCTATCTCTTCATCCCGGATCGCACGGCCCGACACGTCAGCCAGCGCATACATCAACAATGCCCAGGCGCAGATGCTGCGGTTCCGGTCGGGAATTCTCTTATACCTTAGTGTCCTCTCCTTCCTTGCCGGCGGCATTCTGTCAAACCATCCGTCAAAGAACGCATCATCATATGATATGTCAGAGACATACATGCGCACCGCAAAATCGCGGATTTCTCCGTTATCTTTCAACATACCGCACTATAATAGCATAATAAGGCATGCATTTCAAACAACGCATTCTGTGGGGATAAGCTACCGGCCCAAATATCCCGCCAGTTTTGAAATGATATCAAAACACTCATTGTCATATCGTTCCACGCTCTCAATGACAAGAATATCAGTATTTGCTACCGCATCCATTATCTTCTGCCACGTTTCGGGATCATCGGTATCGTCTCCCGCCAGTACTGCCTCTTTTTGTATCGAAACGGTCTTGGAAAAATCCTTTTCAATGTAACGCATCATCGATACGCGGAACGAATCACCGATCACGGCTATCTTCCGTTCATCCTCCGGTGCGGTCGCATCAGCTTCATAATATAACGTATATCCCTTTGCGATATCCTGCTCTCCCTCAATGACCACAGCACCTGCATCAGGCCTGTAATCGGCAAAGTAATCCCTGGCCGGCTCATAGTCTGCGGGATTTAGCGCACCCGATGCGATCAGTCCCGCCATCATCGTATACTCCTCGTTTACAGGAACGCTCTCCGGCTTTACCGTTTTGGCACCGATGGCCTCATAAAGGGCCTCGGTGGCGACAAAAGCGCCCCAGTGATTCCAATGCGAATCATATCTGTAACACGTGTCGTAAAAAACGTTTCCTCTTTTGAGTTCTTCAAGCGGATATAATATGCTTATGTCCGAATTGTCCCGTACGTATCTGACAAGATCCTGTTCCCTGTTATCCCCCGGCGGAACATCAAGAGTCGGCATATATTCCGGATATACCTGTTCTCTGTTCGGGGCGAACATTATGACAAGCCGTATGCCTCTGTCATCGCACGCCGCCTTCAGGCGGTTCATTTCGGCAAGAACATCCGCTTTCTGCTTATCATCCATGATCATCTTTTTCTGGAAATACTCAAGGGCATGATCATTTGTATAAAACAGCCAGTCGTATTTTCCGAACAGGACCGAATTGGCCGCATAACTTATCGGATAATACTCATCATCCGGGATCTTATCCTCAAAATCATCCCATTTTCTCTCGCCGCATATGCTGCATACGTATAGTGTTCTTCCGTAATCCGTGTATGAAGCCTTGCGTTCCTGCTCGACCTCCCATTGGTGTTCACATGTTACAGGTGCGCTCTCGTCTGCTTGCATGGTGCTTTCGGTTACAGGCTTGTCTTCACGCTCGGTTTTAAGACTTGCCGCGACCGATTCCTTTTCCGTGGCGGCGCTCTTTAATCCGAGCATTCTTACAAGCGATGGCATAACCCTTTTTCTGTACTGTTTCTCAAGACCGCTCTCAAGATTGTTATCTGCTCTGACAAGCACATTCCTAAACGGCAGCCGGTCGTTATAGTAATCCTCCCATGCCCTTGTATCCGCCGCCGAAGCAGGACGCGGAGAAAGTGCCCTGTTTTCAGACAGGGAAGCAAACAGATTACTGACAGTCTCCGCATTTTTGCTCGCAAAAGCTATAAAGCCCACAATGCCCGGCAGAATGAAAAGAGCGATAAACACGCCAATATTCAGTTTTTCAAAAAATGATCTTTTCATGTTCAAAACTGATAATAAATAAACGGATTATAAGTATCTCCGACAAGTGACAGGATCGACAAAACGGTAAGCAGTGCCACAACAGCCGTACATCCGAGCATATACCATGACTTATCCCGGTTCCTGCCGGCGAATCGAGTCAGCATCATCTGCAAGGGTCCGCACAGCATTATCCCGGCCAAAAATGCCACACACATTTTCAGCGTCATGAACTCTAGTACGGTATCATACGAACTCTCCGGCCTGCAGAATGCCTTTAAAAACGCAAAAGCATCATTTAAACTGTCGGCGCGGAAAAAGACCCATCCGACAATCACCACCAAAAGGGTATACATATGTCCGACAGCCCTTATCGCGATCAAAGCTGCGCCTTTTATTCCTTTGCGTCCGGCCGCGGCGGCAGCGGCTATCCTCTCCGCTATAAGAAATACCGCGTAATACATTCCCCAGAAAAAGAACGTATAATTCGCTCCGTGCCATATACCGGTCAAAAGGAACACGATAAATATATTCACACATGTTCGGGCAAGGCCCTTTCTGTTGCCTCCGAGAGGGATATAAACATAATTCTTAAACCACGATGACAGTGATATATGCCATCTTCGCCAGAAAGCGCCAACAGAAGATGCCATATACGGATGATCGAAGTTTTCCTTAAGTTCAAAACCGAGCATCTTTCCGAGGCCTATTGCCATATCCGAATATCCGGAAAAATCATAATAGATCTGGAGACTGTACAAAACAGCCGCGCCGATCGAGAGTACGGCTCCTATATTGTCTGCTCCCATGTCCCATATAGCATCGACCGTTTCGCCGAATACGTTGGCAAGAAGCACTTTTTTCGCCAGTCCGTATACAAACCTGTTTATACCGTCGGAAAAGCGCGATCGTGTCTCGCTCCTTGTAAGGAGCTGATCTTCTATATCACGGTACTGAACTATCGGCCCGGCAATAAGCTGTGGAAACAGCGATACATAGAGGGCGAAATCCAGAATATTTTTTCTGCATCCGGCCTCTTTTCTGTATACGTCTATTGTGTAAGACATCGACTGGAAAACATAAAACGAAATGCCTATCGGAAGAACAATATCATGAAACCCGGCCAGCTCGTGTCCCGAAATTTTTTCCATCGTATGAACAATAAGATTAAAATATTTGAAATATACGAGGATAAGAATATCAGCCGCAAGAGATGCCGCAAGTATGATCCGGGCATATGAGGCATACGTAACAATAAGACGTGCTGCGAAATAATTGATAAGTATCACCGATAACATCAACAACAGATATCGCGGACCGCCCCATGCATAAAAGATAAGGCTTGCGATAAGCAGGAATATGTTTTTGGTCCTGATCCTCGCCTCGTCCGCAACAGGCAGGTGCCCTATAAGAGCGTTACCGATAATGACAAGCGGAAGGAAAACCCACAAAAAAAGCATTGTAGAAAAAACCATTTTTCTGTCTCCCGCCCGTTATCTCATTTCTTTCATAGACGCAAAAAGTTCCAGATCGGATACGCTCACCTTGAGATTTGATGTGACGCTCTCCTCTCCGGGACGTGTTATCGTTACTTCGATCACCGTATCCTCCGGGATCCCCGTTCTTAAAAAATGTTCCGCAAAACTGACGAACTTCGGATGATTGTTCCGAAACGTTCCGAGGGCTGCTATCAGTTTCATCATATTTCCGGGATTCATTTTACACCGCCTTAAATATAATAATCAAGAACACAGAGTCAGACTCTGTGTTCTATATTTTACCATATTCTGTATCGTCCGCTAAGCAGTAAAAATGCAAACATGTACAGGCAGTTGTCGTAATACCTTCTGTTTCCGGTTCTGAGAGGTGTTTCCCAAAACTTTCTAAGACACGTGACGGCATCTTCCGGTACCGGAGAACCCGGCTGCGCAACAAGAGCATAAGCCGCCGCATTGGTAGCGATGACGGCTACGGGATGAAGAACCTCCTCATCTCTGATCCTTCCGTCCCACTCAAGTATCCTGTCCCATTTTTCCTGCGTGACATGCCGGCACATCCACGAAAGAAATCTTTTTCCTTCCTCAACCTGCCACTCATCCTTGCCAAACCACACATGGTCAAGCGCTATGTTCAAAATGGTCCTGTATGCATCAGAATAATACCAGTCATGCTTTCCCCATATATTACCGCCCTTCTCATAAGGTCTTCCGTCATAATATGAGTACTCGCTGCTAAGCCCTGATACAGGGTGGCATGCCATGTGAAGGAACTGGCGGCTTGCAGAAGCTGCAGCAGCGTAAAACGTACGATCTTCCGGATAGGCCCACTGTGAGAACAGTTCGTAAAAATGAGGCAGATGATACGACGGATCGGTAAAATCGGCTTCGCATATAAAACGAATGAGATGATTATCCCTGTCGAACATGCCGCGGCCTCTGTCAGTACCCGGACGGATCATATCGTGAAGGATCTCGCATGCCTCGCGGCTGTAGTTAAATATCCCTTCTCCGTCTCCCCATCGGTGGGATGCAAACAGAAGAGCCATGGCAAAATACTCTTCTCCGTCGGGAGCCGGGCCGTTTGCGTTCTTGCTGCCGTCAAGTGAATTGGACCAGCAGAAAAACCCTCTGTTGGGTCCTTCATTTAGATACATATAGGTTCTGGCCCATTTCCAGATACGGTCAAACTCTTCCTTATGGTCGAGCTGGACACACATCATCATACCGTATGACATGCCCTCGGTTCGGGCATCTATGTTGCCGGTATCAACGATGTAGCCCATATCCCCCGTTTCGTGATAAATGCGCTCATCTTCCGATCCGTAAAACAGCGTCTCAAAGATCTGTGACAGTCTTCTTTCGGTCTCTTCGGCCGGATATCCGGCAAGTGCGAAGAAATCGGTATATATTCCGTTAAGGCTGGCCGGGGTCATTCCTTAACTCCGCCGATCGTAAGACCGGTGATAAAGTATCTCTGAAGGAACGGGTACAGGCACACGATCGGGAGCATTGTCACGATCGTCGTTGCTGCACGTATCGTTATCGGTGTTATCGTAGCAGCACCGTTTTTGGCATTTTCAGCACTTCCGCTCTGCTGCATGACTGATGACAGAAGCTTCATCAGTTCGTACTGAAGCGTCGTATATTCAGTCTTCATACGGTTATACAGCATTGCATCGAACCATGAGTTCCACTGCCATACGGCGATAAACAGCGCGACTGTTGCGTACATAGGTTTACAAAGCGGTGAGATGATATCCTTGAATATCGTCCAATATCCCGCACCGTCAAGCTGTGCGGACTCTTCAAGGCTCTCCGGTATACCCTCCATATAGGTTCTCATGACGAGCATGTTAAATGCACTGATCATTCCGGGGATCCAGTATACGTGAAATGTTCCCGTAAGTCCGAGATTTTTATAGAGAAGGAATACAGGTATCATTCCTCCGTTAACATACATCGTTATTACCCAGAAGAGCGAAAGCTGGGACTTGAACAGGAATCTCTTACGGCTGACGACAAACGCGAGTAATGCGTTTGCAAACAGTGAGGTCAGTGTTGCGATCACTGTCCTGCCCACGGTTATCTTTGCACCTGTCCATATATTCTGCATCTCCATAACCGTCTTGTAGTTCTTCATGGAGAACTTTCTCGGCCACAGATGGATCCCGCCTCTTACCGCATCAATACCGTCATTAAACGATAGGGCGACCGTATTTATAACAGGATAAAGTGTTATGATAACAAAAGCCGCAAGGAACACAACCACTATCACCGAAAAAACTTTATCACTTATCGGTTTTCTGACTTTGTACTCTTTATTTACTGTTTCATTCATGATGGTATTACCCCTTTCCAAACGAGAATCCGTCAAACGGATCATCAGAACAGACGCTGCTCACTGTATCTCTTTGCTATCTCATTGGCAATTACAATGAACAGGATCGAGACCGCACTCTTAAACAGTCCGGCGGCCGTACCGAGTGAATAATCGTTCTGGGAAATACCCCATTTCAGAACGTAGATATCAATTGTCTGGGATACCGATTGTACAAGTCCGTTTCCGAGAAGGTACTGGATTTCAAATCCGGCGTTTAAAACATTTCCGACATTCATCAGCAGAAGTATAAGGAATGTCGGCTTGATGCCGGGAAGTGTGATATATCTGATCTTCTGTAATCTGTCCGCGCCGTCAATAGATGCAGCTTCATAAAGACTCGGGTCTATGGCTGTGATGGCGGCAAGATAGATTATCGCGTTCCATCCGGTTTCCTTCCAGTTTTGCGCAAATGCGACTATTGCCCAAAAGTATTTCGGATGTGCGAAGAAGTTTATTGCCTGATTTATAAGTCCTGTTTTTAAAAGAATCTCATTAACGATACCGGAAGACGAAAGTGATGTATGAAGTATTCCGGTAACAACTATCCATGACAGGAAGTGCGGAAGGTATGAGATGGTCTGTATGGGTTTTTTGATCCATACGCGTCGTACTTCATTAAGTATTATGGCAAAAAGTACAGCCATTATCGTAGTAGTGACAAGGTTAATTAAGCCCATCGCGAACGTGTTTCTTATTACCTTGATAAAAACATCGTCCTCAAAGAGGAATTTAAACTTATCAAGCCCGACAAATTTCGAGCCCAGCAGTCCCTTTTTGGGCTTGTAATTCTGAAAAGCCATCAGCCATCCGGTCAGAGGCCAGTAATAGAATACTACCCCGTATGCCACCATGAAAAATGATACAACGAGAAGGAACTTCTGCCTCCGCAGTTCTTTTCCGGACATTTTGATCTTCGGTCTGTTTTCGGTTTTTGTTCGGGCCATGTTTTTTCTCCTGTAAAGGGCAGCAACACATGTTGATAGTTGCTGCCCTATTAATACTGTTATTGTTTATCCTGAAAGTTTAGGATTATTTGAATGTATCAAGGATATCCTGCATCTCTTTGATGAAGTCTTCAGGCTTACATGCTTCATATGCTGCCATGTATTCGCCCCAGCCCTTATCAAAGTCTTTTGCCATAACAACCTTGGGAAGCCATTCGTGCTTGCACTCGCCCATCTTCGCCCAGGCTACACCACCGGGTGTCTCTGTTGTGAAGTTGTTTGAGAATGAGTACATCGGGAACCAAGGACCGTTTGTCTCCTGAACAGAACCGATGAACTGAGGATATGTTGTATGTCCGTATGCATCGAAGCACTTCTTAAGAGGCTCAGCCATATCGCTCATGAACTCTGAAGGCTGCTCTTCGGGCTTATTGGCGTTCTTGCCGTCATCACTAGTACCATGCCACTGAGGGAAGTATGAGTACTGGCATCTGTGCTTAGCCTGATAAGATGTATCAGCCCAGTTCTGTCTCTGTTCGGGTGTACGGAAGTATAATCCGTCAGCGTCAACATCATAGTCAACACCCTTTACGCCCCACCATCTCAGATCATGAAGTTCCTGATCCATTGCGCAGTCTACGAGGAACTTGAATGCCTTGTCAACATCCTGGCAGTCTGTTGTGATAGCGATACCTGATGCCTGGTTTACAGTATCATCATATGTGTGCCATCTGTTCTCCATGCCTTCCTTTGTTGTAAGGCCGAGAGGTACATAGTTGCATCCCTTAAGGTCAAGACCGGACTGCTTGAAGGAATCGTTAACCGTGTATGCGAAATCCCACCACTGGTCAACCATACCGAGAACGCGGCCTGTTGAAAGCTTAGCTATGTATTCGTCGTATGTCTGTGTGAATGACTCGGGATCTACGAAGCCCTTGTTGTACTCTTCGTTGAGCTTCTTGAAGTACTGAATCGTATCTTCTGAAGTATTGTAATCCTCGATCGTCATGGTTGACTTGTTAACGATAACGGAACCGTCATTGGGATATCCTGCAAGGAACTGTCCTGCATTCTCAAGACAGAAGTATCTCCAGTCTTCGCAGAGGATCGTGTAAGCGATGTTCTCTGTGCCGTCTTCCATTGTAGGATTTTCTGCGATGTATTTCTCGAGAAGATCGAAGTACTGATCCATTGTCTTGATCTCAGGATATCCTGCCCACTCAAGAACGCGGACCTGAACCCAGAATGCCTCGTCGTTATGAGTTGTCTGCTTTGTCTCACCCTTTGTGTTACCGAAAGGATTGATCCAGTAGATATGTCCGTCAGGCTGGCGGAACTTGTCCCACTCTTCCTTTGTGAACCATTTGTCTCTGAACTCGGGATACTGATCGATGTAGTCATCAAGAGCTACAAGAGCATCAGCATCAACAAGAAGGTTCATTTCATCGGAATCGATAAAATCGGGATATTCGCCGCCTGCAATAAGCGTACCCGTTGCTTCCGAAGCCGTTTGGCCCGTAAGCCATGTTTCCTTAACCTTTACGCCCCACTTATCTGCGATCATCTGAGCGATCTCGTTATCGTCATTGATCTCTGAGCCGGGCATTGTGATGAACATTGTGAAGTTCGTAACCTCGCCTGAGCCTGCGCCTTCATCAGCGTCATCAGCAGCATCAGCGTCAGCCGTTGCAGTTGCATCAGCAGCGGGTGCCGCACCGGTATCACCTGATCCGCCGCAGGCCGCGAGCATTGAAGCTACAACTCCTGTCGCCAATAAAAGAGCTAAAACCTTTTTCTTCATATTGACCTCCCTTTAGGAAAATATAATAAAAAAAACTACATGACCATTATATTTTGAAAAAGGAGGTCATTGTACCCGACAAACTTCAGAAAAATACCCGACAAATTTCATGTATGGTTTTTTCTGTATTTTGACGGGGTACACCCGTTTGCCTCTATAAACTTCTTCAAGAAGTAATCACTGTCACGATAGCCCACTTTTTCGGCTATTTCG
The DNA here is from genome assembly GCA_902775485.1 of uncultured Lachnospiraceae bacterium. GTDB lineage: Bacteria > Bacillota > Clostridia > Lachnospirales > Lachnospiraceae > UBA2868. The sequence goes on from CACYMJ010000013.1 coordinate 39,267, forward strand.
GCTATCCTCATGTCCGTAGAAGTAAGCATTTCCTCGGCCCTCCTGATCCTGTAGGACGTCAGATAGTCCTTGAACGATACTCCGTATTTTTTCTGGAACATCTGACCCAGATATGAACTGTTGACAAAATATTTTTTTCCGAGATCCCGAAGTGTTAAGTTCTCTGCGTAATTATCCCGTATCTCCTTCTCTATCTCCAGGAGCACTCCACCGGACACGTTCTTTTTCAGCTGCAGAAGATATCTCGAATAATCGCAGCAGAAATTTGCCATATGTACGTTACTGCCTCGAAGTATCCCCTCTTCCGACGAGTGCTCGGCAATAAAGCGCAGGATCTCTTCCTGATCGAGCTCCGCATCAAGTTCCGATGCCATATGAATGAGCTGGAACAGGAAGTAATTTACGTTAAGTCTCCTGGTCTCATCTGCCTCGCTTCTGTTAAGCTCGGTATAGAATTCATCGACGCCCGCACGGATCTTTGCCGTATCATCCGCTGATATCGCCCTTATCAGGGCATCTATAAGGTCCTTGAGTATGACGACTGAACCGGAATCATATGATGCTTCATCGTCATAATAGTATATGTTCTTTCTGCTTCTGAACGCTTCAAGCGATTTGAGCATGCACGCGGTTGAATATGATTTTGATATCGCATCGATCTTTGATACGCTCTTTCCGACAAATATGTTCGTATCGTGGCCTGTTTCTTTTTGTATATGATCACGAAGCCCTTCGAGAAAATCGTTGAAGCCTAAGTTTCTCTTGGCCGCAAAATAGTCACAGTATACAAGACCGAGATCGTAACTTTTTTCGTCATGGGAAACATCGAATATGCAATGATCCTTTTCTTCACGCAGATAATCTCTCGCGGCGGCAAACACTTCCCGCTGACGGCCTCTCATCTCACCTTCTTCAAGTTCCTCCACACTGTCGGCATATTCGGACATTTCTATGTCTATATACCTTATTTCATCCGACAGATGGAGATGGTTTTTGACATAATCGGTATTGGCACTGTCAAACTTTCCAAACAAAAGTGCCATAAGGTTGCGCGCCAAAAACGCCTGCTGCATGTGCTGACGCGATTCCTCCTCTTCATCGCGCCTTACCGATTCTTTTGCTATCTTCCTGAGTACACCTGTCAGTTCCGTCTTTTCAACGGGTTTGAGCATGTATTCCATGCAGTCGTATCGCATGGCGGTCTGGATATAAGTAAAATCCTTAAATCCGGTAAGAATGATAAAGAACGCATCCGATATGCCCTCTTCACGTATACGGCGCAGAAGTTCTATGCCGGTCATCTCGGGCATCTTGATATCGGCCAGGATCACGTCTACCTTTGTCTCCTTCAGATATTCGTATGCCTCTCGTCCGTTCGCACATGATCTTACGACCTCAAATCCTTCCGAATTCCAGTCTATGACGGCCTTAAGACCCTGCAGTATGAATGGTTCATCATCAACGAGCAATACTTTTCTCATTTACATATTCCCTCGGTATAGTCACTGTTACGGTTGTTCCGATACCTTTCTCGGATTCTATCATGAATCTGACATTGCCTTCCGTGGCGATCTTTAAACGAAGACATGCATTTACGATTCCGATCCGCCCGCCGGCCTTTAGTTCATCTATCGATGCCTCCTCCATCTTTTTGCGAAGATTTGCGGCATCCTCATCGCCTATTCCCTCTCCGGTATCTTCTATCTCTATCACAAGATCCTGAGGGGTTTTGTATACTCTCACAAATATCCATCCGGGACTGGACTTACCCTCTATTCCGTGAACACACGCATTTTCCACAAACGTTACTATCGTAAGCCTCGGGATCAGCATTCGCTTGCATGAGTCTTCCACGTCGATCTCATATGACAGCCTGTCGCCGAACCTGTACTGCTGAAGCCGCAGATAAGCATCGACAAAATCCATCTCGCTCTCTATGGTGATGTGATCCTCGTTCCAGTCTGCATTCTTTCGTTCGATAACGGCCAGCTTTTCAACCATCTCAGCCGTCTCATCCTCACCCCGCAGGATGCTGTGCATCCTGATGCTCTCGAGTGCATTGAACAGAAAATGCGGATTGATCTGCGAATGCAGGGCCAGAAGCTCAGCCTGCTGCCTGGCAATATCCATCTCCTGTTCCTTGAGCCTGCCCGCCTGAACCGTCTGGGTAAGCTTTGCAAAGAATACCGGGAAAAGAGCATTGACGATCAGCATCACCAGAAGCAGCGGCCAGAACTTTTTGATCGTAGTAAGGCCCGGCCCCATCTCCTCGAGTATGTTGATATTAAAAACGCTTCCCGAATAAACGAACTGTCTTGTGTATCCGACCGGTCTGTCTATTTCACTAAGATCGGTAAATTCATCGGATATATTGTTGTTTCCGCCCGTAAACACAAATGCATGATCGTCATCGCTTATATAACCTTCGGTTCCTGCAAGCGCAGACTGCATGTTTCCCGAAAAAGTCCAGTAGTCTATATTGATCACACAGATCTTATTGTATTTTCCCCGGGGATGGTGCTCCATCCGGCTGATATACAGCAGTTTCCTTCGAGGTTTTGTCACAGGAGACGAATCCCTGTCATAATAAAACACGACACACGAATCACTTCCGGATTCTTCAAACTGTTTATACCACTCCTTGTCACTGATCCTGCTGATGCTGTATATGCCTCCGCCGTTGATTATCGTCGGATTGTCCGTATATATCTCCAGGGATGAATTGTTGATCGAACACAGTGCTTTTAAGAACTTGTTGTTTGCAAATTTGGTATATTCCTGATAATAATCAACGTTACGTTCATAGTTGGTCTCCAGGAAATCCTGGATCTCATCACTCTTCGTAACATTCATCGAAATATTAGCAGCCCCGTCAATTATCTTTCCGAACTGGTATGCAATGTTTTCCGCGCTTATCTCATATGAATGTCTCACATCACTTTTTCCGGAACTGATGAACATTCCGACAAAGATCAGGTCGGTTACGATCAGGGGGACAATTATGCACAGCAAATAGAGCACGACCATGTTTTTGGGCCATACCGAAGATCCTTCTTTCTTTTTTGAAAAGAATTCCCTGACCGCCTCCATTGTTATCTTACCCGTTAAGAGACGATACGATCACATCCGCGATCATCTTTCCTATCGGCTCTTTGCGCTGCGGATGAAGATCGTTAAGTTCACCCGTACCGTATGATCTAACCAGGTAAAATCCCTGTATGCCGCAGCATTTCTCCTGGGCTTCCATCAGGCCGCGCCATGCCTTTCCGCCGTCATAGGATATCTCTTCCATTCTCGCGTTAAATTCCGGCAGCTGTACACAGATGTACGGGATATCGTCATCCCAGAGAGTGCGAAGGCCGCTTATGAACTTTTCGGTAAGAGCCTTGTATTCGAAATTGCGCTGACAGTTGGACTCTCCCTGATAAAATGCGAACGCTTTCATCGCAAAGCCTGCCAGTGGCTCGAGCATTCCGTAATGCAGGGCAGTTGGCTTCCAGCTGACGAATACCTGATCCTTTGATGCCTCGCATCTGTTTCCGACAAGATACTTCCACTCGCCGCCAAGATATTCAATATGATCGACTCCCTCAAGCCTTTCGTTAAATCCGTCGGATATCCTCCTGCCGCTTCCGAACACTATCCCGTATATCTTTCCCGGGGTGATCCTTCCGTATCCCTTTTCAACGCCTATACGAAGCACGACCGTATTCTCTCCTTCATGAATAAGTCCTTCCGGGATCGGATAACGCCTGGGAGGATATGTGTATTCGGTATTGCCGATAAATTCCCCGTTGACGTAGCAGCTGTCAAAATCAACTATGGTCCCAAACCAGAGTGAAGCGGCTTTTCCGACGTATTCGGACGGTACGGTAAACTCCTTCGCTATCCAGAGACTTCCGATGAACCCGTCCAGTTCCGTATCGGAAAAGAAATCAGGGAATACGATGCTGCGCCCTTCCTTGAGTATCTGTCGGCCGTACTCGTAGTGCAGTTTGATCCCTGCATCACCCCTGTCCAGATCCTCAAGCCATTTGGCCGCATTTTTTTCGTTACTCTCAAGTATTTCTGCCTTATATGCGTCATCGGAAAACTTTTCGGCCTCGCCTAAAGCCTCGTCAAAACCTTCAAGCATCTGCGTGCTCATGAACGCCTCTATCGGGGCACCGCCCATGGTGATATCGACTATGCCGACAGCAACGTCCTCGGCAAGTCTTAAATGCTTTGCCGTAAAATACCCTACTGCCGAAAACGGATCGATCGACTCCGGCGACAGGCTCTTCCACTCACCGGTCACAACATCCTTAATGGTCCTTCCGAAAACGGCATTTTCGATGACCTTAAACGTTCGAAGCTTATTATCGGTCTTTTTCCATTCATCCGGATATGTCTCGCGCACGCGCTCCATCGGAAACTCCATGTTCGACTGACCGCAGACCATAATGACATCCCCGATCCATACATCACTGCAGCTTATGCATCCGCCGTCATCCTGCGATGCTTTGAGAACATACGGACCGCCCTTGTCCATTGCCGGAAGATATGCGTCAAATCTGCCGTCTGCATCTGCGACGCACTGCTGCGAGCCCTGTTCGAGAGTTACCGTTACCGTCCCTTTCGGCTCGGCAAATCCCCACACATGTATCTGTTTGTTCCGCTGCAGTATAACGCCGTCAGAAAAAATCCTTGCAAATGATAATCCGTTCATTTTTTACTCCTTTGTTGTGATCCATTATGGTTTCCGGTTGTGATCATCCGTTAGGAATGAAAGCTCTCCGGCGGTCCGAGATACGAATACGGAAGCGTTTCTCCCTCACGCGTGATAACTATCTTTTCGAGAACGAATCCGGGATACAGCGCTCCTATCGTAAGTTCATTGATACCCTCCGAAAGCTGTACGGTTATCGTTTTGATACGTATATTGTCAAGCACTCCCTCTGACCAGGCTGTATTTCCCGCAGCAACCGAATATCCTTCCGGTATCATGTCGTCCGTTATCGTATCAAGCGAATTTACCGAATACGAGAACAACAGCGTGTTGTCAGGATACGGCGGATTGGCAGGTGATGTGTACAAGCTTATATCATACCGGCCCGCCCGGGCTATCATAAACGAATATGTTACCTTGGGCGAATCAGCCTGTGTAAATATAACGTTCTGGGGATATGCCTTTATCGACGAGCCCTCTCTTGCGAGTCCCTCAACCGTCTCAAAAGAACCGGACTTTGAATCGGTCTTTTTTGACCAGTTTACGGCGACTATGGAAATATATCCCGATCCGTCGTCAAAAAAGACGCCTGTATACGTGTTCTTTTCTGTTTTGTCCGGCAGTCTTTTGATACCGACCGGAACCCTTATGACGATCGTATTGTTTTCCGATGTTACCCTGACCGTTCCGGACGGATTTTTATCATCGCCGCCGATCGCGCTTCTGTCAACGGAAATAAATACTTTCCGGCTCTTTCCGCATTTGACGCTCCTCTTGTGATCTTCGATCTTTATGAATCCGTCATCACTTTCAATGACATAAGATACCCTGCCGGATGAAGCTGTGGACAGTTCTATGTATCCGCCGTCTGATGAGGGATCGAGCGCATCCGGTAATGTAAGCTCGCGTCCGGTCCAGAATCCGCCTTCGGTATATTCTCCCGTTGACGGAATGCTCACGATAAGCCTTGGCTTGTTCGCGCACTCAAAAGTATGGACTATCGGGTACTGGCACTGTTCCTCGCACCAGTATTTAAAACCGATATGCTCCGACAGGCCCATTGCGTACCATTTTTCTCCATGGATCCGGTGAAGTCCTTCGACAAGTTTTCTGTCCTCTTTGATGCAGTCATCTATCCTGCCCGCAAGAGTATTCGCCACCGTTGAGCCCATACGGGCATAGGCATGATTCAGGCCGGTGTATATCCACATCTTTTGAACGTTCATGACAGCCTTAAGCGGAAGGTAAACCAGTTCATAGAACGCAAATGATGAAGAGTATTCGTCCTTATACAGACGCTCCGCCCTCTTTTCCAGATCCTCTATCCTTGTCCGGCACTCATTCTCCTCTTCATCAAGGCGCTGCATCTCTACATCTTCAGTGAATATAACCTTTTCCTTCAACGTGCCGTCAGCTTCACGCAGCTTTCTGTAACGGAGCAGATCCAGTGTATCCTCTCCGTTTATCTTCTCATCGGTAGTCCTGGAAATATCCGACTCATTAAGCTCCTTAAGATCGAGGATCAGATCCTCGTATTTCTCCAGCAGATCTTTACGCTTCTCTTCTTTCCTGGTCGCCTCTTCATGCTCCCTCTGGCGGCGCGCATTGGATTCTTCCAGCTGCTTTTGCCATTCAACCTTCCATTCTTCATACCGCAGGCCGCGCTCTGTTGCATCTATCATATTTGCCCCTGCTGCGGTAAGCTTTATCGTTGTTTCATTTCCGCGTTTTCTCTGGGATGTAAGGATATAATAATCCTTCCAGATATCATATAATGCTAATTCATGTGTAAAATCTGTATCGATCCGGTCGTAAGGCATATATTCGGCATAATAGGCCGCGCCAAAAAGGAATTTGTCATATTTTGGGGAAAAAGAGTATTCTGTATTCAATCTGACACCTCTTAATTAGTATGGATAATATAGATTGCTGCTAAT